>NZ_BAKG01000016.1 GCF_000614065.1 Prevotella dentasini JCM 15908 | reverse complement strand
TTCTGCAAAGATATTGCCAGCAAGTGCAATGGAAGTTTACTTCCTTATTGCCGAGCGCAGCATATCTTCTGCAAAGATATTGCCAGCAAGTGCAATGGAAGTTTACTTCCTTATTGCCGAGCGCAGCATATCTTCTGCAAAGATACTCCAAATAGGGCAAAAGACAAAATAAAACAAATCCTTTTTGGCGTACTTTTCTTGACTTTTGAAACTTGCCTACTTCTTCTCCTCGGGTTAGGAGCTGCCGTTAGTCTGTCCGGCCACGCCGAACAAACATGCACAGGACCGGGCAATGCGGACATGCGGACAGACACGCGGTCTGTCCCTACAGGCGTATAGAAGCTCCCGGCGTACGGGAACGGATGCCCCGTCCGCCTGACCGCGAGAAGATAAACGTATGCAGGATGGGGGTGATACGCATATTCGGATAGCCGGGTGCATCTGCCTCTACAGCCAAATACCCACAAAAACCTGTAGGGACAGACCCCGTGTCTGTCCGAAAACAAAGAACAAATACGGGAAGGACAATACACGCATGCGGACAGACACGCGATCTGTCCCTACAACGGGGCGAATAATAGAAAGATAAGGACAGAGCCCGCTGCCTGAATATCCTACAATCTCAATATAAATAACAAAAACAAAACTTATACCCACTTCCATTCCGCAAACGAAAATGCCGCTTTCGCTTTCCTAAAACGGCACTTTCGCATGGCCAAACTGCCGTTTTCGTACCGTCGGAATGATAGTTTTACAAACACACTGAATGTCAACAGCTTACAGCCACACGAAATCTACTCCACAACTAACATGAAAAGAACACAATAAAAAGAACCTCTGTCTTTAACAACCTATTTCGGTCTTTAACTGAGCAGGCCATGATGGCGGAGTCTTTTCCCCAATATAAACTTAACAAAACAACCGCATAACTCCACACTTCATCCCTAAAGTCTGCAACATCTTATGTTAAACTCACAGCATTTTATTGTTTTATCATTTATTTTCTTTATATTTGCAATTATTCAAGTTTGTTTAATTAAGATTTGTGCTATGAAGATAAAAAATACAATACTACTGCTAATGTTATGCAGTCTGCCCTTCTGCGCTTTCGCCGATACGCCAATTGATACCTTGGCACTAAAAATCCATTATGCAACAGAATACATCGAGACAACAAACCAAGTGGGGTTTCCAGCGATAGACCGGCAGGTATTGGAGATTGGCAATCATAGTTCAAAGTATTATAGTGAGCTGACTGCAATCTATCAGAATACCATCGACTCCATGAGAAAGGCAAAGGTGGACATTGAAATATTTGTAGATTATGTACAGAATACCGACAAAGGCCAGACCTATCAGATATATAAAAACTATCCCCAAGACGGACAGCTGACGTGGAACGGATCTTTTTACGAGAAGATCTTCTTTGGCTATGAAGAGAACCTTCCAACAATAGAATGGGAGTTTCTTGAGGGCGACACAACCATCATAGGCTATCCCTGCAAGAAAGCAAAAGGCACATTGCGCGGAACAGACTGGACTGTGTGGTACGCCATAGACCTGCCTTACAGCGACGGCCCTTGGAAACTCTGCGGACTACCCGGCGTCATTCTGAAAGCTACAGAGAGCAGGGGATGTTTTAACTTTACGGCTATCGGAATAGAAACTGCAAAGGAGATAGTCCCCATCATCCACGAAAAGCGGAAATACCAGAAAACAACCCCTTTACTATACCAAAAAGAACTATATATATTTTGGGATAACCAAAAAGGGTATATCAACCAACATATATTAGGAGATTTCAATAGTAAAAGGGACAAAATAAGGCTTGTCCCCTACCTGATAGAGAAATACGAATAGGGGCTTCACGACAAAACAGCACAGCGTATGCGATATTCTTATTTGGCGTTTTTATTTCTACTTTTCTGCACAGCAGCAAAGGCGCAGGAATATAAAGGAACGGTCATTAACTCCACGGAGAAGCCGTTGGAGAACGTCAGCGTCATCCTTCTCGGAAACAACAGAAGAACATCGCTGCGCTTCGCCCGAACCGACAAAAACGGCAGATTCTCCCTGTCCACGCCGCAAGGCAGGCAGGGGGATGCGCTGATTTTCAGCTGCATGGGATATGAACGCGATACATTGTCCATAAAAGATTATACTCCCAACACCATAATTCGCCTAAAGGAGAAGTCGGTCGTACTGAAAGAGGTTCAGGTGAAGGCTCCGAGCATGACGCAGCGTGGAGATACCATCAACTATCTTGTAAGCAGCTTCAGGCAAAAACAAGACAGAACCCTGTCTGACGTACTCAAGCGGATGGCAGGACTCAAGGTGGAGAAGGACGGCACGATACTCTATCAGGCAAGCCGCTACGAAAAAGTCTATATAGAGGGAATGGACCTGATGGGAGACAAG
This sequence comes from Prevotella dentasini JCM 15908, assembly GCF_000614065.1. Classification (GTDB taxonomy): domain Bacteria; phylum Bacteroidota; class Bacteroidia; order Bacteroidales; family Bacteroidaceae; genus Prevotella; species Prevotella dentasini. The sequence goes on along the minus strand of NZ_BAKG01000016.1, from coordinate 79,016 downwards.
TATGCCCAAGCTACGGAAAACCTGTCTGCATATAAAGTAAAGAAAGTGCAGGTCTACGAGAATCACCAGTCTATCAAGATGCTGCAAGGCAAAAGTTTCTCCGAGCAGGCCGCGTTGAACATTGTCCTGACCGACGAAGCCAAAAACGTATGGCAAGGCACAGCATCCTTAGGGAGCGGTTCTGAACTGCAAAGCAGCAAGAAAGTACTGGGTGATGTACGTCTGAACGAAATGATGTTCGCCAGAAAAATGCAGAGCATCTCACTATATAAGTTCAACAATACGGGCGACGACATCTTCAGGGAGATTGCCACCAAGAATCTTTTCGGAAATATAGCCAGCGAAAAAAATCTGATAGAGAACATCTCCATGCGCTTGCCAAACCTTGAAGAGCACCGTACAACATTCAACACCTCTCATCTGCTTGCCACCAATTGGCTTTTCAAGACCGGCAAAGACAGCGAAATCCGCCTGCAAATAGATGGTATATGGGATAGGGAGAACATGTGGCAACAAAACGAGACGCGCTATACCAGCCTTTCCTATGATAACGCCATCATCATGGAAGATATGACAGCAACCGCATGGAAGCGGTCCCTGTCGGGCGAGATGCTGTACAGGCTGAACAGCCAAAAGACTTTTCTGACCAATACGCTCAAGCTGTCGGGCGATTTCAGCACCAGTCATGGCATGGGAACGCTGAACGGTGCACATACCCCCCAGTTTTCCGAGCCAAGGGGACGGCGCATTTCCGACCGGTTTGAATGGATGCAGAAACTCAAAAACAACCGCACATATAGCATGAACGGCTATTTTAGCTACAGCTATCTGCCCAACCGGCTGCTGCTTGCCGACAGCATGCTGCAAAGACTCACACAGGAAAGTTTGATGTGGGGCGCAAAGACCTATCTGCGAGGGCGCGTCGGGAAATTTGTCTTTACCTATACGCTCTCGAGCGACGGCAAGTCGCAGCTGATAGAACTCGGACGAGACGGGCAAGACAAACAAGAAAGATATACGAAGACAGACACCCGCTTTGCACCCTCGTTCAACTACGAGTCTGACTTGTTCAATATCAGCATGCAACTGCCCCTGTCATGGCTCTATCGACGATTTGAGTGTCAGGACAAGCACAATCTTTTATTTCTTCCCAGTCTCTATGCCAATATAGTCCCTTCGGCCTACTGGGCATTGAATGTGAATTATTCCTATACATGGAACGACTTGGACATCGGCAATATATCTGCTTTGCCCATATCGTATGATTACAACTCCGTATCAACAGGGGTGGGAACTTTCGATCAAACGACCGCACACACACTTGGTCTTGGTGCGAAATACAAGAATACACGACTTAAATTATTTTCCAATTTAGAGACATTGTTCCTGTTCTTAGGCAAAATGCCGCTGCATAACGCCTTCTTGCAAGACAACATATACCATAGCCATGCTACCGACAAACGGGCAGACATGAACTCCATCCGCATAACAGGGAGCGTGTCGAAGCACTTTGACTGGGCGAAGTCGTCAGTAACATTGGAGGCAAGCCACCGCATCAGCAATTACAGCGTACTCATTCAGGACAAGGTGAAGCCGTTCAGAACCCTGAATGACTATGTACAGATAAATCTGTCCATGCAACCAAAAGACTGGTTCTCCATAGAGGCGGAGTCGTTCTACTCACATACCAAACAAATAAATGTAGATGACAGGGCGGCAAATAACACATCTGTCCAATCGTTCAGCCATAACCTGAAACTCTTCTTTATGCCCGGCAAGTGGGAAATAAGATGGATTAACGAGGTCTATCATAGCAATGACCCAGCCATCTCTTTCAAATATTTTTCCGATATGGGGATAGCCTATCGGCAAAAAAGCTATGAACTGCGGTTGGACCTGAAGAATCTCTGGGGAACGGACACCTATGAAGAGCGTAGAATAACCGACCTTTACCAACTTTATTCCATTAGCCGCCTGCGTCCGCGGAGCATAATGGCAAGTGTCAGCTTTAATTTTTGAACAGGTTTCTTCGTCAATTTAGGAGGATTGGACAAGTATCGTCTTCTACCTAAACATGAACAAAGGCTATCACGCTATAATACATATTCCGACTATCTGAATAAACAAAAGACAGCGAGGACACTCCCACGTGGGAATGTCCTCGCCAATATTATATATCTTAGTCAAGTGCTTACTTACTTCTCCAAAGACCGTGCAGGTTGCAATACTCACGGGCATAGACTTCCTTGGCATCGGTTTTGAACTCAGCTACCGGCTTGTCGGTCGGAGCAAGATACTTGCGGAGCAGCTCATTGTTCTCCGTTATCAGCTCAATCCATTGAATAGAGTGAGCCTCTGTCATCGGATGCTCAACTTCGCCAACGGTTACACGATAGCCACCTTCTATTTTCTCCACTACAGGAACGTGCTTCTCAGTTGCTGCATCGGTCGTATTCTCTGTCAGGAGCTGCATACCGCAAACGCTGCTCTCGCTACCGCTCAGAACCTCTACGATGTTGCCACACTCTGCACACTTATAAACTTCGTTTCTCTTAGCCATAATCTTATCTCTTAATGTTTTTGATAATGCAAAGATATAGGTAATTTCCGAAAGAAACAAATACTTCTTGTAATAATTACAATATATTTTGGCTTTTAACCTTTGTTCATAAAAGCTGACCCGGCTAAAACACAGGACACTCCCGTACCGCCAACCGTGTCAGCCACAAGCAAAAGGAAACAGAACAGACTTGTCCCGACAACGGTAACAAGCAGCAATGGAAGCATACCGAACGGTGGGCCACACAGCACCTTGAGAGAATTTTACTGTCATACCTTCAGCTATTTTAACAAAAACACCATTGACAGCCAATACATTACAAGGGTTGACAGCATGACAGCAAAAACAGAAAAATAAAACTGGAGGATATTATACGACGAAACGGAAAAATCCGACCGCGTCTACAGCCCGTTCACTATGCGTCTGATATTTCCCGGGCAGCAGCAGTTCCATCCACATTTACCGGCAACAGGAACAGAACAAAAAAGGAGAACATCTCGCGATGTTCTCCTCCCATTATAATAAACCTAAACAGTTTGATGATTACTTCAAAATTTCAACACGGTTGTTACCCTCGTAGGTGATGAAGAGCTTGACGGTATATTCACCTGCTTCGTCTATCTTCAGGTTCTTGCCACCGTTCTCTGTCAAATTGTCGAAAGCCTTCTCGTTATCGTTGGCACCACCCCAAGAGATAGCCCAGTCGTGATTGACACGGAACTTCATCTCACCGGCATCAAGATGGCCTGTCCAAGTCCAAGACTTGTCGGCCTCATTGAAGGTCATATCGCCGTCAATCTTCCAGTCCTTGTCAAGCACAGAACCGATAATACTGATGGTTTCAACCTTAGTCAGCTTCAAGGTGCCGTTGGCAAGACTTGCCTCCACCTTATAGAAGCCCTTACCCGGATCAGGGAAGTTACCTACACCGTTCTCCGAGAGAGAACCTTCAGTGCCGCCATACTCCCAGTCTGGGCCATCCCAAGCAGTCTCATTGCTGCGGAACTTGAACTCACCGTTCAGGAAGCAGTAGCCAAGATAGTTGCCGTCCTGCTCCTTGCTACGGAGATACTGCACCGTCTTCCAGTTACCTTCGTTGCCAATCTCATAGATAAACTCAGCAAAGGAAGGAGCAATAAGCTTCACCTGTGCCTCAAAGTCAGCCTTCAGAGTGAACGCTTCGCCACGAAGGAGAAGAACTTGGTCGGTAATGGTTGCAGGAATCTTGCGAAGGTCGCCTGCCTTGCCATACAATCCCTCAACGGCAGTCTGCAGCTCAAGGGCTTTCACACGACCATTCTTGTCGGAGTTCAGTTTCTGACTGGCAGTCTTGTCTGCATTATAAAGCGTAATGGTATAAGTTTCCTTACCGATTTCGTCGTCGGCTGTCAGAACGGGCGTACAGAGTACAACAGAATCCTGTCCGACTGTCTCAAAGTTAACGACAGGAGCTGCTGTTGCCGTCAGGCTGATGCTCTTGGCAGCTTCCTGCGCGTTGCTCAGTGGCTGTGCCCACTCGTCGAACTTGTCGCATCGCCACAGCTTGCCAAAAGCACGAGACCTAATAAATAAGCTATCTTTTTCATTTTATATTCTTTTTTCTTTGGAGCGGGGCAAGACTGCCCCACTCTTGGTTTTTAGAAATTTATTCCTGCTCGATGAAAAGGTACTGGCCGGTGAAGTCGTTAAAGATAACGAGATACGTGCCCTTCCTGTAAGGAATGTTATCACCATCGCTTATGGCAATACCATAAGGGAAGTCGGCAACACCCCAACTCTTGTCCCAAGAACCGGCAGCGAACTTGACACCACCATCGGCAGGTGCATCTTCGTCGAAAGTTACCTTTGTTACCCAGTCGTGATTCTCAGCACTTGCAGAGAAGGCCGTCATCGGATTGCCAGACTTTTCGTTCCAACCGTTCAGCGTACCCGGCATGTTCATTATAGGATAGCTTGCAGACGGTGTACTCGTAGCCTTTGTAATGGTAGTTTCGCCTGTCTTCGACTTCAAGGTGATAGTGTAGTAGCCTGCTGCAGATACGGTAATGTTACCCGGGTCGTTGCCACCATCGCGTACAGAAGTCAACAACGGTGCACCGCCGCCACAGACAACATTATGATCCCAGTCTCCCGGAGTCTTGACAATCTTAAACTGAGCATCAGCAGGGAAGTAGCCAGTATACTCAAATGTACCATCGCCCGTTCCCTTGTCGTAGATTTCACCGGGCTTGGTGTACATCGGGAGCATAGAGGAACCGATAGCATCCTTGCCATTGGTCCAAGCACCATCACCGATGCAGCTACCAATCAGATACCATGTAGCAGGAGGAGCATCCTTCAGCTCTACATAGACAGGAGCGACACTGAGCTTAACGGCATTGGAGTAAACAGGCTCTGCACCGGTTGTGATAGCCATGCAGCGTACCCATACCTCGCTGGTGGCAGGTACTGCCTCCTCTTTGTAAGCATTAAGCTGCTGAAGAGCCTTGGCAAGATTTACTGCACGCATTTCACCCTTGCAATACTTGTAAGCGTCGTTGATGGTAACGAAGTTGGCCTTTCCGAGCTGTTCTTCCTGCTTTATGTTAGGGTCGAAAGCCTGTGTAAACTGACCATTGTTGGAAACCTGCAACTTGTAGTTAGCAGCCAACGGCAGACCATAGTCTGGCTGCGACCAAGAGAATGAGATGGTCTTGGCAATAGCCAAATCAATGCCTGAAGAGTAAACAGGCTGATTCAGCATGAATGTTGTAGGCTGCTGTATGGTTGGGTTGGCATCCCTGTCGTCGGAGCATGCTGTAAACATGCCGGCAAAACAAACAGCCAATATCAAACTAAATATCTTCTTCATTTTAGTTGTTGTTTAATTGTTTGGTTGAACTGGCAGAGGGATGAAAGACAGCCCTCATGCCGTTCTTATTTTAGTAACCGGGATTTTGAACCAAATTCTCGTTTGCAGAGAATTCCTGCAGAGGAATGGCATAGATGTTACGAGTTGCCTCAAAGTTGCGGCCTTCCTTGTCGCCACCCTTCCATGTCCAGTTGTAGTCGTTGCTGCCACCGAAACGGCCGAAGCGAACAAGCGTGGTACGGCGCAGACCCTCGAAGTAGAACTCACGGCTCCACTCGTCGCAAATGTCAGAGAGATTGTAAACACCCTTCAGATTGGCATTGTGAGCACGGGCACGGAGAGCATTGATGGCGGCAGCGGCTTCACCTGTCGCCACATTGCCATTGAGACGGGCTTCAGCCTCTGCATACATCAGATAGGCCTCTGCAACACGCATCAAAGGATAATCCATATCGGGGAACTGTGCATCGTGGGTAGCAGAACCATCGGAGTGGAAGTTCAGGAACTTAGCCACGGCATACCCGTCTGTAAAGGTAGACTGAGTAACATTGTCGAGGTTGCGGTCCTTGCCCCAGAAGATGGCACGGTCGTCTTTCGCCTTCTTTACCATATTATAAGATTCAACCTGAGGGGCATCGCCATTAGGGAAGAACTTCTTGAGAAGGTCAGGACGGGCACGGTTTCCTGCCCACATACCAGTAGTTCCATTTGATGCATTCGGATTACTTTCGTCAGCGTGCATCTTATTATCAAAGGTAGAAGCTATCACGAAGAACGAACCACCATAGCTTGTCGTAGTGATACCGTCTGCAAGGATTGGGAATACTATTTCCTTAGCGGCACTCGACTCACCATTGTCGCCCATGAAGAGCATCTGGTATGCCGACCACTTTCCATTCGCACTGCCGGTGGTATTCAGCTTATAGTCAGAATCCATCACCATCTTGGCATACTTGGCAGCCTTCTCCCACTGAGGAGTACCCGTGTAAACCTCTGCGTTCAGATAAAGACGAGCGAGGAGCATCCACGCAGCAGCCTTGTTGGCACGGCCGTAGCCGGCTTCGGAAGAAACTCTTGCCTTGGCAGCACCAAGGTCCGGCTCTATGTCAAGAAGCTCTTTTTCTATATAGTCGTAAGCCTCCTTACGCGAAATCTGCTTTGGCTTTATAAGCGTTGTTTCAGAGAAAGGAATATTTCCGAACGTATCCATCAAGTAGAAATAGTGCAAAGCACGTACGAAACGAACCTCTGCAGTCATCGTCTTGTCGTAATCGGCAGCCTTGACCAGATAGTCGTTACAATAGGTGATACCATTTGTAAGACGGAAATAGAACATGGCAGTCATTGGGTGAGAAGAACCATAGCTGTTGAACACAAACTCCTGAATACCTGCATCACCCCATCCGCAGATAGCCTCATCGGTAGGAAGTTCGTTCACGTTCCACAACTGACGAACGAAACCTGCCGTACCGCCATCGTAGCCGTCAAGGTCGGAGTCGCCGTTGGCACCACTGTTGCCGGGAAGTGCAAGGTTGGCGTAGCACTTATTGTATTCTCCTATAATGTTGTTTTCGGTGCTGATATTCGGGTCCTTCGGATTCTCCGCATTGTCCAAATCACCGACACATGAAGAGAGGCCCATCATAAGAGCTGCTGCTGCCACCGGGACAATATTCTTAATATATCTTTTCATTTTATTCTCAATTAAATGGGTTAAAAGTTCAGGTTAAGACCGAGGATAACGGAGAACGGACGTGGATAGATATTATTGTCTACACCGTTCGGGATTTCCGGGTCAATACCCTTATACTTCGTGATGGTAAATACGTTGGATGCCGTTGCATAAACACGACCGTTCAGACCGTGCCAGCCCTCAGACTTGAAGAGGTCTGCAAAGCTGTAACCCAAGGTTACGTTGTCCATCTTCAGGAAGGAAGCATTCTTTACGTAGTAGTCTGACTGAGTAGAAGTCAAGTTGTCAGTCTGCCATCCACGGCTCAAAACATTGAGAGGACGGTTGCTGATGTAAGCTTTCTGTGCATATACAGAAGACTGGCTGAGGTTAGAGCTTGTAGCCTCAAAGTCGTTGAACACGTAGTTGCCGATACTTGCACGAAGTGCGAAGCCGAGGTCAAAGTTCTTATATTCGAGACGGGAAGAGAGACCCATCAGGATAGGAGCAGCCGGACTCTTGTAGAGATAACGGTCGGCAGAAGTAATAGAGCCATCACCGTTGCGGTCAACTACCTGACCTTCGATAGGCATACCGTTCTTGTCATAAACCTGCTGATATACATAGAATGAGTTAGCAGCGTAGCCCACCTGATGGGCCTGCACATAGTTACCTGTACCGCCGGCTGCACCGGGACCAGTCTCAATAGGCATACCGCCTACGGCTGCACCGCTCAGGTCGGTAATCTTGTTGTAGTTATAGGTGAAGTTGTAGCCGATAGTCCAATAAAGGTCTTTCGCACGGACAGCCTTCCAGTCGAGCTGAACCTCAACACCCGTATTGTTCAGAGAGCCAATGTTCTGCCATGCCCTGTTCTTATACATACCCATAGCTGCATACGGAGCATAGTTGAGCAAGTCGGTGGTCTTGCGGAAATACCAGTCTACGGCACCAGTCAGTCGCTGATTCCAGAAACCGAAGTCAAGCCCCACGTTGTAAGTAGTAGTAGTTTCCCACTTCAGGTCAGGAGTAAAGTTGGCCGGACGATAGAGAGTACCATCCTCAGCAGTAATCTTGCCGTCACCATTCATATCAATGATAGGATAGAAGCCGTTTGTACCCGTGCTCTTCTCGTAGGTAGGTATCCAGCCATAATCGGCAACACCTTCCTGCTGACCCGTCATACCCCAACCGAGGCGGAGCTTCAGGTCGGAAAGCCACTTAATATCGCGGAACGCCTTCTCGTCCTTCATCTTCCAAGCAAAGGCGAATGACGGGAACCATGCCCAGTGCTTCTTGAAACGGGAAGCACCATCGGCACGCACGGTAGCGGTAATCATGTAACGATCCATAAGAGAATAGTTGGCACGGCCGAAGAATGAAACAAGATAGTGGTCGGTGGCAAAGTTGTACGGAGTGTGCTCACGGGCCGTACCAGCCTTATCCGCATTATTGTTGGTTGAGCGGTAATAGCCTACGTAATCGTTTTTCTTGGTCGAATAGAAACTCTGGTACTCATAACCGGCCATGATGTCGAAATGGTTCATTGCAGCATCATTGAAGTCGTGGAAGTACTGGCCGTATGCACTAAGAGAGAGATTGCGCTTGAAAATTTCCTCAAAACCATAAGAGCCGTAATAGAGAGCAGCCGGAGAAGCCGGGTCAATGTCGGTATCCTGCTTACCCTTTGCAATGTCGGCACCCAAAGTAAGGTGGAGACGCAGGTCCTCAAAGCCATGCAGCTTGTAATCGAAGTCTGCGCTACCGATAAATTCACGGCTGTGTGCACGGTCATCCTTGAGGTTCAGCAGAGCAACAGGGTTGGCAGTAGCTTCATTGAACTTGGTATAAGGCCATGTGCTGTCTTCAAGAGAAGTTCCATCACTTGTCCATTCATAATATCCTCCAAAGTTCTTGAGGGTCTGATCGATGTTTTTCAGACCTGTATGATAAGGAGAGGTGAAGGCATTGATTGCCTGGGTCGGGTCCATTCTCACAGCTGAAGAAATGGCATTCTTGTCTGCAAAGCGAGACTTGGCGTACATACCCTTCGCGTTGAGATTTACGTTCAAGTGCTCATCGAAGAACGAAGGATTCAGATTGAGAGATGCGGTATAACGCTCGAAGTCGGAAGTCTTCACGATACCCTGTTGGTTAGTGTAGCCGAAAGACAGACGATACGGGAGGCTGTGATCATCGCCCAAATCCGTAGCACCCGAAACGGTTACGTTGTGGTCGTGGCTCCATGCAGTACGATAGATTTCGTCCTGCCAGTTGGTGTTGGCCGTACCCAGCAAACGATACGGGTCGCTGTCTTCGCCAAACAAATCCTTGATGAAACTGCGATACTGGGCAGCATCCATCACGTCAATAGTCTTCTTCTTCATGCTCATGGTAACGCTACCTGCGTATGATACGTTCAGCCCCATGCGGCCCTTCTTGGTCGTAATGATGATGACACCGTTAGAACCGCGCGAACCATAGATAGCCGTTGCAGAAGCATCCTTCAGCACGTTAAAAGACTCGATGTCCTGCGGATTGATGGTTGAGAGAATGTTGGAAACACCCTTCACGCCGCTGTTGTCCATTGCCACACCGTCGATAACAATCAACGGGTCGTTGGAAGCGTTCAGCGAAGCACCGCCACGCACGCGAATCTGCGCACCACCACCCGGAGTACCGTCAGTGGAAATGACGCTTACGCCGGCAGCCTTACCTGCCAACAAGTCCTGCGGATTGACAACGAGCCCCTTGTTCTTGCTGTCCGGCTTGAGAGCCATGACAGACCCCGTAAGGTCGCTCTTCTTCACAGCACCGTAACCGATAACGACTACTTCGTTCATCTGCTGTGCTGCGTCTTCCAGCAGCGTTATGACCATTCCGTCTGCTGCTGTAACCTGCTGCTTCTGAAAGCCAATGTAAGAAATGGTCAGAGTAGCACCGGGCTGTACGCTAAGAGAAAAGTTACCGTCAAGGTCAGTCATTGTACCGTTGGTAGTCCCGTCAATGAGGACAGAGGCACCAATGATTGGCTCGCCGGCAGCATCCTTAACATGGCCATTGACAGTTGACTGTGCAAAGGCACTTGCTGACAGGAGAAGGCCTACTACAAAGGCGAACATCCTGACAGGAAATTTGCATTTTACCTGCTTCATCATTTTGTTGTTAAAGTTATTATAATTGATTAAAGTATGATCGTTCTCAAAACTTTGTTTTGGTTAATAGCCGTGTCATGGGCTTAATTTTTTGCAAAGTTATAGGTATTAAAATTATTTTGCACTTTTTTTCCATTAAATTTGCGAAAAGGTTTATGCAAACGTTTGCACATTTATTTTTGCATTAAATAATTGACACAGGTCAACGAGTCAGTTAAATTGTGTATTTTTGCGATACAATTCATATTTATACTAAAAACCAACAGGAATCTGATGAAAGAAGGTTCAAACTTGACGATGAAAGATATAGCCCGGGACCTTGGGGTTTCGGTGGCTACCGTCTCGCGTGCACTGAAAGACAGTCCGCGCATTTCGGTAGAAAAGCGCGAAGAAATAAAAAAGTACGCGCGCGAGCACAATTTTCTCCCGAACATGATAGCCGAAACGTTGCGCAAAAGCAAAGTGCAACCGCTGAAAATCATCGGGGTTATTGTCCCACAGTTCACTCATTTCTACTTCTCGTCCGTATTGGCAGGCATCGAGGAAGAGGCTTCTGCCCGCGGCTACCGCGTCATGGTGGCACAGAGTGGGGAGAAATACGACAAGGAAGTGCAAATATGCAAATCGTTCTATGAGAACAAAGTCTGCGGCGTCATCGTTTCGCAGGCCAAGGACTCCATCAAGTACGACCACTTCCAACAGCTCGTCGACCACGGCCTGCCGCTTGTCTTCTACGACCGCATCAGCACGGGCGTCAACGCCAGCCGTGTGGTGGTCGACGACTACATGGGTGCCTACGCCGCCGTTACCCATCTGATAGACACCGGATGCAAGCGCATTGCCTACTACGGCGTATCGCTCAATCTTGAGATTGGCAAGAACCGGTACAACGGCTACCGCGACGCGCTCCTGAAGCACGGCCTGAAACCCGACGACAGACTGATACGCATCTGCGACAACAGGGCCGATGCCGAGGCGATAACTCCCGACGTGATGGAGCTTCCCACCCCACCCGACTCATTCTTTGCCGTCAACGACGATACTGCCATCGGTATTCTCTATTCGTGCAAGCGGATGGGCTACCGCATACCCGACGACATTTCCATCTGCGGATTCACCAACGGCGAACGTGCCATTGCCTGCGAACCCATGCTGACTACCGTCGAGCAGCGCGGACTCCGGGTAGGGGAAGAGGCAGCCAACATCCTTATAGAAAAGGTAGAGGGTGCACTTCCGAAAGACAGCATCGAAAAAAGAGTGGTGCGAACGCGGCTTATCATCAGAGGGACAACGAGGTAATTCATAATTCACCAAGACCGCACAGGCTTCGGAAAGGAACTGCCAAGACATGGCATAATATGCTCATGAATCAGGAGGACAAGCCAACATAGCCTTTCAGGGGCCAATTCCCCTTCAACCATAGCTACAGAATTAAAAATAAAATACAATGAAACAAAGAGCTGATAAAACATTCTGGCAACTCTGGAATCTGAGTTTCGGATTCTTCGGAGTGCAGATTGCCTACGCACTCCAAAGTGCAAACATCTCGCGAATCTTCGCTACTCTCGGTGCAGACCCGCACAGCCTGAGCTACTTCTGGATTCTTCCGCCACTGATGGGAATCCTCGTGCAGCCGATTGTCGGCACACTTTCCGACAAGACATGGACGCGCTTCGGCCGCCGCATTCCCTATCTCTTCGTGGGTGCTGCCTTTGCCGTGCTGGTCATGTGCCTGCTGCCCAATGCCGGCTCACTCGGCATGAGCGTTTCCACGGCCATGATTTTCGGACTGGTTGCGCTGATGTTCCTCGACACAAGCATCAACATGGCGATGCAGCCGTTCAAGATGCTCGTAGGCGACGAGGTGAACGAGAAGCAGAAAGGCCTTGCCTACGCCATTCAGAGCTTCCTCTGCAACGCCGGCTCAGTGGTAGGATTCGTCTTCCCATACGCCTTTGCAGCACTTGGCATCGCCAATGTTGCCGCCCCGGGCATCGTCCCCGACTCGGTTATCTATTCCTTCTACATCGGTGCAGCCATCCTTATCCTCTGCGTCATCTACACGACTGCCAAGGTGAAGGAGATGCCCCCGAAGGAATACGCAGAGTATCACAACCTGAAAGAATCCGACAACGAGTCGAAATCCAACTGGATAGACCTTCTCAAGAACGCACCCTCTACTTTCTGGAAGGTAGGCCTCGTTCAGTTCTTCTGCTGGTTTGCCTTCATGTATATGTGGACCTACACCAACGGGACGGTTGCCGCCAACTGCTGGGGCACTACCGACGTAGCCAGCGAAGGCTATCAGGCTGCCGGAAACTGGGTGGGCATCCTCTTCGCCGTACAGGCCATCGGCTCCGTGGTATGGGCCATGGTGCTGCCGCAGTTCAAGAACCGCAAGATGGCCTACAGCCTCTCGCTCGTCCTTGGCGGCATCGGCTTCGCCATGACCGCCTTTGTTCACGACCAGTACATGATGTTCCTGCCGTTCGTCCTCATCGGCTGCGCATGGGCGGCCATGCTCGCCATGCCGTTTACCTTCGTTACCAACGCCCTCGAGGCTACGGCCACATGGGTGCCTACCTCGGACTCTTCAACGGAACCATCTGTATTCCGCAGATTGTGGCGGCTGCCGTAGGTGGCATTATCCTCGGCATGGTGGGTTCGGTACAAAGCAACATGATGATTGTAGCAGGCGTTGCCCTCGTTATCGGTGCGCTGGCAGTAACGATTATCAAGGACAAGACGACCGAATAATTTTTTCATGATTATATATGATTAGCTTACGGAGGCATTGGGCTGTGATAGTCCGATGCCTTTTTCCTTTCCCCCCACCACGGATGCTATATGGATTCTCCAAACAGCAGGCGTATGCTATCTGTAAAATAAATTCCAAACGGAAAGGGAAGAGTGGCACTTTCAGGTGGTGAAAGTGCCACTTCCGGCCTGCCGGCAAGGCTTGTTCGCATAACGAATAAGGCTTGTTGGAAATATGAACGGACCTTATCCGTACCAAGAACGAAAAACTTCTGACCACTAAGACGTTACATTTTCCTCTCCGTAAATATTCTGTCAATGAGGCTATTTCATCTTTGTCAATATTTTTAACTATCGTCTTCTTGCTTCCATCAACATTCTTCCGACAATCCGAACTATCAATTTAACGCAGTAATATAAAAAAAAATGATAATATTAAAGAATGTTTGCTTGTTTCATTTTCTTTTTATACTTTTGCAAAAGAAATTAGTTGCAATGCTGTTTGCTAACAAGAGACAGCTTATCCCCAAAGGCCAGACTACGCCAACAGGAAACTACCGGCACAGAAAACCTGATGACTGGAATACATTACGATTAATTATCCTTATATATATGAAACACTATCAGAAAATAACCTGCGTACTCCTCTTGTTCCTTTATTGGGGGAGTATGTCAACATTCGCACAGGAAAACACATTCATGCTCAACGGGAAGATATTTGAAGCCGGCACAAAGGTGCAGCTTCTTGAATGTACCGTAGATATTATGCCGGCAAATGGTGATACGGCAATAATAGACTCCGCCGTATCTACACAAGAGTACAGGTCGGAGGAAAATCTCTCCTATACGTCGGAATATGCCCTGCGTATTCCCAAAAAAGAAGGAGACTATATCATCCGTGTAAGAAAAAACGGCTATGAAACAGCCACCCAGACCATCTCCCTGAGAAACCTGTACCATCGGGAATATTCACGCGACATACCCAACATCTACTTGCAAAGAAGCAAGACCATAGACTTGGACGAAGTGGTAGTGAAAGCCACCAAGGTGAAGTTTACCCTGAAAGGAGACACCATCGTCTATGACGCCAGTGCCTTCCAACTGGCAGAGGGGTCGATGCTGGAGTCTCTCATCAGACAGCTTCCGGGAACTACGCTGACAAAGGACGGTAAAATATACGTCAACGGACAGTTTGTAGAGAGCCTGCTTCTCGACGGAAAGGATTTCTTCAAGGGAAACAACCGCGTTCTGCTGAGTAACCTTCCCAATTACATGGTAAATAAAATAGACGTATACAGGAAGCAAGGAGATGACAGCAAATTTACCGGGCACAGAGTGGCAGGCGACGAGCGATACGTAATGGACGTAAGGCTGAAGAAACAATACTCTGCCGGATTCTCGGGGAATGTGGAGCTTGGCGGCGGAAACGACGACCTGTACCTTGCCCGGCTATTTGCCCTGCGCCATACCAACCACTCAAGAATAGGAGTCTATGGCAATGCCAACAACCTGAACAGCAGCGACAAGCCCGGAGAAAACACGAACTGGAGTCCGGCAGAGCTACAGGAAGGGATAACAACACTACAGAACGGAGGCATAGACTACGACATAGACGACATGGACGGACGGTATAAAATAAGCGGAAACGTCAATGTCGCCCACTCCAAAAACACTACCGAGCTGCAAACCTATCAGACCCACTTCATTAATGGCGGAAACCTGTTTAACCGCATAGCGGACAACGCACGGAAAAAGTCTTTCTCTGTTTCTGCCGACAACCGCATATACTTCGAGTGGAAGAAAGCCAATCTCGAGATTCTGCCGCGTTTCAGCTATAGCAACAACCATAACTGGTCGGACTATGCCTCAATACTGGCCAACAGAGACGGTATCTTCAGCAGCGGAATCACAACCGGGAGTCTATTCACCCGACAGCTGGCCGGCAGCCTGCAAACCGCTGCCATCAACAGGAACACAAAACAGGCGAAAGAGAATCTGCATGGATGGCAGGCAGGACTGGAGCTGAAATCCATCATCAAGTTCAACCGCATACCAGATTACCTCACACTATATCTAAGCTCATCGTATAATGATACGAAGCAAAATATATTCGACCATAACCTGATTGAATACTATTCGCAGGGAAAACTTGCCTCAAAGGATTTCAGGAACAGGTATTTCGATGTTGTCCCCAACCGCGACTACAGCATCACGGCAAAGACTACATACAGCTATATCGCTAATAAGAATCTATCCATAAACTTCAGCTACGGATTTGACCGGAATTACACTAAATCGACCTCGATGCTTTACCTGTTCCATCAGCTTTCAGGCTGGGAAGAGGACAACAACCATGCCTTGGGCGAACTTCCCTCCTACACTGCCTATCTGCACACATTAGACAGCGACAACAGCTATGAATCCAGACTACGGACAAACCGGCATACAATAGAATCGTTCTTGATATGGGATTATAAGACCGGGAAATCCATCTGGCAGGCGCAGCTGGCAACACCGCTCTCCTTTCAGAACAGGGAGCTGTCCTATTTCCGCGGTAGCGTTGACACGACATTCACAAAGCGCAACATCCTTATCAACATACAAAGCACCTATCTGAAATGGACGAGTACGAACTATAAGTATCAGGCCATGTTGCAATACGCCCTGCAATCTCAAAGCCCGGACATGAACATGTACCTGAACATACACGACACTACGAATCCACTCAACATTGCCACAGGGAATCCCCACCTCAGAACTTCCCTGTATCATCAGGTCATTGCCTCTTTCGTCAGGATATATCCTGCAAAGAAAGCCATGTGGGCAATAGAGGGAGTCTTTAAGCCCGTGCAAAACGCAATTGCCATGAGCTATCTATACGACAGGCAGTCGGGCGTCAGGACCAATCAGCCGATGAATGTCAATGGGAACTGGACGGGAAACCTGAACATCGGAATGAGCAGTCCTGTCGGAAAGCTGAAAAACATCAACCTCAAGACAATGTTGGGCATCGGATACAACCGCAGCGTTGACTACACGGGTAACAGCGACATGCCTGCCCCAGAACGCTGCATTGTCGGGACACGGCTGTTGACAGAGAATATCCAAGTAGACTACAGCTTGGGGGCTTCAGCGTCTATAGGTCTGTTCTCCGATGCAACATGGGGAAGAACCACAAGTGCACGACAGGACTTCTCCACCATCAAGACACTGGAAATGAAAAACGGCTTCACGGCACAAGTACAGCTGCCATGGAACATGCAGGTCAGCACGGGCATGACCCTTTACACTCACCACGGATACACCAACAATGCCTTGGATAGGAACGAATGGGTATGGAACGCACGCCTAAGCTATCCTCTGGCCAATGGCAAGTGGCTGCTCCAATTAGACGGATACGACATACTGCATCAGCTGAACAATGTTACCCGGACGCTTAATGCACAGGGAATTGAGGAGAAATATTACAATGTACTCCCCCAGTATGTGCTATTCCATATCACATACAACTTTGCATCAAAGTCCAAATCCAAGTAAAAGACATTGGCGCATTTGTTTCTTGATAAAACTTATCTGTACGTCTTGCATTAGGAATATAAAATGAAATCGTATTGCCTTTTGTAATTCATATATAGAAGTCAAGATGACTTTATCGGACAAGACAAAAGGAAGGGACAGACGGGGACGTCTGTCCCTTCCTTTTATAGAAAAGACTCGCTGCAAATTTGTTAATGAATCCTGAAACGCAAAACCGTTCCACAGCCTCTTGAACAGGCATACCCGACCATCTGAGCACGGACGGCAACCACAGGCGCGCAAACGATTACGCAACAATTGAAATAATTCATGCAATTTATGGGTGTAACTTTGACTTTTTATTATTAACTTTGGAGCAAAATAACTAACCCAGCTCTATGAATTTACAATTTAATATAGACTATCAGACCTATTATGGACAGGATTTGGTCCTGAATATCGTAACGGGGCTGCATGGCGGAAGCATCGAGGCTTCCCAGTACAGGATGCATACGGGCGACGGACACCGATGGTCGGTGGACATCAACAGGGATGTTAAGCCCGGCACACAGATTGACTATTTCTACACCATCCTTAGAGGAGACTACGAGGAGCGCAGGGAATGGAGCACTTTCACCCACCGCTTGGTATTCGATGCCGAGCGAGGACTGAACTACCGCATTTTCGACCACTGGAACGACATTCCCGACAATGCCTACCTCTACACATCAGCCATTACCGGCTGCGTGAAGAATGTAAAGACCGACAAGGCTGCGCTCAACCGTTTCAACAAGGTCGTCTACCTTAAGCTACGCGCCCCACAGCTCAACGACGGCGACCGGCTCCACATTTCCGGCTCCGACCCACTGATAGGTGCATGGAAGACGGAGAAGTCTCTGCCCATGCGCCTGCAGAACATCAACGAATGGGCAGTAGAGCTGGATGCCTCGCTTCTGGCCGGCAGCAAGTTCGAGGTGAAGTTCTTCATTGAGAACGAGAGCAGCGACCTGACCCCGGTCTGGGAACAGAGCAACAACCGCACCATTGAGCTTCCGACGATGGAAGACGGTGATGCCGTTGTCTACGAACTCGACGAGGCCCTCTTCCCCATTCCGCCCGTCCGCGTGGCAGGCACGCTCGTGCCGGTGTTCTCGCTCCGCTCCGAGACGAGCTTCGGTATCGGCGACTTCGGCGACCTGAAGAAGATGATTGACTGGGTAAGCCTGACGAAGCAGCGTGCGCTGCAAATCCTCCCTATCAACGACACCACGACTACCCATACTTGGACGGACTCTTATCCCTACAGCTGCATATCCATCTTTGCACTGCATCCGCAGTATGCCGACCTGACCTCCCTGCCGGAGCTGAAGGACAAGAAGCAGCGCGAGAGGTTCGAGACACTGCGCAAGGAACTCAACGCCCTGCCGCAGATAGACTACGAGCGCGTGAACGACACGAAGACCGAATACCTCCGCCTGCTTTTCGAGCAGGAGGGCAAGGCCGTATTGGACAGCGATGCCTTCAAGGCGTTCTTTGCCGAAACCGAGAGCTGGCTCGTACCCTACGCCCAATACAGCTTTCTGCGCGACAAGTATCACACGGCCGACTTCTCGCGTTGGCAAGACCACAAGCAGTGGGACGAAGCCGACCGCAAGACGCTCTCCTCGCCACGCAACAAGGCGTACAAGGAGGTGGCGTTCTACTATTATGTGCAGTTCATCCTCAGCAGTCAGCTGAAAGCCGTCCATGAATACGCACAGTCGAAAAAGGTCATCCTCAAGGGCGACATCCCCATCGGCGTGAGCCGCCACGGCTGCGACGTATGGACGGAGCCGCGCTACTTCAACCTCAACGGACAGGCAGGCGCACCGCCCGACGACTTCTCAGTGAACGGGCAGAACTGGGGCTTCCCCACCTACAACTGGGACGAGATGATCAAGGACGGCTGCCAGTGGTGGGTGAACCGATTCCAGAACATGGCGAAGTATTTCGACGCCTACCGCATTGACCACGTGCTGGGCTTCTTCCGCATCTGGGAGATTCCCGTACACTCGGTTCACGGACTGCTCGGCCAGTTCTCCCCGGCACTCGGAATGAGCCGCGAGGAGGTGGAGGGATACGGACTGCACTGGCAGGAAGAGCTGTTCACCGAGCCGTTCATAGCCGACTGGGTGCTCGACCGCGTCTTCCGCGAACATGCCGACGAGGTACGCGAAAAGTACGTGGAGCACACTTGGGGCGACCGCTACAAGATGCGCGCCGAATACGATACGCAGCGCAAGGTGGAGAAAGCCTTCGAAGGCAAAGACACCGACAAGGACGTGTGGATTCGCGACGGACTCTATTCGCTCATCAGCGACGTGCTATTTGTACGCGACCACCGCGACCCGAACCGGTTCCACCCACGCATCAGCGTTCAGTTCGCGTTCATCTACGAGAGCCTTTACGACAGCGACAAGGCGGTGTTCAACCGTCTGTACAACGACTATTACTATCGCCGCAACAACCAGTTCTGGTATCAGGAGGCGATGAAGAAGCTGCCCAAGCTGGTCAATGCGACACGCATGCTCGTCTGTGCCGAAGACCTCGGCATGGTACCCGACTGCGTGGCATGGGTGATGGACGAACTCCGCATCCTCTCGCTCGAGATACAGAGCATGCCGAAAGACCCGAAGGTACGATTCGGACACCTCGGGGCTAACCCCTACCGCAGCGTGAGCACCATCTCCACCCACGACATGGCGACGCTCCGCCAGTGGTGGGACGAGGACTGGGCACGCACGCAGGACTACTTCAACAGCATGCTCCACCGCGGCGGCCCGGCTCCGCATCCGCTGCCGGGATGGCTCGCAAGAGACGTCGTCAGCCGCCACCTCACCTCGCCGAGCATGCTCTGCATCCTCGGCATACAGGACTGGATGAGCATCGACGAGGAAATCCGGCTGGCAGACCCGAACGCCGAGCGCATCAACATCCCTGCCAATCCGAAGCACTACTGGCGGTACCGCATGCACGTAAGCATCGAGGAGCTGATGAAGAACGAGACGTTCAACAACGACATCACCGACCTGATTTCGCAGTCGGGAAGATAAGACCAACAGACAATGGGGCGCAGGCTACTGCGTCCCACTGCTCGTATATATAAGGATAAGCAAATCTCCCGCATACATAAAACAAAACAGCCCTTATATATAAAAGGTCAGGCTACACTGGCTATATATAAGGATAAACAAAAACGGATATGAACAGAATTAAATTACTGGCACTGATGCTGCTCTGCACGATTGCCGCCATGGCGCAGGCGGCGGCAGACGGAGGGACGAGGACACTGCGCTCTCCGAACGAAAACATGCTCCTGTGGTTCGGCATCGACGGAGGACGCCCCTGCTACAGCATCGCCTACAAGCAGAGGCCCGTCGTGAAACGCTCATACCTCGGGCTGCAGCTCGCCAAGGACAAGCACGCAAGCAAGAAGATGGACGAGACCGACCTGATGGACGGCTTCGAGCTTGCGGACTCGAAAGAGTCAACCTTCGACGAGACGTGGAAGCCGTATGGGGCGAAACGCGCGACATACGCAACCACTACAACGAGCTGGAGGTTGCGCTGAAGCAGCGCGGGACCGGCAGAAGGATGATTCTCCGCTTCCGCGTCTACGACGACGGCGTGGGGCTGCGCTACGAGTTTCCGCAGCAGAAGGAGCTGAACTACTTCGTCATCAAGGAGGAGAAGACGCAGTTTGCCATGACAGGCGACCACACGGCTTGGTGGATACCGGGCGACTACGATACGCAGGAGCAGGAGACGCAGGAATCGCGCCTGTCGGAAATACGGCAGCGGTTCCACGATGCGGTGAACTGGGGCAACTCCTCCGTCGCCGTATTCTCCGAGACGGGCGTGCAGACCGCCTTGCAGATGAAATCGGAGGACGGACTCTACATCAACATACACGAGGCGGCCTGCATCGACTACGCCACGATGCACCTCAACCTCGACGACAGGACGATGACATTCGAGTCGTGGCTCACCCCCGACGCAACAGGCATGAAAGGCTACATGCAGACACCCTGCCAGACGCCGTGGCGCACCATCCTCGTCAGTGACGACGCGCGCGACATGCTCTCGAGCAACCTCATACTCAACCTCAACGAACCGTGCAAGATTGAGGACACGTCGTGGATTCACCCCACGAAGTACTGCGGAGTATGGTGGGAGATGATTGTCGGGAAGAGCGCGTGGAACTATACCGACGAGTTCCCATCCGTGAAGCTCGGACTGACCGACTACGACAAGGCGAAGCCCAACGGACGCCACGGGGCGACGACCGAGAAGGTAAGGCAGTACATAGACTTCGCCGCCGAGAACGGACTCGACCAAGTGCTCGTAGAAGGATGGAACATAGGCTGGGAAGACTGGGCAAACATGTGGAAGCAGGACGTCTTCGACTTCACCACGCCATACCCCGACTTCGACCTCAAGGCCCTCAACGAATACGCCCACTCCAAGGGCGTCAGGCTGATGATGCACCACGAGACCTCCTCGAGCGTCGTCAACTACGAACGCCACCTCACCGACGCTTCAACCTCATGAACAAGTACGGCTACGACGCCGTCAAGACGGGCTACGTGGGCGACATCATACCGCGCGGCGACCACCACTTCTCCCAGTCGATGAACAACCACTACCTCCACGTCGTAAAGGAGGCGGCCAAGCACCACATCATGGTCAACGCCCACGAAGCCGTCCGGCCGACAGGACTCTGCCGCACCTACCCCAACCTCGTAGGCAACGAGAGTGCGCGCGGAACCGAGTACGAGGCCTTCGGCGGGAGCCGCCCCGACCACACCGTCATACTGCCCTTCACGCGGCTGCAAGGCGGACCGATGGACTACACGCCCGGAATACTCGAGACCCAGCTCGGCACGTGGAGCGACAACCCCAACTTCGTCCACACCACGCTCGCCGGGCAGCTCGCCCTCTACCTGACCATGTACAGCCCGCTCCAGATGGCCGCCGACCTGCCCGGGAACTACAGGAAGTACGACGACGCCTTCCAGTTCATCCGCGACGTAGCCTGCGACTGGGACGAGAGCATCTACCTCGAGGCCGAGCCGGCACGCTACATCACCGTGGCGCGCAAGGCAAAGGGCACGGACAAGTGGTTCATAGGAGGCAAGTGCAACGAGGACGGGCACAAGAGCGTCATCAGGCTCGACTTCCTCGACAAGGGACGCACCTACGACTGCACCGTCTACGCCGACGCCAAGGATGCCGACTACGAGAAGAACCCGAAGGCATACGTCATCACCAAGAGAAAGGTCAGGAAAGGCGACGTCCTCAGGCTGACCGAGGCACGCGGCGGAGGCTTCGCCGTCAGCCTGATGTAAGTTTGCGAAAATACCTTACATTTTCGGACGCCATATACCTTCCCCGGAAAAACATCGTACGTTTTGCCCAAAAACATCGTACGTTTCGCCCAAAAACATCGTACGTTTTGTCCAAAAACATCGTACTTTTTCCCGAAAAGGTATAAAGGCGTTCCGAAGAAAGTAGCACCAAATCTGCAATGAGCTGATATTCAGACGATTGAAAAATCGAACTTTCACCCTCCGGCCATCCGCCTCCATTCGCTTCCGTCCGCTTCCATCCGCAGAACCATCTATAAAATATTTTTACAAAAACAATCCGATTATGAACATAAGACACTACATGGCAGCCGTCATCACCGCCCTCCTGCTCCCGCAGAACGCAACGGCACAGGAACAGTTCAACGAAGTATCCTACTCGCCCAAGGCAACCGTCTTCCGCCTCAACGCGCCCTCCAAGCCCACCCTCCGCCTCTACGAGGCCGGACAGGGCGGAAAGGCCTGCAAGAAAGTCAGGCTCGCATCCGCCGGCAGCAACCAGTGGACAGCCACCGTCAAGGGCGACCTCAAGGGCAAGTTCTACACCTTCGACATCGGACAGGGCGAGACGCCCGGCGTATTCGCCAAGGCCGTCGGATGCAACGGCAGGCGCGGTGCCGTGATTGACCTCGACGACACCGACCCCGAGGGATGGGACGCCGACCGCCGCGTGCCCACCAAAAGCCCGGCCGAGCTTATCATCTACGAGCTGCACCACCGCGACTTCTCCATCGACCCGTCGTCGGGCCTGACCCACAAGGGCAAGTACCTCGCCCTCACCGAGCCTAAAGCCATCGCCCACCTCAAGGCCCTCGGCATCAACGCCGTCCACCTCCTCCCCTCGTTCGACTACGCCTCGGTAGACGAGTCGCGCCCCGACCTTCCGCAATACAACTGGGGCTACGACCCGCTGAACTACAACGTCCCCGAAGGCAGCTACTCCACCGACGCCGCCCGGCCCGAACGCCGCATCACCGAGTTCAAGCAGATGGTGCAGGCACTCCACAAGGCCGGCATCCGCGTCATACTCGACGTAGTCTACAACCACACATTCGACCTCGCAGGCAGCAACTTCGAGCGCACATTCCCCAAGGCCTACTACCGCTACAATGCCGACGGAACACCTTCCGACGGCTCTGCCTGCGGCAACGAAACCGCATCGGAGAGGCCGCTCATGCGCCGGTTCATGCTCGAATCCATGAAATACTGGGCCGACGAATACCACATCGACGGATTCCGCGTCGACCTCATGGGCGTGCACGACATAGAGACGATGAACCTCATCCGCAAAGAAATGAATGCCACCGACCCTCCATCTTCATCTACGGCGAGGGCTGGAGTGCAGGCCGCTGCGCCTATCCGCAGGAAAAGCTCGCCATGAAGGCAGCCATACCGCAGATGCCCGGCATAGCCGCCTTCTCCGACGACATGCGCGACGCACTGCGCGGCCCGTTCTCCGACGACCACAAGGCAGGATTCCTCGGAGGCGTCGCCGGACAGGAAGAGAGCCTGAAGGCCGGAATCGCAGGCATGATAGCCCATCCGCAGGTAGACTACTCGAAGGTCAACTACTCCAAGCAGCCCTACGCCACCGAACCCACGCAGATGATTGCCTACGTCAGCTGCCACGACGACATGTGCCTCACCGACCGACTGCGCGCCTCCATACCCGAAACCGAATACGACGACGAGCAGCTCATCCGCCTCGCCCTCCTCGCACAGACCGCCGTCTTCACCTCTCAGGGCGTGCCCTTCATGCTCTCGGGCGAGGAGATGCTGCGCGACAAGAAGGGAGTGCACAATTCCTTCAACTCACCCGACAGCATCAACCACCTCGACTGGAACAACCTCGAAGCCTATCCGCAGGTGTTCAACTACTACAGCGGACTCATCCGTCTCCGCAAGCTCCACCCTGCCTTCCGCCTCGGCAGTGCAGACCTCGTCCGCAGGCACCTCGAGTTCCTCCCCGTTCAGGACTGCCTCGTCGGCTTCCGGCTGAAGAACCATGCCGGCGGCGACAAGTGGAACAACATCTACGTCATACTCAACGCCGGCAACGAGCTGCGCACCGTCAACATCCCGCAAGGCCAGTACACCATCGTCTGTACCAACGGCGAGGTCAATGAGGCCGGACTCGGCGAGATGGAAGGCGGCGAAGTGATGGTCGACGGACAGAGCGCGCTCATCCTACACGACTAAATCACCGAAACATTCCTCCAACCCTTCCACTCCGGAGGGGTTTCTGCGACGGCTGTCAGCAATGTCAGCCGCCAGTTACCCGTAAAATCCATATACAAGCAACAAAGTATAATATGATATCCCGACAGATTTTCAGCAATCTCAAACTCGCCTCCTCCCGGAGAAGTTGGCTTTTACTCCTTATGATTCTTCCTTTAGTGCTCAATGCACAGCCCATTACCCGCATTGACCCTACTGACTGGTATGCCGGCATGAAGGATACGTCGCTCCAACTGATGGTCTACGGCGACGGAATCAAGACGTCAGAGGTCAGCATCGACTATCCCGGCGTGAAGATAGATTCCCTCGTCCGTCTCGATTCCCCGAACTATCTGCTCGTCTATCTGAATTTGAAGGGCGCACAGCCGGGCAAAATGAAGATAAACTTCAGGAACAAGGGCAAGAAGTTCTCTTCCGCCTATCGGCTTGAGCAGCGCGAAATGGCGGGCGATGCCCGAAAGGGATTCGACAATACCGACGTGCTCTATATGCTGATGCCCGACCGTTTCGCAAACGGAAACCCTCAGAACGATGCCTTCAAGACGATGGAGGACAGGGACTGCAACCGAAACGAGCCGAGTCTCCGCCACGGCGGCGACATTGCAGGCATCCGTCAGCACCTCGACTACTTCACCGAACTCGGCGTAACTGCTCTCTGGTTCACTCCCGTGCTGGAGAACAACGGCCCCAACAACGGCAGGCACAGCACCTATCACGGCTATGCCACCACAGATTACTATCGCGTAGACCCGCGCTTCGGCACGAACGACGAGTACAGGGCACTGACGGATGCCTGCCACGCAAAGGGAATAAAGGTAGTGATGGATATGATTTTCAACCACTGCGGCGACTATCATCCGTGGAGCAAGGACGTTCCCTCGAAGGATTGGTTCAACCATCCCGGCTACGGACTCCAGACTTCCTACAAGCTCACACCCGTACTCGACCCATACGCAAGCAAGGTGGACATGGCCGAGACCGCAGACGGATGGTTCGTAAAGTCAATGCCCGACCTCAACCAGCGCAATCCTCACGTGATGAAGTATCTCATTCAGAATTCCGTCTGGTGGATAGAGTCTGCCGGCATCGACGGCATCCGTATGGACACCTATCCCTATGCCGACCGTGAAGCGATGGCACAGTGGATGAAAGTGCTCGACCGCGAATACCCCAACTTCAATACCGTCGGCGAAACTTGGGTTACCGAGCCTGCCTACACGGCTGCATGGCAGAAGGACAGCAAGCTCTCCGACACGAACAGCTATCTGAAAACCGTCATGGACTTCGCCTTCTACGACCGCCTTTCGATGGCGAAGAACGAAGAGACCGACGAATGGTGGAAGGGACTCAACCGCATCTACAACGTCCTCTGCTACGACTATCTCTATGCCAACCCGTCGTCCGTGATGGCGTTCGTCGAAAACCACGACACCGACCGTTTCCTCGGCAACGGCAGCGACACCGCAGCCCTCAAGCAGGCCTATGCCCTTCTGCTGACGATGAACCGCACGCCGCAGCTCTACTATGGTACGGAAATTCTCATGAACGGCACGAAGGAAGCAACCGACGGCAATGTCCGCAAAGACTTCCCCGGCGGTTTCCCCGGCGACAAAGCCGACAAGTTCACACGCGAGGGGCGGACCGCTGCCGAAAACGCCATGTTCGACTGGACAAGCCGCCTGCTCCACTGGCGGCAGAACAATGAAGTCATTACCCGCGGCTCGCAGACCCAGTTCATACCTTGGCACGGTGTCTACGTCATCGCCCGTCAGCAGAATGGCAAGAACGTCCTCACCATCCTCAACGGCAGGAAGGCCGACAACCAGCTTGAAGCAGCCCGCTATGCCGAGGTCATCGGCAGGCACACTACCGCCACCGACATCACCACCGGTGCAACCGTCGACCTCACCAAGAACATTCCGCTCGGGCCGCGCCAGACAATGGTTCTCTCTTTCTAAGAAGATGCCCAAGCCCAAGAGGAGTTATCCGTAAGCCTGAGGAGTCAGGGGAGTCAGGGAAGCCGGCGTTCCCTGCATCCGCCAAGGAGCTGAGCCAGCGCCATTAAGCCCCCTCGCTCCCTATACCATTATATAATAAGCACGGGCTGCCGAAAGCGGCACTTTCACCATGCGAGAACGGCACTTTCATCCTGCGAAAGTGCCGTTTTCGTTTTCCGAAAGTGGCACAATGAACATTCTCTTTCTTAATCCCCTGCGTGTCAATACGTTGCATCCGTCAGCCTGCCATAGAAGAAAGAAAGCCACCTTACGCATGCTCAGAATCGCAACATCAGAGCCTTGCACGGCTGAAAAATTTTGCACATATACCTGCAAACCATCAGAACAGCGCATGTTCCCGTATCAAGGCTGTGCCACGAAACACGTACCGCCTCCGAGCTTTCCTGTCCCTGACCGGGCGCAAACGTTTGCACACTATTTGTCGTTTGATGTATGTCAATTTCATATACTCCCCTCAATAAATTCGTACCTTTGCACAGATTTCACAGAGAAGCATTAAAAAGAATCTATATGAAGCGGATATTATCAAGCGTTTTCGCCTTGGGACTTTCACTTACCGCCCTTGCACAGGGCTGGCCTGCCAACTATGGCGGTGTCATGCTCCAAGGCTTTTACTGGGACTCCTTCGACGACTCCAAATGGACCGTACTCGAAAATAAAGCCAACGACTTCGCCGGCTACTTCGACCTCGTATGGGTGCCGCAGAGCGGAAAGGCGTCCGCCTCAACCTCCATGGGCTACGACCCACTTTATTATTTCAATCAGAACTCCTCATTCGGAACAGAGGCCGAGCTGAAGAGCATGATTGAGACTTTCAGGCAGAAGAACATCGGAACCATTGCCGACGTGGTCATCAACCATCACGGCACCGACAACGGATGGTTCGGTTTCCCTGCCGAGACCTACAACGGCACTGCCTATCAGCACAAGCCTGCCGACATCTGTGCCAACGACGACGGCGGAAAGGCTGCCACCGAAGCCGGGAAACAGGGAATAGAACTCAGCAGCAACTACGACGAGGGAGAAGACTGGGACGGCATGCGCGACCTCGACCACAAGAGTGAGAACGTGCAGACCATAGTCAAGGCCTACGAGAAGTTCCTTCTCAACGACCTCGGCTACACAGGATTCCGTTACGACATGGTGAAAGGCTTCAACGGCTCGCACATTGCCGACTACAATCAGGCTGCAGGCGTTGCCTACTCCGTCGGTGAATGTTGGGACAGCAAGCAGACCATCACCAACTGGATTGACGCCACCGGCCGGCACAGTGCCGCCTTCGACTTTCCATTCAAGTACAACGTCCGTGATGCAGTAGACGGAAGAGACTGGCGCAAGCTCAAGACTGACAATAATCTCATAACCGAGCCTGCCTATCGCCAGTATGCCGTAACCTTCGTAGAGAACCACGACACCGAGGTACGTGCCAGCGGCAACGGCAATGGCCCGATTCGTCGCGACACCCTCGCTGCCAATGCCTACCTGCTTGCCATGCCGGGCACTCCCTGCGTCTTCTACAAGCACTATCTTGCCTACCCCGGTGAGATTAAGGCAATGATTACTGCACGCAAACTGGCAGGCATTACCAACATGAGCAACTTCACCAACAAGTGGACCAACCAAGACCTGTACGCCAACGAGGTCAACGGAACGAAAGGTAACCTGTTGGTTGTCCTCGGCAACACGGCCAACTACCAACAAAATATCTCCGACTATGTACAGGTTCTTTCCGGCTACCACTATGCCTACTATCTTTCCAAGAGCATCAACTCGGCATGGGTAACCCTCCCCGGTGGAACCTACGACGGTGCACAGGAAACGACACTGAAAGCCATCACTGCCGATACCGACGCGCAGCTCGTCTACACCATGGACGGCAGCGAACCGACTGCATCCAACGGGACGAAGGCGTCAGACGGTACAACCATTTCCATCCCCGCGGGTGCAACAACCGTCCTGAAAGTCGGTCTGCTCATTAATGGCTCCGTTACAGGTATCGTCAGCCAGACCTACAGCCTTGTCGACTTCAAGCCCTACGACATCAAGGTATATGTAAATGCAGACGATGCCGGGGCTGCATGGGCCAGTGCCTCCACCACGGCAGCCAGTCCGGCCATCAATTCATGGATTTGGGGCGGCAACCATGCCACCAAGTCAGGCAAGTGGCCGGGCGACAAGATTACAACCCTTGAAACCGTCGACGGCAAGAAATGGTTTGTCCAGAACTTCACTATCGAAAACTCCTCAGACCTCGTGAACTTTGTCTTCAGCGTAGGCACAGGCAGTCCTCAAACCGTCAATGCCGAGAACATTAGGCAAAGCACCTTCATTACCGTCAACCCATCAACCGATGCACAGGGGCATTACAATCTCACTATTAATACGGCTACCGGCATCGACAATATAGAAACAGACAATGAGAAGCTGAACAACAGCGACCTTTACTACTATACGCTCTCCGGACAGCGTGTTGCCAAGCCTACTCAGCGCGGCATCTACATCCATCAGGGCAAGAAGATTATCATCAGATAATTACTCTTCAGTACAGCATCGTGAGATGCCATATAACCTTACAAACTCAAATAAGAATAACGACTGATGCAAAGACGGGCACTTGGGTGTCCGTCTTTTTTATGTACCCCCGGGGCGGTAAGGCATCATTACAACAACGCGGAAACAACTTTTCGTCAACTTTGCGGTTATCTTCAAAGGCAAAGACTAATTCGATGTAAAACTTGGAAAAATAAAAAAACTTTCATTAACTTTGCAACAAGGAGGAAACTAAAGCATCCCATCAAACGATTCACAAGTCTTTTGGCTATGGATAAAATCATAACACTGCTTTTCGCCTTGCTCCTGACACCTGTATTCGCCTTTCCGCAATACCACATACAGGGAAAAATAACTGACGAGAAAGGCACTGGAGTAAAAGGAGCCAGCATCTATCTTTACAAGAACGGAGAACTGACTGTACATACCCATTCGGCAGCCAGTGGTGAATACCATACCGGCAACATACCGCAGGGGAAATACAATATGGTTATAAGCCATATAGGCTTCCGCAATCAGGAAGATTCCGTGGCCGTCCCCAATCAGGACGTTACCTTAGATTTCATCCTTGAAACGGAAAGCACCATGCTCGACAGCGTCGTCGTTGAGGGAAGACTCAGCCGGACCACCTCAAAGGGATATGTCTTCTACCTTTCGCAGAAAGCCAAGGAAAGCGGAAACCCGTTTGTTGCCTTGCAGGAGATACCGCTCATCTACAGCGACCCTATCAACGAGAGCGTGCGCTCTGCCGACGGTCAGGCTATGGCCATACTCATAGACGGCATGCGCGTAAATTCAGGCATAAGTCCCATTGACCCGTCGCGCATCAAGTCGGTAGAGATAGAAGACGTGGTCGGAGCCAAGTATATGCGCCAAGGCGTGAAGCGCGTGATGAACATAAAACTGAAAAAGACCACCTCGCTATACACATACGAGCAGCTCTCGGCACGTGCAGACTATCCGAAGAAAGACTATTTCATCATGCCGAAGTTTGAAATCGGCAACAGCAGCATTTCGTTCTACGGAGACGCCTCACCCGGTGCAGGGCACAGCAGGAAAGAAAACAGGTACAGCCTCGTTACTCCCGTGCTTGCGAAAGAATATTGGGGAGAGTCGGAAAACAAGAACAGAGAATTTGACTATTCTTTTATGACAAAGTGGCGAATGGGCGAAAAAGACTATCTTGCAGCATATATTCAGGGCAACATAAGCAAGGAAACCAACGATTACCTCTCTCACGGCGAGCAGAACAAGCACAGCATTGTCCGCAACAACACGTCCGAATACCACTCGCATCTGTTTTCTGCAACAGCCTACTACAAGCACCTGTTTGCCGAAGATGAAGAGCTGGAGGCGTATGCCGTTTATTCCGACAACCGCGCTGACAACACCAACAACTTGGAAGAAC
Organism: Prevotella dentasini JCM 15908; assembly: GCF_000614065.1. Classification (GTDB taxonomy): domain Bacteria; phylum Bacteroidota; class Bacteroidia; order Bacteroidales; family Bacteroidaceae; genus Prevotella; species Prevotella dentasini. Next base: position 48,886 of record NZ_BAKG01000016.1, on the reverse strand, counting down.
ACATAGACGGGAAAGGAGGAGAGAACTATCAGAAATACAGCAACGACCGCAAGCTGATGACCCTGACGTTAGACTATTCCAAGGACTTCGACAATGGCGGAAGCCTCAACTTTGGAAACGAGACGCAATACTCGTATGACAGGATTGAAAGCACAGGCACCGGAAGCCATCTTTACGGACACCACAGGCTGAACGAGTTTGTCTTTGCAGGCTACAGCGGCCAGCTGATGCGCAGACTGACCTATAACGCCATGGCAGGAATGGAGTATGTATCAATGAAGTCGGACAGCATTTCGCACCATTATCTCAAACCGCGGATGTCCCTTCACGCCTTCTACAACATCACCAACAGCATAAAGACAGGCGTCAGTTACAGATACAGCAACACAGCACCGGATGTAACTCTGCTGAATCCGTACAACACGTCAGCCGACACACTCCTTATCAGCCGTGGAAATCCATTCCTCATGCCCTCAAAGACGCACACTTTCGGGATAGATGTCTCTTATTTCGACAAAGGGCTGAGCCTCAGCGCAAACATGTCATACGGCATATCCAACGATATTGCCAAGTCTGTCAGCATGACACTGGACAACGGAGGACTGCTGACAACATACAGAAACGAGGACCGATTCCGCTCACTGAAAATGCAGCTCAACCTGCTTTGGCTGAAAAATGGATATACCCTTCTGATGAACACGGCACACAACGTAGACTACTATACAACCGCAGGAGCCAAGAAATATTTCACCGCCATGCTCTTTATCAGAAAGAAATGGGGCGACTTTGAGGTACAAACTTCACTCAATTACCAGAATTACATACACACGGAGTTCTCAAGAACAAAGAATTTTAACCCCACGAGTACGCTTGTCCTATCATACGGCTTTACTCCCGACATCGTTTTGTCGGTAGGATGCACGAGTTTCATCGGCAATCCCCGAAGCAAGACCACCATCAGCACAGGTGCCTACCGAAGTGTGTCCTACTCAACGGAAAGGACATTCACGCCATGGATACTCTTCCGATGGACCCTGAGGAAGAACGACAAAACCAAGATTGATTTCGACAACGACATCATGAAAGATCACGAAGGAAAGATAAGGCTATAAGGCTATTGCCAACGCCTCGCGCTCCCTGCCATGAAAGCCGTCGGGAACAAGACAAAAGCCAGCATCGGTGAAGCCGCAGCATGAACCGACTGACAAACCGCAGCGTGTTCCATGCCTGCTAATCCATACAGGCTACAGAACACATTGATATGACAAAAAGCCACGGGCAACCCGGCGTTCATGCAGTGAAACCTCCGCTGAACAACCTTTTCAGCATAAAGGGAATCGACATACAGACCTGAAAACAAACCAAGGATAAAATCGTAAAGGCAAGCATGCCGCAAAAAGCCATTCATGAGTATCCGACCTTACCAGTATTTTCAGGAGGAGAAACAAAGTGCAGAACCACGGGAATATCCTGAGGTTTGCCATTTCCCATCTTTTGCACATTGCCGTAGGACCGACCGAAAACGTATCATTCTCTCCGCGGCAGACAAAGGATGCAATCGGCAGTGTAGGAATACCAAGATATTTTAATTCGACAATAATCTGGTCGCCCTCTTGTGCATCAAACACACAATAATCCTTCTTCACGGAGCAAATCCTTATTCTTTGCCCGTTCTTGAATACTACGAGCCTTGCAGGGCTATATCCCAACCCTCGGCTAAATATAATTTTCATCTGATATAATGAGTTCCCTAAAACAGATTTATAGCATTAACCGGCTGAAACAAACGTTCACTTATTTTACAGCGAACATCATGCAGCACCAACAGAATGTGTCAAAGATACAAATAATATCTGAGAAAAATCCTGTCCTTGCCAAAATTTTCATACGATAAAGTTTTTTGGGCACCTTGACAAATCTCTCAAGGGCCTTTTGCGGCTCAAGGACTTCGCCGGCAAAGACCTGACCGGGATTGTCGGGAGCACCCATTCTTTACAGAAGAACAGAGAACAAGAAAGAAACGGAAGACCAAACAGAATTGCCCATACAATGAAAGTGCCACTTTCGCATGACGAAAGTGGCACTTTCATTGGGTCAAACGGGCTTGCTGACAAAACGGAAAAGACGCTTTCGCCCAACAGCAAGACAACTATCTGTTACTCAATCAATTATCAGTAAGTCTATTCGCGACTTTCTTACTTGGCTATCAGGCAGACCGCATACGCAGCCATGCCTTCCTCACGTCCCACAAAACCCATTTTCTCAGAGGTGGTAGCTTGATGGAGATGGCGTCCTCGCCGCAGCCAATGACCTCGGCAAGACATTTCTGCATGGCAGGGATATGGGGATTTATCTTCGGACGCTCTGCACAGATGGTGGCATCAATATTTCCGACGCGGTAGCCCTTAGCGGCAATCAGCTCAACGGTCTTGCGAAGGATTATCTTCGAGTCCATATCAAGGGTGGCATCCGACGTGTCGGGAAAGTGATAGCCGATGTCGCGCATGTTGGCAGCACCGAGAAGTGCGTCGCAGATGGCGTGAATGAGTACGTCGGCATCGCTGTGCCCAAGCAATCCAAGGGCATGGTCAATTCTGATTCCACCCAAGAAGAGGGCGCGACCTTCCACGAGCCTGTGGACATCGTAGCCCATTCCGACGCGGAAAGAGGGAACAACAGATAATTGAGAGTTTTGCATAATATGTTGAATAGAGCCTCCCCACGCCCCCAAAAGGAGGGAACGCAAGAAAGGACAGGTGATTTCCATAAGTCGGGCAGGGACTCCCCAAGCCCCTCCGAAAGAAAGAATGTGAGAAAGGAATTACCCTTTCCGTCAGGAAACAGCCTGCAATGGCAATCCTTCTCCCTCCCTTACAGAGAGGGGAAGGGGCGAAACCTTATCTTCTGTGAAACAAGTCCTTTATGCCGTCCATATCGAACGAAAGGGAGACACGCAGCGTCTGGTCGAGCGGATTGCTCTTGGCGGTGGCAATAACGTAGCCTGCATCGAGCGAGAAAACACTCATTTTGAAGCCTGCACCAACCGTGAAATACTTTCGGTTGCCCTTATTCTCGCTCTCGTGGTGATAGCCTGCACGCAGCGAGAAACGGTCGTTGTAGCTGTACTCGGCTCCCACGCTCCACTGAACCTCCTGCAACTCTTCGGAAAATCCGTTCGGTGCATCGTTGAAACTTTTGAAGATACCCGAGATAGACGACACTCCGTAATACTCCTTGTTAAGTCTTTCGGTATAGTCCGATGCCGACTCGCCTTCATTCTGCACAGGCACTGAAGGAACAAGGAGCTTGTTGGCATCTGCCGAGATCGTAAAACGGTTGAACTCGTCGACGGGAATCATCACCGAAGCTCCCAGCCTCATGTTGGTAGGAATAAACTCCGAACGGTTGTCTCCGCCAAAAGTAATCTTCGAACCTATGTTGGAGACATTCAGACCCAAGCCCAACTGGCACTCGCGGTCGCCCATGTTGAAGTAGTTCTGATAGTAACAGGAGATGTCGGCAGCAAAGGCCGACCCGGGAGAGGTGTCCTGCGTGTAGTCGTAGGTAAGGTCTGAATAAATCCAGCGGACGGCGGCACCAAGCGAGAAATGCTCGCTCAGCATCAGAGAGTAGGCAACATCGACTGACATCTCGTAAGGACTGATGGTCATGCTGCCGTCGTCGTCGAGCTGAACCTCACCCAAGGAGAAGTAGCGGAGCGAACCCGAGACGGCACTGTAGTCGCCGATGCGGTAGTAGCCCGCCAGATAGGCAAGGTCCATGTCGCTGACCAGCTGACGAAGCCAAGGCGTATAGTTGAGCGCAACGCCGGCACGGGAGATGGTGAACGGGTATTTTGCAGGATTCCAGTACTGCGAATTAACATCGGGGTCGGTAGCCGCGCCCACGTCGCCCATACCTGCGGCACGGGCATCAGGGGCAATGGTCTGTGAGGTTACGGAGTTCTTGATAGGGTTGAACATGTCTTTCTTGCTCTGTCCCCACACGGTGGCAGTGGCAGAAAGGAGGAGAGACAGCCCTATGAGCCTGTATGATTTATTCATGCTTCTATGATTACCATATCTCAATGCAGCAATAGGCATGCGCACGTTGATATTCATTATTTTGTTTCTTCACTATCGGAATACGCACAGCAATATTCCCTTATACCGCTTCTTCGCCATGGAAACATTCCATCTGCCATTTCACGATTTCATTCTTTCATTTTTCCAATATTCAAACGCCTCTACTGCGTCAATTATTGTTCAGGATGACGAGTTTCTTCGCCTTCGATTCCTTCATCGCACCATCGCACCCGAGCCTTACACGGTAGAGATAGACACCCGTCTTAAGGGCGGCACCGCCGTTGGAGACAAGATTCCATTCTACGGTATAGGTGTTGCCCGAAGACACTCCGGTCTCCTTATGCTGCCAGAGAATACGCCCGGATGTGTCGAAAACCTGAACCTCAACGTCTACATTCGACCCGATGTAGTCGTGGGCTACGATGAACGTCGTATTCGTCGTGGCAGGATTGTTCGTGCAGCTGATGCTCTCGATATTGGGGGCAAGCCCCTTTACCACCTTGAAAGTGAGGGTGGCCTCAGACGGATTGTTGAGAATGTCCCATACGCGGAACTTCAGCTGATGGACGCCCTCGGAGAGTTCGGGGATGGAGTAGTGGGTGCTGCCCTTGGTATAGCTGCCGAAATCGAAAGCGAAATTATCGTTCAGGGTGTATGTCTTAGCCATGTCGCCGTCGATGATAAGCTGCATGTCGTGCCCGATACCGTTACCTGATGCGTTGATACCGTCTTTGTCGCTCACTTCTGCCACGAAATACGGTGTGGTATTGACGCTGCCTCCGTTGACGAATGAGGGGCTATTGAGATAGCAGTAGACAGACGGGCCGATGGAATCGGTACTTACCTGCTCCGAGCCATTGATATAGAAACCTTCCTCGTCACCGTTGGCCATCAGCGTGTGCGCCTCATTGACGGCATAGATGTTGATAAGCCCCGTGCCGTCGGCATAGTTCAGGTCGCGCGGAACAGCAAAGATGAAAGAGAAACGCCCGTCCCTGACACTGCCGGAGCCGTTGTAGAGCACCTTCTGCCGGTCGTAGAACTGGAAGGCAGAAGCCGAGGTCTCCTCCTGTTTCTTGCAGGTTATCAGTTCGCGGGTATCGCGCACGGTAGCGGTCATCCTGCCTTGGAAATCAGACTGCAGCTCTCCCTCCCTGACAATGTGGCCCACCACTTTGGCAACGGCACCTCCTTTAAGCGTTATCTTCTGTGCGCCGCCTACGGGAATACCGTCAATAGAGTCGATGACAGCCTTTAGCCGTGGCAAGTTCAACGACAGAGCAGGGTCGCCAAGAAGGGCATATTGCAGCTTGTTCCGGGTCTGGTCGCTGCGCGAGTCTATCATCTCGCATTTTGCCAACCGCTGTGCCTCGCCGATAGTGGTAGCTTTCCGTCTGTAAAACTGAGAACATGGCGGAGAAATGCCGTATTAATGGCCTTGTTGTAGTTGGCATATACGGTTCGGGTTGTACCCCAAAAAGCCACCGAGCCGCCTTTTTTGTTAAGCATGCTCTCCTCGCCGATGGTGGCAATCGTGCCGTCGTAGGGCATGATGTCGCACGAGGCGGTAATCCATAGGGGAAGATTGTCGTTCGTAAAGTTCGTAAAGTCGTTCTGGCGGAGCACTGACTCGTGTGAGATTTGGATTTCCGAACCATGTCCGGCATAGTCCATGATGAGTGCTCCCTGTGCCTGCTGCTGCTTGATGAGCCTCGACACGTCCGGGTAAGCGTTACCTGTAGCAGACGTAACACGCGTATAGGCATCCCACATTACCTTTTTGACCTGATAGCCGGGATACTGCGACATGATGGTCTCGGCAGTCTGATTGACGTCGCGCATGTGAAGGTTGTTGTTACCATCGTCGCCCATGAACATTATGACGTTTTCCCAACTTCCGGCATTGGCGTTCTCAGCATACGATATGGTCTTGTCTACCATTGTCTGGGCATCGCTGACGTTGCTTACTGCAAAGCGTCCCACACCAAGGTCTTCCCTGTCGCGCGACAAGAGGTCGCCTCCCTCGCCATCGTCCATCAGGGTCAGCCATCCATCGTTGACATAGCAGTCGGTCAGGCTGAACGAGTTCTCGCTCTCGTACGCCAAAAGGTAATTGTCGGGGTCAAGCTGACTGCAATCGGCAGTAAGCATGCGGTTATCCCAGACGCAGTCGCCGAAGAGCAGAAGCGACTTGGGCAGCTGGCTATCGTCCTCTGCACGGTCGTACATCATCTTGAGATAGCGGCGATAGGCCATCGCGTCGGGAGTACCGCTGGAGTATTCGTTATATAGCTCGTCGGCAGGCACGACTCTGACCGTGACGCCATCGTGCTGCTGGTGGAACTCAGCCAGCCGCTGAGCCTGTGGCAATAGTTTCTGATTGGTAGGGATAATGATGACCATATCGACATTTTTGTCAGAGTGATGGTCCTGATTGGTTATATTGTACACGAACTCGGGCGTGGCAAACGAACCTGCTGACAGATTGGGCATAGGCCGTGGACTATCGTAGGCAATGGAAATATAGTCCAAACGGGCCGGCCCGCCTCCCGAAACAATGATGGAGATGGTATCTGTGGCCTGCAAATTGCGTACGGTATAGACACGTTCAAGTTCATATCCCTTGTCGAACATGTCTCCGGGCTTCACCGTTGCAGTACCAAGGACAGAGTCGTTGAGGGCAATAGAGACAGAAGAGGAATATATGCCCGTAGTTATCCCTACCGAGAGTTTCCCGTTTTTTGTCTTCGCTGCGTTCGGAAGCACATACTTGTAGGTCTTTCCAGCATACAGCGGAGTCTTGTCGAAAAGGTTTCTGCCACCTGCGAACCATGCGTAATTGTCAACCTCATACAGCGAATGATAATCGTCAGCCTTCGGGTAATTCTCGTTGAGGAAAGCAACAGAGTCTACCGTCAGCGGCTCCGCATCGCTTTCGGTCAGGAAATAATACCCATATTGCGAATAGGGATTGCGCGTCCGGCGCGTCGCATCCTTGCTTTCCCAGCTGACAGGGCCGCGTCCGTAGAACAGCCGCTTCCCGTCCACCGTGCAGGTAGGCACTTCGGGCAGGTCGTCGAACTTCCGCAGATAGTCGTCAACAAGAGTCTCGTTCTGCAAATTTCCTCCATAGCCATACACCTTCACCTTATCGGGATGGCTGAATCCTGCCTGCCGTATAAGGGCAGGGGTCAACTGATAGATGCCGTTGGCCGGTACACGAATCTTTGCCCATTTGCCGGAGGCAAAACCGAGTGTCCGGCATAACGGGACGACTTAGCCGGGGCGTGCTGCATGGCTTTGCGGACTGACCGGGAAACAGGCCGGGAGGTCAGGGCTATCATGAAACTGACAAGAAACTGCTTCTTTCCCCCACGCTCCACAATGGGAACAAGCGAAAATTCCAGTGTTCCCTTCTTTCTGGCGATGGTAATCTGCTGATGAATTTCGGGTAAGGCTGCAGGCACTTCCGCCGTGATGGCATTGTAGAGAGCCTCGTCATCCTTACTCATATCAATGAACTCGGGATAGCGAATCTCCAAGTCATAGACCGAATCGGCATAATTCTCGCCCAAAGGAATGGCATACGAGAACTGAGGCAGCACAGAGTCGATAGCGACATCCTCCACCGTGAGGTTGAAGAAACGCTGAGCCTGCGCACTTGCCGTAAGGCAAGCAAGCCACGAAAGGATACCTATTATTGTTCGCTGGATATTCATTTGCATCTTTATATCGGGGATTTGGGGTGAATAAAAAGAGGACAAGAGAACTATTTGCAGTTAAATTCAAGCACCTTGCGTTCCTCCAAGTAACCTTCGAGATGGTCGTCTATCTGCACGGGGCCGCAGCCCGTGGGACAGCCAGTATAGAGAATGTCGCCCGTCTTCAGCGTAAAGAACTGGCTGACATAGCTGATTATCTCGTCAATCCTGAAGAGCATGTCTGCCGTACAGCCTTCCTGAACGGTCCGCCCGTTAATATCAAGGTGGAAACGAAGCCGCTGAAGGTCAAGAAACTTCTCCTTCGGCACCCACTCACCGATAACTGCCGAACCGTCGAAGCCCTTGCAGAGCTCCCATGGCTGTCCTTTCGCCTTGAGCTTCTGCTGCAATTCGCGCGCGGTAAAGTCAATTCCGACCGTAACGGCATCGTAATAGCGGTGGGCAAACCGCTCGGGAATGGTCTTGCCAAGACGGCTAATACGCACCACGACTTCCGTTTCATATTCTATACGTCCCAAATGGTCGGGGATGAAGAAAGGCTTTCTGTCCTTCAGAAGGGCGGAATCCGCTTCGTAAATATTACGGGCGTCTCTGGTTTATCTAACGCTCCATGCAGCGATTTATTGTGTTCGGCATAGTTCATGCCGACGGCAAATATCTTCATAATGATAGTTGGATTTTTGATATTGGGCCATTTTCCTTGTCAGGGTTATGAGGCCGGCATAACAACGGCCTGAATAAAAAAGGAGCTACAGGAGCCTGAATAGGCCATCCTGCAACTCCTGTTTATCTTTCTTGAAAAAGAAGCGCGGTTACTCGGCAGCGAGCGTGAACCGACGATAATCAACCACCTTCAGTTCCTTGTCCTGCTGCTTCAGCCATTCAGCCACATTTACCTTGTCGCCTTCGCTGAACTGGAATTCCTGCTCTACAAGACAATTGTCCTTGAAGAACTTGTTCAGACGCCCCTTGGCGATGTTCTGAATCATGGCCTCGTTCAGATTGGCAGCCTTCTCAGCACTTACGGTCTTCTTAATCTCAATAGCCTTGTCTGCCTCCTCGCGGGTCAGCCAGCCCTTGTTAATGTTAGACTCGATGTGATCGTCGCTGTCTACGAGATTGGCATTGATGCCTGCCTTCTTGATAGCGGCAACAACAGCCTTCTCTACCTGCTCCTCCTTGGTCTTCTGCACAGCCACGTTGAACTCCTCGTCCTTTACAGACTGCGGTACAGAAGCCTCGTCAAGAGCTACCGGCTTCATGGCAGCAACCTGCATGGCAACCTTGTGACCTGCCTCCTCGTTGTTCTTGTTCAGCAGAACCATAGTAGCGAGGGTGTGCTTGCCCATGTGGTCGTAAACGGAAACATTCTCACCTTCGAGGAAATTGTAGCCATCGAGTTCCATCTTCTCGCCAGTGATACCCGAACGGTGCTGAACAGCCGTTGCAGCATCGTCTCCATTAGCGAGCTTCAGAGCCTTCACCTCGTCGAGAGACTTAGCCTTTGCTGCTACAGCAGCGTCGAGAATGTCCTGAACGAGGGCTATGAAGTCCTGTCCATTGGCAACGAAGTCGGTCTCGCACTTAACGGCTACCATGGCAGCAAAGCCGTCAACAGCCTTTACAAGTACACAACCATTGGATGTCTCGCGGTCGGAACGCTTTGCAGCAATAGCCAAACCACGCTCGCGGAGCAACTCCTTAGCCTTGTCGAAATCGCCTTCAGCCTCGGTGAGAGCCTTCTTTACATCTGCCAAGCCTGCACCAGTCATAGTGCGGAGCTTCTTGATATCTTCAATAGATACAGCCATTTTATTTCTTTTGCTTTAGATTATAGTTATAAATAATGTGGGCGTTGACGGGTGCTGATGGAAGTCGCGAAACTCCCATGAGCACTCACCAATGCCCATTGATAGTATTGCTTATTCAGCAGCCGGAGCAGCTTCCTCTGCAGGAGCAGCCTCTTCTACCTTGCGAGCAGCGCGTCTTGGCTTTGCCTCAGCAGCTTCTTCGGCCTGCTCGGCAGATGCCTTCTCGTCTGCCTTCTCTGCCTTGCGCTCTTCCAGACCCTCTGCGATAGCAGCGCAGCAAGCGGTCAGGATAACCTCAACCGAATCCTTTGCGTCGTCGTTAGCTGGAATTACATAATCGATATTCCTTGGGTCGGAGTTGGTATCAACGATACCGAACACAGGAATACCCAGACGGTTGGCCTCCTTAACGGCAATGTGCTCCTTCATTACGTCTACTACGAAGAGTGCAGACGGCAGACGGGTCAAGTCGGCAATAGAGCCAAGGTTCTTCTCGAGCTTGGCACGCTGACGTGAAATCTGGAGAAGCTCACGCTTGGAGAGGTTAGAGAAAGTTCCGTCGCTCATCAGCTTGTCAATGTTCGTCATTTTCTTCACAGCCTTACGGATGGTTGGGAAGTTGGTCAGCATACCGCCGGCCCAACGCTCGTTTACGTATGGCATGTTCACAGCTGAAGCCTTCTCGGCAACAACTTCCTTAGATTGTTTTTTAGTAGCGACGAACAGAATCTTCTTACCGCTCTTGGCGATGCCCTTGAGAACCTCGGCAGCCTCGTCAATCTTGGCTACGGTCTTGTGAAGATCGATGATGTGGATACCGTTGCGTTCCATATAGATATATGGCTTCATAGCCGGATTCCACTTGCGATGGAGGTGGCCAAAGTGGCATCCTGCCTCCAGTAATTGGTCAAAACTTGTTCTTGACATTGTTGTTTCGTTTTGTTTGTTTACTTTCTTTTTAATTCTTTCTTGGCGAATGAGCTTCGCCGAGCTTTTGTTAGAATCAACCGACGGGTAGTCCCCCGATAAAAGGAATCGCGCCAGTTTAGATACTAAACGATTCGGACTTGTGAGTTACGGGCTTAGAACGGGAAGCCGTATTGATGGGCAGCTGTGCTTTATGAATCAAGAGCCTTGTGTGCAGGAATTCCGAATTATGAATAAACTCAACATTCCTGACAGAGAAAGCTCATCATTCTCCAACAACCATTCCCAATAGAGGGAAATCCAACATTCGAGATTCGCAACTCGACAATCCAAATATTAACGCTTGCTGAACTGGAAGTGAGCACGTGCCTTTGGCTGACCCGGCTTCTTACGCTCGACAGCACGGCTGTCGCGTGTCAGGAATCCGTGGCTCTTCAGGTTCTTCTTGTCCTCAGCGTTCACCTTGACGAGTGCACGGGCGATGGCAAGGCGGAGAGCCTGGCTCTGACCTGTGAAACCGCCACCGTCGAGGTTAGCCTTAATATCGTACTGACCTTCGACACCGAGCAACTGCAGGGGCTGCTTTACAACGTACTGCAGGATAGCCGATGGGAAGAACTCAGTTAAGTCTTTCTTATTGATTGTGATCTTGCCGGTACCTTCTGAAAGATAAACGCGAGCAACTGCGCTCTTGCGGCGACCGATTGTATTGATTACTTCCATCTTACACCTATATTATTTATACTGGTTAATATCAATTGCCTTCGGCTTCTGAGCCTCAAGTCCGTTGAGTTCCGCACCCTCGATGACGTGCAGGTTGTGCAACAAAGAGCGACCGAGCGGGCCTTTGGGCAACATACCCTTGACAGCGTGGCGGAGCATCTTGTCGATACCGTTATGAGCCTTGCGGAGCTGTTCCGGGGTATTGAAACGCTGACCACCCGGATAACCAGTATAGCGAGTGTAAACCTTATCGGTCTCCTTCTTGCCGGAGAACACAACCTTAGCTGCGTTGATAATGATTACGTTGTCTCCACAGTCTACGTGCGGAGTGAAGTTTGGCTTGTACTTTCCGCGGAGCAGCTTCGCAACCTTAGAGCAGAGACGGCCTACTACCTGATCGGTAGCGTCTACAACGACCCACTCCTTCTTAGCTGTTTCCCTGTTGGCGGAAATAGTCTTGTAACTTAAAGTGTCCATTCTAAAAAATTAATAATTTTACTACTAAAAAACGTTTTCTTTTGTTGCCCGTGAGATTCACTAACCGTACAGCTCGGCCAAAAGCTGACACTATTAACACGCACGTGCCGGAGGCTCTAAGTCAACCTCCATTTAATAATCGGTCTGCAAAAGTACACATTTTAATTAGAGTAGCAGCACCGCGGGCATGCCACGACTTTCCTTTTATGAAAGTTTAACAAGTTCATCGTCGCAAAATCTCCATTCCGACCTACAACTACTGAAAAGACAGACTCCTCGTATAGAATACAACAAACACCACATTGCCTCCAGACGCATGCCCGACTGCGGCCGGAACCTCGTCTTTTCTACGGTTTCAACGCTACACGGAAACAGAGAGAAACACATTTCACGGATAGCCATCCCCTATCCTCTCAAGAAACAGATACGGAAAGCCAGCTACCCGAAGGTGTATATCCATGATTATCGCAAAACTGAAGCCGGACAGGCCGCAATCTGCCTTCCGTTGACGAAAACGGCACTTTGACCTTGCCAAACGGGCACTTTCACAGGACGAAAGTACCGTTCTCGCATGGTGAAAGTGCCACTTTCGCACCCTCATTCACAAATCACTTTATATCAGCCTATTACGAACGACAGACTAAAAGCAGCAAGAAGCCCGCAGAAATAGCCTTTCCTCTTCGCGCTTCAACAGCTCAAAGCCACCCTTCCCATGCGATTACCGCGACCTCTGCACTTTCTTGTTCCTTAGAAATTCATCTATTGCCCGACGCTATTCAGGCTTTCAAAACCATCGTCGTAGACGGTGCCGAGATACAAAGTATGCCTGAAAGGGCCATGAATTTCTTCTATACTGAACGTCCCGGTATTGGTAACGAAACCCGGATGCTCAATAACCTGAAGGTCGCCATCGCTGTAAATCATCACCTCTTCCGAAGGATTGACAAGACAGACCAAGGACTGAAACAAAAGAAGAAGCGGAACTAAACATATCACGGCAGTCATCAGACAACCCGAAAGCGCATTGCCGTCGTCGCCTTTCCATCGCCTCCACGCATAGAGACCACCCAAAACGACAATACACCACGGCAGTGTCCAAAAGATGAACCAGCCCACTCTCGCCCTTGCCTCCCATCCGTTGAGCAGTGCGAAAACGATATAGGCGGCCTCGGCGAGGAGCAGAGACAACAGCAGACGGACTATTGCTTTTCTTGTTTTCGGGATGGCTGTCATGCTCTTTCTGAAGTCTGTTTCTGCAAACAAAATGATAAATACCAAGAAAAGAACTATTTTTCCCGATGATTATTGCGCGTTCTATATTTCTTTTATTACCTTTGCGGACAGATAAACCTCGGATTCGTCCGAGCATGGGGTGCCGTTCCGTTGAACGTGCTGAGATGATACCCGTATAACCTGATGCAGGTAATGCTGCCGTAGGAAGTGCGAATATGGAAGATTTGCGTTTATCCGTTCATTCACCATTGGAATGTGCATCCCGTGTCCTTACTTTATTTCAAGCGGATGCCATGTATTATGTCAAGACTTTAACGGTTGCCGGCTCCGACAGTTGCGGAGGGGCAGGCATACAGGCCGACATCAAGACCATGTCGGCACTGGGCTGCTATGCGGCTTCGGTGGTAACTGCGGTAACCGCCCAGAACACGACGGGCGTAACGGCCATACAGCAGATGACGCCCGAAATGGTACGGGCACAGCTGCGCGCCGTGCTCGACGACCTCCGTCCGCAGGCGGTCAAGGTGGGGATGCTGGGCGACAGGGCGACGGTGCAGGCCGTTGCCACTGAGCTTGCAGGATATTCTGCCGTGCCGCTCATCGCAGACCCCGTCATGGTATCCACGTCAGGCAGCAGACTGATGGAGCCGGATGCCGTAGAGGAATTCTGCAAACGGCTGCTGCCGATGGCAACTCTGCTCACACCGAACATTCCTGAAGCCGAAGTGCTGTCGGGGATGTCCATCCAATCGGAAGGCGACATGGACAGGGCAGCACGACGGATTATGGACCGGGGATGCAAGGCCCTGTTAATAAAAGGCGGACATACGGACGGAGCGGAGAAGGCCGACCGCCTCTACTTCGCAGACGGAAGGCACAAGGCTTTCCGCGGAAAGACCATCGAGACACGCAACACGCACGGCACGGGCTGCACGCTCTCGTCTGCCATTGCAGCCTATATGGCACGGGGAGAGAAGCTGCCGGAAGCCGTACGCCGTGCCAAGGAATATGTAAGCAACGCGCTGGCAGCCGGTGCCGGCGTGGAGACGGGCGGCGGACACGGCCCGGTAAATCATTTCTTCCTGCCCGAAAAACTCATCATACAATGAACAACATACAATATATCACACACAGCAACGACCGCTTCGACCATATAGAGGGAGCCGAACTCGCGCTGAAGGGCGGCTGCCGGTGGGTGCAGCTGCGCATGAAGGATGCTACGGACGAGGATTTCCTCGCGGCCGGGCGCAGGGTACGAGAGCTTTGCAGTGCGTTCGGGGCGACATTCGTACTCGACGACCGCGTGCATCTGGTAAAGGAACTACAGGCCGACGGCGTGCATCTCGGCAGACTTGACATGCCCGTAGACGAGGCCCGGAAGTATCTTGGCGACGGCAAAATCATCATAGGCGGAACAGCCAACACCTTCGACGACATACTAAAGCTCGCCCGCCAAGGTGCCGACTATATCGGCTGCGGCCCGTTCCGCTATACAGCGACCAAGAAGAGGCTGGCCCCGATACTCGGCCTTGAAGGCTATTCGCGGCTCACCGGGCAGATGAAGGCCCACGGCCTGCACGTCCCCATCCTTGCCATCGGGGGAATCCTGCGCGAGGATGTTCCCGCCATCATGGCAACGGGTGTCAGCGGCATCGCTGTCAGCGGAGCAGTGCTGAACGCAGACGACCCGGCAAGGGAAATGGAGCGGTTCATCAACACATAAATATTTATCCGCCTGATGAAAGGGCGTGCAGGGAGATGGCAAAACGCCTCCCCGGCGGAACGACTTCCAAAAGGCAAAACTATCATAACATGAAGAGAACAGACATAAGGATTTCCTACCCCTCATCGGAGAAAATCTACATGAAGGGCGAAATCTATCCCGACCTGAGGGTGGGAATGAGACGAATCAGCCTGACGCCGACCGTAACGATGGAAGACGGCAGGAGAGTGGAGAGGGAGAACGACCCCGTCATCGTCTACGATACGAGCGGACCCTACAGCGACCCGAACGTGGAGACAGACCTCGAACGGGGGCTGCCCAAGCTGCGGCAGCCGTGGATTGACCGCAGACGGGGCACACAGATGGAGTGCGCCAAACGGGGCATCATCACTGAAGAAATGGAGTATGTGGCCATCCGCGAGAACATGAACTGCCGCGAGCTGGGCATCCCGTCGCACATTACGCCCGAGTTCGTCCGTCAGGAGGTGGCGGCTGGCCGGGCCGTCATCCCGGCCAACATCCGCCACCCCGAGAGCGAGCCGATGATTATCGGCACGCGGTTCGCCGTGAAGATAAACACCAATATCGGCAACTCGCACGCCCATTCAAGCATTGAGGAGGAAGTGGAGAAAGCGGTGTGGAGCTGCAAATGGGGCGGCGACACGCTCATGGACCTCTCGACGGGAAGCAACATCCACGAGACGCGCGAGTGGATACTCCGCAACTGCCCCGTGCCCGTGGGGACGGTGCCGATGTATGAGGCGTTCGAGAAGGTCGGCGGACGGGCGGAAGACCTGACGTGGGAGATATTCCGCGACACGCTCATAGAGCAGTGCGAGCAGGGGGTGGACTACTTCACCATCCACTGCGGCATCCGCCTGAAGAACGTGCCACTTGCCAACGGCCGTCTGACAGGCATGGTGAGCCGCGGCGGCAGCATCATCTCCAAGTGGTGTCAGGTGCATCAGGAGGAGAGCTTCCTCTACAGCCACTTCGACGACATCTGCGACATCTGCGCCCGGTACGATGTGGCCATATCCTTGGGCGACGGACTCCGGCCCGGCTCCACCTACGATGCCAACGACGCGGCCCAGTTTGCCGAGCTTGACACGATGGGCGAACTCGTCGAACGTGCATGGGCGAAGAACGTGCAGGCGTTCATCGAGGGACCGGGGCACGTCCCGATGCACAAGATTCGCGAGAACATGGACCGCCAGATAGAGAAGTGCCACGGTGCACCATTCTATACGCTCGGGCCGCTCGTTACCGACATTGCCCCTGCCTACGACCACATCACGAGTGCCATCGGTGCGGCGATGATCAGCTGGTACGGAACGGCAATGATATGCTACGTAACGCCGAAGGAGCATCTCGCCCTGCCCGACAAGGACGACGTGCGCACGGGCGTCATCACCTACAAGATTGCCGCCCATGCCGCCGACCTTGCCAAGGGGCATCCCGGTGCAACCGTGCGCGACAATGCCCTGAGCCGGGCGCGCTACGACTTCCGGTGGAAAGACCAGTTCGACCTCGCCCTCGACCCCGAGAAGGCTCTTGAATACTGGAAGACCTCCAACGAGGTGGGCGGAAAGTACTGCACCATGTGCGGCCCGAACTTCTGCGCCATGAGGATTAGCCAAGAACTAAGCTCAGGATGTCCCACCGAAAAGGCATAAAGAGTCCCATCTGCAGGCGTATTTCATACCCAACCCGCTGGGTATGAAAGCACTCTTCAGTTGGATACTAACTATTTAATTTCAAGCTATTTGCGAAATACGAAAAACAACGCCCCAGCCCCTTTTCCATTCTTTGGGAGCAGCTCAATCCCCAAGGGGCAGAAAGGCATTTATCACATCAAGCATCATGATAGAAAAACAAGTATCAAGAGGTATCATCCGTACCTATTTCGACAAGCTCGACAAGTGTCTCGAACTCGACGTAGCCATCGTCGGCGGAGGCCCGTCGGGCATCGTGGCAGCCTACTACATGGCGAAAGCCGGACTGCGCGTGGCTCTCTTCGACCGCAAGCTCTCACCCGGCGGAGGCATGTGGGGTGGCGCAATGATGTTCAACCAACTCGTCATTCAGCAGGAAGCACTCGGCATCATTCAGGACTTCGGCATCAACTACGAGCCTTACGAGGACGGACTCTTTACCGCCGACTCCGTAGAGAGCACTTCCGCGCTTCTCTACCATGCCGTGCATGCAGGTGCGACCATCTTCAACTGCTATTCAGTAGAGGACGTGGTCTTCAAGGACAATGTCGTCAGCGGCGTGGTCGTAAACTGGACCCCCGTGCTCCGCGAGGGACTGCACGTCGACCCGCTCAACATCATGGCCCGATTCGTCGTTGACGGCACGGGGCACGACAGCGAGATGTGCCGCGTCGTAGCCAGCAAAAACGGCATCCGGCTCAGCACCGACACGGGCGACGTCATTGGCGAACGCTCGCTCGACGTAGCCGAAGGCGAGCGTCAGGTAGTCGAAGCCACGAAGGAAATCTATCCCGGCCTCTACGTCTGTGGCATGGCATCCTCCGCCGTCGGCGGCACACCACGCATGGGGCCTATCTTCGGAGGCATGCTCCTCTCGGGAAAGAAAGTGGCGGAGATGATTATTGAGAGAGTTGGCAAGTAGACGAGTTGCATGCAGGGACAGACGCACTCTTCTGTCCCTGCTCTTTCATACATTGCCTGTAGGAGACACGCCCTGCCTGTCCGTCTTCACTCACTTCGGACAAACGAGGACATCTCTCCCTACAGATACCCTGCACCCTAAAAGAGTATTATCCAAACTCCCTTAACTCCTTTAACTCCTTTATTCCCTTAACTCCCCTGACTCCAAGAGCCATGCTCCTCATCGCTATCACCTCTCCCGACTTCTTCCCCGAAGAAACCATGATTATCCCCAAGCTGTTGGACTGGGGCATCAGCCGCATCCACCTCCGCAAGCCCACCGCCTCATATCAGGACTGCGCCCGACTGCTGTCTGCCCTGCCCTCCGAGTGCTACAGCCGCATCGTTGTCCACGACCACTTCGGCCTTGCCCACACCTTTCCTCTGCACGGCATCCATCTCAACCGCCGCAACCCCGTCGCCCCTCAAGGCTTTACAGGCTCCGTTTCCTGCTCCTGCCATTCCCTGAACGAAGCAGAACAAGCCAAAAGCCGCTGCAACTACGTCTTTCTCAGTCCTGTCTTCGACAGCGTATCAAAGTCCGGCTATCGCTCCGCCTTTACCCCAGACACACTCACCGCAGCAGCCTGCCGCGGAATCATTGACAGCAAAGTCGTCGCCCTCGGAGGCGTGTCTGCCGACCGTCTGCCAACCCTCAAGTCTCTCGGATTTGGTGGTGCCGCCCTGCTCGGCGATATATGGAACCGTATCCACGACGCCAACTTTGAACAATATGTCCGCAGCTTGTCCGCCGCCGCAAGCGAGTGAAGCCGTTCATCGCAGATTTACCTACCCTCCTGTCCGCACAGCCATCATTTCACACCTTTTCCTTTTGTATATCCGTTATTTAATGCTATTTTTGCAACCACTAAGCAATTAAAGTATGATAGAGACTTTCAATACGGGCGAGACGCAGGAGACCCTCCGGCAGGAGTACAACCCCGACGGGTCGGTACTCCGACGGGCACAGCTGCGGATGCTCGACATGGCCATCTATTTGCAGGAGACCGCCCGGGAAATAGGCGTCCCCTGCCGGCTCGACGGGGGCAACGTGCTCGGTGCTTTGCGCCACGGAGGCTTCATCCCATGGGACGACGACGTAGACATGGTCGTCAGCCAAAAGGATTTCAAAAAACTCTGCGACTATCTCAAGTCCCACCCTCATCCGCAATATGTCCTGCAAGACAACGATACCGACCCCGGATTCTACAAGGAATGGGCCGTGCTGCGCGACCTGAAGAGCGAGAACCGAAGCCACGACAGCGAGAGCAGTGCCGACCGAAGGATGCACGAGGCACAAAAATACCGTGGCCTTCACGTTGACATCTTCCCCTACGAGGGAAACATGATACCTTGGCTGCAACATCTGGCAGCCAAGCTCTCGGTGAACGTCAACCTGCGGCTGGCCGGCCGGCATCCCCGTCTGGCGCAGTGGGGGTACGACATCCTGCACTATGCCGTCTTTCCCTCGTTCCGCCTCGTCGGAAAACTCTTCGGCAGTCCCGGACGATACATGCACTCATACGGGGCATGGTTCTACGAACAGAACCCCAAGCGGTGCATGGTGCCTCACAAGGACATCGTCTTCGAGGCTACACCTTCGAAGGTCCTGCCGACCCCGACGAGATATGCCGCATCGCCTATGGCAACTATATGAACCTGCCGCCACGCGACAAGAGGGACAGGCACAAGGTGGACGTAGTGTTCTTGGATTAATCCATTATTCAAAACCCTTCATTCAAACAAACTTCTCACTCAACACTCCTAATTCAAAGCTCATGAACATCGCCGTCATTTTCGCAGGAGGCTCAGGACTCCGCATGCACACCAAGTCGAGACCTAAGCAGTTTCTCGACCTCAACGGGAAACCCATCATCATCTATACCCTCGAACTCTTCGACAACCATCCGGACATCGATGCCATCGTTGTAGCGTGCATAGAGGCTTGGATTTCCTTCTTGGAGAAACAGCTGCGGAAGTTTGAAATCAACAAGGTCGTGAAGATTGTCCCCGGGGGCAGCACGGGGCAGGAGTCCATCTACAACGGTCTCTGTGCTGCCGAGAGCATTGCCGACGGCCGTGAAGCAAACGTGCTGATACACGACGGCGTGCGTCCGCTCATCACCGAGGAGACCATCACCGACAACATACGAAAGGTGGAGGAACAGGGCAGCTGCATCACCTGCATCCCTGCAACGGAAACGTTCGTCGTCAAACAACCCGACGGCTCTCTGGAGATTCCCTCCCGTGCCGACTCCCTCATTGCCCGTGCACCTCAGAGCTTCCGATTGTCCGACATCCTCACCGCCCACCGCCGTGCCATTTCCGAAGGACGGAACGACTTTATCGACTCCTGTACGATGATGAGCCACTATGGCTACCGGCTCGGTACGATTATCGGACCGATGGAGAACATCAAAATCACCACGCCTACCGACTTCTTCGTTCTGCGTGCCATGGTGAAAGTCCATGAAGACCAACAGATATTCGGATTGTAGAAGGCATATTGACAATAAGACAGCAAGCCCTACGAAGCCGACTGACTCTGCACCCAAACGGAGAAGCAAGATAAGAAAGCTACAAGGCAACCAAATCAATGGAGAACAACATATCAGAAAGAGACGTCGCCGAATTTGCCGAGAGCTTCCCCTTGAGCGAAGCATTAAGAGGCAAATCCATAGCCATAACAGGGGCAACGGGCCTTTTGGGAGCGTGTATGGTGCGCTGCCTATTGGCATTAAACAAGTATCGGGAGCTTCATCTCCGCGTGCTTGCCGTGATAAGAAACAGAGAGAAGGCCGTAGAGATACTGGGCAACGAATGTAAAGAACTGGGATTCTACTGCCACGACTTCGCCCGGAATGAGGCTTTCGCCCCCGATGAAAGGATAGACTATCTGCTGCACTTTGCCGCGCCCACCGCCTCAAGGTCCTTTGTAGACCAACCCGTGGAGGTGATGAACACGGTCTACGACGGCATGCGCAATATCCTAAGCTATGCACGCGGACACAGACTGAAATCAATCGTACTGGCCTCCACCCTCGAAGTCTACGGAACGATAACCGACGACAGCCGCCCACTCACCGAATCCGACCAAGGCTATCTTGACCCGATGGCTGCCCGAAGCAGCTATCCGCTCGCCAAGCGGGCTGCCGAAGGACTCTGCACAACTATGCCGCAGAGTATGGCGTACCCGTCAAGGTGGCACGACTCGCCCAAACCTTCGGTGCCGGTGTGTCGAAAACCGATAACCGCGTCTTCGCCCAGTTCGCCCGAAGCATCGTCAACGGCACAGACATCATCCTGCACACCACAGGCGAGCTATCCCGATGCTACTGCTATACGACGGATGCCATTTCGGCCATGCTCTATATTCTCATGAAAGGCGAGGACGGAGAAGCCTACAACGTGGCCAACGAGACGACCTACATATCCATCCGCAAGATGGCACAATATCTGTCGGAAACGTTCAACCCTGCGGTAAGGGTCGTCGTCGACTTGCAGGACGGTCTCGGCTATTCGCCCACCACCAAGCTCCGCCTCGATACAGACCGCATCCGTTCGTTAGGATGGGAACCACGATACGGAATGAAGGAAATGTTTGCCCGCCTGATAGCCTCACTGAAAGAAGAGTAAGCCCATGCCTATACTAAAAAGAATCACGGACAGCATCTTCCACGTCTACGAACGACGCAACCTTACGCCTTGGGAGCACCGTCCCGACACGACGCTTCCCATCTACGGGGTCTACCATGCCATGCTCGACACGGGATGGGAACGTCTCGTAGGCAGACAAATAGACAACCTGAAGAAGAGTGGTCTGCTCGATGCTACGTCTACTTTCTATATCAGTTGCATTGCCTCCAACTTGCAGGATGTAGAGCGGCTTCGCTCAATGATTGACAGCGACAAGACCGAAATCGTCTCCTGCCTCACCGACCCCAAACGCTACGAATATCCGGCTTTGGAGTTCATCAAAAGCCTGAGCGAGCGCGAAGACTGTATCGTCTATTATTTCCACACGAAAGGCATCTCCTACCAGTCGCTCGACAGCTCCGACCAAAGTTTCCTTTCCTTCCGCAGGAAAATAGAAGCGTGGAGAGAAATGCTCGAATACTTTATCTTCGACAAGTGGCAGGTGGCAGTCAATGCTCTCACCAACGGCTACGACACCTACGGCTGCTACCGCTGGCCACCCCGAAACTACACGATGTATTCGGGCAGCTTCTGGTGGGCGCGCTCAGAACATATCCGTCAGCTGCCCGATTTCCGTCCCCCGGTCATCGCCACCAACCGTTTCTACTCTGAAACATGGCTCTTTGAGCGCAAGCACCGGCAGTTCTCTGCTTTCGACAGCATTGCCGACCTCTATTTTGTCCGTATTCCCCGTTCAGTTTATACCGACGGCACACCCTGCCTGCGGGATAAAATCGGCTTCTCTCTCATGTACAACCTGAGGAAGATAGAGAAGCATATCTTCCATTATAACTACAAGCAGAGATGCCAAAAGAAGTTTCAGAAACTGAAACAAAGCATTTAGAGAAACTCCTGCCGGAAGAACTTGCCGCCACTCCGTCAGAAAGCCATCGCCAAGGGCTGATTCTTACGACTTCTCGCACTGCCAGTCGCTCACCGTGCCTGTCTCGAAACTGAAGGTGCAGCCAATGCGGTAGACGGAACGGTTGAGCTGTACTCGAAGATGCAGAGGTACTTCGGGGTCTCTGTTACGAAATCGGTACGGCCCTGATTCGTCTGCTTCTCGTGGTAGATTTACTTCAATCAGGAAAACGAAAGTGCCGTTCTCGCAAAGTGAAACGGGCTTGTTCGCATAGTCAAAGTGCCCGTTTCGCAAAGTGAAACGGGCACTTTCGTTTTACGGACATTACAGGGCGGTGAAGATATTCCCAATCTATCCCTGTCAGCCTACGCCTTATCTTGAAGTTGTCCCGGCTCAATCAGCCCGTCCGACCAACATCAAACCATCTCCTACGTGTAAGGCCAGAGGCTCCAACCCTATCCGCTGCCGCCGTCATATTTCGGACGGACAAGGCTTCTGCCGCTGCTTCTTGCGTTCAGGAGCAATCTTTCGGCGTACCCCCAAGACGCACCATTCTACCTCTTGGCAACCTTTCGTCCGTCTATGACATACACGCCGGCCGGCAGAAGGTCGAGCGACGTACCGAGACGCACACCGTTCAGGCCGTAGACCGCCTTGGCCTTGTCAGACCTCAATGCGGTAGCAGACGAAACACCTGTTACCTTCTTCTTTGTAAAGTATCCAGTTTCAGGATTGGCCATCCTTGCGTCAACCCAGTTCTTATCGTAAGCCACTGCGCCCACAAGCTTCGTGCAATTCTCAAACATCCGCTCTGAATTTCCGCACACCCACGAGTCGTTGCAGAAGATGGTCGTCAGGGAAAAACAATCAGAGAACATGCGAGACATCGCGGATACAATATGAGTATTGAAGTTCAAGACGTCAAGCGAAGTTAAAGAGGAGCATCCGGAGAACATGTAGCTCATGTCAATTACATTCAGAGTGCTGAAACCTGACACGTCAAGCGAGGTCAGTGATGAACAGCCCGAGAACATATAGGACATCGTGAATACATTCTGAGTGTAGAAGCCCGACACATCAAGCGAGGTCAGGCCCTTACAGGAATGGAACATATACGTCATACTAACAACTTTCGCCGTATTGAAGTTTGAGACATCAAGAGAGGTCAAAGCAAAACAGCCAAAGAACATACCATTCATATCGGTTACTTCAGACGTATTGAAACTGGAGACATCAAGAGAGGTCAGGCTTTCACATCCCCTGAACATATAGACCATGGTGGTTACTTTCCCGGTAGCGAAGTTAGAAAGGTCAAGAGACGCCAAGGAAGAGCAGCCCGAGAACATCTGTCCCATATCGGTTACTTCAGACGTATTGAAGTTTGAGACATTAAGCGAAGTCAGGCCATTACAACCTAAGAACATACTGTTCATATCGGTTACCTTCTCCGTGTTGAAGTTTGAGACATCAAGAGAAGTCAAGGAAAAACAGCCCAAGAACATACTACTCATATCGGTTACTTCAGACGTGTTGAAATTGGAGGCATTAAGCGACGTCAGGCCTTTGCAACCTGAAAACATACTGTTCATATCGGTTACTTTCTTCGTGTTGAAGTTTGAGACATCAAGAGAAGTCAAGGAAAAACAGCCCAAGAACATACTACTCATATCGGTTACTTCAGACGTGTTGAGGTTTTCCATGCCTATAATTTGCTTCAGTTCCTTGCACCTGAAAAACCACGAACGGGTGCTTGTGGGGCGGAAGGCCTTTAAGGATGCGTCAAACACGGCAGTGGTAACGGTTTTGTTCTCTCGGACAAAAGTCCCCGTCCAAGCCGGATAGAGATTTTTGTATTCATCTTTCTGCGTGTCGCTGATGCCCCACACGGTGCCCTTTCTGCTCGCACGCTGCGCGTCATAGTAGAAAGTGAGGGTTGTCAGGTCTTCACTACACACTACGTAGGCTTCCTTGCTCTGTGCCTCCGCCTGTTGCGGAAAAGCAAGCAGGGCAACGAACAGCGCAATAGCCGCTGCTGCCATGTTCTTAAGTAAATGCGTTTTCATAAGAAAGGTGCCTCTCTGTTGAATCCCCATTACTATTCTTCGGTCAGCCAACGCTATTCGGGGACAACGCCTTGTAAGAGGTGTGGGCGTTCAGGATTAATTAGGTGTTTGGTTCAAAATTATGCTTCGGCAGGCTCAGGTAGAACGGATTATGGAGTTGGGAAACCTCCATCATCCCAGGCCTATGCCTGCAAATATAGTCCTTTTTAACGAAAATTGCAAACAATCAATGGGAAAAAGTGTCGCATTAATAGCTTTCCCATCCTACCTTACCCGCTGCACAGAAGACAAGAACCCAAATTCTTTTCCCTTCAGGGTAAACAATCTTGTTTCTGAACATCGATAGTCTACGACAGAAAAGACAGACTTTCTGTCAAGCCATCAAGACTTTTAACATTTCAGCACTTGAGGGCCAAGCAGTTATACCATCTTGACAGCATGACAGAAAAAAAGGAAAATAAAATAAAGGACTTCATCTGATTAATCAGAAAGAGTGAACTTCCTGCCTGACTGCCCCGATAAAGTATTATCATCTGACCGGCTAAAGAGACCCTGTCCGGCATAGACATAGTGCATGTCCTGAAGAAACTATCTTCCGTCAGGGGGATTTCTGCCGGTCAGGCGTACATATATGTTTATCTTTCTTCCCTCCAACTGGCAAAGAAACAACTATACTCACTGCAGAAAAGTAGCTGTCCGATTCCGATGAAACGGCTGTTTTTCCGCACAGGAGAATATTCCTCACCTTGCCTGCACCGTAAAGTAGCAAAACAAGATTACAGACGGCAAAGTGTTAATTGCCTGCTTTTGCCTTGCCATATCACAAATTTGCATTAACTTTGCTTAAAATTTGAACATTGATGAAGTTCTTGGAAATCGCAGGAAACTTACTGAGCAAGGCGTTTGAACCGATTCGTCGAAATGCCTCGTTCTTCTTTTTCATGTATCTGCTGGGCATAGTCGTCTCCTACATGGAGCTTCCCGACAATCGCCCGGATGCTGAAGTGTATTCCCATCTTTGGTTAGAAATGTTCCTTGACCTTTATCTCGTCTGCCTGCTGTTGTCGTTTATTCCATTGAAAATACGCCGATGGATTCGCGGATTTTTATATATCATCGTTTACGCCACCACCATAGCCGACCTGTTCTGCTGGGAGAAGTTCCAGTCTACGCTCAACCCGTCCATGCTCCTCTTGGCAGGTGAGACCGACGGACGCGAGGCGAGCGAATTTGTCAGCAGCTATATTACTCCCGACCTTCTTTTTTCAGGTGTAGGCATCATCCTGCTCATAGCCTTGATACAGCTTCTGCTGTCGATTGCCAAGATATTAAGACACCGTTTTTGCAAACGTTTCCCACTGCGGTTCACCATTCCCCAACAACTGTCTATGAGACTGCAGTCCCTTGCAGGACTGGCTACCATCGTCCTCCTGTCATGGGGCATAGCGTCGTCTGCCCACAACAAGAAAGAGATGGTGCAGATGTTCTCTCTCAATACAATCGGTGCGGTGGAGCACGAACTTACCACACAAGACTGTGCGCAATTCTATCTGCCCGTCTACCGACTGGCGTTCAGCGTCTTCTCCAACG
Organism: Prevotella dentasini JCM 15908; assembly: GCF_000614065.1. Taxonomy (GTDB): domain Bacteria; phylum Bacteroidota; class Bacteroidia; order Bacteroidales; family Bacteroidaceae; genus Prevotella; species Prevotella dentasini. Next base: position 23,299 of record NZ_BAKG01000016.1, on the reverse strand, counting down.
GACTGGCAGCCCGGCAGATAGACAGCCTCATCGTGGCGAAGGACAAGGCAAGGGTCGACAGCTGCTCGTTCAGGTCGCCCAATATTGTGCTGATTATCGGAGAAAGCTACGGCAAGCACCACAGCCAGCAGTATGGCTACTTCATGCCGACCACCCCACGGCAGATAGAACTCCAGAAGTCGGGACGGCTCATTCCGTTCAGCGATGTCGTGTCGCCGTGGAACCTGACCAGCTTCGTCTTCAAAAATGTCTTTTCCCTTCATGTTGTGGGGGAGAAAGGCGAATGGTGCGACTATCCGCTCTTCCCCGAGCTGTTCCGAAAGGCAGGCTATCACGTCAGCTTCATCACCAATCAGTTTCTCCCGAAGGCAAAAGAGGCCGTCTACGACTTCAGCGGCGGCTTCTTCCTCAACCATCCCGAGTTGTCGGAAGCAATGTTCGACACGCGCAACGACCGTCTCTTCCGCTTCGACCGCGGCCTGATAGACGATTACGACAAAAACCTGAAACAACAAAACAAAGAGCACAACCTCATTATCTTCCATCTTATCGGCCAGCATGTGTCTTATCGGCAGCGTTATCCAAGCGACCGCCACCGCTTCTCTGCCGACGACTATACGGGGAGACGGGCAGACCTGAGCGTGAAACGACGCGGAATACTTGCCGACTACGACAATGCCGTCCTTTACAACGACTCTATCGTCGACGGAATTGTGAAGCGGTTTGAGGACGAGGAAGCCATCGTCATCTACATGCCCGACCATGGCGAGGAATGTTACGAGGGCAATCGTGGATTCATCTGCCGTAACCACTCGGCCGCCATTGACCGCGACTTGGCGCGATACGAGTTTGAAATACCTTTCTGGATATACTGCTCGCCCAAGTACATTGCCAAGCACCCCGATATATTCAAGCAGATAGCCGATGCGAAAGACCGCAGGCTTATGACCGACGCCCTACCGCACACACTCCTCTATCTTGCCGGCATCCACTCAAAGGATTACCGTCCCGAGTACGATGTACTGAGCACGAAGTACAACGAAAAGCGTCCAAGACTGCTGAAGAACAAAACCGATTATGACAAGCTGTGAGCCTTGCCTGCAAAAATCCTCACCAAGACTTTCCGAAAAGGAGGAATGTGCCTAACGGAAGATTCATCATCACCAAATAGAAAGATACATTATATGTTCAATAAAAAACTTCACCGCACAGAGACAACTTCCCATCCTCTCCTCCGGAAGGGCTTGGGGAGGCCTTCTACTGATGAGGGAGGTTTGCTTACCCGAACGGAATGTGATGCCATGCGCGGCATTGCCATCCTCGGAATATTCCTGCACAACTTCTGTCACTGGCTTTCCCCGGTGGTCAAGGAGAACGAATACCAATACTTTCAGCACCACGTCGACTGGTTCAACGATGTGATGTCCCGTCCTTGGAACGAACTAACCCTTTTCCACATCCTTTCGTTTTTCGGACACTATGGCGTACCCGTGTTTCTCTTCCTTTCCGCCTACGGACTGGTAAAGAAATACGAAAGTCCTTCAAATTCTTCGGTTTCATCGAACAATCCCAGTGCATTGAGCTTCATCGGCTATCATTGGAAGAAGTTGTTCCGCATGATGATAGTCGGCTTCGTGGCGTTTACGATGGTCGACGCCATCACACCGGGACAGCACCACTACGCTGTCATGGACATCATTGCACAGATGGGGCTTTTCAACAATCTGCTTCCACATCCCGACGACATTATATGGCCCGGCCCCTACTGGTTTTTCGGACTGATGATACAGCTCTACATTGTTTACCGTCTGCTGCTCTACCGTCGTCATTGGGCATGGGTAGTCGGACTGACAGCCGTCTGCTGCATCGTCCAACTGAGCTGTCCGCCCGAAAGCGAAGCCCTCAACCGCTGGCGGTACAACTTCATTGGCGGCATGCTGCCGTTCGGTGCAGGACTGCTCTATGCCAAATACATGAAGCCGGTGCATCCGGCCCTCTCTGCGGTTCTATTCCTTGTGTCAATGGCTGCCCAGCGTTTTATGAGCCTGAACTACTACACATGGTACATTGTTCCGTTGTTTGTCTGTTCCGCATGTATAGGTTTCGTCCGCTTCATCGGCTGGTCGGGAAAATACAACAAGCTCAGCCAGTGGATTATCAACCGGCTCTCATGGATGGGAAGCATCTCCGCCGCCCTCTTCGTCTGCCACCCTATCACACGCAAGATATTCATCCCGATTTCCCGTAGCGGCGACTATTGGACGGGGCTGCTCCTTTATGCCATCGCCTCCGTGTGTCTGGCATGGCTCTTCCGTGAGCTGATGAAGAAAATTCCAAGCCCGAAACTGAAATGAAAATCAAAGACATAGAATTGGCAAACATCAGCCGTTACCGTGGCGAACTGATGGGAATGGCGATGCTTTTCGTCATTCTCTTCCATGTAGGGCTGCCCCGGGACGACGCCTTCTTCGGTCTTCGGCGCATGGGGAATATCGGTGTCGACATGTTTCTCTTCCTGAGCGGTGTCGGGCTGTGGTTCTCTTGGACGAAACATCCGTCCCTCCGGCAGTTCTTCTCCCGCCGTTTCATCCGTATTTATCCCACGTGGATAATCATGGCGAGCTCTTCTACATTCCAGACCTTTACTTTCCCGACGTCGTCGGGCATGGCGGACACAGCGAAAACATCACCGACCTTATCGGGGACATCACCGTCAACTGGGACTTTTGGCTCCACGACGAGCTGACCTTCTGGTATATACCTGCCACGATGATGCTTTACCTCTTCACACCGGCCTATATGATTCTCATCATACGCCACCCTGTCTACCGCTGGCTGCCCGTTATGATGATTATGTGGTGTATTCTCGTACAATACGTTACGCCCATCCATCAGGCTGTAGGGCATTTGGAAATATTCTGGAGCCGTGTGCCCATCTACTTCATCGGCATCAATCTCGGTGCAGCCATACAACGGAAGCAAACCATGGACGGCACTTCGATATGGATGATTGTCCTCATGTTCGTCATGGCACTGGCTTCGAGCATCTTCCTCGAGCAGGTACGGCACGGAGAGTTTCCGCTCTTTTTGGAGCGGATGCTCTATATTCCGCTTACCGTTACCTCCATCCTGATGCTCAACCGAGTATTCCGCCGCATGCCGAAATGGTTCAACAAATCGTGCAAATTCATCGGGGCACTGAGCCTTGAGGCCTATCTCATCCACGACCATTTCGTCCTTCAGTACATCGAACAGCAGCACTGGACCTACTGGCCCACCTTTCTGCTGACCGTAGCTCTGACCCTTCCTCTCGCTTGGTTGCTCCATACCCTTATAGACAAAGCCGTTACACCCATAGAAAGGAGAATGAAATCATGAAGAATTTACTGCGGTTGATTCGTCCCCACCAGTGGATAAAGAATCTCGTCGTGCTGCTTCCCGTCTTCTTCGGAGGCGCACTCCTTCGTCCCGAAGCCCTTTTCTCGGGACTCGTTACGATACTGTCGTTCAGTCTCGTAGCCTCGTCCATCTACTGCCTCAACGACATCATCGACGTAGACGACGACCGTCGCCACCCCGTCAAGCGCAATCGGCCCTTGGCATCGGGTGCCGTCAGCATGGCACAAGGCTATATGCTCATGGCACTGATGGCCGTTCTCTCCATGTGCACTCTCCTTCTGCTTCCCGGCAACAGGATGGAAACTGCCGGAATCATCGCTTTCTACTGGGTACTGAACGTTTTCTATTGTCTGAAACTGAAACAATACGCCATCATCGACGTTTGTATCGTCGCCTTCGGCTTTGTCCTGCGCATCCTTGCCGGGGGTATCGCCACCTCCATCAGCCTCAGCAAGTGGATTGTACTGATGACCTTCCTCCTCATGCTGTTCCTGTCGTTTGCCAAACGCCGCGACGACGTACTCCGAATGAACGAGACCGGCGAGGCACCCCGGAAGAACACGAGCCGATATAACCTCACTTTCATCAATCAGGCCATTACCATCACTGCCTCGGTAACGCTGGTCTGCTACATCATGTACACGGTAAGCCCGGCAGTAATAGCCAATTTCCACACCGAGAACCTCTACTTGACGAGCGTCTTCGTACTCGTCGGACTGCTTCGGTACATTCAGATAGCAGTAGTCGACAAAAAGAGCGGCGACCCGACCAAGGTCATCCTGCACGACAGGTTTACACAGCTGATAGTCCTTGCCTTTGGTCTCGCCTTCCTATTCATTATATATGTGTTGAAATGAAAGTATCCGCATTTGACTTCGACGGCACTCTGACGACCAAAGATACCTTCATCGAGCTGATACGCTACGTTCACGGAACACGCAAGATGTATCTGGGCTTCCTCCTGTTCCTGCCGGTTCTCATCCTGATGAAGCTGCGCCTCTATCCCAACTGGAAAGCCAAGCAACGGGTATTCTCGTGGTTTTTCAAGGGCATGACACTCGATGAGTTCGACCATTATTGCGCTGCCTTCGCCTTGGACCACCAGAGCCTCATCCGTCCCAAGGGGATGCAGGCCATCCGCGATGCCCTCGTCGAGGGGGCAAAGGTAATCATCATCAGTGCGAGCATCGACAACTGGGTGCGCCCCTTCTTCTCCGACATGGGCGAGATAGTGGTAGAGGGGACGCAAATAGACGTAAGGGACGGAGTGCTGACGGGCAAATTCCTCACCAAGAACTGCTACGGCAGGGAGAAGGTAAAGCGTCTTCAGAAACACTTTCCATACCGACAGACCTATCAACTGACAGCTTTCGGAGACAGCCGGGGCGACAAAGAATTGCTGAACTATGCAGACAAAGGATATTTTAAGCCGTTTCGGGGTAAAAGACAGCGAAAAGCTCGGTGAAATCGTACGTTTCGGAATCGTCGGGACAGCCGCTACCGCCATCCAGTACGGGGTTTACCTCCTGCTGATACGGTGGCTTCCGCCCACCTTTGCCAACACCATCGGCTATCTGGTGAGCCTTACCTTCAACTATATAGCCTCCACTCATTACACCTTCAGGGTGAAGTCAACTGCCCGACGCGGGGCAGGCTTCGTTCTGTCGCACGTGGTCAACTATCTTCTACAAACGGTTTTCCTTAACCTTTTCCTCTGGCTAGGACTCGAAAAGCAGTGGGCGATGATTCCCGTCTTCTGCATCTGTGTACCGATTAACTTTATCTTGGTCAGATTCTTCCTGAAAAAGAAATGAGATTCCTAAGCGTTTTCCGAATCAGGAGAGACGAACGACTCCTCGCCTGCCTTGCCCTTGCTGTATTTCTGCTGCTCAACGCCCTTGTCGTATGGAAGTATTACGGGCTGTTCAGTCCCCTGTCGGGCAACAACTGGGACATTTTGGTGAAGAGCTTCCATATCTCCGGCTTCGATTCCATCACCTACTACATAGTCAGCGACTGGCATGCGCGCTACAATGTCTACCGGCACCCGTTGTTGTCGTTCGCCATGTACGTGCCCTATCTGCTGAACCTGTGCCTCATGAAACTCACGGGCATCAACTGCGCCCAGTTCGTTGTCGCCACCATGCTGACGGTCTCGTCTGTCTACAGCGTCCTCTTCTTCCACCGGCTCATGCGCGAAATCATCGGAACCGGGCGGAGAGACAGCCTCCTCCTTACGGCCTTCTTCTTCTCCTTTGCCTACATCCTGCTGGCAACCATCGTCCCCGACCATTTCGCCTACTCGCTCTTTGCCCTCCTCCTCACCCTGTACATTTCCGGGCGGATGATGAAAGAGCACCGCCAGATGAAGATTCGCCACACCGTGCTGCTCTTCCTGCTCACCGCCGGCATCTCGCTCAACAACGGCCTGAAGGTTTTCCTTGCCTCGCTCTTCACCGACGGCAGAAGGTTCTGGCATCCGCGGCACCTCGTCCTCGCCGTCATCCTGCCCTCGCTGGCCATCTGGAGCTTTGCCCGCTTTGAATATTACCACTTCGTCTGGGCAGACGAGAAAGCCCGGCATGAAATGAAGCACACAGAAAAGCCGAAAAGCGAAAAATACACATAGCACAGCTGAAAGCACAGGCCGATTCCGTCAACCGCGCCAACCGCCAGACCGGGGAGCAGAAAAAGGCCGTCGTAAAAACTTTCAGGCGGAAGCGCATCAAGGCACAGGGAACTCCCATCACACACGGAGAGTTTATGAACTGGACCGATATTTCCACGCCACGTATTGAAAGCATCGTAGAGAATCTTTTCGGAGAGTCTATCCAACTGCACGAAAACTGGGTTCTGGGCGACGTCTTCCATGGCAGGCCTGTCATTATCGCCTATTCCACACCGATGAAATGGGCGAATTATACTATTGAAGCTCTCATTTTCCTACTTTTCGTCGTCGGTATCGCCGCCGCTGTCCGCCACCGTTTCTTCCTGATGGTGGGCAGCTGGTTTCTCCTCGACATGTTCCTGCACGTCGGCCTCGGCTTCGGGCTGAACGAAGTCTACATCATGGCAGCCCACTGGGCATTTATCATTCCTATCGCCATTGGCTATCTACTGTCAGCCAGTCCTGCATCTGTCCGCCGGAAGCTGCGTGCCGTCTTGCTCGCCCTGACCTTCTTCCTGTGGATGTATAATGGTTCGCTGCTGTTGGGGTATATCTTCGACTGATGGGGAATCACCTTTTCAGCCATATCTTCCGTCAAATAGAAGGATTGACCGTCTTCCCCATACACCCCTGACTAACAGCCATTTATGTATCAAGAAACGAAAGTGCCACTTTCACATAATGAAAGTGGCACTTTCGTAATGCCATTCGGGCTTGTTCGCTTTGCGGAACAGGCACTTCCGCTTCGCCAGTACGGAAAATATCCGTCAGGACGGTGTCTCCACAAGTAGCACGTCATGTCTTTCGCTCTCCACTGGCTCCCACACCAAACAATGCAAAATCGCCACGTACAGGGTCGTCGGGAAAGGCCTGACGGAGAACGGCAGTCAGTCTGAGCGCAGCAGACATGGATGCGACTTGCCCGTAACGAGACGAAGGCGGAGAGCCTCCTGCAGGACATGGGTGTCAAGGGGAATGATAAGCGAACGCGGAGCAATGAAATCGGACCAGATGCCGAGGTCGACGGGAGAGTTTTCCCGCACCATCCAGCGCAGGAACATGCAGACACGCTTGCAGCAGGAGCGCGTATCTTTGGGTACAATGCCTACGACTCCCCGCCCGGCAAAGAACTCACAGAGGGCCTCAATGGCTTCTATGGCCTCAATTCGGCCGGTTTCATCGGTTATGTTTCCCGGTTTTGTCATACAATAGTCCTGAATATAGGCCCTGATACAGCCATGCCCGGTCAGCATTTCCTGTAAGGCGGAAAAGAAAGCAACCATCAGATGATTGTCGTACAAACGGTAGAAACAGGCGGAATCATCGGGAATATACTGCCGGAAAAGTCCCTCCTTAATCCACGCATAGGGTTCGCGACAGGAGCAGTCGAGCAAGAACTGGATACGGGGAAGGAACACCTGCCGTGAGCCATAGCTGAGACAGGAGCGATAAACGCCATAACCTCTTGGTTGCCTTTCCCTTCGACTTGGTGCATGAACCACGACGGGTCGCCCTTGAGGAAGTCTGCCGTCTCGTAAGTGTCGGCACAGCGCACGAGGAGTTCCCGTTTCTGCTTTGAAAGCCGCCTGATAGTTTGCATGGGAATGTTTGATATAATAAAAAGGTGGAAGACCTTCGCCTTCCACCGTCAATATTGTCTGTAATTTATTCAGCCTCTGCTGCCTTCAGTATCTGCTCGGCATGCTCCTTCACCTTGATTTGCTTGGGAGTAAACACCTGCTCGATGATGCCTTCCTCGTTGATGATAAAGGTGGTGCGGAAGGTTCCCATATAGGTGCGGCCATACATTTTCTTCTCGCCATAGACACCAAACGTCTCGTTGAGCGTCTTGTCCACATCGGCTATCAATGGGAAGGGAAGGTCGTTTTTCTCTATGAATTTCTTGTGCGACTTCCCGTCCTGAATGCTCACGCCGAGCACCTCATAGCCTTTTCCCGTCAGTTCCGTGTAGTGGTCGCGCAGGTTGCACGCCTCGGTGGTGCATCCCGACGTGGAGTCCTTGGGATAAAAGTAGAGCACGAGTTTCTTTCCCTTGTAGTCGCTGAGTCTGATTTCGCGTCCGTCCTGATCGGTTCCGAGCAGTTCGGGAGCCTTTTCTCCTATGTTCATCATTGCTGTCTATTGTTTTGTTAATATACGATGGAGGAATCGGTAACGGCCTTCTCCTCCGCCATTGATTGTTTGCAAAGATAAGAAATCTTTCCTATCCGATGTCCAAACGGGGTGCGAAAAGATGTAAAGAAGCCGCGATTTGTGCCACACGAACTACCTTTTGAGCTAAAAGAGGGCGTATGCCAGTGGAAAAGTGTAAGCCTATCCCCATCCCGTATCGCCGATAGCCGAGCCCCGTCCTTTCAGATTGCCACCTAAAGAGTACAGATTGCATAATTTGAGACAGAAACAGGCAAATGCCGCACATAGGGTTAAATAGGGTTAAATAAAAGGATTTTATCCCCTTTATGAATGTCGGTAATGTTTTATTTCTTTATATTTGCAGTACGAATACAAAGATGAAATCAACCTGAACCGGCAGCTCCCATGACAAGCGCAATCACTGCTGTCTAATTATCGTTTGACACTTGAAGCCCATTCCTGCATGCAGCCGTCGGGGTTTGCCTTTCGTCGTAGACTATTGTCAGCAATATCAATATTCCTAAAATATTATTTAACTATGACAACTGAAACCAACAACACAGAGAGAAAGTACCGCGTAGAGAGCGATCTCTTAGGAGAGCTCCAAGTACCTGCCGAGGCTTATTATGGCGTACAGACCCAGCGCGCCATCAATAACTACCACATCTCTCGCAAGAAGATGTGCGACTATCCCGACTACGTGATAGCTATAGCCTACGTAAAACTCGCTGCTGTGGAGACAAACCGCCAGTTAGGCGAAATCAACGACGAGATTTGCGACGCCATGGCGCAGGCTTGCCGCGAGATTATCGACGGTAAGATGCACGAAGACTTCGTTACCGACATGGTACAGGGCGGTGCGGGTACATCCGTGAACATGAATGCCAACGAGGTTATTGCCAACCGTGCATGCGAAATCCTCGGCCACAAGAAGGGAGAATTTCAGTATTGCTCACCGAACGACCACGCTAACTGCGGTCAGTCTACCAACGACGTTTATCCGACGACCATCCGCCTGACCTTCATCCGCATGAACAAGAACCTTACTGACAGCCTTGCAAAGCTCGTAGCAGCCTTCCGCAGAAAGGGAGAGGAGTTCAAGAGCGTCATAAAGATGGGTCGTACACAGTTGCAGGATGCAGTTCCAATGACCAGCGGTCAGGAATTCAACGCCTATGCCAATACTTTGGAGGAAGAAATTGCCAACCTCAACCGCAACGCTGCCCTCCTGCACGAAATCAATATGGGCGGTACGGCTATCGGTACCGGCCTTAATGCTGCTCCGGGCTTCCCGAAAATCTGCGCCCAGAAGCTCAGCGAGCTGACGGGAATGGAGTTTGTTGCAGGTTCCGACTTGGTAGAGGCTACTCCCGATACAGGTGCCTACGTAAGCTACTCCGGCGCATTGAAGCGTCTGGCAGTGAAGCTCTCTAAGATTTGCAACGACCTCCGCTTGCTCGCATCCGGCCCTCGCTGTGGTCTGAACGAAATCAACCTGCCGCCGATGGCACCGGGTTCAAGCATCATGCCGGGCAAGGTGAACCCAGTAATCCCCGAAGTTACCAACCAGACCTGCTTCAAGGTAATCGGCAACGACACCACTGTAACGATTGCAGCCGAAGCCGGCCAGTTGCAGCTGAACGTTATGGAGCCTGTCATTACAGAGTGTCTGATTGAAGACCTGACTTGGCTGCCAAACGCAATGGACACTTTGCGTGAAAAATGTATCGACGGTATCACCGTCAACAAGGAACGTTGCCTTGACATGGTGAAGAACTCAATCGGCATTGTTACTGCACTCAACCCATACATCGGCTACAAGAACAGCACGAAGATTGCCAAGGAAGCCCTCAAGACCGGCGGTTCCGTTTACGACCTCGTGCTTGAGCAGGGTATCCTGACCAAGGAGAAGCTCGACGCTATCCTTGCACCGGAGCACATGCTCGACTTTGAAGAGAAGATTCAGTAATCAGTCTGACTTCACGTTATAGTTCAGGCATCTTGTCCATTCCACCGAATGGATAAGGTGCCTTTCTCGTTTTTGTAAGGCAAGGATGCTGCGATGGCAAGGCCAATGCCCAATAATGGCAGAACGGAGAAAAAAGAAAGGAATATCAGAAGTGGGATAGTCCCAACCACCGTATCGTGGAGAAACTCCGGGAAATGACGGAAAACAGACCATCAACACAACTAAAAGCAGCAACAGAAAACAGGAAGCCCTTCCGTTCCGACATCCCTTTCGGGATACAGCAGGAACGGAAGGGCTTCCTGTTATACGAACAACGCTGTTGCCGAATAGCCTATCGGCAACAGCGTTTCGTCCAGTTTCCTATGGGCGAAAGTAAATGGGCAGCTGGCACTTCGTCTGTACCGGCCGGCCGTTCTCTGTGGCAGGCTGCCACTTCGGCATCGCATTGACAAGGCGGACAGCCTCACGCTTATAGTACTCCGTGGTCTTATCAATCAGTTCCTGCTGGTCTTCGGGGCGCAGTTTGGCGTACTTCGGTCCGATGGCGCGCACATTGTCGGTCTTGATGACACGCGCTCCCGTTATGCTGCCGTCCATCTCCACATTGAAGGTTAAGGTCATATCGGCCTGCACCTGCATCTTCTTCGCACGGGGAGGGATGCGCTGATAAATGGCGATATACTTGTCCTGTGCAGCCTGTCCGCCCATAAACTGGGCTGCAACCATGTCCTTTTTCTTATCGGCAACATTGGTAGTAAGACCCGGACGAAGCTCTTCGAGCTTGGCACGGAGCTTACCGACTTCAACAGTACCGAGTACCACCTTGCCGTCCGGGTCGATAAGATACATTGTCGGAATCCAGTCAACCTTATAAAGACGGTCGGTCGTAGTCTCCTTCTTCCATTTCTTAAGTTCGCTCACCTGCGTCCAAGTCATCTGATACTTGTCCCAATAGGTCTTCACCCATGCTGTCCTGTCGGTGTCATACGAGATTCCGAGGAAACTGACGTTATAGTCCCGGAAGTCCTCAAAGAGAGCTTTCACCTCGGGAATGGCCTTACGGCAATCCGGACACCACGAGGCCCAGAAGTCAAGTACCACGTAGTCGCCGCGATACTGGCTCAGCCGGATATCCTTACCGTCGTAGGTGCGGAGCGTAAAGTCGGGAGCAGCAGTGCCGGGCGTCAACAATCCTTGGGCGTACCGGGCGTCAAGGTCCTTCTCCTGTGCCTGTACCCCGAATATGGAAGTCAGCACCAGTGCTGCTATCAAACAGATTTTTCTCATGATTCGTTCTATATTTTACTATGATTTTGAATAATATATGATGGTGGTATTCCTCTCCCGCACCCCGCCTGTTACGTTTCGTCCGCCTTACCGGGACAGATTCCCCACCCGACCGAAGCCGGCAGGACAATACCGCAAGACGAGGTGGCTGTTCTTACAAGAAAGGACGAACACCCGTTCTCTGCAAAAGTACGACGTTAAATCCAAACATACAAGTGTTTTCTATACTTTTTCGATGGTCAGAGTCTGGTCGCAATACTCTATGACGGCAGGACGATGAGTGATGAAGATAATGGTCTTGTCGTGCCCGGAGAGGATATTCCTCAGCAGTTGCCGCTCAGTTTCAGGGTCGAGGGCAGAGGTTGCCTCGTCGAAAAGCATGATGCCACGGTTTCGGAGAAGCGAACGGGCAATGGAAATGCGTTGCGCCTGTCCCTCGCTGAGACCTCCTCCCTGTTCGGAACAGAGAGTATCAAGCCCCTGCGGAAGGTCGAAGACAAAATCGGCACAGCTTGTCCGCAATGCTTTCTCCATCTCCTCGACGGTGGCATCGGCCTTTCCCAAGAGCAGATTCTCGCGTATGCTGCCACTCATCAGCATATTGCCCTGCGGCACGTAGACGAAGTTGGCACGCAGGCGTGGCGTCAGCTCGTAAGCCTTGTGCCGGTTGTAGATTTCCACCCTGCCACCCTGCGGACGCAGCAGGGCAAGAATCATGCGGACGAGCGTTGTCTTTCCCGACCCCGTCTCGCCAAGAACGGCTGTGCAGGAACCCGGATAGAAGTCGAAGCTGAGGTCTTTCAGCACGTTGCCGTCAACGTCGTCGTAAGCATAGGAGACATGGTCAAGGCGGATACCGCACGGTGTTTCCAGCTCAATAGGCTCGCCCTGTTCCTCCAACGGATTCTCCCCGAGTTCCATCAGCCGCTCGGCAGCCGTGAAAACAGAGACAAACGAAGGCACGAGCTTGGTCAGCTGCCGTGCCGGCGACTGTATTTTGTTGACCAGCTGCAAAAAGGCCGTCATACCGCCAAAGGTGAGCGTACCCACCGACATGCGCACAGCCGCCCACATAAAGGCCACAAGATAGCCTGCCGAAAAGCCGAGATTAAGAATCAGATTGGAGAATACGGAGAACTTCGTGCGCCTCACCACCTTGCTGCGGAGTTCGCTCTGCGTGCCCTCGAGCCTGTCCACGGCAGCCCCGTCGCTTTCGAGCGTCTTGATGAGCATGCGGTGCTGAATGGTTTCCTGCAACACGCTCTGCACCTTCGAGTCGGAATTTCGCACCTCGCGCGTGAGGCTGCGCATCTTCCATACATAGACTTTGCTGAAAAGAACAAAGACCGGAATCATCACGACTATGATGATGGCGAGCCGCCAGTCCACCAGCAACAGATAGCAGAAAGCCCCAAGAAAAAGAGCGAGCGTAGACAGGGCGTTGGGGATAACCTCCGTAAGAAAGCTGACAACATTGGTTACATCGAACTCCAACCGATTGAGCACGTCGCCCGAATGGTGGCTTTCCCTGCCGCGCCATTCCGACCGCAGAATACGGTCGAGGAGACTTTGCTGCATCCGATTCTGCGCCTTGATGCCGAGAATGTTGCGAATCCATATAGAAGCTATGCTGAGCGCGAAGTCGCAGAGTATCAGTGCGCCCATCAACGCCACCGCCCAATAGATGCTGCCGGACGTTACGTGCGAAGCCACATCAATGGCATGCTGAACCGCCCATACCGAGGCGAGCGAGACAGCGACACCCAGCAGTCCCACGGCGGCATTGAGAACAGCCTGCAGCCGGTTGCCGCGCCACGCCCTCCAAAGCCACCAGAAAATCTCACGGGTAGTATAGCGCGAATCGGGAATACGAAAAAGGGATTTTATCTTGGCCGTCAGTCTCATGTTGCTTTGTTTCTGCCACAAGGCGGTTACTAAGTGCAAAGGTACGGCATCTTATCGAATAACCGACGATAATGAGAGAGAAAACTGGCTTTTCTACTATTTATGGGGTAAAGCGTGCACCGTGGAAACACTTTCACACGCATGTCCTGACGGGCCTTTGCCGAGACTTTTCCGTCAACAGCTATGCTCTCGGAGAGGCCGGGAAGCCGAGTTCCGCTTTGCGAAACCATAACACAGAATGTAAAACAAATTCACAACAACAAGACAATACCGCCCCTTTCATCTGCCGAAAGTGCCGTTCCGGCATGGTCAAAACGGCACTTTCGCACTGAGAAAACGGCACTTTCACCATGCAAAGACGCCCCTTTCGGGCCGTCATTGCAAATCGCTGTCAGACAGACTCTTACATGGTCAGTCTGTCGGGCTGCGTTCAAGGCTTCAGAAAAACAAGCATCTGAGATTGTAAAATAAATTCACCGCAGTCCCAAGCCATCGGCACAGCGTGCCTGCCGAAGAATCCCCACCTTCAGGAGAAGCCGGTCTTAATCTTCCCTCTCGCGCGTATCCGCCCCCCACATCAGCTTATCGCGAAGCGTGGCAAAGTAGTGGTAGCCCCTGCACTTGACGATACGCACCTTGAAAGGGGCCTTGCGGATGACGACAACCGTCCCTTCCCGCAGCTTCCCGGAACGGCCATCGACAGCGACCAGATAGTTGTGGCTGCGGCTTTCCACCTCAAGCCGGATGACAACATCGTCGCTGACGACTATCGGACGGATGTTCAGACTATGCGGTGCAACGGGGGTCAGGCTGATGGTGCCGGTGTGCGGAACAAGAATCGGGCCACCGTTGGAAAGCGAATAGGCCGTAGAGCCGGTCGGGGTGCTCACGACAAGCCCGTCGGCAAGATAGGTTACCAAGTACTCTCCGTCGAGACTGGCACGGATGGAAATCATGGAAGCATTGTCGCGCTTGAGTATGGCGATGTCGTTGAGGGCGTACGGATTGCTTGCCACAGGCTCGCCCTCAAGCTCCATTTGAATGACCGACCGCTCGTCGATGGAGAAATTGCCCTTGTAAATATCGTCCAGCATCTCCCGTATCTCCGTCGGCGAGACGTTGGCGAGAAATCCCAGCCGTCCCATGTTTACCCCGATGATGGGCGTCTCCTTCGCCCCCACCTTGCTCGCAGCCTGAAGGAAAGTGCCGTCGCCCCCCATGGAGATGGCGAAATCGACATCGAAGTTGACACCATCGAACGTCCCGGCTATGTTCAGGTTTCCGCTGAACACCTTCCTCAACGCCCGGTAGAACAACTGCTCTATGTAAATCTCGGCATTGCGCTCCGTCAGATAGTCTGTCACTTCCCGTATCTGCACCGGCTCCAAGGCCTTGTAGTCGTTGCCGAAGATGGCAAAGCTCATTCTCTTTCCTGTCATATTTCCGCGCTTTATCTATCTTTTCGCCTTGCAAATGGCTCTTAATCGCAAGAATTTAGTATATTTGCAAGTGCATTGGATTGCAAATGTAAAGAAATAAATTGATAATTCGGACTTTAAGACTAAAATATTATGGCAAAGGTTTATGAATTTCTCGCTACGGGCTTCGAGGACATTGAGGCTCTGGCACCAGTAGACATTCTCCGCCGCGGAGGCGTTGAGGTGTGCACGGTCAGCATCAGCGGAACAGAGTGGGTGGAGTCGGCACACGGTGTCAGCGTCAGGGCCGACTTGAAGATAGAGGATGTCAGCGACTTCGACGATGCCGACATGCTGCTCGTTCCGGGCGGTATGCCGGGAGCGCAGAACCTGAAGGACGACGAACGCGTGGGACAGGCACTGCTCCGCCACTCCGGCAGCGGAAAGAGGGTCGGTGCCATCTGCGCCGGACCGATGGTGTTGGGGGCCTTGGGCATACTGGAGGGGAAGCGCGCCACCTGCTATCCCGGATTCGAAAAGTTCCTGACGGGCGCAGAATACACGGGCGAGCTATGCACCGTCGACGGCAATGTAACGACAGGCAAAGGCCCTGCCGCTGCCGTCATGTACGGATTCAAGATTCTCGAACAGCTGACCTCTGCCGGGAAAGCCAACGAGGTGAGGGAAGGAATGTTGATAAACGAGCTGACAGCCCTGCACTGACGAACATGAACTACGTAATCATCGTTGCCGGCGGCAAGGGACTCCGAATGGGCGGAGACGTCCCGAAGCAGTTCCTGCCCGTGGGCGGCAAGCCCGTGCTGATGCGTACCATAGAGCGTTTCCACGCCTACGACAATGCGCTAAGGGTCATACTCGTACTGCCGAAAAGCCAGCAGTGCTATTGGAAGGAGCTGTGCCGGCAATACGGCTTCCATGAATCCTACGTACTGGCAGACGGAGGCGACACACGCTTCCAGTCGTCGAAGAACGGGCTGGCTCTGATTCCCGATGGCGAGGAAGGACTGGTCGGCATACACGACGGGGTACGCCCGTTCGTCTCCCTTGCCACCATCGGCCGCTGCTACAATGCTGCCCAAGAGAACAAAGCAGCCATTCCCGTACTCCCCGTTACCGACACGCTGCGCCATATCGGAGAGCACGGAAGCGGAAGAAACGTGCTTCGGAGCGACTACCGCATCGTTCAAACGCCGCAGGTATTCGACATTGCGCTCATCAAGCAGGCTTTTCAGCAGGACGAAAAGGCATCGTTCACCGACGATGCCAGCGTCGTAGAGAGCCTTGGCTGTCAGGTTGCAATGGTCGAGGGAAATAGGGAAAACATCAAGCTCACCACCCCGTATGACCTGACGGTGGCAGAGGCTGTGTTAAATCATAATTCATAATTCACGGTTCATAATTATGATTGCCCGAGGTGGGCGTTATGGCTTCCGCCCGGAGACATGCTGCCGGCGGCACAGCGAGGTGTTTATGGCTCAAACAGGACATATAATAAGGTCGGGACAGGCAAGTCCCGGCTCTATACGGAAATATCGGCAGAATCATCTGTTCATAATTTGGAGTGATAAATTATGAATTGTGAGTCAGCAAACGGCTTCTTTATGGATATATTATCTCAAGACATCATGTACTTACCGGGGGTGGGGCCCAACAGGAAGACGCTGCTGAGCAATGAGCTTGGCATCAATACCTATCGCGACCTGCTGGAGTGCTTCCCTTATAAATATGTGGACAGGACCAAGGTGTACCTCATTTCGGAGCTGACACCCGACATGCCGTTTGTCCAGATAAAAGGGCATATCGTGAGTTTTGAGGAAATAGATACGGGCAAACGGCGGAAACGAATCATCGGGCACTTCACCGACGGGCACGGCATCTGCGACCTCGTCTGGTTCAATGGCGGACAATACATCTACAAGAGCTACGCTGTAGGGAAGGAGTTCGTCGTCTTCGGCAAGCCGACCGTCTATGGCGGACGGTTCCAGTTTTCACATCCCGACATGGACGACGCTTCTCAACTACAGCTCAACGACATGGGGATGCAGCCGTTCTATTCGACCACGGAGAAGATGAAGAAGGCAGGAATGACCTCCCGCGCCATGGAACGGCTGACAAAGACGCTTCTCTCCAAGCTGAACGAGCCTTTGCAGGAGACCCTGCCCGACTTTATCACGAGCCGGCTTCACCTTATCTCGCGCGATGCCGCCCTGCGGAAGATACATTATCCGAAGAGCGTCGACGACACGCAGCGCGCCCGTCTGAGGCTGAAATTTGAAGAATTGTTCTATATTCAGCTCAATATTCTCCGCTATGCAAGCGACCACCGCCGCAAATACCGGGGCTACGACTTCCGCCACGTGGGGGCGCAGTTCAACTGGTTCTACACCCATAATCTGCCGTTTGAACTGACCGGCGCACAGAAACGGGTAATGCACGAGATTCGCAACGACATGGGAAGCGGACGGCAGATGAACCGTCTGCTACAAGGAGACGTGGGTTCGGGAAAGACGCTTGTCGCCCTGATGTCGATGCTCATTGCCATCGACAACGGCTTTCAGGCCTGCCTGATGGCTCCGACGGAAATTCTTGCCGAGCAGCACCTACAGACCGTCAAGGACTTTCTGAAAGGAATGAACGTCCGCGTAGAACTGCTGACGGGAGTGGTAAAAGGAAAGAGGCGACGCGAAGTGCTTGACGGACTGGTCGACGGCTCTGTCAACATACTGGTAGGAACCCATGCCGTCATCGAAGACAAGGTGCAATTCAGCCGCCTCGGGCTTGCGGTTGTCGACGAGCAGCACCGGTTCGGCGTAGCGCAACGTGCCAAGCTGTGGGCAAAAAGCGAGAATCCGCCACACGTTCTGGTGATGACCGCCACACCGATACCCCGCACCCTTGCCATGACTATCTACGGCGACTTGGACGTAAGCATCATTGACGAGCTTCCACCGGGGCGCAAACCCATCGAGACCATACACCGCTACGACAAGCAGACTACCTCGCTGTATGCCGGCATCCGCAAGCAAATACAGCTCGGGCGGCAGGTATATATCGTCTTCCCGTTGATAAAGGAGAGCGAAAAAATGGACTTGAAAAATCTGGAAGACGGATTCGAGACCCTGAAAGAGGCTTTCCCGGAGTTTCGCCTCAGCAAAATACACGGAAAGATGAAGGACAAGGAGAAGGAGGCGGAGATGGAAAAGTTTGTCAGAGGCGAAACACAGATGCTTGTAGCTACCACCGTCATAGAGGTGGGGGTAAACGTTCCCAATGCGAGTGTGATGGTTATTCTTGACGCGCAACGCTTCGGGCTCTCGCAGCTCCATCAGCTGAGGGGGCGCGTCGGGCGTGGCGCAGAGCAGAGCTATTGTATTCTCGTTACAGGCTACGAACTGGCGAAGGAGACGCGAAAGCGCATTGACATCATGTGCCAGACCAACGACGGATTCGAGATAGCCGAAGCCGACCTGAAGCTCCGCGGCCCCGGCGACTTGGAAGGAACACAGCAAAGCGGCGTCGCCTTCGACCTGAAGATTGCAGACATCGCACGCGATGGACAGCTCGTACAGATGGCACGCGAAGAAGCGCAGAAGATAGTAAACGACGACCCAACTTGCAGTAAATCAGCCTATAGTCTTCTATGGACAAGGCTAAAAGAGTTAAGAAAGACTAATATCAATTGGGCTGCCATCTCTTAAACAAAAACTGCGGCAGTTTCCCGTAACCACCCGATTATAAGGACATAGCAGCAACGGAGAACGGCCGGCCTCAAGTATTTCCAAGGTGTTAATCTGACGATAAAATCTGTTAATCTGATAATTAAACAGCCTTTTTTTTATTATCTTTGCAAAGTCTTTTAATTCTTTGTTGACGTTTGTTGTGTTCAACTAAAGTTTTGGAGAGGAACCGAAAGACTGGTTTCACGCAGATTTAATAACCGAACAAAGTAACCGATTTATGACTTTCAAAAGAATAGTAAGATATTTTGCGCTTCCGACAATATTGACCCTTGCAGCCGTTCCTGCCTGTGCTCAGGACCTGTTGGCGCGTCAGGCACCTGTCGACCGAAGAACAAAAGCAATTGATACCATCGTTGTAAAGAGACTTCAGGAAGCAGAAAATACCGAAGAGCCCTCTTCCGAACTTTACGATGACTGGAACAACACATACGCACACCGGGCCGGCACACTGCCCGATGTGTATAAAATTGACCTCCGCGGTTTCCACATGCCGACACCGAGCCGCGTCATCACCAGTAACTTTGGCCGTCGTTGGGGTCGCCGGCATCAGGGACTCGACATTAAGGTCTATATAGGCGATACCATCCGTGCAGCCTTCTCCGGTAAGGTTCGTATCGTGAAATACGACAGAAACGGATACGGGAAATACATCGTCATCCGCCATAACAATGGCTTGGAAACTATTTACGGACATCTTTCCAAGCAGATTGTTTCTGAAAATCAAACCGTCCGTGCCGGTCAGCCCATCGGCCTTGGAGGCAATACCGGACGCTCTACAGGTTCGCACCTGCATTTCGAGACACGCCTTTGCGGCGTAGCTCTCAACCCAGCCCTCTTCTTCGACTTTGCACATCAAGACGTTACAGGCGACTACTATGTGTTCCGCAGGAACAATATAGACAGGGAATCGGCACAGGCAACGGCTCTCCGCGGTACTTCTTCAAGCCTTGGATACTCTAAGGAAAACATTCAGGGACGCAGCGGCAGCACAGGCGGTTCATGGAAACAACGCAACGAGCGCACCTACAACACCGACTATTCAAGCCGTGAGCGCAATGCAACCAGCCAGCCTGCCAGCGGACAGATTCTATATCATAAGGTTTCATCGGGCGACACGCTGAAATCAATAGCTGAACAGCATGGTGTTACCGTTGAACAGCTCTGTAAGCTCAACCATTTGGGGCCATACACCCGACTCAACGTAGGTCAGATACTGCGCTACAGCTAAACTTTGTGGTTAGCGTTCACGTCGTTTCAACAGCGACAGAAGACATAAAAGCCCGTCAGAAGTTTCTGACGGGCTTCTTATTGTCTCCAACGCACCTGCTTCTCTACTCTGATTGAAATTTCGTCCGTGGCAGTATGGAGCGTCCTTCTTGCAACACTCCTATTATAATAAGGTATAGAAAAACAAACGGGGACATGCCCAAAAGCACGTCCCCGTCCGCTATTTATGCAGGCAATCTGTCTATTTGGACTTCTTGGCATTAGGACATTCAGCACATTCTGCCTTTGTAGGCTTACAGCCTTGAGGCTGTTTGCGGCAATTTGCCTTAGCCTTGTCGCACATGACAGCCTTGTCCTTATTGCATCCTTTCTGTCTATCGCACTTGGCAGATGCCTTTGCACAGTCCTTGGAACCATCACACTGCTGACGGCAAGACGCCTTGTCGCACGACTTCTTACCATCGCAATTCTGCTTCATTCCTGCCCGGCAGGCCTGTGCCTGCTGATTACAGGCAGCCGCCTTACAGCCATTCTCTGACGTCTTTTTGGTATTGTCTACCTGCATAGTGGCACCTGTATTGGCATCGGTCTGTGCAGATGCGGTCGCTGAAAAAGTCATGGCAGCAAAAAGAAGTGCTGCCGCTAAAATGAATTGTTTCATGTTCTTTCCTTTGTTAAATCTAAATTAAGTTGGTACAAGGCTGCCGACAGATTGCCGGCTGCCGCTTTTGTCGTTTTTAAACGATGATTTGCCCAACTTTATTGTAGCTATGGCCCATAATAAACGCTAATATCTTCTAAAGAACATGGTATTACCGCTTTTTGATTACGTTTCTGACAACAAACCAAAGGTGGAAAAGAACAGTGGGAAACAGCCCGTAATGGCGACGCATCACATCGAACCGCTCGTGCAGAGATTCCTTATGATGCCGTGTAGTCTGCCCTTCCTCCATATAGTTGGCTACTACCGCATGGATATTCCGAAGGAGAAGTCCGCGTCGCTCTCCCTCTTTCATCACACGGATGCACCAGTCCACATCAGCAGAATACTTGTACTGCGTGTCGTAAGGCAGCTGTTTGGCTATGTCGGTACGGGCATAAAAAGCCTGATGACAGACCAACATGCCATGTCGGAACGACCTCCACGTCAGCCGTTCAGGCGGCTGTAACCGACGATGATAGAGGAAATTGCCGTGCTCGTTGACTATATCGGTATTTCCGAAGAGTACTGCCGGACGTTCCTCACCGTCGCCTGCCTCGGCAGCCAAGACCACCTGTTCGAGCGTGTCGGGGGCAGGAAAGCAGTCGCCGGCATTGAGAAAGACTATGTAGTCGCCAGTGGCACGCTCCAGTCCCTTGTTCATTGCAGGATAGAGACCTCCGTCCGGCTCGCTCTTTATCTTGATTGCATGTCCATTTTCTGCCTCATCCGACTGAATCTTATAGGCTTCCGCCATCTTCACCGTCGCGTCGCAAGAAGCTCCGTCGACTATCAAATGCTCCACATGGGGGTAGGTCTGCATCATCACACTATCCAGTGTGGGCTGCAATACGTCCGCAGCGTTGTATGTAATGGTAACTACCGTAAAGGTAATCATAATTTATAGTGTTTGAAGGCTATCGCCTCGTTATATACATCAATGTATTTCATTGCCACGGTTCGTTGAGAATAACAGCGTTGAACCTTGCGAACGGCCTCATCGGAAAGGCTTTTATAATCGGCCTCATCAAGCACCCAGCGGATGCCTTCGGCCAAGTCGGCGGCATCGCGCCCGGCAGCAATATAGCCATTCTGCCGGTGGTCTATCATCTCCGGGATGCCCCCGACCTTGAATCCCACACAGGGAACACCGCAGGCAAGCGATTCCATAATGGTGTTCGGGAGATTGTCTTCAAGCGATGGCAGCACGAAGACATCGGCCGCACAATAGACGGACCTAATGAGCTTTTGGTCGCTGACATACCCCAGAGGGTAGACAGGCAATGCAAGCCGTCCCTCCAATTCCTCCGCATGGCCGCCAAGGATGGCAATGCCCGTATTCTCCTTCATGCCGGGATGCTCCTTTGCAAGACGCTCTACGGCAGAAATGAAGTAGTCCATGCCCTTGCGCTGATCGGTAACACGCTGCGAAACGAAGAGGATTATGCGCTTATCAGCAGGCAGGGAAAGCAACTTGCGGGCCCCGGCCTTATCCTGCGGACAGAAGAAATTGGTATCAATAGGGTTGGGAATACTCGTAATCATCTGGTCTTTTATCAGCCCGCTCGCCTTCGCCTGCCTTCCGAGCCACTGGCTACACGTTACGAACCATACGTTATGATGGTCGAGCATTTCCCTTTTCCGCCTCCAAACTCTTGCCGAAAGGTCGTTCCTGCCACCGCCTCCGGGCAGCAGGGGACAATTGCCGCATGCGTTTCGGAACCGGCCACAGGTATGGGCGTAGTGGCAAATAGAGGACGCCGGCCACAGGTCGTGCATGGTCCAGACAACGGGTTTGCCCGAATCGAGTATCTTCCTGATACCGTTCAGCGAGAGCATGCCTTGATTTATCCATGACAGGTGAATCACATCCGCCTCGCGAAACTCCCGCGTCCGCGTGATGTCGGTGCCGGAATTGGCAATGTCAATCTCAAACAAGTGATTGCGAGAGAGGCGGAGCTGCAGGAAAATACACCATCGTTCCCAAAGCCGACTCCACTGCATGCGCCATCCATTGCCGACACCCGAAACGGTAATGTCGTCGGTTTCCTTGTCCCGGACAAGCATCTTCGCCTTCACGCCATTATTGTTGAGTGCGTCTTTCAGCCGGTTAGCAGCC
This sequence comes from Prevotella dentasini JCM 15908, assembly GCF_000614065.1. Lineage (GTDB taxonomy): Bacteria > Bacteroidota > Bacteroidia > Bacteroidales > Bacteroidaceae > Prevotella > Prevotella dentasini. Next base: position 692 of record NZ_BAKG01000016.1, on the reverse strand, counting down.
ACGGCCGCCCCTCCTGTATTCTCGCTTGTGTTTACTATAAGAACCCTCATCGCTTTGCTATTTGTCTGACAAAGGTACAAGAAAACGCACAGATAACGTAGAAAAGTTGTAAAATATTCATTGTTCACGCACACAGAACTTTGATTTACGTCAAGAAAGAGGCCAATTGATATAGATATATCACGTAAATTATTGGGTGATTATGAAATTTTCCCTACCTTTGCATTGTCAAAAGGTTAATAGATTGTTTAGGTTAGTAGTAATAGATTTAGGTTTTTAGTTATTTATTAAGGTAAAGTTTAACAGATTGTCCAAGGATGACAAAAGGTTGCCGAGAGGCTACTTTCCAACAAAGAAAAGGATTTTAGTTAAACATAATTTGGATGTCGGTGCTCGCAGAGAGTGCCGGCATTTTTTTATTTCCTGACTTTCATCCCATCTAACAGAGGATTTTCCACATCAGTACCGCCACGCATTTTCTCCTGCTGCTTTCTCACCATCTCCTGACAAAAGCATCCGCATTGCGGAGGGACGGATACGCGCCTGTGAAAATACTGCCCGCGAGCCGAAAAAAACAGAGGTTTCGGGCAGCCGGAAAGCCGTTTGCGGCAAGTGAAAAAATTATATACGGCAAGCAGAAAAATTATATACGGTTAGCGGAAAATTTATATACGGTTAGCGAAAAATTTATA
>NZ_BAKG01000017.1 GCF_000614065.1 Prevotella dentasini JCM 15908 | reverse complement strand
CCGTTTCTGAGAGGTACAGCAGAAGTGTGTCGTTCCTGTTTTTTTGTGGGGCTGTGCTGAGAATCTGCCATGATGGAGCGATAGATGAATATCCGTGAATGGAAGGGGAATTGGCAGGGACGGACACCCCTGCCTGTCCGCACTATTTTGCTTGTGTATTTATGGTTGTTCCTCTTTGTTTCCGACAGGCACGGGGCCTGTCCCTACATTTTGGTTGCAGGATAGCGAGTATTTGCAGTTGAAGCCCTGTTTGTTTGTACGCTTTTCCTGCATTGCAGGCGAAGAGCAAGAAAGCTGTAGGGACAGGCCCCGTGCCTGTCCGAAACTATAGAATGTGAGGTTTGTTCTTAATGTCTGGTTGGGTCTGAGGCGGACAGGCACGTGGCCTGTCCCTACGTGTTGGTAGAGGAATGGGATAACACATAGGCTTCGGGGGATGTCGGGGCAATTTACCGGTTGAAAGACAGGTATTTTGGGAAGCGTTTCGGGAATAGGCATGCAGGACGACAGTGCTGCGGAGAAGGTGTTGATGCAATCGTTTTAACACTCGTTTGGGCACTTTAACGGCTAATGAGTTGACTATCAGCACCATTTTTTGTACCTTTGCAGCCGCTAACATGGAACTCAGACACGGTGGTAACTCTTTCTCACATAGGAACGTGTCGCAGAGGGAACCTCGCTTGAGGTACTTTCCAAGGTTCCGGAAACTTTTTAATGATGAGATATTTTAGAAGATTGAGCTTTGTAGTTTTAATGTTTTTAGCTGTCAGCCCGGCCAGTGCCGAAGCGAGCGCAAAGGATAACGGTTTTGATTGGAGTCCAGTGATGGACGCAATTATGATGGTAGAGAGTAAGGGTAACGCACGGGCAGTCAACGGACAATATGCCGGTATTCTTCAGATTTCGCCTATTTTGGTCAGGGAGTGCAACAATATCCTCAAGGTTCGCGGCAGCGGCAAGCGGTATTCGCTTTCCGACCGTTTCAGTGCATCGAAATCTCGCGAGATGTTTGTCCTTATCCAGTCTTTCCACAATCCGCTGAACAGTGTCGAAAAGGCCATCCGCATTTGGAACGGTGGTCTTCGGTACAATATCCGGCGCACGCAGAAGTATTTCAACCGGGTAATGGGCTTTCTTCGTTAAGGCTTACCTACTATTAGAAAAATTCCCCACGGGCTTTCTGGTCTGTGGGGAATTTTCTTTATCTCCGGCTGCCATCGGACGGAAAGGCTGTGGGGCAGCGCATAAATACGTGAGTTCGACGAATTTAGAATAGCTCAATCTGTGCATCCAAAATCCTTTGTACTTTGATGGACGGCTTCTTTGTAAACAGGCAATGGGCAGTAATGGTTCCGGATAAGTTGACGACAAAATTGTCAAAGCATCCATGTCTGAGGTGCTCCGTCTGTGCAATCTTCTTGAGTCCGTCATTCATTGTATCTATGATGGCTTTCTTTCTGAGCAGCAAAAAGCGTTGAGTTTTGCTTGTGAATACTTAACGCTTTCAATGGTGTTGGCTTGTAATTGTGTCCTATTTACCGATGCAAAAGTGGGAAAAAATGTTGTTCAGCGTCTCCTGACTGGTGATTTGCCGGCCCGTTATCTCTCCAAGGATGGCGAGGACGTCGCGGAGGTCCTCGGCAACGAGGTCGCCCGAAAGGGAGAGGGAAAGGGCTTCGCGGACACGGAGGAGGGAAGTATGGGCACGGGTGAGGGCATCGTAGTGGCGGGCGGACGTTACGATGACGGAGTTCTCGTCGAGTGAGGGGAGGTCGGCGGCGGCATAGAGGGCGGATTCGAGGTCGGTGATGCCTGTGCCGAGTTTGGCGGAAATATTTATCATGGATGATTGGCAGTTGGCACTTGTCAATTGTTTGTTGGCGATTTCCTTTTTTTCATTGTCCGTTGTCCGTTGTCCGTTGTCCGTTGCTTGCTGTCCGTTATCCGCTGTCCTTTGTACGTTGTCCATTGCCAATGGTTCTTTGTCTATCTTGTTGCGGACGGTTATGAGCTGCTTGTCGGCGCAGCGTTGCCGCATGTCTGATATTTCGGATGGAGTGGGGGCAGAGTCGGTGAGCCAGATGACGATTTGTGCTTCGTTGATTTTCTGATATGTGCGCTCAATGCCGAGCTGCTCTATCTGGTCGGAAGTGTGCCGGATGCCGGCAGTATCGATGAAGCGGAAGGTGATTCCGCGTATGTCGGCGGTGTCTTCGATGACGTCGCGTGTGGTGCCGTGGATGTCGGATACGATAGCGCGCTCGTCGCCGAGGAGGCGGTTGAGGAGGGTGGACTTGCCGACATTTGTCTTGCCGACAATGGCAACGGGTATGCCGCGCTTGAGAGCCTTGCCCGTCTCGAAGGAGTGGGCGAGCGAAAGGACTCGCTCATCAATCTGCCGGGCGAGGCCGGCGAGTTCGGTGCGGTCGGCAAACTCCAGTTCCTCGTGGTCGGAGAAGTCAAGCTCGAGTTCGAGGAGCGACGTCATCTTCAGCAGCTGTTCGCGGAGCGTGGACAGCTCTGAGCTGAAATGCCCCTTCAGCTGCGACAGGGCTATGCGGTAGGTAGCGCGGTTGGTAGAGGCGATGAGGTCGGCCACGGCTTCGGCCTGCGAGAGGTCGAGCCGTCCGTTGAGGTAGGCGCGCTGCGTGTATTCGCCCGGCTGTGCCTGCCGGCAGCCTGCCTCGGTCAGCCGGTGGAGAATCTGCTCCATGATGTAGGCAGAGCCGTGGCAGGAGATTTCGCATGCGTCTTCGCCCGTATAGGAGTGTGGGGCGCGCCAGAGCGCGACCACTGCCTCGTCGATAGGACTGCGGTCGGCATGGAGGATGTCGCCGTAGTGGAGGGTGTTGGCAGGGGCTGATGTGATGTCCTTGCTGAATACGGAGGCGACGATGGGGACGGCGTTGCTGCCCGACACCCTTATTACTCCGAGTGCACCGCCCGGCCGGGTGGCAAGGGCGCAGATGGTATCAGCTGACAATTGACGATTGACAATTGACGATTTTCTCTTCTCTCCGTTGTTATTGCTGGCTGTTGTCAATTTCTTATGTTGGTTTATTCTTAATATTTGTTTGCTGTTGTGCCGTTTTCAGGGCAATGCCGGGTTGGGAGGCAATGCCTGTTTGGGCCTGTGTCTGTTGGGTCTCCCTTGCGTTGGCCCGACGCCTGTGCCGCCCTTCAGGGTTCTTTGGGAAATGACGCCCCTTTTGCCTAAATTCAAAAATTTTGCCAGACGGATAATCCGAATGGCAAAATCTCAGCTTTTATCATATATAACATTCATTCTCAGTTGCCCGTCGCCAATTGTCAACTATCCGTTGCCAATCGCCCGGTGCAGTTATCAGATTCTTTCCAGTACGCGCTCTATCAGTCCGTCGATGGTATTCTTGTAGTTGGCGTTGGCCTCGCCTGCGAGCCGGTTGGCAATGACCATACAGCAGGTCATGGCCTTGTGCCCCATCAGGTTGGAGAGGCCTGCGAGGGCCGATGACTCCATTTCGAAGTTGGTGATGCGCAGCCCCTGATACGAGAACTTCTCTATCTTGCTGTTCAGGTCGGGGTCTGCGAGCGGCAGTCGGAGACGGCGTCCCTGCGGCCCGAAGAATCCTCCGCAGGCGATGGTAACGCCCCGTACCATGTCGTCGGAGGCGATGCGGTCGAGCAGCCCGGGGTCGGCATTGGCCACATACGGGTTTCCGAGCTGTGGTTCCCATTCCACCTGTTTCTTGAACTGCTCCTCGAAGTCAAGGTCGCTCATCTCGTTGCGCCCTCCATAGAAATTGAGCAGTCCGTCGAAGCCGATGCTCTTCACCGAAGCCACGTAGGTGCCGATGGGCGTATTTGGCTGCAGTCCGCCACAGGTGCCGATGCGCACGAAGGTCAGCTGGCGCAGCTCGTCCTTCTCCTGCCGTGTCTCGAAGTCGATGTTGGCAAGGGCGTCCATTTCGTTGACGACAATGTCCACGTTGTCGCACCCGATGCCTGTACTCTGCACGGTGATGCGTTTTCCGCGGTAGCGTCCTGTGATGGTGCGGAACTCCCTGTTGGCCACTTCGCACTCAATGTCCTCGAAGTGTGATGCTACGAGTGCGACGCGTCCGGGGTCTCCAACGAGTATAATCTTGTCTGCCAAGTTCTTGGGTTTCAGATGTAGATGGAAGATGCTTCCGTCTTTATTGATTATTAATTCGGAAGGTGCAAAAAGGTTTTTCTCCATGATAGTAAGAATTAGAGTAGTTTTTTATTCTAATGAATCGGTCTGACAAAGTTATGAAAAAAGCAGGAAACCGCCAAGGAAAACATCTTATAATTTATATAATGGCAGGCATGGAAGCCGTTGCGGCCTTTCCCGTCTGGTCTTTTGCGAGACAAGGCGCGGAGACATCCCGGTTAGTCGCGGACGTCCGGGAACGTAGCCGGAGCATCATCCTGTCCGTGCCCGTGCATCATCCGCCGGATGAAAGGCACAAAAAAAGGACACGACCGAAATCGTGTCCCTTTACGTGGGTAGTGATGGATTCGAACCACCGAAGCTAGAAGCAGCAGATTTACAGTCTGCCCCATTTGGCCACTCTGGAAACTACCCGAGCCTGTGTGGGCGTTGACGGATTCGAACCGCCGACCCTCTGCTTGTAAGGCAGATGCTCTAAACCAGCTGAGCTAAACGCCCTTGCTTTTCGCAAGTGGGTGCAAAAGTAGTGAAAAATATCGAAGCACGCAAATTTTCGGGTGAAGTTTTTCGTCAAAGTTTCAAGTTTCCCGATTCTCTGCTGCCTGTCCGCCACGCGCTCATCGGACAGACACGCGGTCTGTCCCTACATCTTCGCTTGCTGCAAACGGGGGGTTCACACATGAAATTTGCCCTTTATGCACCTTCTGTCAGGCTTGCAGGCGAAGAGCAATCAGCCTGTAGGGACAGGCCCTGTGCCTGTCCGCCTTTCTCGCATCGGACAGACACGCGGTCTGTCCCTACATTTTTGCTTGCGGAGAGGGGTTGTTTGCAAGATGAAAATGTTTATCCTGTCCGTTTTCTCTGAAGGATGGCGCGGCCGTTCCGTCTTGTCTGCCTGCCGTGCAACGGGATATGCCGCATCGAGACTGCGACGGGCATATACGGAAAAACGTCCGAAACGCTTTGTACAAGCTGTTTCGGACGTTCCTTTGTTGCGGGTGCAGGACTCGAACATGCGACCTCCAGGTTATGAGCCTGGCGAGCTACCAACTGCTCCAACCCGCGATATTAACCCAACATCAGGATTTTGATTTCCTAAATGCGGATGCAAAGGTACGCATTTTTCCCCGAACAGCCAAATGTTTTTGGCGGAAAAATGAGGGAAACGGGGAATTTAACAGTGTTTTAATCTTTGCTTCCGGCTGCATATACCTTAATTATATAGGCGGAGAACGGGGAAGAAGACTTGCAGGGCGAGGGCTGTGGGGCAGCCCGTACCGGCGGTATTCCGCCGCCTCGGAGGGAGGGCAGGAGGGTGGGGGCGCGTTGCGGAACAGCCGGGCGGGGCTGCCTCCATGTTGCAGATTCCGTTTCGCGTGAGGGGGATAAACCAAATTATTTTCGTACCTTTGCATGCTCACAAAGACGACATGGCTATAAAAGCGGCATTTTTCGATATTGACGGGACTCTGGTCTCATTTTCCACACACACCGTTCCTGCCTCCACGGCCGACGCTCTCGCACGGGCCAAGCAGCAGGGACTGCGCATCTACATCGCCACGGGCCGTCCTGTGGCCATCATCAACAACATCGGGCCTGTCCGCCACCTTGTGGACGGATACATTACCTTCAACGGGGCGTACACGTTCGTGGGCGGCCGCGACGTCGTTGTCAGGCCCATTCCGCGCCGCGACGTCGAGGCAATGCTGGCCGATGCCCGCCGTCGCGACTATACGGTGCTGGTCTGCGGAAAGCACCGCATAGCCGTCTGCAACCATCACGAGGTCTTCGACGAAATCTTCGTGCGCGGACTGGGCGTAACAAACATCGACACGGGTCTGACCCCCGACCAGCTCGGAGACGAGCCGATACTGCAGCTGACGCCTTTCTTCACCGAAGCCGACGAGCGCGAAATCCTTCCCCTCATGCCGGGAAGCATCTCGGCGCGGTGGAATCCGCGCTTCACCGACATCACCGCCCGCGGTGCCGACAAGGGCAGTGCGCTCCGCCTGCTGGCCGGGCACGAGGGGCTGAAGCTCTCGGAGTGCATTGCCTTCGGCGACGGGGGGAACGACCTGTCCATCCTCCGTGCCGCAGGCGTGGGCATAGCGATGGGAAATGCCACCGACGCCGTGAAGGAGGCGGCCGACTATGTTACCGATTCGGTAGACGAGGACGGTATCCGCAATGCCCTTCTGAGGCTGGGCGTCCTGTCGGAATGACCGCTGCCAAGGCGAAGGGAGAAGACAATAAACAAACCAATTGCATTTATGGATAACAAGATACAGAGCAAGGAGCGTCGTACGGGCTTTGTCGTCGTCTTCACGTTGCTGACGATGATAGCCGAAATCTCCGTCGGGCTGTTCTCCCACTCAATGGCTCTCTTTGCCGACGGCGTACACATGGGTTCGCATGTGCTGGTCATCGGTCTCAACTGGGGGGCTTACGTGCTCGTGCGCCATTTGGAGCGCAGCCGTCCGGAGAGCTACGACAGCGGGCGCATACTCAGTCTTTCGGCCTTCGCCAGCGGCATCTTCCTGCTCCTGCTGGCCGTCTTCATCGTTGTAGAGGCTGCCGGGCGGCTGTCTTCGGGCAGCGGAGCCATCGGCAGCTATCCCTTCGCCCTCTCGGTGGCCGGGGTGGGGCTTGTCGTCAACATCGTCTGTGCCGCCATACTGCACGGCAGGAAGGGCGATACCGACTACAACATCCACGCCGCCTATCTGCACATCCTCGCCGATGCCCTGACGGAGATAGGGGCGATATTCGGCATCGTCTGTGCCATGATATGGGGCATTACGTGGATTGACGCGGTGGTGGCGGTGGCCAGTTCGGCCGTCGTCATCCGGTGGGCATGGCGGCTGCTCTGGGATACGGGCCGCGCCCTGACGAGGGCTGCCTGATTTTCGCCGGACGGGACGGGTGCAAACGTTTGCGCGCCTTTCGGCGGCTGTTTGTGCAATCGTATGTCCTGCCGCAGGCGTGGATTTTCAGCAATTTCTTGCAAAATATTTTGCGGTGTTTGTAACTTTGCATTGCAATAAAAAAGAAAGTTAAGACCCAATACGGACTTTAGTCCCCGTAAGAAGATTGTTTCAGAGCATAACGTACAAGGAATAGAATGTTTTAGGTGTTACAAGGTTTTAATTCATGTATAAGGATTGATAATTTTGAAATTAGTTTTTGTAGATTTGGTATAAGAAGCTCCACCTGCTGATAGAAGCAGGTGGTTTTTTTATGCCGCTGCCCCGCCCCTGCCTCACGCTTATGCCAAGGGCAGGGATAGCCGGTCGTAGACGGCTGATAGCCAGTGCAATGAAAACGGAAAGATGAAAGCGGCACTTTGACAACATGAAAGCGGCGTTTTCGCAAGGCCAAAGTGCCGTCCCCGTTTCTTGGCAACCCCCTTCTGTCCTGCCGCGCCGCCGGATTAGCCTGTTCCTGTTGCCGGATTAGCCGCGCAGCTTGGAGGGGTTCATGCCGAGATGAATCTGAAGGTAGCGCGTGAAGTAGGCTGCCGAGGAGAAGCCGTACATGTCGGCAATCTCGCCGAGCGAGAGGTTGTGGTTGCGCAGGAGGCGGCGCAGGCCGATGAGGGTGAAGTGGGTAATCCAGTAGTTGGCACTGTGTCCGCTCACTTTCTTGACGGTTTCGGAGAGGTGCTTGGGCGATACGAGGAGCTGCCCGGCATAGTAGGGTATGTCGCGGTGGGTGCGGTATTCGCCCGCCTCGAGCATCTTGAAGAAGTTGGCTGCGAGGGCCGACATCTGCAGGGTGGTTTCGGGATTTCCGTAGATGCGTGCCGAGATGCGGAAGCAGTCGAGTATGAACTGCCACGTGGCGGTGAAGACGCTCTCGGTCCTGAAGGGATTGTCGGTCTGGGAGGTTTGGCTGAAGATGTTTTCCAAGTCGTAGAGCCAGCGTTTCTGCTCGTCTTCGCTGAGCTTCATGACCGGGTTGGCATTGACGAGGAGTATGTGCCTGACGCTGTAGCTTATTTCCTGTCCGCTGAGTTCTATGTAGTCGTTGGTGATGAAGAATCCTTCGACGGCAAAGTCGTCCGTCGTCCTGAGCCGGCTGATTAGTTCCTGTCCGCGCGTGATGATGGCGCAGCCGGCCCCGGCATGGATTTCGGCGGTGTTGTACTCGAAGGTGCAGCTGCCCGAGGTTACGAGCGCGTGCAGCACCATGCCCTGTGTGGCCTTTGCCCCGAGGCTGCTGAAGTCGCGGACCCTCGTAAGCCATTCTTCCTTGTAGTCAATCATAATGCTTGTGGTTGGTAAGACAAAAGGGATAGCTTGTGCTTTTTGCTTGCAAATATACGCTTTTGGTGCAGAAGTGCCGGGCGTTCCCTTCGGTTTTTAACGTAATTTAGGCTCTTGTGCCCGTATGCTCCGGCAGGCAGGAGGAAGGCTCGGGCAGGCCGGCGGCGCGGGAGGGGGAAAGTTTCAGGGCAGTCTGGCGTGTTTGTATGAATTATTTTCGTACCTTTGCCGGAGATTCATCATTAAACAGAACAAGCTATGTCAAAGTTAATCATCAACAGCTACGACGAGCTGGCAAGCCACTTGGGCGAGCGGCTCGGCGAAAGCGAGTGGCTGGAAGTAGATCAGGAGCGTATCAATCTCTTTGCCGACGCGACGCTCGACCATCAGTGGATTCACGTCGACACGGCCCGTGCCAAGGAGGAAAGCCCTTACAAGAGCACCATTGCCCACGGTTACCTGACGCTGTCGCTCCTGCCCTATATGTGGGAGCAGATTATTGAGGTGAACAATATCAAGATGCTCGTCAACTACGGCATGGACAAGATGCGTTTCGGGCGGCCAGTCATCACCGGCTCCCGCGTCCGTCTGGTTACTACGCTCCATTCCATTGAGAATCTGCGCGGCGTCTGCAAGGCAGGCATCAAGTTCCAGATAGAGATTGAGGGCGAGCGCAAGCCGGCACTGGAGGCATTGCCACCTTCCTGTATTACTTTATTTAGGTATCTTCCGCAGTCTCTCCCGTCACTACAGGCACAGCCTATGGCAGCATCTTTCGGGCATATCCTTTCTCTCCCTGTGGGTAGGTTCAGGGTGAGTGTTTTTCTTTTGCTCTTCCCCCTCCTCGCCTTCGCGCAGGAGTATCACGGAGAGATGGAGCGCATCTATCCCGATGCGCCCGCGACAACCGCGCCCAAGCCGGCTTCCAAGTCGGCGGCAAAGGGTGTGCCCCGTCGTCCGGCATTTCAGGAAGAGCTGCCCTCGACGCTCATTCCGCGCCTTCAGCAGCTCGGTGCACAGCTCCTGAAGGGGAAGACGGGCAGCATTGTTGCCGAAGACCCTGCGACGGGCGAGATACTCTGCCTTGTTACCAATTCCCCCCAAGGCAGCAGCGATGCCCTCGCCATTGCCACCGCCTATGCTCCCGGCTCTACCTTCAAGACGGCGCAGGCCCTGACGCTCCTCTCCGAGGGCATCGTCGGCATGCAGACGAAGATTCCCTGCCGCGGCAGCTTCCGCGATGGCAGCATCAGGGTGGGCTGCCACGCCCATGCCACGCCCCTGCCCGTTCAGGGAGCGTTGGCCTATTCGTGCAACACGTGGTTTCTGTCGGCTTTCCGAACGATGATAGCCAAGACCTCCAAGTATGGTTCCAAGGAGAAGGCCATCGACGTATGGAACAAATACATCACCTCCATGGGGCTTGGAGGACCGCTCGGCATCGACCTGCCCGGCGAGAAAGGCGGACTCGTTGCCAACTCGTCGTATCTTGCGCGCCGCTATCCCGGTGGATGGAATCCGCTGACCGTCTTCTGGGCAGGAATCGGACAGGGCGACATCACCGCCACGCCGCTCCAGCTCTGCAATCTCGCCGCCTCTATCGCCAACCGCGGATGGTTCTTCACTCCCCACGTCCACCGCGGCACACCCGGTCGTCCTCTTGCAGCGCGGTACACCACGCCGCGGCACACCCTCGTAGAGCCGGCCGCCTACAGCCCCGTCGTTCAGGGCATGCGCCTTGCCGTTACGCGTGGTACGGCACGCGCTCAGAACAGCCGGCACTACGTCCTTTGCGGAAAGACGGGAACGGTGGAGAACGCCGGACCCGACCATTCCGTCTTCATCGGCTTTGCCCCCATGGACCGGCCGCGCATTGCCATTGCCGTCTTCGTAGAGCATGGCGGCTTCGGCGCCGACGTTGCCGCCCCGATAGCAGGGAAGATAGTCGGCGAGTTTTTGGCTTCTTAAAGGAAGTCTTTCCCTGACTTCCCATAAGGGGAGGGAACGTCCGCCGGGGCGGAAGCGTCTGGGACGATTAGCTGGCAGCACGCTGACGGCCCGATACGCTGACGGGCAGGCAATGGTTTGCACGCAGGTGTCGGGTTGTCGGCAAAAGAACAAGCGAGTAAGTCTTACAGCGGACTGGCTGGCAGCGTCCGGCCAGTCCGAATTGTCTGCCTCCCCCGGCCCTTCCCAAGGGGGGCAGGGCCTCACGGAAGTTCAGCCTCACTATGATTCCTGTTCCTTCAGACGGAGGACAGACAAAGCAAACACCTGACTATCTGTGTCTCACTTTCCCTCCACCTCTTCCGCCCCGTCGGGCGTTCCCTGCCTTCAGGGAGAATCAGGGAGGGTCTGTGGACCTTAACCAATAAACTATCAATGACAATGAAACATCTGAAACCCCTGTTGGCAGCAGTCATCCTCGGCCTCGGCACATCCGCCCACGCCATCGACCGCAATGCCCTCATCCAGTATGCTTCCAGTCTGAAAGGACTCAAGAAGGAGGCACTGAAGAACGAACTCTACAACATCATGAAGCAGAAGAGCGTGCTCGGCTACGGCAGCGGAATGGGCTGCACATGGGACGGATTCTGGTACACCGACCGCGTGGCGAGCACCAACGAGTGCATCAACCGCTACAGCTCTGCCAAATTCTACTTCACGGGGCACGACGGACGCTCCATTTCGGGCATGAACATAGAGCACTCCTTCCCCAAGAGCTGGTGGGGCGGCGACAAGAACGACGGCTACAAAGACCTCTTCAACCTCTATCCGTCCGATTCCAAGGCCAACAACTCGAAGAGCAACTACGCCATGGGCATAGTTACCGAGGTTACGAGCCAGAGCGGCGAGGGCTACGACAAGGTGGGATACGGCGATGCAGGCAGCCGGAAACATGTGCGCCTGTGGGAGCCGGGCGACGGATTCAAGGGCGAGTTCTGCCGCAGCTACATGTACATGGCGACGACCTATCAGTACCTGAACTTCACGTCCGAGGGTCTGAACCAGCTCGAAAACGGCGACTACCCGACGCTGCAGCAGTGGTCGTCGGACCTTTTCCGCCAGTGGAACGGGCAGGACCGCGTCGACGACGTGGAGACGGCGCGCAACGATGCCGTCTACGAGCTGCAGCACAACCGCAACCTCTTCATCGACTATCCCTACCTTTGCGAGTATGTCTGGGGCGACTCCATGGACGTGGCCTTCGACCCCGAGACCTCCATTACCACCGCCTCCGACGACAGCCGCTACCTGCAGCAGGTGCAGCCTAAGGTAGACAAGCCCGTGTTCACCCCCGCGGCAGGTACCTACAGCGAGGCACAGGAGGTGGCAATCACGTGCAGCACGCCCGACGCAGTAATCTACTATACCCTCGACGGCAGCGAGCCTACCGACGCGGACACGCGCTACACCGCAGCCATTACCGTAGACAAGGACATGACCATCAGGGCCGTGGCCTACGTGGGCAGCGACAAGAGCGTCGTGGCGACGGCCAACTACATCATCGGCGACAGCCCTGCAGGCAGCTTCCTCTTCACGAAGATTACCGCTGCTCCGACGGCCGGAAAGCGTTACCTGATTGTCGCCGACAACGGCGGACAGCACATTGCGGCCAAGCCTGTCAATCCGTCAAAGGGCAAGAGCTACGGCTATCTCTACGGGCAGGAAGTCAGCGTATCGGCAGCATCCACCATCACGCTTGCCGACGACGTGCCTGCCTTCACCTTCGAGGCCGCTGCCGACGGCTACTACCTCAAGGACAGCAAGGGACGCTACTACTATCAGGATGCCGACTACAACACGTTCACCCCGACTACCGACCTCGCGAAGGCCGACATCTGGACGGTAACGGTGAACGACGACGCTACGTTCAGCATCAAGAGCAGCGACACTAACCACGTCATCCAGTATTCGCCGAAGTACAAGTCGTTTGCTGCCTACAAGGAGGCATCGGCAGATAATATCTATCCGATGCTCTTTGAGGAGACGGCTGCCAACGGCTTGGACGGCATCCATACCCGTGAGGCTGCCCCGTCTGCCGTCTACAGCCTTCAGGGACAGCGCATGCCGGAGGGCGTCCGGCTCTCCCGTGGCGTGTATGTCCGTGGCGGAAAGAAGTTCGTCGTGAAGTAAACTCCTCTTCGGAACATTCTCCCGTTGTGTTCCCGGCCGTGTATTCCTCTTCTGGCGACGGCCGGGGAGCAGGAAAGCATCTTCGGGAATCGGTTCGGGAACGGTCTTCTGGCCGTAGGGGAATCCCGTGCTGTCCGCCGGCCGTCGGTTCCCGATATTTTCAAGCGGATTTGACCATAAAGTGAAAGTGCCGTTTTCGCAATGCGAAAACGGCACTTTCGTGTTGTCATACCGGCATTTTCGCCCGGCCGCCACGGCTGCTTTCAGGGAGAAAGAATCCAAGGCAGTGTTTCGGGGCGCGAATCCCCCGTTTGTGTCAAGCGGAAATGTAGGGACAGACCGCGTGTCTGTCCGCACCCAGAAAGGCGGACAGGCTGCCTGCTCTCCGCCTGTAATGCTGACAAAAAGCATAAAAAAGACAGATTCCGGGATGAAATCCCCGTGGTGAACAACTGGAAATGCAAGGACATCCGCCCCGTATGTCCGAACGAACAAAGGCATGCGGAAATACGGGATGGCGGGTATGGGTGATATGAAATGGACGAAATGGAGATGCCGACGGATACAGAGGCCGTTCCGCCCGGCTGACTTGACCTTCCGGAGCAGGAACGGGCGGCGGACTATCCCAAGACGACGTCGAGCACCATCATCAGGCAAAGCCGATGGCGAAGCCGACGGTGGAGAGGTTGGAGTGCTTGCCCTCGGACGCTTCGGGTATCAGCTCCTCGACAACGACGTAGAACATCGCGCCGGCAGCAAAGCTCAGAAGATAGGGCAGGGCAGGGGTGATGAGACTGGCAAGCAGGATGACGAGGATGCCGCCGATAGGCTCGACGATTCCGCTAAGCGAACCGATGACGAAGGAGCGCAGCCTCGAGTTGCCGGCCTCGCGCATGGGCATGGAGATAATGGCACCTTCGGGCACGTTCTGGATGGCTATGCCGAGTGCCATCGTCAGGGCGGCGGCAGTGGAGATGGCACTTCCTGCCTGCAAGGCTCCTGCAAGGACTACGCCCACGGCCATTCCCTCGGGCAGATTGTGGATGGTTACGGCAAAGGTGAGCATGGCCGTGCGGCTGAGCTTGGCGCGAGGCCCTTCGGGGGTGTCGCTGCCGAGGTGGAGGTGGGGGGTGATGTAGTCGATGACGAGCAGGAATCCCATTCCGAGCAGGAATCCTCCGACGGCCGGAATGACGCGCATGCGGCCCATGGTCTCGCTCATCTCCATCGAGGGAATGAGGAGCGACCAGACCGATGCGGCCACCATGACACCCGAGGCAAACCCGAGGAGGGCTTTCTGTAGGCGTGGGGGCATCTCCTTTTTCATGAAAAGACGAATGACGAGCCGAGAATGGTGCCCACAAAGGGGAGGAGGAGTCCGATAATTGTTCCGTTCATGCTGCAAAGATAGGGATAAAAAACGAGAGGACAAAGAAAAAACGGGGGCGGAATTTGCGGAAAAAAGCCTTTACGGCTTCTGTGGCTCTTCCTCCAGTTCCTTTCCGCCGGGGTGGGAGATACGGGCGGCCGGGTCTCCGCAGTGGCGGTGCTGCTGTGCCGCTCGATGTTCCGCATCAGTCCCTCGTACTTCGCGCGCTTGACGGCCGACCCCTTGAAGAGGCGGCGGTAGTCGTCGGCAGTGAGCCGCTGCCAGTCTTTCTTTGTCATGGCGAGCAGGTCGGGCGAAGGCTGAAAGGCAGTCTCGGTATTGGGCGAGGCGAACCGGTTCCACGGGCATACCGTCTGGCAGCGGTCGCAGCCGTAGATGGTGTCGCCCATGACCCGGCATGCCTCGGGCGAAAGCTGCCTTCGGTTCTCTATGAGCTGATAGGAGAGGCAGCGGTGGGCGTCGAACGGCTCTCCCTCGCGGATGGCATGGGTAGGGCAGGCGTCGAGGCATCGGTGGCAGTTTCCGCATCGGGAGGGCATCGGATGGTCGTAGGCGTCCACCTCGCAGGGCAGGAAAATCTCGCCGAGGAAGAACATCGACCCGGCACGGGGGATGATGAGCTGATGGTTTCTGCCCGTCCAGCCCAGTCCTGCCTGTACCGCCCAGTAGCGTTCGAGGACGGGGGCGGTGTCGACAAAGCAGCCCCAGCCCGTCCCTTCGCGGAGAGAGAGGGGACGGGGGCGGGGCTGTAGGCTGGCGATGACTGCCATCAGCTCTCTCAGTCTCGCTTTCATCACGTCGTGATAGTCCTTGCCGTAGGCGTAGGCGGCAAGCTGATATTCGCCCTCGGGGATGGTCTGTGCCGGCGTATAGTTCATTGCCAGAGAGACGATGGAGCGCACGCCGGGAACGAGAAGGCGCGGTCGAGTCGTTTCTCCAAGTTGTTCGCCATGTAGGCCATGTCGGCTTCGCTGCCCGTGGCGAGCCAGTGGCGGAGCGTGGCGGCGGTAGCTGCGTCGACGGGGGCGGCTTTTGCTATTCCGACGGCAGAGAAACCGAGGCGCAGGGCGGAAGCCTTGATAAAGGCAGCCTCGCCTACCGGCTCTCCCTGAATGGGGAGGGGGGCAGCCTGCTCTGCCGGCCGGAGCAGCGGAGCGTAGGGAGAAGGCAGCGTGTGAGCTTTGTTCGGTTTATTGCGCATGGTCGGAATGGAGCATGGATGGGTCTTGATAAGAACGATTAGGCCTATGGGATAGTGTGCTCCATAGGCCTAATCGGGTGTTCGGTCGTCCCCCAGTCTGCCGGGGGAAGGGGAGTAGGGCGATGTTTTCTCCGCCCGTTCTGTTTGCAGATGTGCAGAGAGATGGGAGGGCAAATACCCTGTAGGGACAGGCCCTGTGCCTGTCCGCCATACTCGCATCGGACAGACACGCGGTCTGTCCCTACATTTCCGCATGCCACAGACAGGGTATTTACACCTGTACTCTGTCCTTTCTGCACCTTTTGTCTGGCTTGTAAGCGAAGAGCAATCAGCCTGTAGGGACAGGCCCCGTGCCTGTCCGCCACACTCGCTTCGGACAGACACGCGGTCTGTCCCTACATTTCCGCATGCCACAGACAGGGTATTTACACCTGTACTCTGTCCTTTCTGCACCTTTTGTCTGGCTTGTAGGCGAAGAGCAATCAGCTTGTAGGGACAGGCCCCGTGCCTGTCCGCCATACTCGCATCGGACAGACACGGGGTCTGTCCCTACATTTCCGCGTGCTACAGACAGGGTATTCGTACTTTACGATTTATCCTTTTTGTATTCTCTGTGGCTGCAGGCGGTTTGCCTGCATGTTTGTCCCGATGGCGTGAAAACACACGGTGGCGCGTGTCTGAATGACAATCGGTTTGTCAACTCGCTTGCTTGTCTCCCCGTCTGTCCATTTATTCAAACGTCTTGAAGGCGTAGCCTGTTCCCTGAGCCACTGCAGCGACTCGGGAAGGGCGGTGCGCAGCTTGTCGATGCTTTTGAGGGAATCGTGGAAAGTAATGATGGAGCCGTTTCGGGCATACCGCTTCACGTTGTTGACAACATCTTCGGCAGTGAGCCATTTGGAGTAGTCGCGCGTAACGACGTCCCACATGACGACACGGTAGTTGCGCTTTATCCACCAGTAGACCGTATGCCGGAGCCACCCATGAGGCGGACGGAAATACTTGGTATGCAGGAGCGCGTTGGCCTCGGTAACGTCGACGGCGTATGTCAGCGTCCAATGCTTGAACGAACCGAGGTGGTGGTAGGTGTGGTTTCCTACCAAGTGGCCGCGCCGTACCACCTCCTCGTAGATTTCGGGGTACTTCCTCACATTGTCGCCCACCATGAAGAAGATGGCCTTTGCATCGAAGCGGTCGAGCACATCAAGGATGAACGGCGTGGCTTCGGGAATAGGCCCGTCGTCGAAAGAGAGGTAGACAGCGTGGTCGTCGGCAGGCATCCGCCACAGGGCGTGGGGATATAGCCAACGGAGCCAACGCGCAGGTTGTTCGATAATCATGAATGAAAGCCGCTTCCCCGGCCCCTCCCCGATGTAAGACGGGGAGGGAGGTGCAGGGAGAGGGGATTGTTTGATGATTTTTTTTGTTCTACGCAGGTGCGGAGACGGCAGGTAGTGCTGCCGAAGAGGGTCGGTTCTTTCCCTTTTGGAAATTGTTCCCCTCCCCGGAAGGAAGGGAGCGGTGAAGCCGGTTCTTACTCTCCGAAGCTGCCGCCCCGTGCCGTGAATGTACGGGCGAAGCTTCAAGCTGCTTGGCATGGGTGTTGGCCCACGTGCGGTCGATGGAGTCCACTTCCTGAAGGATGCTTCCCAAATACTGGATATGGAACTTGCAGTTGAACTGGCTCATGTCGAAGAACTTGCCATTGAGGCCGAGATAATAGGCGACGTACTGCGATGAGTTTTTCCAGAGGGCGTTGAAGATTTCCATTGCCTTTGCCTTCTTGCCGAGAACAGCGTAGGCGCGTGCCATTTCGGCAGAGCCTCCCTGCAGGCTGATGGGGACATTGTAGTAGGGAATCTCCTTCTCCGACTTCTGAAGCACCTTGAGTGCCTTCGCGTCCTCGTGCTTGTTGAGCAGTTCGATGGCGAGGTGCGCCATCTCGCGTCGGTGCGTGTAGCACATGCGCATGGTGGTTTCGTCGAGGTAGAGACCCGGCCGGGAGAGGTTGCCCCACTTGAACTTGTTCATCATCACGTCGTACGACTTCGCGGCATCGTAGTTGTTGCCCCTCGTTGTCGTGAACGGGGTGATGCGGTTGGCAAGTCCCTCCTGCACGAAGTTGTCGCCCAGATTCATGAAGTTCTCACCGCCGACGGTGATGGCGACGTAGAGCGGACGCGTCCAGTTGCAGTTGGCTATCATTTCGAGCATCATCAGGTCGCCCTTATAGAGTGCCTGCTTGCCCTGAAGCGAGATGACCATGCGGTCGGGGATAGAGTCTCCCGGGTGCATCATGCCGCTGCGGCGCACTGCGTCCTTGTCGATGGTCATGTAGATGGTGTCGGTCGGGATGACGTGCGTGTCGGGATTCTTCGAGCGCACCCAGTACTTGAGGATGTTCTTCAGCTCGAACGGCTCGTCGCCGAACTGCGCCTTGGCAGCTTCAGGGTCCTGTCTGTAGAAGTCGAGCACCTGCTGTTTGGCTGCCGGGTCGACGGTACGTACTCGTTGGTGCCGCTCACGTAGTCGAGGCGCGGCCAAGAGATGGGCACGCTCGGCGAGTTATAGGCCGGGCGACGCATCTGGTCGATATACCAGTCGGTCTGCAAGTAAGAGAGATTGCAGACGCGCGCGTCGGTGCGCACGCCCTCCACGTCCTGATTGTACCACAGGGGGAAGGTGTCGTTGTCGCCGTTGGTAAAGATGATGGGGCTGCCTGCTGCCTGCAAGGAGTTCAGATAGTTCTGTCCGAAGTCGCGGCAGGTGTACCGGTTGGAGCGGTCGTGGTCGTCCCATGTCTGCGATGCCATCTGTACGGGCACGAGGATGCAGGCCGTGGAAATGACGCTGGCAGACAGCACGGGCGACACTTTCAGCTTGCGTGCCCAGTCGTAGAGGGCTGCCACGCCGAGTCCGCACCATATAGCGTAGGCATAGAAAGAGCCTGCGTAGGCGTAGTCGCGCTCACGGGGCTGCCCCGGTGTCTGGTTCAGATAGATGACGATGGCAAGTCCTGTCATGAAGAAGAGGAAGAAGACTACCCAGAACTGCTGGATGCCGCGCTTGCCGCGCCATGCCTGCCAGAAGAGACCGATAAGCCCGAGGAGGAGCGGCAGGCAGTAGAATACGTTGTGCCCCTTGTTCTCCTTCAGCTCGTCGGGCAGCTTGCTCTGGTCGCCGTAGAGGGCGTTGTCGATGAACGGGATGCCCGTTATCCAGTTGCCGTGCTCCGGCTCTCCGTTGCCCTGCAGGTCGTTCTGCCGTCCGGCGAAGTTCCACATGAAGTATCGCCAGTACATGAAGTTGCACTGGTAGGACAGGAAGAACTTGATGTTCTCGAACTGCGTCGGCATCTTCACGCCGTCTACGTCGTGTCCCGTTATTCCTCCCATCCACTGCTCGTACTGTCCGGCATGTCCGTCGTCGTACATACGTGGGAAGAGCATGTTCTGCTCGAATACCTGCGTGGTCTTCTTGCGCACGACGAAGTAGGAGTCCGGCTCATCCTTCGATGCCTTCTCTTTGCGCTGGTAGACGGGTGCACCCTCGTTGAACTTGTAGTGCATGCCGTCTTCCGCCACCGCCGGCTGACTGCTGTAGGCCTGTCCGTAGAGAAGCGGATGGTCGCCGTACTGGTCGCGCGAGAGGTAGGAGCCGAGGGTGAAGATGTCCTCGGGCGAGTTCTGGTCCATGGGTGGGTTGGCCGTCGAGCGGATAACGATGAGCGCATACGACGAGTAGCCTATTATCAGCATGAGCATGCAGAGCAGTGCCGTGTTCTTGACGCGCGAGCTAATGAGCGAAACCTTCCCCTTCTTCATCCGTAGTAGGAAGAAAACGATGCCGAGGACGATGATTCCCGTGATGAACGCTCCCCATCCGTAGCCGTAGAAGGGGATGCCGATAAGCCCGAGGGCGACGATGAAGGCGATGTTCTCGCGTTTCTTATTGTTGTCCTGATAGGTTTCGTAGATGGCCCATACGAAGCTGAGGATGAGCAATACTATATATATGATGGTACCCGTGTTGAACGGCATGCCGAGCGTGTTGGTGAAGAACAGCTCGAACCATCCGCCCACGGTGATGATGCCCGGCACTACGCCGTAGAGCACGGCTGCCACGAGCACCACCGAGACCATCAGAGCCAGCAGCGAACCCTTCAGGTTGGCGTCGGGCACGCGCTTGTAGTAGTAGACGAGCACGATGGCAGGGATGCAGAGCAGGTTGAGCAGGTGGACGCCGATGGAGAGTCCCGTCATGTAGGCGATGAGCACGAGCCATCGGTCGGCATGCGGCTTGCCGGCATTGTCCTCCCATTTCAGTATCAGCCAGAACACCACGGCCGTGAAAGCCGACGAGTAGGCGTAGACCTCGCCCTCGACCGCCGAGAACCAGAAGGTGTCGCTGAAGGTGTAGATGAGCGCGCCCACGAGCCGGAGCCTTCAATGGCAATGAGCTTGGCGAGCGACGGTGCGTCGCCGTCGCGGACGATGAGCCGCCGCGTCAGGTGGGTAATCGTCCAGAAGAGGAACATGATGCACGTTGCCGAGAGCAGTGCGCTCATCGTGTTCACCATTCTTGCCACCTCGGTGGGGTCGCTTGCGAAGTGGGAGAAGAGGTTGGCCGTGAGCATGAAGAACGGTGCCCCCGGCGGATGCCCGATTTCGAGCTTGTAGCCTGTGGTGATGAATTCGGGACAGTCCCAGAAGCTGGCTGTCGGTTCAATCGTGGAGCAATAGACGAAGGCCGCGATGAGAAATGCGAGCCATCCGACGATGTTGTCCACCAGTCTAAACTTTTTCATTTATAAGATAGAATTATTAACTGCACGTAGCTCATGTGCAGGATTGTTATTTCGAAATAATCGGTGCAAAGATAATAAATAATTGAAAGACTACACAAAAAAAAGCCGGAAAAAGAGCCTTGTCCCGCCCTCCGCGCCCTCTCTCCGGCCGCCCCGGGAAGGCGGATGGCAGCCTGAGGCCGCCCGGGCGAGGTCTGCCTGCCGTTGTCTGCCCGACGGGGGAGGGCGGTTCCCTGCATGCCGCACAGCCCCTTCCCGTCCTCTCCCCGCAGGCGTCGCGGTTGCCCGAAGACCATGCCGGAAAGTTGCACAAAAGACATCAAATGGGCGTTGTTAACTATATTTTAGCCAGTCTGAACGTAAATTATTGCAAATTTGTTCGCTTTTTCTGAATAAATACGTTACTTTTGAAGCCCAATAACCAATAAATCCAATTTTAATAAAAAACAGCCAACCTTATGAAAACAGATTTTGAGATTGCACATGAGGCAAGTTTGGAACCCATCGCCAAGATAGCGGAGAAGGCAGACATCCCCGTAGGTGAACTCGACCTATACGGAAAATACGTGGCAAAAGTGCCCTACACCCTGATAGACGAAGAGAAGACGAAGCGGTCGAAGCTGATTCTCGTTACCTGCATTTCGCCCACGAAGAGCGGTGCAGGCAAGACGACCGTCAGCGTAGGCCTCGCGCTGGGCATGAACCGCATAGGCAAGAAGGCGGTGCTCGCCCTCCGCGAGCCTTCCCTCGGCCCCTGCTTCGGCATGAAGGGCGGTGCGGCAGGCGGCGGCTACGCGCAGGTGCTCCCGATGGAGAAAATCAACCTCCACTTTACGGGCGACTTCCATGCCATCACCTCTGCCAACAACATGATAGCCGCCCTGCTCGACAACTACATCTACCAGCACCAGAGCGAGGGATTCGGCCTGAAGGAAGTCTACTGGAGGCGTGTGCTCGACGTCAACGACCGCAACCTGCGCCACATCGTCAGCGGTCTGGGACGCCATACCGACGGTATCGTCAGCGAGAGCGGCTTCGACATCACCCCGGCATCGGAAATCATGGCCATCCTCTGCCTTGCCGACAGCGAGGCCGACCTGCACCGCCGCATTGAGAACATCATCCTCGGCATCACGCTCGACGGAAAGGCCTTCACCGTGAAGGACCTCGCATAGCCGGCTCTATCGTTGCCCTGCTCCACGACGCCATCAACCGAACCTCGTGCAGACCATCGAGCATACGCCGGGATTCATCCACGGAGGCCCGTTCGCCAACATCGCACACGGATGCAACTCGCTCATGGCCACGCGCATGGCAATGACCTATGGCGACTACTGCATCACCGAGGCAGGATTCGGTGCCGACCTCGGGGCGGAGAAGTTCTTCGACATCAAGTGCCGCCGCGCAGGCTTGCAGCCAAGTCTGTCGGTGCTCGTTGCCACCGCGCAGGCCCTGAAGATGCACGGCGGAGTAGACGAGAAGGAAATCAAGAAGCCCAACGTGGAGGGCGTGCGTCAGGGTTTTGCCAACATGGACAAGCACATCCACAACCTGCGCAGCTTCGGGCAGTCTATCGTGGTGAGCATCAACCGCTTCCCGACCGACACTGACGAAGAACTCGAACTCATCCGCGCTCACTGCGAGGAACTCGGAGTGGGCTGTGCCATCAATACCGCCTTTGCAGACGGCGGCAAGGGCGCAGAAGACTTCGCACGCCTCGTCGTAGACACCATCGAGAAGCAGCCGTCAGGACAGCTCCGCTTCGCCTACGAGCTGACCGACGACGTGCCGACGAAGATAGAGAAGGTGGCCAAGAACATCTACGGTGCCGACCATATAGAGCTTCAGCGAAGCCCTGAAGCAGCTCAAGCGCATCAAGGAGCTTGGTCTTGAGCATCTGCCCGTCTGCATTGCCAAGACGCAGTACTCCTTCTCGGAGAACGCCAAGGCCTACGGCTGTCCGAAAGACTTCCACATCAACATCCGCAATCTCGTCATCAATGCCGGTGCGGAAATGATAGTGGCCGTGGCAGGCGAAATCATGCGCATGCCGGGTCTGCCGAAGAGTCCGCAGGCCGAGCGCATAGAGGTAGTGAACGGAGTAATAGAAGGTCTGATGTAACAGGCTTGACGATAAAATGAAAGTGCCGTTTTCGCCATGCGAAAGCGGCACTTTCGCATGGTCAAAGTGCCCGAATGAATTGCCGCTATGTAGTTTGGGCAGAATTGTGGATAATGAACAGCCATCAGCAGGCAGCCAGCCCGTAATGCAGACGGGATATGTATAAATCACAAACTCCCTGTGCGAATCCCCCGTTTGTATCAAGCGGAAATGTAGGGACAGACCGCGTGTCTGTCCGATACGGGAAAGGCGGACAGGCACGGGGGCAAACAAGAGCGGGCAGGCAACCTGTCGACTATCCAATTGTCAACCTGCTGCCTGCCCACTATTCTATTTGTCAGCTTTCAATTCGTCCGTCTGTCAGCGCATCTGCCCGTCCACCGCAAGTATGTCTTCGACAATCTGCCCGTCGGTAAGATGATTGTCGCGCAGGAGCTGCTCGACATCGTAGCGGTCGTAGAGCTGCTTGCGGACACCGAAGTTGAGCACGCGCATGGCCGTAGGGCCGTAGAAGCGCGATATGCGCTCGCCGAAGCCGCCGTCGAGAGAGCCGTCCTCGATGGTGGCGACAATCTGGTGGTCGGCCAGCAGGCTTGTGAGGAGTTCCTCGTCGGCTCCTGAGATGAACCGGGGATTGATGAGGGTCGCCCCGATGCCGTGCTCTGCCAGTCTGGCAACGACGGCCTCGCCCTTCTGGAAGAAGTCGCCCACGGCTATGACGGCCACGCGGCTGCCGCGGCGCACCAGCTTGTACTTGTTCAGTTCGGAATAGTCGGTATCTACCGGCTCGTCGGTGTGCACGCAGCCGAAGCCCTGCACGCGGATGGCTACCGAATACCTGTCCTGCCGGACGGCCCAGCTCTCCATGGCGATGAGTTCCTCGTAGGTGGTCGGTGCAAGGTAGACGAGGTTCGGAATGTGGCTGAACATCGGTATGTCGAAGAAGCAGATGTGCGTGAAGTCGTTCATGCCGTAGACCGATGCCCCCATGACGTTGATGACGGCAGGGTTTCCGTTGACGGCGAGGTCTTGGCATACTTGGTCGTAGGTGCGCTGAAGGAAGGTGGCAGGCGTGCTGAAGACGGGGTGCGCGCCGCGCTTTGCCATTCCCGACGCGAGTGCGACGGCCTCTTCCTCCGCGATGCCCACGTCTATGAACTGCCGTCCTGCCTGCCTGCGCTTTTCGGGATGGAAGCCTATGGCGGCAGGAACGCCTGCGGCAATGCAGACGAGCTTCGGGTCGCGCTTCATCTCATCGAAGAGCCAGTTGCCGAGCATGACTGCGATGTTCTCGCCGCTTCCGCCCTTCTGTTTGGGGCTTCCGTCCTCGAGGTTGAACGGCATGTTCCAGTGCCATGCCTCCTTGTCGGTAACGGCAGGGGTATAGCCGTGTCCCTTCTCGGTGTGTATGTGCACGACGACGGGGTGGTCTATGTCCTTTACCTTGCGGAACAGCTCTACGAGCTTCTGCACGTCGTTGCCCTCTTCGTGGTAGATGTAGTCGAGGCCTATGGCGCGGAAGAGGTTGTTGGCCGACTTTCCGCCGGTTCGCCGCAGCTCCGCCAGTCCGCGGTAGATGCCCCCGTGGTTCTCGGCAATGCTCATCTCGTTGTCGTTCACGACGATGATGGCGTTCGTGCCCAGCTCGGCGATGGTGTCGAGACCCTCGAAGGCCTCGCCTCCCGAGAGCGATCCGTCGCCGATGACGGCTATCACGTTCTCGGTTCCGCCCATGATGTCGCGCGCCTTGACGAGTCCCGAGGCGAGCGCAACGGAGGTGGAGGTGTGCCCTATCTCGAAGTTGTCGTATTCAGGGCTTTCGAGCGGCGACGAATATCCTGATATGCGGCTCATGGCTGCGGCGTCGAGGAATCCCTCCTTGCGCCCCGTGAGCATTTTGTGCGGATAGCTTTGGTGGGAGATATCGAAGACGATGCGGTCTTCGGGAGCGTTGAAGACATAGTGAAGGGCAACCGTCGCTTCTACGAATCCGAGGTTCGGGCCTACGTGGCCACCGTGGTTGCTGACGCGGTTGAGTACACCCTGACGAATCTCTTCGGCAAGCTGTGGAAGCTGTTCGGGCTGAAGCTGTTTTAAGTCTCGGGGACTTTCGATGTTCTCAATATACATACCTGTATTTTGCTTTTATGATTTTGGGGAATGGTTTCGGTGATGTCGGTGTCCGGCTGACGGGGGATGCGCGTGCCGTGGGGCAGTGGTCAGACGGCGTTCTTGCGGTACTGGCTGGGCGAGATGCCCTCTATCTGCTTGAAGACGCGGCTGAAGTAGGACGGGTCCTCGAAGCCGCATTGCAGCGAGACTTCGTTGGTGGTCCAGTCGGGATGCTGCCGGAGGAGCTTGCACGCGTGGGCTATGCGCACCTTGGCGGTGTAGCCGGTAACGCTGTCGCCCGTGGCGGAGAGCAGGCGGCGGCTGAGGGTGCTGCGGCTCATGCAGAGCTTGGAGGCGATGGTGTTCACCTCGAAGGAGCAGAGCTTCATCTGCTCGTGCACGACGTCGGTCAGCCGGCTGACGAACTCGCGGTCGGCATCAGAGAGGGCGGGCTTTTCGGAGCCGCCTGCGTGCCTTGCCTGCTCTGTCTTCTCGGTGAGCACGCGCCTCATGGCGAGCATTTGGTCTATCTGTATGAGCAGCTCGTTGCGGCTGAAGGGCTTGTGCAGGTAGGCATTGGCACCGGCGCGAAGCCCTTCCTCGCGGTCGTCCTGCGACGTCTTGGCGGTAATGGCGATGATGGGAATGTGGTTGGTCAGCTCCGATGCGCGTATCCGGCGGCACAGTTCGAGTCCGTCGATGCCGGGCATCATGATGTCTGTGAGGACGATGTCGGGGAGGATGCGCCGTGCCTTCTCCAGTCCCTCGTCGCCGTTGGTGGCATAATACACCTTATATATATGGTTTACCTGCCGTCCGATGTAGTGTGCGACGTCGGCATTGTCCTCTACCACGAGCACCTTGGCAGCCTTTCCGCCTTCTTCCCCTGCATCCCTGAGCTGTGGGGCGGCGTCTGCCGGCATCGTCTGCATGGCGTCTGCCGTCGGTTCGTCTTCGTCGCTGAGGGGCTTCCACCGTCCGTTGCCGTGGCTGACGGGGATGGTGAGCGTGAAGGTGGAGCCTTCCCCGGGGGCGGATTCGGCCTCAATCGTTCCGTCCATTCCCTGTGCGAGCTGCTTGACGAGCGCAAGCCCTACGCCCGTTCCTATGTCGTGGCTCTCGCTGTCGGCTGATAGAAGAGTTCAAAGAGGTGGGACAGCTGTGCCTGCTCTATCCCCCTGCCGTTGTCGCTGACCCGTATGTGCAGGCGGTTGTCTTCGAGGGCCGTGTCGATGATGATGAGTCCGCCGTCGTCGGTGAACTTGACGGCGTTGGCGATGAGGTTGCGCAGAATCTTGTGGAGGTATTCCGGCACGAGGTCCATGTCTACGCGGTTCTCCCGTGGCTGGAAGGTCATGAAGATATTCTTTTCCTTTGCCAGCGGCTGGTAGCTGTCCACAATCATTCGGATGTAGGTGATGGCCTCTCCGTGCCGCCATTCGGGTGCCGCCACGTCGGAGCGCGTGCGTGCGATGTCGAGCAGTTCGTTGACCAGAGCGAGCAGCGACTGCCCCTGCCGGCGTATCGCCCGTCCTGCCTCGGTGGTGCGCTGAAGGCTGCACGAGGTTGCCCCGGCCAGCGTCTCGGCCTCGCCGAGGATGACGGTCAGCGGTGTCCGCAGTTCGTGGGTGATGTTTGTGAACAGCCGTTCGCGTGCGTAGAGCAGCCGTTTTATGAGATCGGTCTTCTGACGCTTTGCCTTGAGGAAGTAGGCGAGCAGTGCCGCTACTCCTGCGAGGAACACCAGTCCGAGGATAGCGGTGATGAGGAAGATGTTCTTGGTCTGTGCCTCGCTGCGGTAGTGGTTTTCCGCCTTGCAGAGGTCTTGCTGCCGGCGTTCGCGCTCGAGTGCTATGCGTGCGTTCTGTATGCGGTTCAGGTTGGCGGCGTTGAGCATGCTGTCGCTGTATGCGGCCGAGAGGGTATAGTTGCGCAGTGCCTCCCGGTAGTTGCCCTCGTTGTAGTAAAGCTTGTGGAACAGGTCGTGGATGCGCGCCTCGTGCCGGATGGAGTTGATGGTGTCGGCTACGGCGTCGGCGCGTAGGAGGTACTGGTGTGCCTGTGCGTTCTGTCCCGTCCGTATGTAAAGCTCTGCCAGCGATATGCACGATTCGAGCCAGTGCCACCGGTCGTGCCTGCGCTCCATGAGACGGTACGACTTTCCGTATTCCTCTATGGCCTGCGCATATTTCCCGGCCTTTGTATGGAGGTCTCCGAAATGGTTGTAGCAGAGCGAGATGCCGAGCTGCGAGCCTGCTTTTTGGTTGAAGTCCATCGACCGCTGATAGTAGTTCCATGCAGAGTCTGTCTGTCCCAGCCGTTCCTTGATGCTGCCCAGATTGGCGTAGTTGATGGCCTGACCCACCATGCTGCCGAGTTTTATTTCGCCTGCGAGGGCTATTCGGAGTACGCTGTCGGCCTGCTGCAGGTTGTCGGTGGTGAGATAGACGTTCCCCAGTCCGTTGAGGGCGACGACGTATGTCTTTAGTCCGCGGTCGGTCTGCCTTCCGCTGAACTTCATGATGTAGGTCAGGGCCTGCACGTGGTGTTTGGCGGCCTCGTCGAGGATGCCCATCCGCCGGTAGTCCGTGCCGAGATTGTTGAGCGCGGCCACGATTTCGAGGGTGTCGCAGGCGCGTTCGGCCACCCGAAGTCCGTGCTGGTGGCTGCTGATGGCGCATCCGAAGGCGTTCAGGTCGCGGTAGGTCTTTCCCAGTTGCCTCAGTGCCACGGCTTCTCCGAGGGCATCCTGCTTGCGGGCATAGCCTTCTGCCATGCTGTTCAGGCGTGCGGTGTCGGTGCATTGTGCGGTAAGGCTGTCGAGAGAGTCTCTCCGCGCCTCGTCGGCAGGAACTCCGGGGTCAGGCGTCCCGCATCCGTTCAGCATGAGAAACAGGGCTGCCGTGCCTGCCGTCAGGGCAGTTGCGGAGCGCAGGGAGCGGACGATGGACTTTGTATAATGCAGCATGTAGAGGCTGTTCTTGCGTTGTAATGTTCTCAGGAGTGTGAGACAGGCTGATGGAAGCCTTTATTATAAGGGGTGAATCATAGGTGCAAAAGTACAAAAAAAATGCCAATCGTGCTATATTATCGCAAAAAAAGGACTTAAATCTTGTCTATTTGACGGCAAAGGGCTAACTTTGTCAGTCCACATCCCGTCCTGTGCCGTGGGGTTGTTCCTGCGCAGGGGGATGGCCGGTGCCGCTCGGTGGCATTGGCAGGAGTTCCGTCTCCTGCCGCCGTTATGGGCATCCCGGTTATAATGAACATGCAATGATGAGTCGAATCCTTCTTTTCTGCCTTCTGTTTCTCCTGCTTCCGTCCGGGGCAGGGGCGCAGCGATACGTCAATCCGTCCATTCCCCACGGTGCCATCTTCTACGACAGCCGGTGGAAGGGGACGGACAAGACTGCCGGTGCCGCCTACTACCGTCTCCTTACGGTCGACGGGGAGGGGCAGAAAATGTTCTACGACTACTACATCGGTGGACAGCTGCGTGCCGAGAAGCACTATGTGAGCATCGACCGCAGCGACGACCGCCGGACGGTACTGACGGGCCTGTGCCGCACCTTCCATCCCTCGGGGCGCGTAGAGTCCATTATGAAGTATCGGAACGGAAAGGCCGACGGGCGCGCGGTGTCGTTCTTCCCGGGCGGAAGCGTCGGCATGAAGCTCAACTACCGCAATGGCGTGCTCGACGGAACGGCCTACACCTACAGCGAGGCAGGCAAACTGGAATATACCACCGTGTGGCGCAACGGCACGAAAGTGAGCGAGCAGCGCGGCGGACGCGACAAGTACATAGACTGGGACACGAATCAGGACCCGTTCTGCGACCAGTATCGGAAGGATGAGCCGCTCATCATGGCACAGTCGGAGAGCGTTGCCGCTGCCGAGCGGGCATGGAAATCGTCGGACGAAACGAAAGCCCCGAAGCCGCAGCCGTCAGCTCCCGGTGCCGGCCGGACGCATGCCGTCCGGGAGTCCGTGCCTCCCCGGCAGTCCCCGAACACCGTCCGAGGCAGCCGGCCACAGCCCCGTCAGACGGCGGCAAGGCCGTTCGGCTTCGGCTATCTCCACGCCATCATCTCAGATGCCGGCCACTGCAACAATGCGACGACCTTCTACGATGCCGTCGGGTCGGCCTACGGGCTGCCCCTGTCGCAGACTATCAGTGGCTTCGGGACACAGCGCGAGCTGACCTATCACTACGACATGACCTACGACGCAGCCACGGGAAAGGACGTGATAACAGGCAGAAATCCCCGGCAGATAGGCTTCTTCGGAGTGGAAACGGACCGTGAGCTGACCGTCAGCCGCATCAATCTCTATACCGCCTCGGCCGAGGAGGCGATGCGGTTTGCCGACGATGCAGCGGCAGCAGGCTACCGTCCGCTGGGCGGAAGCACCGCAAGGCAGACCGACGGCAACTGTGTCATGGAGCATCCGCAGCACAACCGGCAGGGCGACCCCGAGGCGGTGGTCATCACTTTCACCCATCTGCCTGCACTCTATGCCGGCCTCTACCACATCAGGATGGAGCGGAAGTAGGGCCGGACGGCGGCTGCCGCATTTTGGGGATAGGCCGGAAACAGCGTGAATCCACCGTAGACTATGGATAAAAACAAACCATCAATATGCCAACCATCATCAAATCAGTAAAAGGAAAGTCCCCCTCGTGGGGCAGCGACTGCTATATAGCCGACAATGCCACCCTTGCCGGCGACATTGTCATGGGCGACCGTTGCTCGGTATGGTTCGGTGCCGTACTGCGTGCCGACGTCGATGCCATACGCATAGGGTCGGAAGTGAACATTCAGGACCTTGCCTGCGTGCATCAGACAGCCGGGATTCCCGTGCTCATAGAGGACGGGGCGAGCATCGGGCACGCTGCCGTCGTGCACGGGGCTACCATCCGCCGCAATGCACTCGTAGGGATGAACGCACCGTACTCGACCATGCCGACGTGGGCGAGGGCGCGGTGGTGGCTGCCGGAGCCGTCGTGCTGAAGGGAACGAAGATTCCTCCGGGGAGATATGGGGAGGAGTGCCTGCCCGAAGACTGAAGGCGGCAGAGCCGGGACAGTCGCGCGTGTTTGCCGACCACTATCTTTACATTAAGGAATGGTACTCTAACGATTGACAATTAGGTGGTTACGGGTTTTCTGAAGATGCTCTTCCGCGTCCCGAAGATGCCCGTGTCCGCCCCTCGTCGCCCATTCCTCCCATCGCCAAACCATCAGCCAGACAATGGATAAGAACAGCAAAATATACGTCGCAGGACACCGCGGACTCGTGGGTTCTGCCATCTGGAACAACCTCCTCCAGCGAGGCTACACCAACCTTGTGGGCAGAAGCCACAGCCAGCTCGACCTGACCGACCAGCAGGCAGTGCGCGCCTTCTTCGACAGCGAACGCCCCGACGCCGTGGTGCTCGCAGCGGCATTTGTCGGAGGCATCATGGCCAATTCGCTCTACCGTGCCGACTTCATCATGCAGAACATGAAGATGCAGTGCAACGTCATCGAGCAGAGCTATCTGCACGGCGTAGAGAAACTCCTCTTCCTCGGCAGCACGTGCATCTATCCCAAGAACGCGCCGCAGCCGATGCGCGAGGATGCCCTCCTCACCTCGCCCCTCGAATATACCAACGAGGAGTATGCCATCGCCAAGATAGCCGGACTCAAGATGTGCGAAAGCTACAACTTGCAGTACGGAACCAACTATATCGCCGTCATGCCGACCAACCTTTACGGCCCGAACGATAATTTTCACCTCGAAAATTCCCACGTCATGCCGGCCATGATGCGCAAGATTTATCTTGCCAAACTCATTCACGAGGACAATTGGGAGGCCATCCGCGCCGATATGGACTGCCGTCCCGTCAACCCCTCCGACAGGCTCCGCGCCCTCGTCGGCGAAGGAAACGTAGACGGGCGGAGCACCAAGGAGCGCATCCTGAGCGCGCTCGCCTTCTACGGCATCGGGGACAACAGGGTAACGCTCTGGGGCGACGGCACTCCGCTCCGCGAGTTTCTGTGGAGCGAGGATATGGCCGACGCAAGCGTGCACATCCTCCTCCATGTCGACTTCAAGGACATTATCGGCATAGAGAAGTACTCGAGCGTCTTCTGCGGTGCGAAGACCGGCGGTGCGGTAGACCGCAACAACTCCGGGGGGCGCGGCGGTGCCATCCCCTCTCTGGGCGAGATACGCAACTGCCACATCAACGTAGGCACGGGAAAGGAGCTTACCATCGGTGCCCTTGCCCGTCTGATAGTAGACGTCGTCGGCTTCACGGGCGAGGTGGTATGGGACAGCACGAAGCCCAACGGCACTCCGCGCAAGCTCATCGACGTAGAGAAGCTCCACCGGCTCGGCTGGACGCACAAGGTAGAGATAGAGGAGGGCGTGAGGATGCTGTACGAATGGTACAGGAAATCCGCCCCCAATCCTTCCCTGTAGGGAGTGGATGAATCCGCCCCAAGGTCTCCCGGCCTCTTCTTAAATATCCATCAACACTCATTAACGCCCACAAGTGCCCCGTCAGTCTCTCCCTCCCAGCAGGGAGCGCAGGGTGGGTCTTTTAACATGTACTACCCTTACCTTTTCCAACCCAACCTCCATCCCGTAGTCTGGGGTGGGGAACAGATAACCCGGTGGAAGCATCTCCCGTCCTCCGGACAGCCCATTGGTGAGTCGTGGGAGGTCAGTGCCGTGCCCGGCAGCGAGAGTATCATTGCCAACGGCAGTCAGGCAGGGCGCAGCCTCGTTGAGGTCGTCCGCGAGCACCCCGTCGAACTCCTCGGCAAGGCGGTGGCGGCAGAGTACGGCAACGAGCTGCCGCTGCTCGTGAAGTTCATCGATGCCCGTCGCGACCTGTCCATTCAGGTGCATCCCGACGACGAAATGGCACACCGGAGGCATCGTAAGCGGGGCAAGACGGAGATGTGGTATATCATCGATGCACAGCCGGGAGCGTTCCTCTATGCAGGATTCAAGGACGAGATTACGCCCGACGAATACCGGCGGCGGATTGCCGACGGCACCATCACCGACGTGCTCGCGCGCCACGAGGTACGCCCGGGCGACGTCTTCTACCTGCCGGCCGGACGCGTGCACGCCATCTGCTCGGGCATCCTCCTTGCCGAGGTGCAGCAGAGCAGCGACGTAACCTACCGCATATTCGACTACAACCGCCCGGGAATGGACGGGAAGCCGCGCGAGTTGCACACCGAGCTTGCCGCAGAGGCTCTCGACTTCCACGTAGAACGGTCGTACCGCACCGACTACGACTACGCCTGCGACCGTGCCAACCTCGTCGTCGACAGCCGGTATTTCAGTGTCCGTGTCATCGATTTCAGTGCCCCGTTCCACCGCAACCTGCTGAAGTACGACAGCTTCATCATCACGATGTGCCTTAAGGGCGACTGCCGCATCCGCATCCGGCGTACGGGCGACGAAATAGCCTTGCGAGAGGGCTTCAGCACCTTTATTCCGGCCTGCATTGCCGACTACGACATCATTCCCGACAATCCCTCGGGGCAGTGTCAGGTGCTCGATGCCTTCATCAACAACAAGCCGCAAGACTTCTCTCGCTTCCTTTCGCGCTTTCTTCATATATCCGGGAAGTGAAAGTAGTAATCTGTTGATTGTCAGTGAATACGCTTGATTCTGTTCTTCCTCTGCTTTAGTCTCTGTCCGCCATCTTCTCGCCCTCGTCAGCCGGGTTGTGCTTAGGACAGTCGGGAAGAGTCAGTAGAGGCAAAGTGAAAGTGCCGTTTTGACCACATGAAAGTATCGTTTTCGCAGTGTCAAAGTGCCGTTTTCGTCATGCGGAAACGGCACTTTCGTTTTATGGAGACAGCAGGATAATCAGGACGGAGTGCTGTTTGCGATGTACGATAGATAATGTGCAGCAAATCGCAGGCGGATTGTAGGGACAGGCCCCGTGCCTGTCCGCCCCGCTTGCTTCGGACAGACACGCGGTCTGTCCCTACATTTCCGCTTGCCATAAACAGGGGATTCATGCCTGAAATTTGTTCTTTAATGGATTCTGCCTGCATCACGGGCGGAGTGCAAGCAGCCTGTAGGGACAGGCCCCGTGCCTGTCCGCCACACACGCATCGGACAGACACGGGGTCTGTCCCTACATTTCCGCTTGCTATGAAAAGGAGATTCAAGGTGCGGAATCTGCCGGCTATGTACTTTATCTTTCTACTTGCTTACCCGCTTCAGGCGGATGCGCCGCTGCCAGAGGGCGGTGCCGAGGTCGACGGTGGAGCTGACTCTATAATCGGCAACGAAGCCGTCGGGGGCTATTTGCAGGCGGATAGCCGTGCGGAGAGGGTGATATTCGTCGGTAACGGTGGTGTCGATGGCGACGCTCTCATAGAAGGTGGTATCTGTATCCACTGTATCGGCGAGGAAGGTATCTGCTTCCACATCATCGGTGATGACGGTATCTATGTCTTCCGAATAGCCGGCGGTGTCGACATCGGGCGAGTCGGAATATCTTTTCCATTCCGCACTCACGTCCCACGCGCTGTCGACGACAACGCTGTCAACCTCGACAGTGCTGTCGACATCTTCGGCAAAACTGGCAGGGTTGCTGAAATCCAGTTCGCTGACATACGCCTCGGCATCTATTTCGCGGTAGAAGCTGCCGTCGGCAATGCGGTCGGCCGTCCGCTGATAGGTCGCCATGCGGTTGCTGCCGTCAAGGGGTGCGCCGAAGACGGTCAGCTGTTCCTTTTGTGGAATGGCCTGTGCGCTCATGGCAAGGGTCAGTCCCGGGCAGATGTAGTTGATGAGGACGGTCATAGTCCGTGATGGAGTGATGTAGAAAAAGGGGGAAAGATATGTCTCCTGATTGTAGGAGTCGGAGAGCAGGAAGCTCATTTCCTTGTCGGGCTGGCCGGTGAACAGACTGGTGAATTGCGGCTCAAAGTCGTGCGTGTTGCATACGATGAAGTTGTCCATCGTGGGCGAATAGGCAAGGATAATGTCGCGGCCGGTAAACAGCTGTACGAGCGAATCGGACTTTGTCGGGTGGTTTTCTGCCAGAGGATTGCGCAGGAAGTCTTTGCGGTAAGGCTTCGTGATTCGCAGGCGGTAGGAGCTGCCGTAGGGACTGGAGCTGATGGCCGTCAGCGAAAAGGCGGAGCTGACGCTGTCGGCAACGACGTGGTATAGCCCGGAATATGGCTTGAGGACGTGGAGAGGGGAATACTGATAGAAGAATCTGTCGGTCTGGCGCGTTCCGTCGGCCTTGTCGGTACAGCTCCAAGCGTTGGTCAGCTCGTAGAATACTTCCTCGCCAAGCCTCGGTGTCTGTTGGGCAAGGAGGTGCAGGGGGAAGAGAAGGAGGACGAGCGACGCCCAGCCCCTGCCGGAAAGGGAGGAGCGCGACGGGCGGAGGAGGGTTCGGAAACGGGATGTTGCGTACATAGGCGTTGTGATTGATGGGGATTCGGGGGAGGGATGTAGTGGTCAGGGACGGACAATCTGCCCGGTAATGGTCTCGTTCAGGGTGATTGCGGCGTTGGGGTGGGCAATGACCGTGGTGTTCTCGTAGTGGGTCATCCAGCCGTCGGGGCTGAAGGCGGTGCTTGTCTGTGTATGGATGGGGACGGGAAGGGCTTCTGCCGGCTTGTCGTGCCGGCCCGTTCCGCTGTCTGTTTCTTCCTCGTCTTCGTAGTCAAAAAAGTTCGTGGAGGGGAGGGTATAGTCGGTAGCGTAGGTCAGCAGCAGGTTGCCCCGGCTGTCGGTAGAGGCATCCTGTGTCCACCGGATGGTGGTGGGGTTGTCTCCGTCGGTCTTCCTCTCGCTCTCGCGGTGGCCCATCGTGTAAGTCAGGCCGTAGATTTGGGGCAGCGTGTCGAGGGTGGGGCAGGAGAGATGGAGTATGAAGGTAATCACCCCTCCGGCAATCTCGCTGTCGCATAAGTCTTTCCGCAGTTCTTCCTTGTCGGGGAATTTCTTCATTGACTCTGCCAGTTCGGGGTCGGAATTGCGCCAGTCCCACAGGGCGTCTGCGAACTGGCTCATCGTCTCTGTAATCCTGATGGGCATGCAGTTGGTCATTTCGGAAGAGAAAGTGAGGAGAATTTCATGTTCGGAGAAGAATTTTTCGCAGATTTTGTAAAACAACAGACCGTCTGCATCCAGCTTGCCGATGAGGTTGCATATACGTGTCAGCCTCAGGCCCATGGTGTAGGTGTGGGGCGTTGCCTCCCTGACGGTCAGCAGGGCTTCTGTCTCGATGGTGTCTTCTGGCATGACACCGGTCATGTATGTCCAATAGCGGATAGGCCAGAACATTGCCAGCGAGGATGCGGACGGCTTTATGGGAAGCCCGGTCTGCGGATTGTGGGAGTCGCAGGTGAAGCGGTAGTTGTAGCGGATGGTCTGCCCCACCTTGAAATGGGGCTGCACATACTCGTCCTTGGGCTGTGCCGCGAGGGAGATGCAGGCAAGGAGGGCGGCGAGAAGGGTTGTTGCACGGTGAAGCATGGGCGTTGGCGGATTGTTTTTTATTAGGGGTTGATTTTTATATGTCGGCTGTAAAAGGCTCTCGCCCGCCCTCCATGACAGGACGGACGGGCGAGAGAAGATAGAATTGTCGGCCGGGACGTTAGTCTGCCAACAGGCTTTCGGCCATGCTGGCGGCTGCACGCCGGCCGTCGCCCATGGCGAGGATGACCGTCGCACCGCCGCGTACGATGTCGCCACCGGCGTAGATTTCGGGACGGGAACTCTGCATGCCCTCGTTGACAACGATGGTATTCTTGCGTCCCAGTTCGAGACCCTCGATGGAGTTGGGCACGAGCGGATTGGGCGAAACGCCTACGGCAACTATCACTTGGTCGCACTCGATGGTCTCGGTGCGCCCTGTCGACTGCGGACTGCGGCGTCCGCTGGCATCGGGTTCGCCGAGTTCCATCACGTCGAGGACGCAGGCGCATACGCGGCCCGTATCGTCGGCATGGTATTCCTTCGGGTTATGGAGGGTGAGGAAGTTGATTCCCTCCTCCTTGGCGTGCTTCACCTCCTCGAGGCGGGCCGGCATTTCGGCCTCCGAACGGCGGTAGACGAGGGTTACGTCAGCCCCAAGCCGCTTGGCGGTACGGCAGGAGTCCATCGCCGTATTGCCGCCTCCGACTACGATAACCTTCTTTCCTATGATAATAGGTGTGTCGGTCTCGGGGTTGGCAGCGTCCATCAGATTGACGCGCGTGAGGTACTCGTTGCTCGAA
This sequence comes from Prevotella dentasini JCM 15908, assembly GCF_000614065.1. Classification (GTDB taxonomy): domain Bacteria; phylum Bacteroidota; class Bacteroidia; order Bacteroidales; family Bacteroidaceae; genus Prevotella; species Prevotella dentasini. The sequence goes on along the minus strand of NZ_BAKG01000017.1, from coordinate 42,432 downwards.
AGGATGTTGATGCTGTTCTCGCCCGGGATGCCCATGAAGTTGGGGAGGCCTGCTCCCGAGCCGACGAAGATGCCCTTGAAGCCCTTCTCCTTGAGTTCGTCTACTGAAATGGTCTTGCCGATGATGGTATCGGTCTGGAAATGAACGCCCATCTTGCGGAGATTGTCTACCTCTACCTCTACGATGCGGTTGGGCAGGCGGAACTCCGGGATGCCGTACTTGAGCACACCGCCCACTTCGTGCAGTGCCTCGAACACGTAGACCTCAAAGCCGCGCTTCACCATGTCGCCGGCGAAGCTCAGTCCGGCAGGCCCGGAGCCTACCACAGCCACCTTGATGCCGTTGGCAGGAGCAACTTCCGGCAGTGCCATCTGTCCGCTTTCGCGCTCGTAGTCGGCTGCGAAACGCTCCAAGTAGCCGATGGCGACGGACGGGGAGTTCATCTTCAGGTGGATACAGCGGCTCTCGCACTGTTTCTCCTGCGGACATACGCGGCCGCAGACAGCCGGGAGGGCGGACGTTTCCTTCAGAATCTTGGCAGCACCGAGGAAGTCTCCGTGCTCGATATGCTTGACGAAGTCGGGTATGTGTATGTTTACGGGACAGCCTTCCACGCACGACGGCTTCGGGCAGTCAAGGCAACGCTTCGCCTCCTGCATTGCCATCTCGGGCGTAAGACCTATGTTCACCTCCTCAAGCCGGGTGGTTGCGCGGTAGGCAGGGTCGAGTTCGGGCATCTTCACGCGCTCGATGGCCGTGCGCTCCTTAGGTTTCATGGCCTTGCGGAGGGCGGTCCGCCAGTCGGTGTCGTCGCCAAGATTATCCGAAGAAGCCGGTGCCGGATTGCCGCCGTTGGCAGCTTGCTCCGCAGATGCGGCCTGCTGCGCGTTCTTTGCAGGCGCATCGGTTTCGCCGGAGTGGCTTGGAGAAGCCGCGTGCTTGTGCTCCATCTCCTCCCGTTCTATATTCTTGAACGTGCCCATGCGCTTGAACATCTCGTCCCAGTCGACGAGGTCGCCGTTGAACTCCGGCCCGTCGATGCAGACAAACTTGGTCTTTCCGCCGATGGTCAGGCGGCAGGCACCACACATTCCCGTACCATCCACCATGATGGTATTGAGAGATACGTCGTTGGGGATGCCGTATTTCTTTGCCATAAGCGACGTAAACTTCATCATCATGGGCGGACCTATGGCAATCACCTTGTCTACATGCTCGCGCTGAATGACCTCCTCGACGCCGACGGTAACCACGCCCTTCTTTCCGTAAGAGCCGTCGTCGGTCATGATGATGACCTCATCGGAATACTTGGCAACGTCGTCCACCATGATGACCAGCTCCTTCGTGCGGCCTGCCAGTACGGAGATGACGCGGTTGCCGGCCTGCTTCAGTGCCGTGAGGATGGGCAGGATGGCAGCGATGCCGATGCCGCCGCCGGCACAGATGACCGTACCGTAGTTCTCAATGTGGGATGGATTGCCGAGCGGCCCGACAATGTCGAGCACCTCGTCGCCTACGTTCATCTCGCAGAGTTTGGTAGACGAGAGTCCGACTTCCTGAATCACCATGGTCAGCGTGCCCTTTACGGGGTCTGACTTGGCGATGGTGTAGGGCACGCGTTCGCTGTTCTTGTCTACACGCACAATGATGAAGTTGCCCGGACGGCAGCTCCGTGCGATGAGGGGGGCTTCCACGTCGATGCAGAAGACCTTCTCGGAGAATTGCTGTTTGGAAATAATCTTGTTCATAGTAGCAAAGGCCCTGTCCACGGCAGCCGTCCCGGAATGGAGACGTGGCATGTCTTGTGGCTGATGGGGCATTATTTTGGTTTTTGGTTGTTGTCTTTTGTAAGGTTTCGCCTTCTCTCTCCCGTGATGAGATGTTCTCTCTCCCGTGATAAGATGTTCTCTCTTCCATGATGAGATATGCTCTCTTCCGTAATAAAATGTGGGAGGCGGCTGTGCCGGAACACCCTTGCGGCCGGCACGATGCCGGAAAATCTGCCCTCCAACGCCGGCTAACGGCAGAATGGGGAGGGGCAGACCAAGGAAAATCCCTGCTTCGCCGGCTGGTTGCCATCCGTCCGTGCGCCTGTTCAGACAGCGGAGAAGAAGGCAGGAAGACGCGGCTTCCACGGGGCAATCCCTCCCGAGGGGGAGGACCGGGGAGGCGTCTACATCTTGTCGTCGAGCATCTCGAAGCCGCAATAGGGCACGAGCACCTTCGGCACGCGGATACCCTCGGGGGTCTGGTTGTTCTCGATGATGGCGGCGACGATGCGCGGCAGGGCGAGGGCAGAGCCGTTGAGGGTATGGCAGAGTTCTATCTTCTTGTCCTCGGTGTGGCGGTAGCGGCAGTGCAGGCGGTTGGCCTGATAGCTCTCGAAATTGGAAACCGACGACACTTCGAGCCACCGTTTCTGTGCGGCACTCCACACCTCGAAGTCGTAACAGATGGCGGAGGTGAAGCTCATGTCGCCTCCGCAGAGGCGGAGAATGTGATAGGGCAGTTCGAGCTTGCGGAGCAGGCCCTCCACGTGTTCGAGCATCTCGGCGAGAGACTGGTAGGAATGTTCGGGCTTGTCGATGCGTACGATTTCCACCTTGTCGAACTGGTGCAGGCGGTTGAGTCCGCGCACGTCCTTGCCGTAGCTTCCTGCCTCGCGGCGGAAGCAGGCCGAGTAGGCGCAACGCTTGACGGGAAGCTCCTTCTCGTCGAGAATCTCGTCGCGGAAGATATTGGTTACAGGCACCTCGGCGGTAGGAATGAGGTAGAGGTCGTCTGCCGTGGCATGGTACATCTGCCCTTCCTTGTCGGGCAGCTGGCCCGTGCCGAGCCCCGAAGCCTGATTGACCACCAGCGGAGGCTGAACCTCCAAGTAGCCGTTCTTGCGTGCCTCGTCGAGGAAGAAGGCCTCGAGCGCGCGCTGAAAGCGTGCCATCTTACCTATATATATAGGGAATCCGGCCCCCGTAATCTTCACGCCGAGGTCGAAGTCTGCAAGGTTGAACTTCTTCAGCAAGTCCCAGTGGCAGGGCGCATCGTCCGGCAGTGAGGGCTTTTCTCCGCCTTCCTTCACCACGACGTTGTCGCTCGCGTCCTTGCCCTCGGGCACGTCGGCGTGCGGAATGTTCGGTATCGTCAGCAGCACCTCGGTCATGTCCTGCTGCGCTTTCTCCATAGCCTCCTGAAGAGCCTTGTCGGTTGCCTTCAGCCCGGCTACGGTTTCCTTTATCTGGTTTGCTTCTTCCTTCTTTCCTTCCTTCATCAGTCCCCCAATCTGCTTGGAGAGCTGGTTCTGCTGCTGCTTGTTGCCGTCGAGCTTCTGTTGGCACTCGCGGCGAATCTTGTCGTATTCCAGAACTTTCCCTACGGCCTCTCTCGCACCCTGAAAGTGCTTTTTCTCGAGTCCCTTTACTACGCGTTCAGTTTCCTCACTGATGAGCTTCAATGTAAGCATATCGTATTTATGAGTTGATAATTATTTGGAGACAAAGTTACAAAAAAAAGTTGCAATGCGCGTATAAAAAGGAAAGAAAAATAGAATCCCGTCTCCCTGCACGGACACGGCAGCACAGAGCTGTGCCGGAAAAGGCCGACACAGAACCTTTTCCCGACACGCTGCCGGGGCGCAGCAGACAGGATGGGAGAGGTGAAACGCCGTCCTCTCCAAGCCACGGATGCTAATAGAGCTTTGCCTCGCGCTCGCCCCGGAGCACGGCAAGGGCGTTCTCGGTCAGAGCCTTCATCTCGTCCTGTCCCGGATAGACGTGGACGGGGGCAAGATACTCTATGCGCCGGCGGAGCCGTGAGACGATATAGTCGCTGTGTGCCAGTCCGCCCGTCAGCAGAATGGCGTCTACCTTTCCGCAGAGTACCGCCCCTTCGGCGGCGATGGCCTTGGCGACGTGCCATATCATGGCCGAGACGACGGCTTCGGCATGGCTGTCGCCCTCGTCTATGCGGCGGAGAATCTCGCGCATGTCGTTCGTCCCGAGGTGGGCTATCAGCCCTGCCTGTCCGCAGACGCGGCGGCGCAGCTCGTCCTCGGTGTACTTTCCGCTGAAGCAGAGCCTGATGAGGGCGGTGGCAGGCAGCGAGCCTGCCCGTTCGGGCGTGAAGGGCCCTTCGCCTCCGAGGGCGTTGTTGGCGTCGACGGCACGCCCCTGTTCGTGTGCAGCTATGGAGATTCCGCCTCCGAGGTGGCAGACGATGAGGTTCAGACGCTCGTAGTCGGTGCCGGCATCGCTGGCGTACCGGCGTGCGATGGCCTTCTGGTTGAGCGCGTGCCAGATGCAGATGCGGGGCAGCAGGGGCGAGCCTGACACGTGGGCTTCGGGCGCCATCTCGTCGACGACGCCGGGGTCGGCCGTGAAGCTGGGACATCCGGGCATCATCTGTGCTATCTCGTAGGCAATGATGCAGCCGAGGTCGCAGGCGTGCTGGGTGGTGGCGCGCTTCTGGTCGGAAATCATCTTGTCGTTGATGAGGTAGACACCGCTCTCCACGGGCTTGGCAAGGCCTCCCCGACCTACTACGGCATCGAAGTCGAGGGGCATGTCGCGGCGTTTAAGCTCGTCGAGTACGAGCTGCTTGCGGAACTCGAACTGGTCGGAAATCTTGTCGAACTGGCTGAGCTGCTCGCGCGAATGGGGGATGTCTTCCACGAAGACGAGCTGGTCGTCGTGTGCCACTGATATTTTGGTGGAGGTGGAGCCGGGGTTGATGGCGAGAATCTTGTGCATGTAGTAATGTCGGGATGGGGTAATGGGGTTTGACGGGACGGTGTTCTCGGTATGGGGCGTCTGCGGTGCGGCAGGCACGCGGTGGGCGGCGGAACTCTCCTGCCGCTATCCTGCGCCTACGGCAGCCAGCGCGAGGCTGTAGAGCTTCGACTGCACCGAGTCGCCGCGGCTGGGGAGCACCACGGGCACTTCCGTTCCTTGGAGGACGGCTGCCGTCTCTGCCTGCGCGAAGAGGGTAATGGCCTTGTAGAACAGGTTGCCGGCCTCAATGTTGGGCAGTATGACGGCGTCGGCGCAGCCCCCGACGGGCGAATCTATGTGTTTGGCGCGCAGGGCTTCGGGCGAGCACGATGTCTTGAGGTCGAGCGGACCGTCGACGATGCACCGTCCGTAGCGTCCTTCCGCGGCTTCCTGCCTGATGGCGAGGTAGTCTTCTGTGTAGGGGAAGTGCTTCGCGTCGGGCTTCTCCGAGCAGTGGATGAGCGCGATGCGCGGACACTCTATGCGGAAGGCGCGGCAGAGGTCTGCCAGATAGTGCAGCTGACTGCGCCGCTGGGCCTCGGTGGGGAAGGGGATGACGGCAGCGTCGGTGAAGAAGAGCAGCCGCGGATAGCCGGGAATGTGGGCTGCCGTGATGTGGGTCAGGACGTTTCCGGGGGGCAGGATGCCTGTCTGCTTGTTGAGCACGGCACGCAGGAGCACGTCGGTATTGACAAATCCCTTCATCAGCATGTCGGCCTTGCCCTCGCGCACGAGTTCCACGGCCCGTGCGGCAGCCTCTTCGGGCGACGCGGCAGGCAGCGTGGCATAGCGTCCGGCACAGCTTGCCTGCGTCTCGGCAGAGCATACGAGTATCGGTTCGACGAATCCTTCTGCAAAGGCGGCGTCTACGGCGTCGCGCGTATGGTCGTCTTCGGGCCATACTACGGCGAGACGGCGGCGTACCCCGCTGTCTTTCAGGTGGGTGAGCAGCTCGTTGAAATTGCTGATTGTCTTCGCGGATTGTGTCATGTGTAGTATCTTTTTGTGTGATAGAGTTAGGTAGCAAAGTTACGAAATAGTTTTCTAACTTCCAAGAAGTGATAACAGAAAATATGACCTATATATAATAGATTTTCCGCATCGGCATGTCCCGGGTTTCAGAGAGTGGGTAAGGGCATGCGGTTGTAAGATATTGATAGTCAGAGGGGTAAAAGACGCATGGCGAAAGTGGCACTTTCACCATGCGAACAAGCCCGTTTCGCGGTGTGAAAACGGCACTTTCGATTCATGGAAACAGCAGGACGGACAAAACGGAGTGTTGTTTTCGATGTGCGACTGATAATATGCAGCGAATCGCAGGCGAATTGTAGGGACAGGCCCTGTGCCTGTCCGCCTTCCTCGCATCGGACAGACACGCGGTCTGTCCCTACATTTCCGCTTGCCACAGGCAGGGGATTCGCAGCCGGAACCTGTCCCTTATGCACTTGCTACCTAAAGGCCTATCTGTCCATTCTCTCTTTTTCTCCCTCCGAAATCTGCTGCTCCTGTTCGTCCGGCCTAAGAAACCACGTCTCGGGAACGGGAGGGACTATCTGCTGCCAGAGGTTCAGGGGCGGCTCGCTGCCGTCCGCAGAGGGATTGCCGCCACCGAACGGCACAGGCAGACTGTCGGACGGGGCAACGGGCGTAAGGAGGAGGGAGTCTAACGGAATGGCAGCGGAAATGCGCCGCAGACTGTCTTCGCGTACCTTTGCGGCATGGAGACTGTCTGCCAATGCCTGCTTGCGCAACCGGGCGTCTATTCCCTCTATGATGCGCGCGGTCTGCGCCTGACGTGCAGCAACGTCGTCGGGCCGCCTGAAACGGGTATATGCGGTCTGCGCCTTGCGGTAGGCACTGAGGGCCTCGGGCCATTCCTCGGCAAAGAGATGGCAGAAACCGATGCGGAAGTAGATGTCTCCCCGCTCGTTGTCGTAGCAGACGGCAAGTGCCTGCCGGTAGTAGGGCAGGGCAGCGGCGTATTTCCGCAATTGGAAATAGCTCTCCGCGGCCGCGTAATAGTAGACCGAACGCTCGTGGGGAGCCAGTCCGCCGAGGTGGGGAAGGGCACGGTCGAAATACTTCACGGCCTGTTCGTAGTCCCATTCGTGGTAGTAGCAGAGTCCGATGTAAGCCTTGAACCGTTCGTTCAGTTCATACTCTCTGTCAAGCTGTTGGAAGATGATGAGAGCCTCGTGGTACTTCTCCGACATCATATAGTCGAGAGCCTTCCCCAACTGCTCCGAACCCGGCGACTGGGCATGGAGAGAAGGCGGAGCCGTCAGCAGGACAAGGCAGCAGCAGACGGTCCGCAAGGCAAGGCTTCGGAGACGGTCGGCTATTCCTTCCACACTATCTTTCTTAGTTTCTGACTGCCGTATGAAATCAGGTCGAGGTCGATGAGGACGACGTGGCGGAGGTGGTTCGCATGCGAGTCGCCCATCTTCCGTTCAATGAGGCGGAGGCTTTCGGCCACCTTCTCCTTTCCGCCCGAGGCGTGGAACCGCCCGAGGCAGTTCAGGTATCGGTCGGTCGGGACGCCGACGGGTCTGTCCAGACTTCCGGGGTGAAGGTGATGTCGGGGTAGGCGGTACGGAGCAGGGCCTTCGCCTTGCTGATGTTGTCTTGCTGCCGGGTGTTCGAGCCGAGGCTGATGACTGCTTTCATACGTTTGTTATTCGTGAGGGGCAGGGCTGTAAGGCGCGGCCCGTCTTGTCCGGCAGGTTGTCCGGCACGTCCGCGGATGCCCCAAGGCAGGTGCAAAGATAGAAATAAGTTTTGTGGTTTTGGAGTTTTTAAGACTAATAGTTTTGCCATTCACGGTATTTCTGTTATTTTTGCAACATTTCAACATTACGGATTCCAGATGAGACGATACTTCCTATTGCTTATTTCACTGCTTCTGTGGCTGACCCAAAGTGCCGCCGGCCCTGCCATGAAGTGGAACCAAGCCTATCAGGACTACTTCAACCGATACAAGGACCTCGCCATACAGGAGATGCTGAAGTACGGCATCCCGGCAAGCATCACCTTGGCGCAGGGCGTCTTGGAGAGCGGTGCCGGGAGGAGCGACCTTTCCGTCCGCGGCAACAATCACTTCGGTATCAAGTGCCACGGATGGACGGGCAGGACGATGACGCACGACGACGACGAGCGCGGCGAGTGTTTCCGCGCCTACGACACGGTGCAGGAGAGCTTCGAGGACCACTCGCTCTTCCTGCGCGGACGGCAGCGTTACAGCAGCCTCTTCTCGCTCTCGCGGACCGACTACCGCGGATGGGCGCACGGCCTGAAGCGGGCCGGATATGCCACCAATCCGCACTATGCGCAGCGGCTGATAGACATCATCGAGCTGTATAAGCTCTACCAGTACGACACCGCGAAGGACTATGACCGCTTCATGGCAGAGCACAGCGGGTCGGGAAGCGTCAGCGTGCCCGAAAATACGGCTCCGCGCGTCGACATGTCGCTCCATCAGATTCACGAGTACAACGAGAACTATTATATAGAGGTGCGCCGCGGCGATACCTTCAAGTCGCTTGCGAAGGAGCTGGGCGTCAGCCGCCGCAAGCTGGCAAAGTACAATGAGCGCGGGAAGAACGACCAGCTGCATGCCGGCGAGCGTATCTGGCTGAAGAAGAAACAGAAGCGCGCGCCGCGGAACTTCAAGAACCGGCCTCACCGCGTGCGCAGCCGGGAGAGCCTCTACGACATTGCGCAGAAGTACGGAGTACGGCTGAAGAGCATCGTAAGGAAGAACCGGAAGATTGCCGAGCGCGGACTGCGGCTCGGGGATGAGGTCAGAATCTATTAAAATTAGCAGAATCAATCCCCGTCCACCGCAGAGTGGCGGACGGGCTACGGACATATAGAATGGAACAAAAGCAACATCAGGGCGGTATGGTGAGCGTACTGGCCGCCTTGGCAGCCAACATTCTGGTTGCCGCCTCGAAGTTTGTGGGCTATGCCCTTTCCGGCTCGGCAGCCATGCTCAACGAGTCGATACACAGCATCGTCGACTGCGGCAATCAGATACTGCTGCTCGTGGGTAACAGGCAGGCAGGAAAGGAGCTTCGTCGCAGCATCCCTTCGGGCAGGCACGGGCGAAGTATTTCTACAGCATGGTCGTGGCAATGGCACTGTTCTTTGCCGGCGGCGCACTGGGCATCATGGAAGCGTCGGAGAAACTCTTCCATCCGGGACACAGCGTAGAGAATACGTGGCTGGTAATGGGTATTCTCGGCTTCGGCTGATAGTGGAATCGGCCAGCCTGCGCGTCGCTTTCAGGGAGATACGCGAACTGAACGCGGCACGGCTGCCGCTCTACCGTTTTCTGAGGGAAAGCCGCCACAGCGAGATTCTCATCATCTTTGCAGAGGACACCTGCGCCGTCATCGGTCTGCTGCTTGCCATCGGCGGCACGGCCATGAGCCACATAACGGGCAATCCATTCTACGACGCGTTCTCGGGACTGCTCATCGGCATCCTGCTTTGCCTTGCGGCACTCTTCCTCGCACGCGAGTTCTACAGCCTGCTCATTGGCGAGAGTGCCACGGAGGGCGACCTTGCCATCATCCGCAGGGCGTTCGGGCGCGAGGAAGTAGGCAGGCTCATCAACATGAAAACCGTCCATCTCGGGCCGACCGACCTGCTCCTGACCGCCAAGATAGACATAAAGACACCTTTCGAGTCGCAGTCTGCCGACATCATCAACGACATCGAACGCAACGTGCGCGCCGCATTGCCTGCCTACAAGATATTCATTTACATTGAGACCGACAGATACCGGGAGAACTATTGAGAGGCAACGGACGGGCGAACGGTTGGCAGCGGACGAGTGAAGGGGCAGAAAAGCAGTCCGGTTGCTTGCCGGTTTACATGCTATTTTCTGCCCCTTCACTTATCTGTAATTATGCCGTCAACCCACCAATAAGCAAGCAACCGCCTGCTTTTCTGCCCCTTCACTCGTCCGTCATCCTACCGTCAACCCACCAATAAGCAAGCAACTGCCTGCTTTTCTACCTGTTTGCCCGTCCGTCTAACCTGACTTGTTCCCCGTCTACTTGTTTATCCGCCTGCCCGAAAGGCGTCAAGCTGCCGTTCCATTTCCCGTCTGCCGTACTCTATCAGCTCCTCTCCCTTGTCGAAGTCGAAGAGGCTGTAGCGGTTCATCGGCAGTTCCATGCAGACATCGGGCGGTGTCAGCCGCATCGCCATCTGCGTATTGTTCTGCAAGGAAATACGGGCGACGCGTGTAGCCATCGTCATGTAGTTCTCGGAAAACTGAATCTTGAAGAAGGGCAGGCGGCTGCGGAGCTTCCGCTCGGTGTCGTTGGCAGGCTCGGAGTGCTGCAGGTAGCCCGTGAAAGGTTCGCTGTCGGGCGCACTGACGTTCACCGCCACGAGCAGGTCATTCCATTTGCGGTCTACGCGGTCGAGCGGCAGCGGATTGTGTATGCTGCCGTCGACGTCTATATGTCCGTCCTCATGCACAGGCTTGAAGAAACAGGGAATCGAAACCGAAGCCCTGACCGCCGTACAGAGCGGGCCGGAACGGAAAACACGCTCCTTGCCGCTGACAATATCGGACGCTACGCAGCAGAACTTGACGGGAAGATTCTCAATCGTCTCATTATGAGTGAGTTCGTCTATCAGCTTCATCAGCCGTTCACCGTTTGCCACGTGGTCGAGACCGAGCGAAATGTTCATCAGTCCCAGTATTTTCCGCCTGTCGAGCGTCAGCACGCGCCTCTTCAGCTCGTCGAGTTTTCCTGCCGCGTAGAGTCCGCCGACCAGCGCGCCCATTGACGTTCCTGCAATCGACGTGATGCGGTAGCCGCGCTCCACGAGCACCTCGATGGCACCGATGTGCGCGTATCCGCGTGCGCCGCCGCCCGAAAGGACGAGTGCCACATTCTTCCTCAGCCTCCGCGGATAGAGCGTCCGCATGATATTTCCTGCCACTCCGTTGTGCTTCATTGACATTGCCTCATGGTCAAACTAACTGCCCGGATATTTTATTTATCATAATCGGCATTATCGGAAAGCCGTACCCGCACCGCAAGTCCGTCTATGCGGACAGGCCCGTCCACTACGGCCGTGTCGCCCTGCGGCAGCCGGCAGCCGTTGACGGTAATGTCTTCGAGGGCGAAGACGACCGACTTGCCCACGGCCGACGGTTCGTCAATACTGCTGACGACGGCCGTCCCCACGGCCAGACCGCTGCGCACGATGACATTGAAGTCGACCGCGCCGGGCGTGTTCTCCGACTTCACCTCGTCGCTGCCGCTGAATCGGAAAAGCCGGTGAGGCTGCAACCGGATGGTCTCCCCACCGACGGTCAGCCGCATGTCGCCTTTCAGAGGCATGATATACCGCGTGAAACCCGAGAAATCGGAGAAACGGCTCTCCGTCTGTTGTATAACCGCCGACGAAATGCGGATGTCGAAGTCGCGGGCTGCGAGCGTGCTGCCTGCCGGATGGATGAAAAGCTCGCGCGTGGTTCCGCCGCTCCAGTCGTTGACCCTATAGTCTTGCTTTCTGATTATCTCCATAGTTGTAAATGAATGTATGATGACTGCAAATTTAGCAAGAAATATCCATACCGCCAGCACTGCACGGCTTTTTTTGCATGTCTCCGCCCTGACGAACCGATATTTATTCGTACTTTTGCACGGCAAGCCCGGGCGGACTCCTATACGTGCCGTGGCCGACAGGCAAGGGCTTCGCAGGGAGGATGCAGAAACATACAAAACAAACTGCAAGTCAAAAGGATAAGAACATCAAATAAAGTAAATATGGAAACAAAACAAACGCTTCAGGACTTCGAGAAAATATTCCAAGCCGACCTGCATGCCTACCTGCTGAAGCAGGGACGGCTGGACGAACGCCTGCCCGACGCCCCCGACATAGAGCAGCGGTGGGCACAGACAGGCGAGGCGTATCTCCCCGACGGCATACGCGAATACAACGGCTATCCCGAAGTGTCGCTCGGATGGATGATGTACATAGGCATGGCGATAGCCAAGTACTGGGACGAAGACTGGGAGCTGTACAGCAAGGTGCCCAACCTCTACAGATACCTCCGCGACCGCATCGACTTCGACCATCTCGACGACTATATCTGCCAAAAGGTTCTCCTGCTGGATGCCGATGGGCATGCCGCCTTGCAGGATTTGGTAGCCGAATGTGCCTCGCGCACCTACAGCCGTCTGTATCACCTCCATTTGGAACCGGGGTCGAAAGAGGCCTTTCGCGCCTACGTGGCTGCCCTCCGTCAGCTGTATCTCATGGGGGCGGCGGTAGAGCTGAAGACCCTCGGATACAAGATGCAGCGGATGTAGAGGCAAGGGGAGACAGGGAGCTGAACGCACAGCGCAAACAGATTCCGGCCACAAATCCCCTGTTTGCGGCAATCGGAAATGTAGGGACAGACCGCGTGTCTGTCCGATGCGAGTGTGGCGGACAGGCACAGGGCCTGTCCCTACAGGTTGCGTGTGATTCGCCGGCCATTGACAACGGACCACTAAAAATCCGGCAGCGGCATATTCATTCTGCCGTTGCAGGAAATCGGAAAACACACTTTCGCAAATCGGGAACGATACTTTCATAAATCGGAAACGGCACTTTCGCACTGCGAAACGGGCTTGTTCGCATGGTGAAAGCGGCACTTTCACTACATCTGCATAACTCGCTGAAAATCAATGCCTGTCTATCCATCTTTGCAACCGCCTTTCCCGTTCTTTCATCACACCGCCCCACCCCATCCTTCTCCCCCTGTTTTTGTTAAAAACATTATTTTTTCTTGCTGTTACATTTCTTTTCCGTAACTTTGTAACACGTTATTATTATAGAGAAAGCAACGCAAAATGGCAGAAAACAATACCGAGAAGGAAGTCCACGTGAATCCCTTCCTGCAACCGTATGGCACTCCGCACGACACCGTGCCATTCGACCGAATCACCCTTGCCGACTACGAGGAGGCGTTCATGGAGGGAATACGCCGTGAGAACGAGCAGGTAGACAAGACCATCAACGACCCCGAAGAGCCTACTTTCGACAATACGCTCATCCGCGAAGACGAGGTGAAGGGACGGAAGCACTACTACGACCTCCTGAGCCGCGTCTCGAGCGTCTTCTTCAACATGCTCAGCGCGGAGACCAACGACGAGATGGAGGCACTGGCACAGAAGATGAGTCCGATTCTGACGCAGCACGGCAACGACATCAGCCTCAATCCGCGCCTCTTCCGGCGCATCAAGCCGTGTACGACCATCACCGCGAACTGACGCCCGAGGAGGCGCGCCTGCTCGAAGACAGCTACGACGGCTTCGTGCGCAGCGGTGCGCTCCTGTCCGACGACGACAAGGAACGCCTGCGCAAGCTGACCGAGGAAGCCTCCATGCTGTCGCTGCAATTCTCGCAGAACCTGCTGAAGGAGACAAAGGCCTTCACCCTCCACCTGACCGACGAGGCCGACCTCGACGGACTGCCCGACACGGCACGCGAGGCCGCCCGGCAGGCTGCCGAGGAGCGCAAGCTCGACGGATGGGTGTTCACCCTCGACGCACCGAGCTACGGGCCGTTCCTCACCTACTCTACGCGCCGCGACCTCCGCCAGCAGCTCTACATGGCGCGGAACACGCTCTGCATCAAGGAGAACGACGAGAACAACCTGCGCATCTGCCAGCGTCTTGTCAATCTCCGCCGCGAAATGGCGCAGCTGCTCGGCTACGACACCTTTGCCGACTACGTGATGAAGCACCGCATGGCCACCAGCGTGGAGAATGTCTACAAGCTGCTCGACGACCTCATCGCCGCCTACCGCCCCACTGCCGAAAAGGAGCTGGAGGCCGTAAAGAGCATCGCGCGCGAGGCGGAGGGCGACGACTTCATCCTCATGCCGTGGGATTCGGCTTTCTACGCCCACAAGCTGAAGCTGCGCCAGTACGACTTCGACCCCGAGGAACTGCGCCCCTATCTTGAACTGAACAACGTCATAAAGGGCGTATTCGGCTTGGCAACAAGGCTTTACGGCATTACATTCAAGGAGAACGACGCCATACCCGTCTACCATCGACGTGAAGCCGTTCGAGGTCTACGACCGCGACGGCAGCTATCTGGCCGTGCTCTACGTCGACTTCCACCCCCGCAAGGGCAAGCGCGACGGAGCTTGGATGACGGAGTTTCAGGGGCAGTGGATTGAGCGCGACGGGACGAACGTGCGCCCCCATGCCTCGCTCGTGATGAACCTCTCCAAGCCTACCGCCGACAAGCCGGCCCTGCTGCGTCTGGGCGAGGTGGAGACGTTCCTCCACGAGTTCGGCCACTCGCTCCACGGCATGTTTGCCAATACCCGTTTCGAGAGTCTCTCGGGTACGAACGTATGGTGGGACTTCGTAGAGCTGCCCTCGCAGTTCATGGAGAACTATGCCGTCGAGAAGGAATTCCTCCGTACCTTCGCCTTCCATTACCAGACCGGCGAGCCGATGCCCGACGAGCTGATAGACAAGATAGTCGCCTCGCGCAATTTCAACGCTGCCTCCGCCTGTCTGCGGCAGGTCAGCTTCGGGCTTCTCGACATGGCCTACTATACCCGGCGCGAGGAGTTCACGTCCGACATCATCCCCTTCGAGAAGCAGGCGTGGGAGAAGGCCATCGTAGGCAAGCAGCTCCCCGACACGTGCATGACCGTACAGTTCTCCCACATCATGGCAGGCGGCTATGCGGCAGGCTACTACAGCTACAAGTGGGCGGAGGTGCTCGATGCCGATGCCTTCAGCGTCTTCAGGCGAAACGGCATCTTCGACCGCGCGACGGCACAGTCGTTCCGCGACAACATCCTCTCGCGCGGCGGCACGGAACACCCCATGACGCTCTACAAGCGTTTCCGCGGACAGGAGCCTACCATTGATGCGCTGCTCGAGCGCAACGGGATAGCCGTTCCCCCGTCCCACACACGGTAGGCAGGACGGAGGAAGCTCTTGGTTCAGTGCGCTGCAACCATATTGCAGTCCTCCCCATAACATCCAACAGGAATATGAAAGAAAACCATCCAACAGGGCCGACCCCTCCCCTCTCCGTGGGAGAGAAGCCCGGCCGGCTGTCCGCCGTCGACCTGCGCTACCTGCGCATGGCACGCATCTGGGCGGAGAACTCCTACTGCACGCGTCGTCAGGTGGGTGCGCTGGTCGTCAAGGACAAGATGATAATCAGCGACGGATACAACGGCACGCCCTCCGGATTCGAGAATGTCTGCGAGGACGACAACGGCATCACCAAGCCCTACGTGCTCCACGCCGAGGCCAACGCCATCACCAAGCTCGCCCGCAGCGGCAACAACAGCGACGGCTCTACGCTCTACGTTACGGCCTCGCCCTGCATAGAGTGTGCCAAGCTCATCATCCAGTCGGGCATCAGCCGCGTCGTCTATGCTGACCAATACCGGCTTACCGACGGCATAGACCTCCTGCGGAGGGCAGGCGTCAGGGTAGAGTATATGCCCATTCCCGACCCCTGCACGCCTGCTTCCCCCGAAGGGAGAAGGGAGTAAGGCAGACAGGCAGGGGGTCTTCACCGTGTTCAGAACATGTTTCAACCGACAGGCATCATAATATAAATGTATAACAAGTAAAACAGCGAGCACCCTATACGTGCTCTCTCCCCTTCGGAGGAGCAGGAGGAGACATTCTTCCTCCTTCTTTCGGGAGAGCCGGGGTGAGGCCTATATGAGTCAAAACAAAAACAACCGCTTCATGCCGCTTTGGCTGGCTCTCTGCGTGGCAGCAGGCATCGTCATCGGGTCTTTCTACACCAGCCACTTCTCCGGCAACCGCCTGAACATCATCAACAGCGGAAGCAGCAGGCTGAGCAACCTTCTCCACATCATCGACGACCAGTATGTCGACTCCGTAAACATCAACGACCTCGTGGAAAAGGCCATTCCCCAGATACTTGCCGAACTCGACCCGCACTCCGTCTACATCTCGGCAAAGGATGTGGCAAAGGCTACCGACGAGCTGAAAGGGTCGTTCTCGGGCGTGGGCATTGAGTTCACCATCCGGCAGGATACCATCCATGTGCAGAACGTCATCAAGGGCGGGCCTGCCGAGAAGGCCGGAATCCTTGCAGGAGACAAGATAGTCCTCATAGACGGGAAGCCGTTTGTGGGCAAGATAGTTACCGACGACGAGGCCAAGCGGAGGCTGAAAGGACCGAAGGATTCCAAGGTGCGCATCGGCGTCAGACGCTATGGCGAGAAGGCCGTCAAGCACTTCACGGTTGTCCGCGGCGACATTCCGATGAAGAGCATTTCCGCTACCTATATGCTCAACGACTCGGTGGGATATATCCGCATCAAGAACTTCGGCGAGAAGACTTACGTGGAAATGCTCGCCTCTCTTCAGCAGCTGACCATCCGCGGGGCCGACAAGCTCGTCATAGACCTCCGCGATAATACCGGCGGACTGCTCGACCGGGCAGTGCAGATGGCCAACGAGTTCCTGCCCAAGGACCGTCTCATCGTCTACACCGAGGGCCGCAAGAGTCCGCGCGACGAATACCACACCAACGGAAAGGGCAGCTATCAGCACATTCCGCTCGTCGTCCTCATCAACGAGGGGTCTGCCTCGGCCTCCGAAATCTTTGCAGGGGCCATGCAGGACAACGACCGCGCCACCATCGTCGGCCGGCGTTCGTTCGGCAAGGGACTTGTGCAGCAGCAGATAGGATTCCCCGACGGAAGCATGATACGGCTGACCATAGCACGCTACTATACGCCCTCGGGCCGTTGCATACAGAAGCCCTATACGCTGGGCGGCGATGCCGACTACGAGCAGGACATCCTCTCGCGCTATCAGCACGGCGAACTCTTCTCGCAGGACAGCATCAAGCACACCGGCCCTGCCTACCACACGGTCGGCGGACGCACCGTCTACGGCGGCGGCGGCATTACTCCCGACGTGTTTGTACCCGAAGATACCTCTGCCGTTACCTCTTATTATAAGCAGGCAGCCATGAGTGGCTGATACTTCAGTACGCCTATAAGTACACCGATGAGAACCGTCCGCGGCTGAGTAAGTTCACCGAGATGAAGCCGCTGTCCGATTATCTCAGTGGGAGAAACCTCGTAGACGACTTCGCCAACTACGCAGAGCGGTTCGGACTGCGCCGCCGCAACAACCTCATCATCCGTTCGCATGCCCTGCTCGAGAACTATATCAACAGCCGGATTGTCTACAATATCCTCGACGAACAGGCGTGGAACCAGTATCTTAACCAAAGAGACCCCGACATAAAGGCGGCTGTCGAGGCGTTCGGACGGCCGCTCCTCCGCCGCTGATGCCTTGTGGCCGCCCGTCCTGTCCCTCTTCGAGAGAGAGGGATGCAGGTCTTGCGCCGTCTCTTGCGGACTAAACTCTGCCGTTGTCCTTGCCGCTGTGCATCTGGCGACAGGGCTGTCGCCTTGGCTAGCAGGGCTTCCGCCGGGCAGCCCCTCCTCCTTGGGGGAGAGTCCGAAGCGTAACATTGCTATCATCACCTATCTATATATGAATCCATCCACAGAACAATCTTCTCCCCAGTCTCTCGGGGAGAAGCCGTCAGACGGAGGGCAGCTCTCCAAGTCTTCCCTCCGCCGCGAAATCAGAGCGCGCAAGAAGCAGTTCACCCCCGATGCTGATTGCACTTTCGCAGCCCATTCTCAAACGCCTTGCGGCTCATCCACGCTACCGGCAGGCGACGACTGTCCTGCTTTACCACTCTCTGCCCGACGAGGTCTATACCCACGACTTCGTGGCGCAGGCAGTTGCAGAGGGCAAGACCGTCCTGCTGCCAGTCGTCGTGAGCGATACCGAGATGGAAATACGCCGCTATACTGGGCCGGACGACCTCAGTATAAGTTCCTTCGGCATCCTTGAGCCGTCGGGAGAACCCTTTACCGACTTTGCGCAGATAGAGTTTGCGCTCGTCCCCGGCATGTCGTTCGATTCCCACCGCAACCGCCTCGGACGCGGAAAGGGCTACTACGACCGCTTCCTGCCCAATATTCCACAGGCTTACAAGCTCGGTATCTGCTTCGATTTCCAAAAGCTCGACGAGATTCCTGCCGACAAATACGACAAGAAAGTGGACGAGGTGCTGTAAGCCCTGTCCCTATATTGTCTTTTCCCCGGTGCTTTTCCGAAGAAGGAGAAGGGCAGCACCGGGACGTCCCTGCGGCTTCTCCGCCTCCGTTTTGTGTGCTGCGGCTTTGCTGCAAGCCCATGATTCCGACGCCAAAGACAGGACAGGAGTTCCCCCGAGATGCTTCCTTCTTCCTTCGGGAGGGCTGGCAGGGGACGTTTCCCCATTGCTTATGACAAAGAAACACCTATCATCCGCCACACCTTCAGCGCGAGTTCATAGGGCGACTCGCGCCTTTCTTGTTTGCCTCCTTTTTGTCCTCGCGCTTCCCGGATTCTCCTCCACCGGACCTCGGAGCGCGATTGCCGACACCATTCCCGTCCGTTTTGTCGGCCACCGCATCCTCGTCCCCGTGCGAATCGGGCAGAAAGCCGCCACCTTCGTCTTCGATACAGGGTGCACGCACACCCTGCTCTTCGACTTCCGACGCTTCGACGTGGTTCCGCAGCGGTGGCTTGAAGCCGCTGATGTAAACGGACAGGTCAGCAAAGTGCTCACCTGCCGTATTCCGGAGATGCAGATAGGCCGGCAAATCATCCGCGACTCCATCGCCATTACCTCCCCCTTCGGGATTGTGGCAGACCTTATGATAAACGCGGCAGGCATAGACGGCTGCATCGGCATGGATTTTCTCGCTGGCGGAAAGGCCGTGAAGATGGACATGAGGAACCAGTGCATCATCGTAACTGACCATCCCGGCATGTTCCAAAACGAGCCGGGCATCGTCATTCCCTTCACCCCGAGGTCTCTCTGCCCCTCCGTCTACATTTCTCCCTTCAAGGGAATTGGCACGAAAGCCATCTTCGACACGGGCAGCGCGCCCTTCCTGCTCATCGGAAACGACATTGTCAGTCAGATAAAGGCACACCGCAACATGCCGAAAGACGTGCTCCGGCAGACCGTCGACCGCTCCGTCGGCAGCAATTCCTCGGGAATCTTCGGCAGTTCCGGGCTTTCTGAGCTGTTTCTCTACCGTCTCGAAGCCTTCTCCCTCGGCCGTCTCGTCTTCGAGGACATCTATGCCTACACGGCAAATGCCACACGTTCGCGCATCGGCAGTGAACTGCTCGACTATGCTTCCGTCGTTCTCGACTACTCCAATCACACGCTGCGCCTCCAGCCTTACGCCCCCTACAAGCCTGCCGACAGCCGTATCGCAAGGAAGCAGCAGGCCTGCCGCAGCATCCTCCCCGCCTTTCCCCATTACGAATACTTCCTACAGATAGCCGACAGCACCTGCCTCGTTACCAACGTCTGGCCCCGGTCGTCGGCATACGCTGCCGGACTCCGCACCGGATACCGCCTCACTGCCATGGACGGGCGGCAGGACAGCCTGCCCGAACGTTACTTCCACGTCCGCCATCTGGAGGAATCCGGCCACTCGTTCACGTTCAGCAGCGACCACCGGCCGGCCGTTACAATCACGCGATAAGGCTGTTCCGTTGCCCAAGCACCGGCCATTTAACATACTTTAATCGCAAAAAACCACAATTGATACCCGAAACATCAACAGATAGTTTTATCTTTGCAATCGGATTGGGAAAAGAGAATCCCATCCTGAAACGTTAGAACCAACAAGGCGATAACACCCCTTATTTACTAATAAATTAAAACAAAGACATTATGAAGAAGTATGTTTGCGATGTTTGTGGCTGGATTTACGACCCGGCAGTAGGCGACCCTGATGGCGGCATCGAGCCGGGAACGGCTTTTGAAGATATTCCCGAAGACTGGGTTTGCCCCGAGTGCGGCGTTACGAAGGAAGACTTCAGCCCCGTTGAGGAATAATCATCCATCGGTCACCGCCGGCATGGCAGCGGCCATCGGAAGGCTATAACATCATGCGCCTGCCGTCCTTTCCCGAGGGCGGCAGGCGTTTTCGTTGATGAAAAACAGAAAAATAGAAACACAAAATTCCTCATTGTCGAAAACTTTCCGTATCTTTGTCGCCTATACGCTTTATCATTATGGCAAAGACAGAAACCGATAATAAAACGACGTCCGCGGCACGGAAGCCGGTCCGCAAGAAAGGTGCGAAGGCGCAGAAAGCCCCCGTCAAGCGAGGCATCTCGGGCGACCTCATCCCCATAGAGGAGGAGACGTGGCTCCTGCAGCCCATCGCCGTAACGATGATGCGCCACGACTATTCGCTCATTCAGGTGCGGATACTCGTCTCCATCGTCGAAAGCCTCCAGTCCATCCTGCACGGAATCCTCAACAACAAGCGGAGCACGCAGCTCGACATCTTCCGTACCAACGAGCTTGACGAGGACGGCCGCATGCCCATCAAGCTGCCTTTCAAGGAGCTTGGTGTCGACCCGAACCACTATCCGCAGCTCCGCACCTCGCTGAAGATGCTGGCCTCCATCCCCGTAGAGATTCCCTACAAGACCGCCGAGGGCCGGAAATACACCAAGGCAACCAACCTCTGCGACGTCTATATACCCGAAGACCGGTCCTATAACAAGTATGCCATCCTCAAGCTCGACCATACCGTAGCCGAGCGGCTGGTATCCTTGGACTTCGGCTACCACCGTCTCGGCAAGCAGATAGTCTTCGCCTGCAAGAACAGGTACACCCAGCGCATATACATGTTCATAGAGTCGTGGATTGACAAGGGCAAGACCGTCATCAAGACCGTGGAGTTCCGCAAGATGCTCCGGCTGGAAAACAACTACAAGAAGTTCTCCGACTTCTGCCGGCGCGTACTCGACCCTGCCAAGCAGGAGCTGCAGGAGCTTGCCGACAAGGGCTTCTGCGACTGCTACTTCGACTACGACAAGAAGTACGACCACGGACAGCGGGGAGGCGAACCCGACGAGTTGGTATTCATCATTCACCGCGCCAAGGACAAGATGAACGCACAGCTGGAGCAGATGAACGAGATGCAACGCCGCCAGTTCCAGCAGATGCTCATCCAATACTTCGACTTTACGCCCGTCAATGCCAAGCAGATGGCCGACCGCATCACCGCCGAGACTTATCCGGAGGCCATGCAGAAGCTCATCGACCTGCGCAACCGATTTGCCACCAACTACGTCAAGGACAAGGCAGCCTATACCTTCAAGAGTCTCGATCAGATGCTCCGCGAACGCGAAGTGCCCAACACCGAGGCGGTAGAAGTGTAAGGTCTGCTCCCGATACTGAATTATTCACTATCAATCACACCCCTCTCCGCTCTTTCCCGGCTTGTCCTTTGCCGGGCGTGCATGTTGTATCTCCCTACTGGGAAAGAGTTTAGGAGCAGGTCATAAAAAATCCATTATATAACAGTTAAGGCCTTCTACCCTCTGCGTCCGCGGAGGATGGAAGGCCAAAAACGGTGAGCCTGTAGAGCCGTCCATCGTTAAGAGCATTACCTTCAAGTATGAATGTTCCGAAGAGATAGCCATGCTCTTCGGTCTGAAGAGGACCGGCCACTTCTACACCCGGCTACAGAACCCGACCCTCAACGCCGTGGCAACGAAGATAGCACAGCCCGAAGGCGGTGTGGGAGCAATGTTCACGTTTGGCGGACAGGCACAGGGCCTGTCCCTACAGGTTGCGTGCGCTTCGTTTGTGATGCAGGCAGAATGTGCAGGAAGCCCGGATTTCAGGCGCGAATCCCCTGTTTGTGCCAAGCGGAAGTGTAGGGACAGACCGCGTGTCTGTCCGAAACACACGGAGCGGACAGGCACAGGGCCTGTCCCTACAAGCTGCGTGCGCTTCGTTTGTGATAGGGAACACGCATGCCGGTATGCTCCTGACAATGCGTATTCCTGTCCGCCGGCCTATCCGAAAACGGATTTACGCGTAAACGAAAAAAGGATTGCCCCATCAAGGGCAATCCTTTTTTTATTCTGTCGTCTTCCCTTCATCCGTCAGGATTCCCTCCCCGGAGCGGGAGGGACAGGGAAAGGCTGCTTACTTCAGCTTCGCAAAGCCGTACTTTGCGGTGCAGCCCAGTTCCTCCTCAATGCGGATGAGCTGGTTGTACTTGGCCATACGGTCTGTACGCGACATGGAACCAGTCTTTATCTGACCCGAGTTGGTGGCAACGGCAATGTCGGCAATGGTAGTGTCCTCGGTCTCGCCGGAGCGGTGAGAGGTTACGGAGGTATAGCCTGCGCGGTGAGCCATCTCGATGGCCTCGAGAGTCTCGGTCAGCGAACCAATCTGGTTCACCTTGATAAGGATAGAGTTGGCAGCACCCATCTTGATGCCCTTCTCGAGGAACTTCACGTTGGTAACGAACAAGTCGTCGCCTACGAGCTGGCAGCGGTCGCCAATCTTGGCAGTCAGCTTCACCCAGTTGTCCCAGTCGTTCTCGTCGAGACCGTCCTCGATGGAGTCGATAGGATACTTCGTAATCAGCTCTTCGAGGTAGGCAATCTGCTCGTCGGCAGTCAGCTTCTTGCCGTTGGGGTCCTTCGGCATGCCGTTCTTCAGCTGGCGGTAGTCGTAGAACCACTTGCCGTTCTCGCATGTAGCGAACTCCGATGCAGCACAGTCCATGGCAATCTTCACGTCCTTGCCCGGTTCGTAGCCTGCGTCCTTGATGGCCTGAATGATGGAGTCGAGGGCATCCTCGATGCCGTCGAACTTAGGAGCAAAGCCGCCTTCGTCGCCGACAGCGGTGGAGAGGCCACGCTTCTTGAGGTTCTTGGCCAGTGCGTGGAACACTTCGGCACCCATGCGGATAGCTTCCTTCTCGCAGCATGCGCCTACCGGGCGAATCATGAACTCCTGAAAGGCGATGGGGGCGTCGGAGTGAGCACCGCCGTTGATGATGTTCATCATCGGAACGGGCAGCGTATAGGTGTTGGTACCGCCGATGTAGCGGTACAAGGGGATGTTCAGAGCCTTGGCAGCGGTCTGAGCAACGGCGAGCGATACGCCGAGGATAGCGTTTGCACCGAGCTTGCTCTTGGTAGGAGTACCGTCGAGTTCGAGCATCTTGTAGTCGATAGCACGCTGCTCGAGTACGCAGCAGCCTTTCAGGGCCGGTGCGATGACGTTGTTCACGTTCTCAACAGCCTTCAGGACACCCTTGCCGAGGAAACGGCCCTTGTCGCCGTCGCGGAGTTCGAGAGCCTCGTTCTCGCCGGTAGATGCACCGGACGGAACGCTTGCACGGCCCATAACACCGTTTTCGAGGGTTACTTCTACTTCGACTGTCGGATTGCCACGTGAGTCGAGAATCTCGCGAGCATGTACTTTTTCAATCTTCATAATTACCTTATTGTTTTATAAATAAATGAATATCCTGCGCGGAAGACAATGGGAGGATGCACGCCAAACAGGCCGCGCGGGCTGTGCTGCCGGCCCCGTGTCCTCCTGTCGGGGAACAAGGTTGCGTGTCCTGCCGCCGCCGCTCTTGTAGGGCAGCCGGGGGAAACGCTTTCCTTATCCTCGCTTTCGAGCACCAAAATTATAAAGAAAAAACCGAAATGGCAAGCATTTCACAGAAAATAACACGGTAAGCCCTGCCGTTGCGCCCTTCGACCTGCATTTTGCTATCTGTACTAAGCAAAAGGAGGACAATCGGAACATACCACTTGCTGATTTTCAGCACGGTTTGCCTATCAAACGAAAGCAGCGGTTTACCATTTTGAAAGTGCCCAGACAGTTGCACCGGCAGACAGATTCGGGCAGTCGGATGGCGTGGGCTGAGATTTGCAGGCTGCCTGTCCGCCCACACTCGTATCGGACAGACACGTGGTCTGTCCCTACACTTCCGCTTGCTGCAAACAGGGATTCGCGCCTTGAATCTGTCCTTTATGTATCTTCTGTCTGGCTTACAGGTGGAGAGCAACCGACTTGTAGGGACAGGCCCCGTGCCTGTCCGCCATACGCTCATCGGACAGACACGTGGTCTGTCCCTACACTTCCGCTTGCTGCAAACAGGGGATTGACGCCTTGAATTTGTTTACGACATACTTCCTGAATAAACAATTGATAATCAGACTAATAAAGGCGAGGATACGAAAGTGCCGCTTTAACTATGCGAAAGTGCCGCTTTCGCATAACGAAAACGGCACTTTCATTTCGTGAACAAGCCTGCACGGGAAACGGGGGCGGACAGCCCTGCGCTCCCGGGGAGGCAAAAGGGGCGGAATATATTAATACGCCTCTTCGTCCTCGGCTATCTCCTGCCGGTCTATCTCCTTGCTGTCGATGCTGCGCCAAGCGTAGACGATGTAGGCAAGAACGAACGGAACGAGGAAGCTGACGTAGAACATGGTCTTCAGGGTGAACTCGCTCGAGCAGCTGTTCTGGATGGTCAGCGAACTCTGCAGGTCGGCCGTGGACGGATAGTAGGCCGTGGAGTTCCATCCGGCAATGAGGAAGAGGACGATGACGACGAGCACCACGCCGATGCCTGCAGGCCAGATGCCGCGGACGTAGTGGGGCTTGAGCAGCGTCCGGACGATGCCGAAGAGCACGAGGACTACGCCTGCGAGAAAGACAACGGCGAGAGGCCACATCTCGGTGAGGTTGTTGAGATACTTCATCGGTTCCATCACGATGGTGCCGTCGGCAGCCACTGCGAAGCCGTCGCTGGCGAGGGTCTTCGCCAAGAAAGCGAGGAAGAAGACGAGGAAGAGCACCGCATTGATGAGCAGATGGCGGCGGATGCGGCCGCGGATGGCGTCGTCGTTCACGTTGTTGTTAATGTAGAGCGTGCCGAGCACACGGGCGAGGAAGACCACGGCCAGCCCGAAGATGTCCACCCAAGGGTTGAGAAGCACGTCGAGTCCGCGCGAGCCGTTGGCCCACTGCGAGATGACGGGTTGCAGGTCGTTGACGATATTCGCCTTCTCCACGGTGAAGTTCGACCCCGTGAAGAACGTTGCCACGGCTCCGCCGATGAGCAGCGGCCCGAGGAGTCCGTTGATGATAAGGCAGGTCTGGAACGTCTTCACGCCGAGAAGGTTGCCTGCCTTGTTCTGGAACTCGTAGCTGACGGCCTGTATGATGAACGTGAAGAGGATGGCGAGCCATACCCAGTAGGCACTGCCGAAGCTCGTGCTGTAGAAGAGTGGGAACGAGGCGAAGAACGCTCCGCCGAAGGTTACGAGGGTGGTGAAGGTGAACTCCCACTTGCGGCCCGTCGAGTTGATGAGCATGCGGCGTTCCTCGGCGGTCTTGCCGAGCTGGAATATCATGGAGTTGGCACCCTGAACGAACATCAGGAAGACGAGGAGGCCTCCCAAGAGGGCGATGATGAACCACCAGTAGTGTTGAAGAAATTCGTAGGTCATAGTTCGGGTCCTTTCTTTATTTGCTTACACATAATGCTGATTTCCACTGCCAGCATCGTCGTGAAGAGGATGAGGAAGAGGAAGAAGGTCAGGGCAACGCCGCCGCTGGAAATGTCGCTCACGGCCGCCCACGTGGGGAGCATGTCCTGAATGGTCCACGGCTGACGGCCGAACTCGGCTACGAGCCATCCGCTCTCGCTGGCGATGTAGGACAGCGGAATGAGGGCGATGCCGGCCATCTGCAGCCAGCGCGGACGGGTGATGTCCTTCTTGTAGACGAAGAAGAGCAGAACCGCAAAGGCAAGGATAAAGAGCGTGCCCAAGCCTACCATGATGCGGAACGCCCAGAAGTTGACGGGGATGAAGGGAACGGTTTGGGCGGCATCCTTGATGTAGCCGTAGCCGAAGTACTTCATGTCCTCGTTGAGCACGCGGAGGTTCTCGGCTGTCTTGTTGCCCGAGCGGTAGTCTTTCAGCGCGGCTATGGCGTTTCGTCCGCGGGCCATCTTCTCTTGCAGGGAGGGTTCGCGCGTCCCGTCGTCCTTGGTATATCCCTTGATGATGTCCTGCACGCCCGGCACGAATCCGTCGGCATCGTGGGTGGCGAGCAGCGAGAGCATGTTCGGCACGGCAATGCGCATCGGAGGCTCGCTCTCGTTCATGTAGTCGGGCTGGCTGAAGGGGTTGAGCAGGGCCACGCCCGTAAGCGACTGGGCCTTTCCGCCCTTATACAGGGCCTCCATTGCGGCGAGCTTCATAGGCTGCGTCTGCGCTACCATGTAGGCGGAGTTGTCGCCCGTGAAGGCGGCGAGGAGCGAGGCCGTCAGTCCGACTATCGAACCGATTTTCACGCTCTGGCGGGCCAGTTCGGTGTGCCGCTTCTTGAGGAGATACCAGCAGCCCACGCCCACGGCGAAGGCGGCCCCGAGTATCCACGAGGAAGTGATGGTGTGGAAGAACTTGTCGATGGCAAACGGGCTGAGAGCCACGTCGCAAACGATGTCATCTCGTTGCGCATCGTGTCGGGATTGAACGTGCAGCCTATCGGGTACTGCATCCACGCGTTGGCAACCAGAATCCACCATGCCGAGATGGTCGCTCCGAGGCCTGTCAGCCACGTCGAGGCGAGGTGGAAGCCCGGCGATACTTTCTTCCAGCCGAAGAACATGACGGCCACGAAGGTAGACTCCATGAAGAAGGCAAGGATGCCCTCTATGGCGAGCGGCGCGCCGAAAATGTCGCCCACGAACCATGAATAGTTGCTCCAGTTCGTTCCGAACTCGAACTCAAGTATGATGCCCGTGGCAACGCCCATGGCAAAATTGATGCCGAAGAGCCGCTGCCAGAACCGGGCGGCAGTCTTCCAGAATTCCTTACGCGTGCGGTAATAGCACGTTTCCATAATACCCATGATGACGGCCAGGCCAAGTGTCAGCGGCACGAAAAGCCAGTGATAGATGGCGGTCAGGGCGAATTGTGCCCGCGACCAGTCGACTGTGCCGGGATCAATGGCCAACAGTAGATTTCCCATTGTCTTGTGATTTGATGAATATTTTAATAATTATGTGTCGTCTGCTGCCCCCCTGCGGACCGGCAGGACGGCGAAGGGCTATTTCAGCACCTGCCCTGCCACGAACTGGGCTTCCTGCCCGGGCTGTGCCTTCTCCTTTATTATATTGGGAAAGAAGAACACTTTCAGGATGGCAAACATGATGAAGAGCTTTATCAGTATCACCGCCCAGAGCGTCTTGCCCAGCGTCATCTGCCTGAAACCGTCGTAGTATAAGTCGAAGACCCGGTAGAAGAATCCTGTCCGTTTCATTGTATCTGTAATGTTTGTTTAACTTGTAGTAATTACAATAGTTTTGGCAAAAGTAAGCAAAAATTTCGAGAATTGGTCTTTTTTACCACAAAAATGTACTATTTTGGCGCAATAAACACATCGTAACACATTTCCATTGGCATTATAAACAAAAAGGAGTAATTTTGCAGCCGTACAGCTCTTGTCGCCGTAGAGCTTCCCCCTCGCCTCTCCAAAGGGGCGGAAACGTCCGGCCGGACACTCCGCGGGGCACGTGGAGGGCGTTGTGTTCACTGCGGCTCCGGTGCAGTCTTACCCAGCGGCGGCAAGGACACGGGGCTTCTTGCCGGCTGACTCTCCCATCCCCTGAGGGGTGGAGACGAAGCGAAGGCCGCAGGACCTATATATAATAATGATGAAGAAAATACCCATACTCCTTGCCGTGCTTGCCACGTTTGCCGTACCGGCTCTCCTGCCGGCACAGGGAGTCTATTCGCTTCAGCGGTGCCGGCAGCTTGCCCTCGCCAACAACAGGCAGCTGAAAATATCGCGTCTCACCGCCGATGTGTCGGCCGACGTGCACCGGGCAGCCAAGACCAAGTACCTGCCGCGCGTAGACGGACTGGCAGGCTACGAGCATTTCTCGCGCGAAATATCCTTGCTCAGCGACAAACAGAAGGATGCCCTCTCCGGCATCGGGACGAATACGGTAGGGAAGCTGGGCGGCAACATAGGCGAAAGCATCGGTGCTCTGGCACAGCAGGGGCTTATCAGTCCCGAGGCAGCGCAGCAGCTCGCAACCGTCGTCGGCTCTGTCGTCACGCCGCTCGCACAGGCCGGCAACAACATCGGGCAGGCGGTGCGCGACGCTTTCCGCTCCAACACGAAGAATGTCTACGCAGGGAGCATCCTCCTCACGCAGCCCGTCTACATGGGCGGGGCCATCAAGGCAGCCAACGACATGGCGGCGATTGGCGAGGAGATGGCTGCCAACGACATAGAACTGAAACGGCAGAACGTCCTCTTCGCTGTGGACAATGCGTACTGGATAGCCGTTTCCCTGAAGAAAAAGCAGCAGCTGGCAGAGCAGTACCGCGACCTGATGCAGAAATTTGACGACGACGTACACAAGATGATACGGGAAGGAGTCGCCACGCGGGCCGACGGGCTGCGCGTAGACGTAGGGCTGAACACGGCCAACCTCCACATCACGCAGATAGAGAACGGCATCTCGCTCGCCAAGATGGCCCTTTGTCAGCTCTGCGGTATCGCCCTCGACGGCCGACATACGCCTTGCCGACGAGGACGTCAGCGACCTTACGCCAGCCTATTCGCTCCGGCAGGAGACACAGGACACCACCTACGCGGCACGGCCCGAGGTGCGGCTGTTGCAGAATATGGTGAGCCTGAGCGAACAGAACACCAAGCTCGTCCGCTCGCTCTATCGTCCCCATGTCGCCCTGACGGCAGGATACACGGTTTCCAATCCCAATCTCTTCAACGGATTTCAGGAGAAATTCTCCGATATATGGAACATTGGAATCGTCGTGCAAGTTCCTATCTGGAACTGGGGGGAAGGAAAGTACAAGGTGAAGGCGGCACGCACGGCGACGACCATCGCACGCATGGAACTCGACGACGTGCGCTGCAAGATTCAGCTCGACATAGAGCAGAACCGCTTCCGCCTCAAGAACGCGAGCAGACAGCTTGCCACGGCCAACAAGAACATGAGGGCGGCCGACGAGAGCCTGCGCTGCGCCAACCTCGGATTTAAGGAAGGAGTAATGACCATCACCGATGTAATGACCGCGCAAACGGCATGGCAGGCAGCCAAGACGGCCATCATAGATGCCGAAATCGCCGTCCGCATGGCGGAAGCGGGCGTACAGAAGGCAATGGGAAACATGTAAACAGGAAATTGGAAAGTCAAAGTTTTGAAGTAAGAGCTGCGGGCTAAGACCCCGAAGTCGGAACGGAGGCAGTCTGGATTCGCAAGAGCAGGCAATCCGCCTGCCCGTCTGCCCGTCAGCTTATCAGCCAAAGAAAGATATGTCAGCAAAATCACAACACAACAATATCCTCCTTGCCATCATCGGTTTCGTGGCCGTTGTGGTGGCCGTAGCGGTGATAGGGTTCTTCGCCTTCGACGATGCCGAGGAGATTATACAGGGAGAAGTCGAAGTCAGCGAGTACCGCGTAGCCTGCAAGCTGCCCGGACGAATCACCGAGATACGCGTCAAGGAGGGCGACTTCGTACACAAGGGCGACACGCTTGCAGTGCTTGCCATACCCGAGGCCAACGCACAGGAGAAGGTGGCAGAGGCGACTGCCAGTGCCACCGACGCCCTCAGCGACCTGGCCGAGGCTCCCACGCGCCGCGAGGCCGTGGAGGCGGCCTACCAGATTTACCTGCAGGCCATAACCGCCAACGACCTTGCCGAGAAGACCTACGGACGGCTGAGCCGCCTCTTCGACGAGGGCGTGGTCTCGGCACAGAAGCGCGACGAGGCTGCAACGGCATACAAGGGCACGCAGGCAGCCGTAGAGGTGGCGAAATCGCAGTGGGAACTTGCCAAGAGCGGAGCACGCGAAGAGTCGAAAAGGGCCGCTGCCAAGCAGGCACAGGCGGCACGTTCCGCGGTCGAAGTGGTGCGCTCGCTCATCAGGGAAACCGTGCAGGTGGCCACGGCCGACGGAGAAGTTACCACCATCTACCCGAAAGTGGGCGAGCTGGTAGGCTTGGGCAGTCCGATAATGAGCATCGCCATGACCGGCGATGTGTGGGGAACGTTCAACATCCGCGAAGACCAGCTGAACGGAATGAAGGTGGGCAGCATCGTCAGGGCTTTCGTCCCGGCCTTCAAGAAGACCGTCTCCCTCCGCGTAACCTCCCTCCGCGACGAAGGCTCCTACGCCGTATGGAAGGCGACGAAGACCACGGGGCAGTACGACCTCAAGACCTTCGAGGTGAGAGCCGTGCCCCTGAAGCCCGTCGACGGACTGCGCCCGGG
Source organism: Prevotella dentasini JCM 15908 (assembly GCF_000614065.1). Taxonomy (GTDB): domain Bacteria; phylum Bacteroidota; class Bacteroidia; order Bacteroidales; family Bacteroidaceae; genus Prevotella; species Prevotella dentasini. The sequence continues at coordinate 12,428 of NZ_BAKG01000017.1, read as the reverse complement.
CATGTCGCTGATAGTAAGGAAATAGCGCGAGGGCTCGTCCCGGTCCTCCCCATGCTTTCCCGTGTACTTCAGGCTGCGAGCCCGCTGTAGCCCACAGAGCAAGACGGCACTGCCCCTGTGGGCACACCGCAGGCATCTTCTTCCCCTGCGGCCGGGCCGGGGAGGCGTTCTGCCCCACAGGAAAAAACAACCACAGGTCGTGCATGCCGCCGGTTTGCCGCAGCTTTCCACTACGCCTATGAAAAAGAAAAAGCAACACCGCATACCGCTCTCCTCCCTTCCGGGGAGAGACCATGAGAGAGGCTTCCTCTCCCTCCCCCTCCGCGGAAACCTCGGATGGGCACCTCTTCTTCGCCGCGAGGTCTCCATCCTCCTCTCCAATCCGATATATCTCACCTGCATGGTGCTCTTTCCGCTGTTCGTCATCTTCTTCTTCACGTCGATGATGGACGAGGGCGTGCCGCAAGACCTTCCGTGCGGCGTGGTCGACAACGACAACACGCCCACCACCCGTGCCCTCATCAGGAAGCTCGATGCCTTTCAGAGCACCGACATCGTGGCCCGCTATTCCAACGTCAACGAGGCGCGGCGGGCCATACAGCGCGGCGACATCTATGCCTTCCTCTACATTCCCCAGCGGACAACGGCCAACCTCATCGGCCAACGGCAGCCGAAGATTTCCTTTTACTACAGCAATGTAACCCTCGTTGCGGGCAACATGCTCTTCAAGGACCTCAAGACCATATCCACACTCGGCTCGGCCGCCGTCGGAGCAGCCAAGTTGCAGATGCTCGGAAAGACCGACGGAGAGATAAGGACGTTCCTGCAGCCCATCGCCATCGACCTCCACGCGATTGGCAACCCGTGGATGAACTACAACATCTACCTCAGTTCCATCATGATACCGGGCATCCTCGTCCTCTTCATGTTCCTCATCACCGCCTATTCTATCGGTACGGAACTGAAATTCGGGCGTGCCCACGACTGGATGCGGCTCTCGGGCAACAACATCTTCGTAGCCTGACGGGGAAGCTCCTGCCCCAGACGCTCATTTTCCTCACGGTCTTCCTCGGCTTTCAGTGGTATGTCTACGGGCATCTCGGCTTTCCGCATCCCGGCGGACTTCCGATGATACTCCTGCAGACCGTCCTCACCGTCCTTTCCTCGCAGGGTTTCGGCGTGTTCATGTTCGGACTCGTCCCCTCGCTCCGCATGTCCATGAGCGTCTGTTCGCTCTGGGCGGTCGTCGGCTTCTCCGCCTGCGGTGCCACCTACCCCGTATTTGCCATGGACGACATGCTCCAGTCGTTTTCGTGGCTGATACCCCTGCGCCACTATTACATGTTCTACCAGATCTGCATCTTCAACGGCTATCCCCTTGCCGACGCTTGGCCATACGTCGTCGCGCTCGTAGCCTTCGCCCTGCTGCCGATGCTCACGGTCAGGAACATCAAGCGCGCCATGCTCGAATACGTATACATACCATAACATCCCGGCCGCCCCGTACCGCGCGCCCTCCTGCATCCCAAGCCGGGAGCGGCCCTCCCAAGAGGTGAAACAACCGGGACAAGACCTCCTCATAACAAAGAAACGCCCGCGCTCCCACTTACAAGCGGCACCTCTCGCCGCAGGAGGGAGACCGCCGGAGCTTCAGCATGATGATAAAGAAGAAGAAACATACACACCGCACATCGCCCTCTCCCCAGCCGGAGAGGGGCGGCGCGCGGCGCGCGACACCTTCCTTGTGGCAACAGATAAGGGAGGGCGTTGCCGACCTGTGCTACATCTGGTGGCTCGAGACGAAGAACACCGTCAAGGACGAGGGCGTACTGATATTCTTCCTCCTCGTTCCCCTTGCCTATCCGCTGCTCTATTCGTGGATATACAACAACGAGGTGGTGCGCGACGTTCCCGTGGCCATCGTCGACAACTGCCACTCCGCCACCTCGCGCGAGTTCGTCCGCCACTTTGACGCCTCCCCCGACGTGCGTGCCGCCTACTGGTGCAACAGCCTTCCCGAGGCGCAGCGGCTCGTGGGCAAGCAGGCCGTGCACGGCATAGTCTACTTCCCCGACGACTTCGAGCGAACCCTCCGCCGCGGCGGACAAGCTCACGTAAGCGTCTACTGCGACATGTCGCTGATGCTGACCTACAAGGCCATCTTCCAGAGCGCGCAGGCCGTGTCGCTCAGAATGAACGCCGACATACAGAAACCCCGGTCGCGCAGCTTCACCGTCCGCGAGGAACAGCTCAGCACGCAGCCCCTCGCCTTCGACGAACAGCCTGTCTTCAATGCCACGGGAGGGTACGGCAACGCCATCCTCCCGGGCGTGCTCATCCTCATTCTGCAGCAGACCCTCCTCCTCGGCATCGGACTTTCGGCAGGCACCGCACGCGAGAACAACCGCTATCAGGACCTCGTCCCCATCAGCCACCGCTATAACGGTATCTTCAAGATAGTGCTGGGCAAATCGCTCTGCTACTTTATGATTTACTGCGTCCTTGCCGCCTACATCACACTCGTGGTCCCCCGGATGTTCAGCTTCACGATGCTTGCCCGTCCGGGCGACCTCATTGCCCTGCTCGTTCCCTATCTCCTCGCGGTCATCTTCTTCGGGATGATGCTCTCCTGCCTTGTCGCTACCGCGAGAATGTCATGCTTCTCGTTGTCTTCACCTCCGTTCCGTTCCTCTTCCTCACCGGCATCAGCTGGCCACAGAGCAACATGTCGGGCATCTGGCAGGGCATCGGCTGGCTCATTCCCTCCACCTTCGGCGTGCGCGGTTTCCTCCGCATCTCGTCGATGGGCGCAACTCTCGAAGACATCCTGCCCGAATACCAAGCCCTGTGGATTCAGACGACGGTCTATTTCTTTGCCACCTGCCTCGTCTACCGCTACCAGATTCTCTCCGCACGCCGCCACGCCATCGCCCATATACAGAGCATACAGGACAAAATCAACACGGCAAGGAACAGGAAAAAGGATGATGGTCAGGATGCAGTGGAGCTTGAAGCAGACAGGGAATAGCATTTGACAAACAGAAAGTTATCCGTATGGACAGGCCCTTTGCCTGTCCGCAATATTCGTATCGGACAGACACGCGGTCTGTCCCTACATTTCCGCTTGCTGCAAACAGGGTGTTCGCACCCGGAATCTGTTCATTCCGTACTTTCTCTCCGAATATCAACCTGCTCACCCCCTCTCTTCCCCACTCCAAAACCTATCCCCTGCATGCTTTCCAACTAATCATCTGACAATCAACAGAATAGAGACGGGAAAACGAAACAGCCGCTTTCGTCTGGTCAAACTGCCGCTTTCACCATGCGAAAACGGCACTTTCGTCTGCCCATAACGCCGCTTCCGCCACACGACAGGCAAAATACAGCACGGCAAGGGCAAAAAAATCGCGCCATTCATCGGCAATAACAAGATAATTGCGTATCTTTGCAGATGGAATTGTAATTACATTTTGAGACATCAATGAGTAGTCAGGAAATCGCTCAGCAGCTCACGCGCGTCGTCAGCCGGCTTTCGGGACACGAGTCCGCCGGGGGCTTCTCCCACGGACGCAGTGGCGGCCGTCTGCTGCCGTCTGCCGCAGAAGAGGAGGCAACCGCCGGATTTCCGCATGCCGTCTCCTCCCCTGCCTACCATGAACTATCGTCCGCCAGCCTACACACCACAAACATATCAGACCCCCGTCAGCGCGGGGCGTCTGCACCGTCTCCCCGGCCGTCAGCCGGCGGCAGGGTTTTCGTGCAACAGAACGACAGAACAATAATACAGACAAGATAATGCAAGAATTTGAACTCATCGCCAAAACCTTCATGGGACTTGAGCCTGTCCTCGCACAGGAGCTGACCCAACTCGGGGCCAATAACGTACAGACAGGCCGCCGGATGGTGTCCTTCACAGGAGACAAGGAACTCATGTACCGTGCCAACTTCCAGTTGCACACCGCCATTCGCGTACTCAAGCCCATCGCGCACTTCAAGGCCAAGAGCGCGGAAGACATGTACGACGAGGTCAGGAAGATAGACTGGAGCAAATACATACTCAAGGGGAAGACCTTCTCCGTCGACTCCGTCGTCTATTCCGAGGAGTTTACCAACTCGCGGTTCGTTACCTATAAGGTGAAGGACGCCATCGTAGACCAGTTCCGTGAGAAGACGGGCAACCGGCCGAATATTTCCGTCAGCAACCCCGACATACGCCTGAACATCCATATAGCCGAGGACAATGCCACGCTCTCGCTCGATTCGAGCGGCGAGTCGCTTCACCGGCGCGGCTACAGGCAGGAGCGCGTGGAGGCACCGCTCAACGAGGTGCTCGCCGCAGGAATGATTCTGATGACGGGATGGAAGGGCGAGACCGACTTCATCGACCCCATGTGCGGCTCGGGAACGTTGCCATAGAGGCCGCCCTCATAGCGCGAAACATCTCGCCGGGCGTCTTCCGCAAGGAGTTCGCCTTTGAGAAGTGGCCCGACTTCGACCAAGAGCTGTTCGACACGATTTACAACGACGACTCTGCCGAGCGCGAGTTCACCCACCACATCTACGGCTACGATACCGACATGAAGGCTGTCAACACCGCACGGCGCAACGTCGCCGCAGCAGGCCTGTCGCGCAGCATCACCATAGAGTGTCAGGACTTCAAGGACTTCACCCAGCCCAAGGAGAAAAGCATCCTCGTCGTCAATCCGCCCTACGGCGAGCGCATCTCCACGCCCAACCTTCTGGAGACCTATAAGATGATAGGCGAACGGCTGAAGCATCAGTTCATGGGCAACAATGCGTGGATACTGTCCTACCGCGAGGAGTGTTTCCGGCAGATAGGACTCAAGCCCAGCATCAAGATTCCCGTCTACAACGGCTCTCTGGAGTGCGAGTTCCGCCGCTATCAGCTCTTCGACGGCAAGATGAGCGACTTCCGCCACGAGGGCGGCATCGTAAAGACCGAGGAAGAGAAGAGGGAGATGGCAGAGAAACACCGCTTCAAGAAGGAGCGCGATTTCAAGAAGCGGATTGATGAACAGGAGGAGAACGAAGACGCGGACATCCGCTCCTTCACCTTCCACAGCTTGGAGCGCAAGCCTTTCGGAGGCACGAGGTTCAGGGATGATAGCGACGGCCGGCGCGACCGCAGGCCGGCAAGGTTCGGGAAATCCGACCGGCCCGACAGCCGTTTCAGACGCGATGACCGGCGCGACCGGCCGGGATGGGACAGCCGCGGCGGAAAGGGCGGAATGGGACGGAAGCCCTTCGGGCAGCGAGGCAACCACCGCCCGAAGGACGGAGAGTAAGGGGACGGAGGTCTGTCCCCGTCCCCCGAAGGGCGGAACAGGTCCTGTCGAGAAATGAATATAACAAACTAATAATAACAACAACTTAACATCAGCCTTCACCCGCGGGCATATCGCCTTCCCACTCCCCTTGGAGGAGGGCCGGGATGAGGTTCAATCACCTATGAAAATACTTACAACATTGGGGTTGGTGTGCTGTCTGACACTCGCCGCCCCTGCACCGACAATGGCACAGCAGAAGACGCTCACACTCGAAGACCTCAACTTCGGAGGCAACAACTACCACAACATGCGGCCCGAGAGCCGCTACACCACATGGTGGGGCAACCAGCTTGTCCGCACCGAGACAGACTACTGCGCACTCGTAGACCCGAAGACGGGCAAGGAAAAGCGGCTGTTCTCCCTCTCCGACATCAATAGCTGGGCAGGCCTCTCTGCCGACGACGAGAAGGTGCGCCACCTCTATTCCGCAGAGTTCCCGTATGGCGGCAAGCCCGTAGTGCTCGTCGTGAACGGCCGCGAGAACATGCTCGTCAACTTCAAGAGCCGCAAGCTCGAGAAGCGGTGGGCACGCGTGCAGAACACACAGGCACGGCAGTGGAACAAGAAGTCAGGTGCGACAGCCTATGTGCTCGGAGACCAGCTCTACGTAGCGGATGCCTCGGGAAAGGAAACCAAGCTGACGACCGACGGATCCGGCGACATTGTTTACGGACAGGCAGTACACCGGGACGAGTTCGGCATCGACGGCGGACTCTTCTTCAGCCCCTCCGGCAATCAGCTCGCGTTCTATCGGATGGACCAGAGCATGGTTGCCGCCTATCCGATGGCAGACTTCCCCGAGATTGACTGGACTCCGAAAGAGGGCGAGTCGCGCGCTGCCAAGGCCTCGCCCATCCGCTATCCGATGGCGGGCGAGACTTCTCACAAGGTTACCGTGGGCGTCTACGACCTGCTCACGGGCAAGACCGTCTACCTCAAGGCAGGCGACCCGACCGACCGCTATTTCACCAACATCGCATGGAGCACCGACAGCAAGACCATCTACATGTTCGAGCTGAACCGCGACCAGAACGATTGCAGGCTCGTTGCATACGATGCCGCCACGGGCGACAGGCTCACCGAACTCTACCGCGAGACCGACGCGAAGTATGTAGAACCCCTCCATCCATACAGTTCCTGCCGTGGAACAGCAGCGAGTTCATCCTCCAGAGCCAGCGCGACGGATACAACCACCTTTATATATATAATAAGGAGGGGAAGGAAGTCTGCCAGCTGACCAAAGGCCCGTGGGTAGTCATGGAGCTGCTCGGATTCAACAGCAAGACCAAGTCGGTCATCTATGCCTCCAACGAGTGCTCGCCCATTCAGCGGAATATATGGAGCGTCAGCACCGAGACGGGCAAGCGCACGCTTCTCGACAACGGAAAGGGCTACCACTATGCCACCATTGCCGACGACGGAACGCAGGTCTTCGACTCTTACAGCGAACCTTCCGTACCGCGGAAGATTGACATCATCAGCGTCGGTGCAAAGTCCTCGCGCATCAACTGGCTCACCGCCAAGAACCCGTGGGAGGGATACAGCGTGCCGGAATATGAGTGCGGAACAGTGAAGGCAGCCGACGGAACAACTGACCTCTACTGGCGAATGGTGAAGCCCGTCGGTTTCGACCCGTCGAAGAAGTATCCTACCGTGGTCTATGTGTACGGAGGGCCTCACGCCCACAACGTCGACGCTACGTGGCACTACGGTTCACGCGGATGGGAAACCTACATGGCGCAGAAGGGATACCTCCTCTTCATCCTCGACAACCGCGGCAGCGAGAACCGCGGCAAGGCGTTCGAGCAGGCCACCTTCCGCCATCTCGGACAGGAAGAAATGAAGGATCAGATGCAGGGCGTGAAGTATTTGCAGTCGCTTCCCTACGTAGACAAGGACCGCATCGGCGTACACGGATGGTCATTCGGCGGATTCATGACCATCTCCCTGACCACCAACTACCCCGATGTCTTCAAGGTGGCAGTGGCAGGCGGCCCGGTCATAGACTGGAAATGGTACGAGGCAATGTATGGCGAACGCTATATGGACACGCCGCAGAGCAATCCCGAGGGCTACGCACAGACTTCGCTGCTCGGCAAGGCCAAGGATTTGAAAGGCAAGCTGCAGGTCATCATCGGTCTCAACGACCCCGTGGTAGTTCCCCAGCACGCCTATTCCTTCCTGAAAGCATGTATCGGTGCAGGCACGCAGCCGGACTTCTTCGTATATCCCGGTGAGCCTCACAACATGCGCGGACACCAGAGCGTACACCTCCACGAGCGTATTACGCAGTACTTTGAGGACTATCTGAAGTAGCCGCAGCCCCCACCCCGCCCCCTGCCCCTCCGCAAAAGGAAGGGCAGGAAGGCCATATCCAAGGGCTGAAGTCCGGCAGATTGCGGCACCGTCGCAGTCCTTACACCGGCACACAACGCCAAACAGCAACACCAATAATACCCACAGGCCGTCCACCACCGCCCTCCCGACAAGGAGAAGACGGCGGAGGGGACAGCCGGGAGGAATGTTTTTATGAGAATACTTCTTTTAGGCAGCGGCGGCCGCGAGCACGCCTTGGCATGGAAAATCGCGCAGAGCGCAAAGTGTGAACAACTCTTCATCGCACCGGGCAATGCCGGTACGGCTGCCGTGGGTACGAACGTGCCCATCGGGGTGAACGAGTTCGGGCGGCTGAAGGACTTCGCCGCCGGGCAGAAAGTAGACATGGTGGTGGTCGGGCCGGAAGACCCGCTGGTCAAAGGCATCTACGACGATTTCCGAAACGACCCGCGCACGGCCGCCATTCCCGTCATCGGGCCATCCAAGGCAGGCGCGGTGCTCGAAGGGTCGAAAGACTTTGCCAAGGCGTTTATGAAACGCCACCACATCCCCACAGCCGCCTACGGGACCTTCGACGGCACGACCGTGGAGCAGGGCATGCGCTTTCTCGAGACGCTCCAGCCCCCCTACGTGCTCAAGGCCGACGGACTGGCGGCCGGAAAGGGCGTGCTCATCGTCCCGACACTCGACGAAGCAAAGCGCGAACTGCGCGAAATGCTCGGCGGAATGTTCGGAAACGCATCGGCAAAGGTCGTCATCGAAGAGTTTCTCACGGGCATCGAGTGTTCCGTCTTCGTACTGACCGACGGCGAGCACTACCAGATTCTGCCCGAAGCCAAGGACTACAAGCGCATCGGCGAGCACGACACAGGACTCAACACGGGCGGAATGGGCAGCGTAACGCCCGTTCCCTTCGCCACGAAGGAGTGGATGCAGAAGGTCGAAGACCGCATCATCCGACCCACGGTAGACGGTCTACGCGAGGAGGGGATAGACTACAAGGGCTTCATCTTCTTCGGTCTCATCAACGTGGAAGGCGAACCTATGGTCATCGAATATAACTGCCGGATGGGCGACCCCGAGACGGAAAGCGTCATGCTCCGCCTGAAGAGCGACCTCGTCGACCTGTTTGAAGGTGTCGCTACGGGCACGCTCGACCAGTGCAAGGCAGAGTTCGACGAACGCGCGGCAGTCTGCGTGATGCTCGTCAGCGGCGGTTATCCCGAGTCATACGTCAAGGGCTATCCCATCAGCGGACTCGAACGGGTAGACGGCTCGGTCGTCTTCCACAGCGGAACCGCCATCAAGGACGGACAGACCGTAACCGCCGGCGGACGCGTCATCGCCGTCTCGTCCTACGGGCGCGACAAGGAGGAAGCCCTGCGCAAGAGCTTCAGCGAGGCCGCCAAGATTGATTTTAAGGACAAATACTTCAGAAAGGACATCGGACAAGACCTGTAGCGGGAGGAAAAACCAAGAATCCGAAGGAGCAGGAGAAGGCAAAGGCAACTGCCATACGGCCGCCGGAACTTGTTGCCGCATACCGCCGGAGCACTGTATTCCATAGCGGCAGACCCTTTGTCTCTACCCTCTCCTGCCCCTGCCGCAGCCCGGTGTTCCCCAGATTATGCAGAAAAAACGCTTACAGAACCGCATAGCGGAGAGCCGTTGGCTTCTTCCCACCGTCATGCCGATAGCCGTTGCCGTATGGGCGGTGGTCGGTTACTTCGACCATGCCGCCATACTGCCCCTGCTGTGCCTCGTCTTTTCCACCTACCTGATGATGGAGCTGAACAACAGCAACGCCCTCATCCGCATCTACAGCCGCATGATTTCCTGCTCGTTCCTCGTCCTTACGACGATGGCAACGTTCCAGTTCACCTCCATCCGGGCCGCCATCGTCATCCTGTGTACCGTAGGCTACTACATCATCGCCTTCCGCTGCTATCAGGACACGCAGTCGCAGGGGTGGACTTTCTACGCTTTCCTGTGCGTAGGGCTTAGCAGCGTCGTATGGGTACAGACCCTTCTCTTCGTCCCCATGCTGTGGATAATCATGCGCACCAACCTCTTGGCACTTAGCCTGCGCAGCTTCGTCTCGTCCATCTTCGGCCTTGTCTTCCCCAATCTCTTCCTCGGAGGCTACTACCTCTTCCGGCAGGAACCGTCGAAACTCGTCGGCCACTTTGCCGAGATAGCCGTATTCCAGCCCGTCCCCGACTACGGCATGCTGTCGGTGAACCAGATTATGACCATCTCCATGGTGCTCCTCTGCGCCCTCATCGGCATGGCGCACGTGGTTCTGCAACGCCGCCGCGACAACATCCGCACGCGCCTGCTCTGTCAGATATTCGTTGCGGCAGACTTGGCAGCCATCGCCTTCGCCGCGCTACAGCCCCAGCACTACGAGCCGCTGCTCGGTATCATCACCGTATCCACCGCCCCGCTTATCGGACACTTCATTGCCCTGACCCACAGCAGGCTGAGCGACATCACCTTCCGCGTGCTCGTCGTCCTCTCGCTCGTCCTCACCGCCTACAACCTATGGACTTCCTTACCCATTTCCTTTTAGACTACGGCTACTGGGGCATGCTCGCCTCGGCCTTTCTCGCAGGCAGTTTCCTGCCCTTCAGCAGCGAGGTCGTCATGCTCGGACTCCTTGCCGCCGGACTGCAACCTGTCCCCCTCATCATCTACGGCAGCGTGGGCAATGTTCTCGGTGCCATGCTCAACTACGGACTCGGGCGGCTCGGCAACCTCGACTGGATAGAACGCTACCTGCGCGTGAAGCCCGAATCGCTCGACCGCGCCAAACGCTTCATGGCAGGACACGGTGCATGGATGGGCATCTTCGCCTTCCTGCCCATCCTCGGCAGTGCCATCACCATCGTGCTCGGGCTTACGCGCGCCAACATTCCCCTTTCCGTCTTCACCATCACCTTGGGGAAAGTCGTCCGCTACATCCTGCTTGTAAGCAGCGCATCCGCCGTTTCCTAACCCCCTGTCCCACGACCGGAGCCACGGCAGGCCCTCCGCACGCATCTGACTGCTCCTGACGCGACGGCCGCACGGAGACGGCGGACCTCTTCCTCAGCCGGGGCCTGACACCCGGGTAGCCGCCATACGGCCGTCAGCTGTTAATATAATGTTAATCAGTCCGTTACCCTTGCCCGTCCACGGAAAAACATCTAACTTTGCAAAAAGTACAAACTATTAAAACAAAAATACAGCTTATGGATATCAGCAAAAAGATGCAAGATGCGTTCAACGCACAGATTACAGCAGAACTTTGGTCGTCTAACCTCTACCTTCAGATGTCGTTCTGGTTCCGCAACAAGGGATGGAGAGGCTTTGCAGGCTGGATGGCAAAGCAGGCCGAGGAAGAGCGCGGACACGCACTCGACATGGCCAACTACGTTTGCCAGCGCAACGGCAGGGCGAGCTTCGGCACTATCGACGCCGTTCCGACCGAATGGAACAGCCCCGAGGAAATATTCAGGGAGACCCTCAAGCACGAACAGCACGTTACCGAACTCATAAACAAGCTCGCAGACGTTGCCGACGATGAGAAAGACCGCGCTTCTCAGAACTTCATCGCCAAGTATATCGACGAGCAAGTGGAGGAGGAATACACCGTGAGCGAGATTATCGACCTCTTCAACCAGATGCCCGAGCACGCCATCAGCCACGTCGACAGCAAGGTAGCCGCCCTGAAGTAATCATAGCGAAACCTTTCCTATAGGCAAATCATAACGGAAGCGCGAAGTACCGTCAGGCACTTCGCGCCTTATTGTTCCCCATCCCGTCATCACAAAGTACCGCCGCCATGCAGACCCTCATACAGATTCTCGCCACCCTCTCCGCCCTCGAGCATCTCTACATCATGCTCTTGGAGACCGTCCTCACCACGTCGGCAACCACCGCACGCGTCTTCAGCATCTCCGCCGACGAGCTTCGGCAGCCGGCCGTCCGCACCCTGTTCCGCAATCAGGCGTCTACAACGGGCTTCTTGCCGTCCTTCTCCTCCTTGCCGTGTGGATTCCGGGCAACAGGCTCTGGATGCAGCTCCTGCTGGGCTACATAGTTCTCGTCGCCATCTACGGGAGCATCACCAGCCATCCCCTCATCGTCGTCAAGCAGGGCGGCATCGCCCTTGTGGCCCTCCTGCTCAGCCTGATATGAGAAGACGGCCGCCGGCAGACTGCAGCCGGACTTCCGCCACCGCCGCCCTGCACCGGAAATGCCACCATCTACCACTCGCCGCCCTTTCCGTCCGGCATTGCCGTTCGGCCATCCTGCTGCATATAAGAGCCGGCCAGTCTTTGCCATGAAACGAAAGTGCCGTTTTCGCATAGTCAAAGTACCGTTTTCGCATGGTCAAAGTGGCACTTTCACATTGCCGGAATACCATTTTTGTTTCTCCGTTTCTATTCTGCTGATTATCAACAATTTATACATTCCCTCCCCCAAAGCCGCTTTCGGGGCTTGAATCTTCCTTTGACAGCAATCAAAAATGTAGGGACAGACCGCGTGTCTGTCCGATATGAGTATGGCGGACAGGCACGGGGCCTGTCCCTACAGGTTGGTTGCACTCCTCCTATAGCGCAGACAGAATCCGTATAAAGGACAGATTTCAGGCACGAATCCCCTGTTTGTGGCAAGCGAAAATGTAGGGACAGACCGCGTGTCTGTCCGATGAGCGTGTGGCGGACAGGCACGAGGCCTGTCCCTACAGGTTGGTTG
>NZ_BAKG01000018.1 GCF_000614065.1 Prevotella dentasini JCM 15908 | reverse complement strand
TATAAATTTTCCGCTAACCGTATATAAATTTTTTGCTTACCGTATATAAATTTTTCACTTGCCACAAACGGCTTTCCTGCTGCCCGAAACCACCGCTTTTTCGGCCCGCAGGCAGTATTTTCACAGGCGCGTATCCGTACCTCCGCAATGCGGATGCCCTTCCGCCGAATCTCCTTTCTACTTTTCTGCCGTACGGACAAGACGCCCGACCGTAGCCCTACGGCCGTCCCGTTCCACCGGGAATAATCCTGAAGCCGGGCTGCCGGACGGAGCTTCGGTGCCCTCGGGATGCCTTTCCAGTGGGTTTGCCCGTATTGCAGATAATGAGGGTACTATCCACGGAAAGTGTGCAAGCCCATTTTTTCATTATCTTTGTATTTGAGAAAAAAGAAAGACAGCTTACACACTTTTATGGACAATACCCCGGAAACAAGCGTCAGGACCATTCCATTTGCCTATATTCACCTTTATAAATACTATTTTCTATTAACGAAACAAAAAAAAGACCATCCTATCAAATAATTTTGTATATTTGCTACTGAAGACAATTTGCGATGATTGTTTGTAAAGCCTTGTATCCCAACACGATAAGGCTACAATCATTTTCGCAGACCACCAAACGAACAGAGACCGCCATTCATTGAACTAACCCTAATATTCACCAACAACATTAAAGAAAGGAAACCGACATGAAGAAACATTTACTTATCAGTCTTATCGGACTCTGCCTCGCGGCAACGTCCGTCTATGCCGATGGAGGCAAAGTATTGACCCCGAAGCAGTGCACCATCGGAGACCGCCCTGTGTACAACCCTATCAGCGAGATAGACTTTACCTTTGCCGAAAGCATCGGAGTCGCCGCCGATGCCAAGGCGATTATCACGTGCGGAGGAGAGACCGTGGCTACAGGCGCGATTACCGAACGCAATTATCACGGACAATACTCTACGGAAGGCATTGCCACCATAACCTTCGACAAACTGATTCTCCCCAAGGGAAAGACCTACAGCCTTGAAATACCGGCAGGAGCAATTTACGAGAAGGAGACCCCGACCGTCAAGACCGAAAACCTTAAGGTTGACTTTGAGGTTCCGGCAAACATCATCAACATCGACTGCACGGTGAAAAACAAATCCGTCGTGGAGTCTGCCCACAACATTTGCTTCTATTATAATACGGAGACTGAGCCGATAGGCAAGCCAACCATGACCCTCTACCGAGAGGGAGTGCCCGTGAGGACCTTCGAGGCTCATGTAGCATGGGACTGGGATTTGGGGCAGGCCTCAGCCGACTTCGGAACGAAAATGAATTTCGAGAAAGGCGTGCGCTACTCTCTCGTACTGCCTGCAGGAAGCCTTAGTCCGAGATTCCGGACCGACATCACCAACGAAGAGACGAGGGTTGACTTCGTAGGAGGCTATACCGAGCCGGCAGCATCGATAGACTACGTATGGTGCAGCCTTTACGACGAACACATTACCGATGTGCTCGGCAAGGTTCGCTTTTTCTACAAGCAAGCCATCATGCTCTCTCCCAATCCAAAGATTCTGTTGCTTGACGGAAACGACGAACTGCTGAAGGAAGTAACGCCAACATTGGGCGAGGAGAAAGGACAATGGGTAGTTTCCTGCGACTTTGAAGGCGCAAAAGTTCCCGAAAATGGATGCAATATCGTCATACCCGAGGGCACCATTATCTCGGCCGAGGGCAATGTGGCGGTCAACGCGAGAAGCAGTTTCAGCGTTAACGGCAGCACGGGGCTTGGCAAGGCATCGGCTGGCAGTATCAAGGTAAAAGTGGCTGACCGGCAAATCATAATAGACAACGCGCCCGTGGGCAAGACTCTGTCCGTTTATTCGGCAGAAGGAAAGAAAGTTGCCGCACGCCTTATCGCTTCCCCGTACTTCACTATGGAACTGGAAGCAAACGGCATCTATATCGTTTCCATTAACGGGAAATCATACAAGGTTGTCCTCTGACCATCGCATGTTCAGAATAAATAGTCCGTGCTTCCGTCCACTCAGCCCGTCCACTTCTTCAAAGGCACGACAAGGCATGACATGAACTCTATATGATTGCCTGTAAAATACGGAAAACACCTATGCAACAGGCAGTCTGACAGCAGGGCGAGAATTATTTCTTCAACAATCTGAAAATCAGACAGAAAGAAACTGCAATACGAAAGTGCCGTTTTCGTCATCCCGAAACGGCACTTTCACAATGTCATAGTGCCCCTTCCATTTACCGAAAGTGGTACTATCTTTTCTGCCAATACCGTTCCCCCGTCTCCTTCAGGCTACCCTGCCCCGCCCGTTTCACCCAAATCAGCATGGCAGGCCATCCCGGCAACAACCAATGAAAGGCATTTCCACGACACTAATGCAATCGTTTGCATAAAAAATATTAAAATAATACTTGAAACATTACCATAATTTGGAAAAATGAAAAAGAACAACTATCTTTGTGATAACACGATATAACAACGCTTTTTAAGGATTAGAGATAAAGAAAGGAGAGCAAATGACAAAATCAAAACAACTACAAATTTACCAAGACTACACTCCAAAGACCGAGAACAATACCGAAGACGCCAACCGTCCCAAGGTGCTCGGAGGAGAAATATGGTACAACTAAGCTACCATTACAATAGAATGTTTCATAATAAATTAAAGTGTTTTATAGTTAAGTTTATGATAGCGTCCCCCAGACAGGGGACGCTTTTTTGTTGCACATGCAGTCATAGTACTGCCTGTACGTCGCTGACATTTGCCCTACATGACTCGCACAGACCAGACAGAGAAACTTCACCCACATCGGATTAATTTCCCTACAACAGACTTTGGATTATTCCCAATACTGACCGCCCCGACTGCACATCTCACCCATGACCAGACAGCAGTCTCAACGGGAGTAAAAGACGCATAAACCCCGACACTCCACAGGAATGTCGGGGCTATGTTGTTTGGAATAGTTGTTTTGTTTATTGCCGGTTAGGCTTCAGCCTTGACGGTCTTGGCAGCATAGGCCTCTTCAGAGAGTACCGAAACGGTACTCTTGTTGAACTTGCCCCTGTGGAAGAATACCACGCCGTCTGCCAAAGCATAAAGCGTATCATCCTTACCCTGAGCTACGTTTTCGCCCGGGAAATGCTGGTTGCCGCGCTGGCGAACAATGATATTGCCTGCGATAATCTTCTGACCACCGCCAATCTTCACGCCAAGACGCTTCGAGTGAGACTCACGACCGTTCTTAGAACTACCTACACCTTTTTTATGTGCCATTTATTGTCCTCCTTTGGTTAAGCGTTAATAGTTTTGATTTCTACCTGAGTGAACTGTGCACGAAAACCGTTCTTCTTGCGGTAATCCTTGCGACGCTTCATCTTAAAGATGATAATCTTCTCACCTTTCACGAGTGGGGAAACCACCTCAGCTACTACTTTGGCACCATCAATAGTAGGTGCTCCTACTGTTACGGCTCCGTCCTTGTCTACGAGCAGAACCTTGTCAAACTCAACGGTCTTGCCTTCTTCAGCATCTTTTATGTGGTTGACGAAGAGCTTCTTGCCCTCCTCAGCCTTGAATTGCTGACCGTTAATTTCTACAATTGCGTACATTTTGTTTATTGTAAAAGTTTCACCGTAAGGCGGCCTTGAGCATCCCCGGCACTTATACGAGCCTATACGGCATAAAATCCATGCAAAGTTACGAAGAAAAGATTATATATAAGGTGCAACGCCACACTCATGCTACAACATTTAACAAACATTATGTTTCCGTATTTACAATGATGTCTCCAAACAAGCCTTACCCATCGACCTTATCCAAAAACAGTGCCGATAACTTTCCCAAGCCATCACCATCCCCATAGAGAGTGGAGCAGAAGCCATAGATTCACGCTCCAACATGCTGCCCACCGTCCCGTCGTACTGCGACAATGCCATAGTCTTCCAACAGGAACTTCTCCCCTTTCTCTCCGAGAAGGCAAGCCTTAGATAAAGCAAAGAAGAAGTCGGCACAATATGCCGACTTCTTCACTGAAGAGCCTCTTGTCGGATTCGAACCAACGACCCCGAGATTACAAATCACGTGCTCTGGCCAACTGAGCTAAAGAGGCAGGTGGGCAAGCGATTCCTATCGCACCGCTACAACCTTCTGCCCTTGCTACGTTCCCGTCCTAGGGGATTCAAAGGGAGCTGGTCGTAGGAGACTTGCCCATATTGCGCCTGTTCCGTCTACCGGAAAAGCGAGTGCAAAGATACTAAAAAGAATCGGAAACGCCACAAGCAGAGGGAATCATTTTTCGGTTTTTAACAAAAAAGCTGCAATATCCTTACCTTCCTACATTAAATAACAATGAGATAAGATTAGCTCCCAACCATGATTCCATCTCCACTTCGCCATTGACATTCCGCCAAATACGGTATATAACAGGCCTGTATTGAGATGATGGCACATTATATATAAGGAGTAGCTGAGACGGCAAATCAAGAATAGTAGTCTGACCTTAGTCTATGCAATAAACGAGTACCGCTTCCTAATAAACCCAAGGAGATGTATAGAGTTTCCCGTCTATACATCCCCTTGCCTTTGTCTGGGGCATCAGGAATACAAAAGCCGGAAATTTCAGTCGCCCATTATCCTTGCCACGCGAATCCCCGTATTGACGGGGCGCACACAAAGATAGTCGTACAGCGTCTCGGCAGGCTCCACTACACTTTTACCATTCTTCTTCAGACTCGACGCATTGAGCAGATACAGACCATCCCTGTGCCATACGGCAATGCCCAAGTGGGTTGTATCAAGATTCTTCTTGTTGGTTACAAGCGCAATGATGTCGCCATCCTTAATCACCGAACGCAAGGTCCTAGAGTCCTTCAGGGAGGACTTGGGAATGAAATTCACCCTCTTCCCATTCGTTGCATCTTCAAGCTGCTTTATTTCCCTTACCCGTTCCGCCCGGGTCCTCAGCATATCGTATGCCGTGAAATTCTCGCTCATATAGTTTATTTTCAGCGTCTGAACAGCCGAAAATGGAGGATTGGGAGCATCTATTTCCCTAACTATTCCCATCCGCTCGTTGTCCTCCACCCACCATTGGTAGTAGTGCAGGCGGTTGGCATAGCTGATTTCGCCACCCCGATAGCGGATATCCTGCAACGTTTGCAGATAGTCCGAGAAACTTGTCTTGCCCAGAAAGACACATCTCGACAAGGCCACCACGTTCTCAACGTAGGTGGTACAATCCAATTGATGCAGATTTACTACCAACATCTCTTCCTCATTCCTGTCCAATGTGTGGGCAACGTATGGCACACCGACAAACCTACGCGCAATCGTCAGGATAATCTCCCCACGCGAGAGTTTCCCTTTCCTTTCAGCCATCTCGCCCAGCAGTTTCTCCACTTCCTTCTTATCAGTGGCAGTTGCCTGCACATTCTGCACCTTGGCAGCCGGGAGCGGTGCCCGGACTGCCACACTCGTGTCTGCCGCAGCAGCGTCGCGGACAACTGCCGACGACCTGTCGGCCCTTGCCGTACACGACAACAAGAGCATCCATACTCCCACACACAGAATCCATCTGTTCATTTTCATTTCTTCTTTTTCTTACGATAGCCTTTCCTACCGAAATTCATCCCAAAGTAAACATTCACATTTCCAAAGAAGTTATTCGTAGAAAACTGGCTCCGCCTATAGTTATAGGCATGGAAAATGGCACTTGCTCCTGCATACCACTTCGTATTGTTCCATACCAACCCGAACCGGCCTATACCGTTAATGTTCAGATTATTGAACGTGAACTCACGAAACGAGAACCGCTTATGGTCCATATCGCCCGTACTGCGCTTGTAGGCCAAGGCCAGCGAAAGGGAACCCGACAACAGCCAGTTTCGTGCAAACACCCAGTTGTAGGCATATCCTCCACTCACCGAAACGTCGGTGTACTTTACCGTTCCGAACAGCAGCGTGCTGTCCAAGTCGTCCTGCACGGTAGAGTATCCCAAACGCTGCTCTACCAAATTGTTCAGCTCGCTCCAGTCTATAGACAACGTATGGCGCGTGTAAGCAATGCCCAGCAACGGGCTGCCCGCCGAACGACGCTGCACGGTGCTCTGGCTGAAGGCAGCCGGATAGGAAAAATGACGGTGGTTGAAGATATAATAGAGGTTAAAGCCTTTGATGCTCGACTTCAGCCCATTGAAATCCGCACCTCTGATAGCTCTGGTATCAGTGTCTTCGTTCAGCGTCATCCGCCTGATTTTATAGTCGTTTCCCGTCTTCCGATAGTAAACGTCGATACCCAGCATGGAACTGTAGAGACTCAAGTCGTATTCCTTCCGCTTGCTGTTCGATTGCAAAAGGTTGAGGTGCTTGATGTCGAGCGTATAGCCGAGGAATATCCACCGCCACCCAAAATACGGCCCTACACGAACCGTAGCCTCGGGAGCAAAGGTGATACTGTGGCCGGGCTTGCTGCTCAGCCGATAGATTTCGTAAGTCGTCGTGTTCTGCAGCATCACCGTAAAATTATACCGCTGCGGCTCTATATAGCTGGTATCTATCTCGTTAAACCGATGCACTACCTTCCGCGCCTTCTTCATCTGCCATTCATGCCACCGCATGCTGCTGTCCGCACGCATCCAACGGATAGTGTCGGACGGACATGCGGAGCAGGCATAAACCCTCCTGCCACCCATCATCCACAGGGAGAAAAGCAATAGCACGAAGAAAAGAAAAAAGCGTTTGTGAAACATTCTCAATTTCATCTGATAATCAATGCTTTACAACTTCATATTGAGCAATGGACGAAAACGGCACTTTCGTTCGGTGAAAGTGCCGTTTTCACCATGCCAAAGTGGCACTTTCGTCTTGCCGGGACAATGGCATCGTCCGGCAGGACTATATTTTCCCCAAGATTCTGTCCATCACCCAGTTGGTCGGAGTGGCGCTGATACTCGTACAATCGCACAATCCGAATCCTTGCAGGTCTTCGATGACCGACTTGATGATGGGTAGCTGAACATGTGGCGGATTGAGCACCTCGATATTCTTCAGCCCCTCACTCGTATAGAGATGGATGGGGTTGTATGTATAGACTGAAAATGCCAACCGACCTTTCGTCCCGAATATCTCTATCCGGTCCTCGCGTGCACTCTCGTGGGCGGCAAAGCACCAAGAGCCGCTTCCGCTTATCCCGTTCTCGAAGCTGAACACCGCGTTCACCGTATCTTCCACATTGTAGAGTCCTGCACGGTTGGAGGTGTATCCGTGCGCCTTGACTATGACACCGAAGAAGCTCTGGAGCAAGTCCAGCTGATGGGGAGCCAAATCGTAGAAATAGCCACCGCCCGAGATGTTTGACTGCAATCGCCACGGCAGCTGCTCGTTCTGATGAAAGTCCAAGTCCCTCGGCGGAACGGCAAAGCGCACCTGCACCGTAAGCACCTTACCTATAGCATCTTTCTCTATCAGCTCCTTCACCTTATTAAAATAAGGCAGGTAGCGGCGGTAATAGGCCACAAAACAGGGCACGCCCGTCTGTTCGGCAATGCGGTTGATGCGCACACAGTCCTCATACGAGGCAGCCAAGGGCTTCTCTATGTAGCAGGGCTTGCCTGCACGCAGTGCCATGATGGCAAAGGTAGCGTGTGAGGCAGGCGGCGTGGCGATATATATAGCGTTTACATTCGGGTCGTCCACCAGCTCCTGTGCATCGGCATACCATCTTTTTATGCCGTGGCGTTCGGCATAGGAACGCGCCTTCTCCCCACTGCGGCTGAAGACCGCCTCAACGTGCGAGCCGGGTATCTCGTTGAAAGCCGGCCCCGACTTCAACTCCGTAACCTCACCACAGCCGATGAATCCCCAACTTATTTGCTTCATTTCCTTTATGTTTATCTAATACTATCGCCATAAATACCCTTCTTCTTCACAGAGTTCGGGCGATATTTCTGCAAAAATACTAAATTTATCCCAACTCTCAAGCCATACCTTTTAAGTTTTTCGTAACTTTGCAGAAAATATATTCTAATTATCAATTTATAGTCATGGGGGCAGAATGACTTGCTGAAGCGACGACGAATCGCGCTTTCCCGAATGACGGATAGAAAATGCTTTCACCCCTTGATGCGCCCGGCAATTGCCGGAAACACCCCATCCCCCTGACTTGCAGAACCTCCAAGATACAAGAAATATGATTATAAAGAAATCCGAGTTTTGCATTTCTGCGCCCCATGTGCAGAAATGCCCTGTCGACAATAAGCCCGAATACGCCTTCATCGGACGGTCAAACGTGGGCAAGTCGAGCCTCATCAACATGCTCTGCAACCACAAAGGATTGGCGAAGACATCGGCCAAGCCGGGTAAGACATTGCTTATCAACCATTTCATCATCAACAACGAATGGTACGTGGTAGACCTTCCGGGCTACGGCTATGCCAAAAACTCCAAGACCGTCCGCAACAAGCTCGAACAGATGATAGCCCAGTACATTCTGCAACGCAAGCAGCTCATCAACGTGTTTGTGCTCATCGACATCCGCCACGAGCAGCAGAAGATAGACCGCGAGTTCGTAGACTGGCTGGGCGAAAGCAACGTGCCGTTCTCCATTATATTCACCAAAGCCGACAAGCTGACTCCCGGCAAGGCCAAGAACAACGCCTACGAGTGGATGAACGCCTCAAAGACCGATGGGAAGAGCTGCCGCCCTACTTCATCACCTCCGCAGAAAAGAAGCAGGGACGCGACGAAGTGCTCGACTACATAGAGCAAATCAACCGCTCGCTGAACGGTGAAGACGAACCGTATGAGGAAAATGAACACGAAGCAGGACCCGTAACAAACGACGAGACAAACGATGGCACAGATTCCCTATCTTGACGTTCAGAAACTGACCAAGAGCTTCGGCGCACAGATTCTGTTCAAGGACATATCCTTCTCCATTGCCGAAGGACAGAAGGTTGGGCTGATTGCCCAGAACGGAACGGGAAAGTCGACCCTCCTCTCCATACTGACCGGCAAGGAAGGTTACGACTCTGGCTCCATCATCTACCGCAACGACCTGCGCGTGGCATGCTTGGAACAGAGTCCGAAGTTCGACCCGGAGGAGAGCATCCTCGATGCCTGCTTCAACCATGAGGGCGACCCGGAGAAGGTGCTGAAGGCAAAGCAGATACTCACCATGCTGAAACTCTATGACCTCAACCAGCCGATGGGACAGCTTAGCGGAGGTCAGCAGAAGCGCGTGGCACTCGCCAACACCCTGATACTGGAGCCCGACTTCCTCATTCTCGACGAGCCGACCAACCACCTCGACCTCGAAATGATAGAGTGGCTTGAGGGATTCCTCTCCCGGGGCAACAAGACGCTGCTCATGGTAACGCACGACCGCTACTTCCTCGACCACGTATGCAACCTTATCCTCGAACTTGACGACCACACCGTCTACACCTATCGCGGCAACTATTCCTACTACTTGGAGAAGCGGCAGGAACGTATCGACAATACGCGAGCCGAGATTGCCCGGGCCAACAACCTGTACAGGACGGAGTTGGAATGGATGCGCAGGATGCCGCAGGCACGCGGACACAAGGCGAAATACCGTGAAGACGCCTTCTACGAACTCGAGTCCAAGGCTAAGCAGCGCATTGAGGAACGGCAGGTAAGGCTGAAATCATCCAACGTGTACATCGGCAGCAAGATATTCGAGTGTCAGTATATCTCCAAGGCCTTCGACGACAAAGTCATCCTGAAAGACTTCTACTACAACTTCGCACGCTTCGAGAAGATGGGTATCGTGGGAAATAACGGTACGGGGAAGTCCACCTTCATCAAGATGCTCCTCGGACTGGCAAGTCCCGACAGCGGCAGGTTCGATATAGGTGAGACTGTCCGCTTCGGCTATTTCTCGCAAGAGGGGCTGAAGTTCCGCGAAGACCAGAAGGTGATTGACATCATCACCGACATTGCGACTACATCGACCTCGGCGGTGGCCGTCATCTCTCGGCTTCGCAGTTTCTCAATCACTTTCTCTTCTCCCCCGAAGAGCAGCACAACTACGTCTACAAGCTATCGGGAGGCGAGAAACGCAAGCTATACCTCTGCACCGTTCTGATGCAGAACCCCAACTTCCTCGTACTCGACGAGCCTACCAACGACCTTGACATCCAGACGCTTCAAATTCTGGAAGAATACCTGCAAGACTTCCCCGGCTGTGTCATCGTCGTCTCTCACGACCGCTATTTCATGGACAAGGTGGTTGACCACCTCCTCGTCTTCAAAGGCGAGGGCGAGATAAAGGACTTCCCCGGGAACTATACACAGTACCGCGCCTTTCAGTCGCTCAAGGCGAAGGAGGAGGAACAGAACGCACCGAAACAGAAAGACAAGCCCAAGGCCGAATCCAAAGACTACCGGCACGACAGCCGCCGCAAGATGAGCTACAAGGAAAAGCGAGAATATGAACAGCTTTCCAGCGACATAGAACGTCTCGAAAAGCAAATCAGCGAGATAGAGACCCAACTCTGCTCGGGCAGCCTCTCCATAGACCAACTGACCGAAAAGAGCAAGCTCCTGCCACAGCTGAAGGACGAGCTTGACGAGAAGGAAATACGATGGTTGGAACTTTCCGAACTTGAATAGAGGGCAAGGCTTCTTCGTCCACATATTATCCTGTCGGGCACGGACTTCCGAAAGTCCAAGCAGGCTATGCCCGAAAATCAGAAACTGCAACCCGTACTTTCCCCATTCTACTGCTATAAAAAAGAAAGCAAGTTCTTTGTCAATAGAAAAAAAAACATTACCTTTGCAGCGTTTTTAGACATTCCCTGTGTTTCCGTTCCGCGAAACACAACTCCACAAAAACAATTTTCTACATATCAATATATGTTCAGCAAAGAAGAATTATTAGACAAGGATATTTCCGAATTGGAAAATATCGCAACTGAAATTGAAGCCGAATTTAAGTCGGGCGACGACAAGGATTCTATTATCTATGCCATTCTCGACCGTCAGGCGGTTGATGCCGGAGTTACGCATCCGTTAGGCACAAAGCGCAAGCGCACACGAATTTCAAGAAAAGACACTGACCACGTATATTCCGTACACGGCAAGGAAGGAGAAAACTTCGACGTACAGAAAAACAAACCGGCAGGGGTTCCGCAACCATCACTCTTCAAGGAACTGCCCGAACAGCCAATCGAACCATCTACCAACCCCGAGGAGTTTCTCGCATCCATGCCGAAACACCGTGGGCGCAAATCGAAAGCCGAACTTGAAGCCATTGCAGCAGCTGAGGCTGCCCTAAAAGAGCGCAACATGCAAATGGAACAGAACACAGTAGAGGAAACAACTATACAGCCCAATCCAGAGCCTGCACCCACCGAGAACAACGAGACTCCAGACTTCATCCCCGAAGCCCAGTTCGCCACCGAGGGCGAATACGACAAGCCCGAAAACAATCTCATCGCACAGCTGCAGGCCAAGGTCAATGCACACAACGAAAATGCAGAGGAAAACCGTCAGGCCATTGCCGACGGAGTTTGGACAGGCGACCCCGGAGACGGTACCGACTTCATTCCCGTGGTAGACATACCCATCGAGGATCAGGGAGCATTGCCCAGCTACGACATGTTCGACCGCCCCACCCTGCCGATGATGCAGCTCCAGCAGCCGAACTATCAGGCACAGGAGCAGGCAACCAGCACGCCCAAGTACGACTTTTCCGACATTATCACAGCCAATGGAGTACTTGAGGTAATGCCCGACGGCTATGGTTTCCTCCGCTCCAGCGACTATAACTACTTGTCGTCGCCCGACGATGTCTACATCGCCACCAATCAGGTGAAGCACTACGGACTAAAGACAGGCGATGTAGTAGAGTGCCATGTCCGGCCACCACACGAGGGAGAAAAATATTTCCCACTCACAAGCATTGACAAGATAAACGGCAGACAGCCGTCTGAAGTACGCGACCGTATCCCGTTCGAGCATCTCACCCCACTCTTTCCAGACGAAAAATTCTCACTCTGCGGCGAACCGCGCACTACCAATCTGTCCACTCGCATCGTAGATCTCTTTTCGCCTATCGGAAAAGGCCAGCGAGCCCTCATTGTCGCCCAGCCCAAGACGGGTAAGACCATCCTGATGAAAGACATTGCCAACGCCATTGCTGCCAACCATCCTGAGGCATACCTGATGATGCTGCTCATTGACGAACGTCCCGAGGAAGTTACCGACATGGCACGTACCGTCAACGCCGAAGTGATAGCCTCAACATTCGACGAGCCGGCAGAACGCCACGTGAAGATAGCCGGCATCGTACTTGAGAAGGCAAAGAGAATGGTAGAGTGTGGACACGACGTGGTCATATTCCTTGATTCCATCACCCGTCTGGCACGCGCCTACAATACCGTTGCACCTGCATCGGGCAAAGTCCTCACGGGTGGTGTAGACGCCAACGCCCTCCAAAAGCCGAAGAGATTCTTCGGTGCAGCACGCAACATCGAAGGAGGAGGTTCGCTGACCATCATAGCCACCGCCCTCATTGACACAGGCTCAAAGATGGACGAGGTCATCTTCGAGGAATTCAAGGGCACAGGCAACATGGAACTTCAGCTCGACCGTGCACTCAGCAACAAGCGCATATTCCCTGCCGTCAACCTCGTTGCCTCAAGCACGCGTCGCGACGACCTGTTGCAAGACAAGACAACGCTCGACCGCATGTGGATTCTCCGCAAGTACATTGCCGATATGAACGCTATCGAAGCAATGAACTCTATCCACGACCGCATGGAGCGTACAAAAGACAACAACGAGTTTCTCCTATCCATGAATGGATAAGAATCATCAAACTTTATAAAGAAAGGCTGCAATTTCCATTGCAGCCTTTTTGCTTTTCCATTTTTCCTGTCATTCTGTCAACCTCCACAACACACTGACTATCAGCTCCCGAAATGTTAAAGCAATTGACAGACTGACAGCAATCCGAATGACTATTATTCAATTACTACGAGAGGATCATCCTCAAGGACAGCCTGCCCCACCTTTACGGCAACAGCCGTTACCTTGCCGTCCTTCTCGGCCTCAATGCTGTTCTGCATCTTCATAGCCTCAAGCACGACAACCGTGTCGCCGGCCTTGACTTCCTGCCCAACCGTTACCTCAACAGCGGTAATAGTACCCGGCAGCGGTGCCTTGACAGCATTATTGACATTGATATTGGCAGCTGCCGAAGTCTCCTCTGCTGCTTCAACGGGCTTGCCCAACTCCACTTTCTTTTTCTTTGGTTCAGCCTGCTTCTCGAGCTGTACACTGAAAGTCTCGCCGTTCACCTTTATTTCTGCAACGTTCTCATCATTGACGTTGCCAATCTCGACTTTATATTCCTTGCCGCCGATTGTATATTTAAATTCCTTCATCTTACTTATGGTTTCTTGGTCATAATCTCAAACTTAGCATTCCAAAATGTCTGCTTGGGCCTGATTGTGATAATACCGGATTCATTATCATGAACATTATTGCCTTCAAACTCATAAAGAGCCATGGCAATGGCTGCAAATATATTCTTATCCATATTCTTTGTATTCGTCTGTATTCCTTCAGAACCCTCCTGCGCAGTAAGTTCCATCGAACACCCGGCACAGGAACGTCTGGATAATTCTACATTGGCATACAACCATGCTTCTTTGCAGGCAGCGACTGCTTCTTGTTGGCCAATTGCGCCAGGCCTCTGCAAATGCGGAAACGTGTATTCCGCGGCTCAATTACATCGTCAATGTAGCCAAACTGGGCAGCCTGATAGGGATTGGCAAACTTCTCCGTATATTCCTCTTCCTTCTCGGCAAGGAACTGCTTCACATCGCCTCCGGCTTCCTTTACCTGCTTTGCCTCTTTGCCACACAAGATAGCAACAGCTCCAGAAGCACCCATAACGGCAATTTCAGAACTTGGCCAAGCAAAATTAAGATCGGAACGAAGCTGCTTACAGCCCATCACAATGTGGGAGCCGCCATAGCTCTTACGCAGGGTAATGGTAATCTTCGGAACAGTTGCCTCACCATAAGCGTAAAGCAGCTGGGCACCATGCAGTATTACCGCATTGTACTCCTGACCAGTTCCCGGCAAGAATCCCGGCACGTCAACCAAAGAAACAATCGGAATGTTGAAAGCATCGCAGAAGCGAACGAAGCGCGCTCCCTTACGGCTTGCATTAGTATCCAGCACACCAGCGTATGCAGAAGGCTGATTGGCCACGATACCTACGCTCTGTCCGTTGAAACGTGCAAATCCCGTGATAATGTTCTTGGCAAACTTCGGCTGAACCTCAAAGAACTCTCCATTATCCGTTACTGCCGTTATCACCTTGTACATATCGTACGCCTGATTCGGATCGTCCGGAATGATTTCGTTCAGCAGGTCTTCCTTACGGCTGATAGGGTCAGTACATTCAACTCTCGGTGCTTCCTCACGATTATTGGAGGGGATGTACGACAAGAGCTTCTTGATTATTTCAAGTCCCTCTTCCTCTGTCTTGGCTGTAAAGCTCGTTACGCCGCTCTTTGAGGCGTGCACGCTTGCTCCTCCCAGATGCTCCGCATCTATGTCTTCGCCCGTTACGGTCTTTACGACCTTCGGACCTGTCAGGAACATATAGCTGGTCTCCTCCTTCATCACGATGAAGTCAGTCAGAGCTGGAGAATACACGGCACCACCGGCACAAGGGCCAAAAATACCTGAAATCTGTGGCACAACACCCGAAGCAAAGATATTGCGCTCGAATATCTCGCCATATCCGGCAAGAGCCGATATACCTTCCTGAATACGTGCGCCACCCGAGTCGTTCATACAAATAACAGGAGCACCGTTGGTCATTGCCATATCCATTACCTTACAGATTTTCTCCGCCATCGTTTCAGACAAAGAACCTCCGTTGACAGTAAAGTCCTGTGCATATACATATACAAGGCGGCCATCAATGGTAGCAGAGCCGGCAACCACACCGTCGCCAAGATACTGGTTCTTCTCCATACCGAAGTTATGGCAACGGTGGAGCTTAAACATATCATACTCCTCAAAGCTACCCTCGTCTACCAACATATCAATGCGTTCACGGGCCGTATACTTACCACGTGCATGCTGTTTCTCAATAGCCTTCTCGCCACCTCCCAAGCGCGCTTCCTCACGCTTGGCAACAAGTGCCTTGATTTTTTCTGTTTGCTTGCTCATAAATATCTATAATTTCTAATTTATTCGGCTATAAATGGGCACAAGTAACCATTCCCATAAATATCTTGCAAAAGTATGAAAAAACCATGAAAAGCACAAGAGCACCTCTTTAAATATTGTTAAGCATATATGGAACAAATACCCGTCAAACTCAAACAACCACCCCATTAGATAAAGGAGAAAACATCAGGCTGCCCGACCCTTCACCTGAAAGACTTCAGTATAGAGAAAAAATCTAAATATGTTATTTCTCGCACAGGACAAAGAAGACAATGCACAGATTTTTTCCGTCCACCTTAAATATAACCATCAGGCAAAATAAAATTCAAAACCCATTGCACGCAAAAGGAGCTTGACTATAGGTCAAGCTCCTTTTGTGATTCTGGCGGGATTCAAACCCACAACCTTCTGATCCGTAGTCAGATGCTCTATTCAGTTGAGCTACAGAACCTTTAAGCCTTTGCAATTATTCTTTTCGGCATTGCGAGTGCAAAGGTAGCCATTTTCGACGAAACAGCCAAACTTTTCCAACATTTTTTTTGAAAGTTTTTTCACCTCTCTTCCTGAAGAGTTGGCAAGGAAATATGATAACGCACTGCAAGAAAGCGAATTAGGCAGATAACGCAGAAAGTGGAGATTACCGCTATCGGCATATTGATATCCAACCAAAAAAGCCCCCAATAGAGCATTCCTCCGGCAACGCTTGCCATTGCATAAATTTCCTTATGGAAGATAACGGGTACATTATTGAGCAGCACATCTCGGATAACTCCACCTGCCACTCCCGTAATACATCCCATGATAATAGCTACCCAAAAAGGATGCCCAAGCCCCGCCGTCTTCTGAATACCAGCAATGGTAAAGAGGGCAAGTCCCAAGGTGTCAAAGACAAACCACGCATTATCAAGTTTTCTCGTATACTTACGGAACAGAATAGCCGCAAACAATGCCATGCCGGTACAAAGTACATACATGATGTTTGTCATCCAAAAAGGAGTTACACCCAACATAACGTCTCGGATAGTACCTCCGCCGATAGCCACGGCAAAGCCGCAGACGTATCCGCCAAACCAGTCGAAATGCTTTCCAGAAGCATGCCGGATTCCCGAAAGTGCAAAAGCAAAAGTTCCAAGAAACTCCAACACACTCTGAAAGCTATGTATCAATTGTGGGTCTGGGTAATTCACTCGACTTCCTAATTAGCAAATGTATTCATACAGACAATCATTAGCCGACCACATTGATAGGCTTCCCCTCAATAAAGGCACTGATATTCTCGACCGCAACGTCCATCAACGCTGCCGCGCCTCGGTAGTCGCCCATGCCACATGCGGGGTGATATAGGCATTATCCAAAGCAAGAAGCTGGTTGTCAGCTCTTGGCGGCTCCTCTTCCATCACGTCTGCGCAATAGGCCTTCAGCTTCCCATTTGCCAAGCATCGGCAACCGCCTGCTCGTCTATCAGTGCGCCCCGCCCTGTATTGATGAGTATGGTGCCGTCGTGCATCTTGGCGATGCTGCCGGCATTGATAAAGCGATAAGTATCCTTTGTCAGCGGACAATGAAGAGAGATGATATTTGCAGTACTGAAAAGACCGTCAAGCGTCGTTTTCCTTATCCACTCGGGCAACTCGCTGCTACCCTTGCTCGTAAAGGCCGAAATGTCCATACCCAGTACGTGCCCTATTTCCGCCACCCGTCTGCCGATATTTCCCAGTCCGACTATGCCGAGCGTTTTTCCGGCAAGCTCCGTCAAAGGCTCGTCCCAATAGCAGAACTGCGGCTTTCCGCTCCATACGCCCTTCCGGGTCTCCCGCGCGTAATGGTCTACATGGGTAGCCACGTTCAGAAGATGCGCGAAGACGAACTGCGCCACGCTGTCCGTACTGTATGCCGGAATATTCGTAACGACTATCCCACGCCGGCGCGCAGCCTCCACATCTATGTTGTTATAGCCCGTTGCCATCTCGCCTATATACTTAAGACGAGGCAACTGCACCAGCAATTCTTCCGTAACATTGATTTTATTGATAAGTATGATGTCGGCATCCTTGGCACGCCCGACTATCTCATCTTCCCCGGTATTGTCATAAACTATAAGTTCGCCCAACTGGCGGATGGGTTCCCACGAGATGTCGCCGGGATTGGCAGCCCGCCCATCTAAATAAACGATTTTCATATTCAATTCTCCTTATATCTTTCGCCCCAACATTGGAGCATCCTGTTATACATTTTTTCTTCCTGCACGGAGTGTTGCCCGTGCCAAAAGCGTTTTCCGACCAAAGCGTCAGGCAAATATTGCTGTTCGGTGAAATGTCCCGGATAGTCATGGGGATACTTGTAGCCGTCGCCATAGCCCAGTTCTGCCATCAGCAGTAGGGGCGATTTCTGATAGGCAGCGGCACGGGCTGATTACCGCTCTTTCTGACTTCCGCAAGTGCAGCATCAATACCCAAATAGGCAGAATTGCTCTTCGGCGAAGTCGCAAGATAGACAACAGCCTCAGCCAACGGGATTCTGCCTTCCGGCCACCCTATCTTCTCTATCGCCTCAAAGGCTGCATTGGCCAGCAGAAGCGCATTGGGATTGGCCAGACCTATATCTTCGGCCGCACTGATGACTACCCTTCTGGCAATAAACCGTGGATCTTCCCCACCCTCTATCATCCTTGCCATCCAGTAGAGTGCGGCATCAGGGTCGCTTCCGCGGATAGACTTGATAAAGGCAGAGATGATGTCATAGTGCATTTCCCCGTCCTTGTCATACGCCAACGGATTCTGTTGCAGCCGGGCTTCCACCAGTGCGTCCGTTATTTCCACCACCTCCCCGTCGGTCGATTCAACTATCAGTTCAAGGATATTCAGCAACTTACGCGCATCCCCTCCGCTATACCGCAGGATGGCTCCCGTCTCCGTCAGCCTTATATCTCTCTGCTTCAACTCCACGTCCTTTGTCAATGCCTGATGAAGTAGGCGGAGCAGGTCTTCTTTCTCCAGACTTTTCAGTACATAAACCTGACATCTCGAAAGCAGGGGGCGAATCACCTCGAACGAAGGATTCTCCGTTGTGGCACCGACGAGCGTTACCACTCCCTTTTCGACAGCCCCCAACAGGGAATCCTGCTGCGACTTGGAAAAACGGTGAATCTCGTCTATAAACAAAATAGGCGAGACCGAATTGAAGAAACGGCCACTCCGAGCCCTTTCTATCACCTCCCTCACATCCTTGACGCCACTGGTTACAGCGGACAACGTATAGAAGGGCGTTTCCAGCTTATGGGCAATAATCTGCGCGAGCGTAGTCTTTCCCACCCCCGGCGGACCCCAGAGGATAAAGGAAGAAATATGGCCGGAGTCTATCATCTTCCTCAGTATAGCTCCCTCACCGACCAAATGCCGCTGACCGATATAGTCGTCGAGCGAACGCGGTCTCATCCTTTCAGCTAATGGTTCCATATTTTGACATCATGACAAAGTACAGGAATCGCGGACATACCCATACATTATTAAAATAATACTGCAAAGATAGTAAAAATATTTTGTTATCCCATCCCCTGTTTTTAGAAAAAACCAGTTGACTAATTTTTTCAGCGAAAAGTTTGGAAAATTACGTTTTAGTATTTACTTTTGCATCGCATACTTGGATTATTTCTCGGTGTGTTCCAGTTATCGAAAGAAGTTAAAACATCAAATATGAAGCGACAAGGACAAGCACTATCATTAAAGACTCTGACTAAGAGCAACGTTTGGGATATTCAGGAAAACGACGTGTTCCGCCTTTGGGCACAGGCCGAACGCGATGCAGACTTGAAAGACAATGAACTGCATTACCTTGACATACTGAAAAGCGCGTTCACCATCGAGGAAGTGAAAGTAGACCGTCCGGAGGTGATTAAGAAATATGAGGCACGCGGATGCAAGGTCGGCGAGATACGCATTGAAGAAGGCACCACAAAGAAATGGGCCATCAAGAAGAAGTCCATTATCCGCACCACCGACCTTACGTGGGAGAACATCCATCACATCTCGGCTCAAAAACTCGTGGAAGTACTCGACCGGAACTTCGGCGGAGGATGGGACAGCCTTCCGCAAAGCATTCAGGACATTATCCAAAGCGGATTTGATGTCAGTACAACGACGCTGCCGACAGACCGGCTGAAGAAAGCCGGAGGCCTATACGACAAGAAACTCAACGACGGATACGAAGTTCTGGAAATCCCAAAAGGAGGATGGACGGAAGCTATCTTCGTCAAGGCTAAGCCGAAAGTGGAACTTCATTCAGCCATTGACATGGACGAGGATTTCCCTCCCAAGAGAATCGCTGACAGCGAAGACGATGCCGACAACGAGGACATGATGGGCAGCGTAGAGGAAAGGGAGATAGACGAAGAGGATGACACTTTCGACGACGACAAACTGACAGAGGAGAGCTATCGGACAACCTTCGAGACCGATGCCGAAGACTTGGACATACAGGTTGAGGACGTCTCGGACGACGACGAGTTCTGACCTTCTCCCCATACGGCCCATGCCCTCACGGCAGACAGCCAAGACAACAGAGTGGGTCATAAGTCAGAAAACGACGACAAACTAAAAGCAGACAAATCCCCAAATTCCGCACCATTCCCTTTTGGTAATGGTGCGGAATTCTTTTTATCCGCCCCTGCCCGAAAACAGCCTACCCTATTCCGTCCCGTCCATACATCCTGTTTCAGATGCCATGAAAAACCTCCTTAGGACAGAATTTCACAGCATCAAGAAAGTCAGATAATAACAACTTAATTATCAACTACTTACAAACAGACAGCCAACAATACCCTTCCACACTGCGAAAGTGCCGTTTTCATGCTGCGAAACGGGCTTGTTCGCATGATGAAAGTGGCACTTTCGCCATGCGCCCCAAAAACAATGGCCCACGGCATAGGCTTTACCCGCCCTGCCTCCTCCCCCACTTCGGCTTCCGCCATAGCATACCGAGCTGCTCCGTATTTTCTTCCCAAGAAACAGAGCTGACATAACAGCAGGACAAGACAATAAAAAATATTCATAAAAATAGAGGAAAAAACTTGATAATGTAAAATATTTCTCTTATTTTTGCAGAAACATATATCATTAGTGGCTAATATTTTAACATCGCGCCCCATGGCAAAATATAATATTACCGAGAAGAAAGAAAAGGCCGCTGCATACCGTAGCTTGGTCAGTCCGCAGTTAATGGATGAACTGAAAGAGAAGATTCTCGACAAGATACTCATCCATCAGAAGTATAAGGACAAGACTTACTCCGCCAAGCAACTTGCCGAAGAGTTGGGAACCAACACCCGGTACATCTCTGCCGTCGTCAATGTCCGCTTTCATACTAACTACACCTCCTTTATCAATAAGTTCAGGATAGAGGAGGCCATGACCCTTCTCGTAGACAAACGCTATCAGGATCTCAACATGGAAGACATCAGCGACATGGTCGGATTTGCCAACCGGCAATCTTTCTATGCGTCTTTCTACAAGATAAACGGCATCACTCCACGCGAATACAAGATACGCCACTCCATCCAACCGCCTACAGGAGAACAGAAAAACGACAAACATTCCACTGCCAAAAAGAGAACAAAGAAATAGAGGGAAAAACATATCGCAGATGAAAGAAAACATTTTTAACTATGCAGATGAGCGTTTCGCTGATGTGCAGATGCTTCGGTACCGCCTTGAAGGGTTCGAAGAGCTGACACTGAAACAGAAGACGCTCATTTATTGTCTGGCCAAGGCAACACTTTACGGACGCGACATCACGTTCGACCAGTTCGGCAAATACAACCTAAGAATACGAAAGGCACTGGAGTGTATCTATACTTCCTATCGCGGAGACCGAAACAGCAAGGACTTCAGCGGACTGACAGAATACCTGAAGCGGGTCTGGTTCTCCAACGGAATCTACCACCACTACGGATGCGACAAGTTTATCCCGACATTCTCCGAGTCTTTCTTGAGGGAAGCGTTGCAGCACTCTGACTATCAATCAATAGGACTATCGGAAGAAGGAAGCATCGATACACTCTTGCAAACTATTTGTCCTGTCATCTTCAATCCAGACTTATTGCCCAAAAGAGTTAACAAGGCCGCGGAAGAAGACATTATTCTTACCTCTGCCTGTAACTATTACGAGGGAGTCAGTCAGGCTGAAGTCGAACAATTCTATGAGCATCTGAAAGCCACGGGAAACGCCGACCGCCCAGTTTCCTACGGCTTAAATTCCACATTGGTGAAAACAGACGGCAAGATAGAAGAAGAGGTATGGCGCAGCGGCGGCAAGTACGGAGCAGCCATAGACAAGATAACGGAATGGCTGGAGAAAGCCATTCCCTACACGGAAAACGAACAACAGGCCAAGGTCATCCGCCTGCTGACAGACTATTACAAGACAGGCGACCTTTCTGTTTTCGACAATTATTCGATAGAATGGCTGAAAGAACAGGACGGGCGCGTAGACTTTCTCAACGGATTCATCGAGGTTTACGGCGACCCGTTGGGACTTAAAGGCTCTTGGGAGGGAATTGTAGAGTACAAGGACTTGGAGGCCACGCGCCGAACTCAAATCATTTCAGGCAATGCACAGTGGTTCGAAGACCACTCGCCCGTCGATTCACGTTTCCGCAAGCCCATTGTAAAAGGAGTAACGGCAAATGTCATTTGTGCCGCTATGCTGGGTGGAGACGAATATCCCTCTTCCGCCATAGGCATCAACCTGCCCAATGCTGACTGGATACGGGCCGAGCACGGGTCAAAGAGCGTAACCATCTCCAATCTGACACGTGCCTACAGCAAGGCTGCCAAGGGAAACGGATTCCGCGAAGAGTTTGTCATTGACAGGGAAACCATCTCCCTGATAGACCGGTATGGCGACAAGACCGACGACTTGCATACCGATTTGCACGAGTGTCTGGGGCACGGGAGCGGCCGTCTGTTGCCGGGCGTATCGTCAGACGCACTGAAAAACTACGGCAACACGATAGAAGAAGCACGTGCCGACCTCTTCGGACTTTATTATATGGCCGACTCCCGACTACTGGAGCTTGGACTTCTCGACAATGCCGAGGCTTACAAGGCGCAATACTACACCTATATGATGAACGGACTTCTCACACAGATGGTGCGGATAGAGCCGGGCAAGCTGATAGAAGAGTCGCACATGCAGAACAGGGCACTCATCGCACGTTGGGCGTTCGACCTCGGCAAGGATGCCAACGTCGTGGAACTGGTCAGCCACACCGACTCTTCGGGCAAGTCTAAGACATTTGTCCGCATCAATGATTACGCTGCTCTCCGCACCATCTTCGCACAGGAACTTGCCGAAATACAGCGCATCAAGAGCGAAGGCGACTTCGAGGCAGCCAGAATGTTGGTAGAAAAATACGGCATACAAATAGACCCGATGCTCCATACCGAGATTCTGGAGCGTTATAGGGAGCTGGGCATTGCGCCCTACAAGGGATTTATCAATCCACGCCTGACCGTTGTCTACGGCACAAAAGGACAGGTGGCAGACATCATCCCCGACTATACAGAGAGCTACGAACACCAGATGCTGAGATATTCTCAAGAATACGGAACGCTATGACAGAAGAAACAAAAGAGACAATCAGGAAAATCAAACAGTCCTTTCGTTTGAGCATGAACGGAGTAACCTCCCAGTCCATGCGGCAGAAAGGGATAGACTACAAGCTGAACTGGGGAGTACCGCTGCCCGAGCTGAAGGAAATGGCAAAAGAATATGGCAAGAACTACGACCTCGCCATTGAACTTTGGAAAGAGAATATCAGAGAATGTAAGATACTGGCAACCTACATTGTCCCTGCCGAGAAGCTGCTTCAGGAGGTTGCCGACCTCTGGATGGAACAGGCTACGACACAGGAAATGGCAGAGCTTTTGGCTTTCAACGTCTTCCGGCATTTGGAGTTTGCACCTGCGCTTGCCTACGAATACGTGGCTTCCGACAAGTCTCTGTACCAGATATGCGGTTTCCAGCTGCTCGCCTGTCTCTTTTCCGACAGAAGAGAACCCAACGAACGCGGCATCAACGAGTTTCTCGACCAAGTACAATGTACGCTCGAAGGCAACAATATAGCTGTAAAACATGCGGCATACAGCAGCCTTATGAGATTCTGCGACATGGGAGAAGAGTACGAAACCATGGCAAGGAAAGCATTGGCAAAGCTGAACATACTTTAGAAGTTCCGTAAACTTCACGGCCCTCATGCCATATCCATAGAGGCATTGCTCCTACAATAAGGCGCAATGCCTTTATTTCCTGAATGAGAATCTGCCCAAACTGCAGCAGGAAGAGGCCGATGCGACGCTCCAGTTTTAACTTTTTTTCAATACGCTAATATCAGTATATGCCCAAAAAGTGGTAACTTTGTACAAACTAAAATAGTTAGTAGTGTCTAAGGAGAACGTAAAAAAAAAGGTTAGGGAAATCCTCAACAGCTATTTGGAGATAAACAATCATCGCAAGACGACAGAGCGTTTTGCCATTCTTGATGCTGTCTACGACCTGACAGGACACTTCACCTTAGACGAGTTAGAGAAATTATTGGAAAGCCAGAACTTCCGTGTCTCACGCGCAACCCTCTACAACGCCATGAAGCTCTTCATAGAACTGCGGCTGGTAGTACGCCACCGATTCATCGGGCAAACCAAGTACGAGGCCTGC
Organism: Prevotella dentasini JCM 15908; assembly: GCF_000614065.1. Lineage (GTDB taxonomy): Bacteria > Bacteroidota > Bacteroidia > Bacteroidales > Bacteroidaceae > Prevotella > Prevotella dentasini. The sequence continues at coordinate 41,543 of NZ_BAKG01000018.1, read as the reverse complement.
TACGCCAACGGCGACCACATCCATCAGATTTGTACGGTATGCGGCACGGTAACGGGAATCTATTCAGAAGAAATTCTACATGCCATTGAAGAAACGAAATGCAAACGTTTTAGGAAAGACGGCTTCTCATTATACATCTATGGCGTGTGCTCAAGCTGCCAAGCATCAATCTCCCGGCAGCGCAACAAGCTAAAGCAACAGAAACAAAATAAAACAGATGAAAACAGGTAAAGTTGATGTCCTTTTAGGACTCCAGTGGGGCGACGAGGGCAAAGGCAAGGTAGTAGACGTACTGACTCCACGCTACGACGTAGTGGCTCGATTTCAGGGTGGTCCCAATGCCGGACATACACTTGAGTTTGAAGGACAGAAGTATGTGCTACGTTCAATACCTTCCGGCATCTTTCAGGGCGGAAAGGTAAACATCATCGGCAATGGCGTCGTGCTGGCTCCAGACCTCTTCATGGCCGAGGCAAAGAATCTGGAGAAGAGCGGCCATCCGCTGATGGAGCGTCTGCATATCTCCAAGAAAGCACATCTGATAATGCCCACCCACCGTATTCTCGACCGCGCCTACGAAGCAGCAAAGGGCAAGGACAAGGTGGGAACGACAGGAAAGGGCATCGGTCCGACCTACACCGACAAGACCAGCCGCAACGGTCTCCGCGTCGGCGACATTTTGGACAACTTCGGCGAGAAGTACAGACAGCACAAAGAGCGTCATCTGCAAATGCTCAAAGCACTGGGATGGACAGACTTTGACGGTTTTGAAGAGACGGAGAAACTTTGGATGGAAGGCATTGCTATATGAAAAACTTCAAGTTTGTCGACTCCGAACACGAAATCAACCACATCCTCCGTGAAGGAAACGACATACTCTGCGAGGGTGCTCAGGGGACGATGCTGGACGTAGACTTCGGCTCCTATCCCTTCGTTACCTCCTCCAACACCATCTGTGCCGGTGCCTGCACTGGATTGGGAATTGGTCCGAACAAAATAGGCAATGTCTACGGAATCATGAAGGCCTACTGCACACGTGTAGGAGCCGGCCCCTTCCCGACAGAACTATTTGACGAGACAGGCCAGCGCATCCGCGACTTAGGCCACGAGTACGGGGCCGTTACGGGCCGCGAGCGGCGTTGCGGATGGATAGACCTCATACAGCTGCGCTACTCTGTCATGGTGAACGGGGTAACAGAGCTTATCATGATGAAAAGCGACGTACTCGACGACTTTGACATTGTAAAGGCCTGCGTGGCATACGAATTGCCCGACGGCACGATAACGGAAGACCTGCCTTACGAAATTGACGGTGTGAAGCCCGTTTACAGGGAGTTCAAGGGATGGCATACGGATATGACGAAGTTTACTTCCGAAGACCAGTTCCCTGCCGAATTTAACGACTACGTGAGGTTTCTCGAAGACTTCCTCGAAACCCGCATCGGCATCATCTCCATCGGGCCAGACCGCGACCAGACCATCATAAGAAAATAATATAAACAAACTGATTATGGCAAACAAACCATCCATCCCCAAGGGAACGAGAGACTTCGGCCCCGAAGAGATGGCAAAGAGAAACTACATATTCGATACCATCAAGAGTGTCTACGCGCTTTACGGCTTCCGTCAGATAGAAACTCCTGCCATGGAAACCCTTCAGACACTGATGGGAAAGTACGGCGAAGAAGGCGACAAGCTGCTGTTCAAGATTCTGAACTCCGGAGACTACCTGAAATCTGTCCCGGACGAAGAGCTGAAAGACCGCAACCCACTGAAGCTACAGACAAAACTATGCGAGAAAGGTCTCCGCTACGACCTGACCGTTCCCTTTGCCCGGTACGTCGTCATGCACCGCGAGGAACTTCAGATGCCTTTCAAACGCTACCAGATACAGCCCGTATGGCGTGCCGACCGTCCGCAGAAGGGACGCTACCGTGAGTTCTATCAGTGCGATGCCGACGTCGTCGGGTCGGACTCTCTCCTCAACGAGGTGGAACTGATGCAGATTATCGACACCGTGTTTACGAAGTTTGGAATCCGCATCCAGATAAAGATAAACAACCGGAAGATACTGAGCGGCATCGCAGAGGTAATAGGCGAACAGGACAAGATTATCGACATCACCGTAGCAATCGACAAGCTCGACAAGACAGGACTGGACAATGTAAACGCCGAACTCCGCGAAAACGGAATCGCAGAGGAGGCCATCGAGAAGCTCCAGCCCATCATCAAGCTCGAGGGAACCAACGACGACAAGCTGGCAACCATCGCAGAGGTGCTGAAAGACAGCGAAGTGGGCCTGAAGGGAGTGGAAGAACTGCGCTTCATCCTCGACACGCTGAAGCAGACAGGCTGAAGAACGAGATACAGCTGGACCTTACTCTGGCGCGCGGACTCAACTATTACACGGGGGCCATCTTCGAGGTAAAGGCACTCGACACGCAGATAGGCTCCATCACGGGGGGTGGCCGCTACGACAATCTGACGGGTATCTTCGGACTCCCCGGATTGTCGGGCGTCGGCATCAGCTTCGGTGCAGACCGCATTTACGACGTCCTCAACACACTCGACCTCTACCCCAAGGACAGCATCGACGCTACCAAAGTGCTCTTCATCAACTTTGGCGATAAGGAGACAGCCTACTGCCTGCCCATCGCTGCCCGACTGCGCACAGCCGAAATCCGCACCGAGGTCTACCCGGACAAGGCAAAGATGAAGAAGCAGATGACTTATGCCAATGCCAAGAACATCCCGTTCGTCGTTTTGGCAGGCGACAACGAGATGGCCGAAGGAAAGGTTACGCTGAAGAATATGGTAACGGGCGAGCAGTCAATGGTTACTCCCGACGAACTGATGAGCATCGTTAAAGAATAAGAGATTGTAATATCTTTTCAGAAACAAGATATAATCCTATCATCATAAAGGCTTCCCGACTGGCCGAAAGTGGCACTTTCAGTCAGTCGGGAAGCCTTTTCCACTATACGGAAAAGCCACTTTGACCGTCTTAATCCAACACACTCGGACATCCTCCGTAACGCACTCTCCGACAGACTATTACGAAAGCACATAAGAACCAAGACAATTTACTCTTTCAGGCAGGGTAGATTCTCCCGATGTAAGAACTTTTCCAAATCTTTCCGTGTGAATGTTTCAGAACTTCCATATAACAAATGAGAGCATCCCGACGGACACTCTCATTCAATAATATAAGACTTGCTATATTCTAAACAAGGTACTGATTGGAGATACTCTCATTGTTGATGACACGCTGTATCGTCTCAGCAAGCATGTCGGCAACGGAAACCTGCTTCAGCTTAGAGCAGCGGTCGGTGTACGGAATAGAGTCGGTGAAGACAATCTCTTCCAATGCCGAAGCCTCAACACGCTCGGTAGCAGGGCCGCTCATCACACAATGGGATGCACAGGCACGTACACTCTTTGCCCCGGCTTCCTTCATGATGTCGGCAGCCTTGGTAATAGTACCTGCCGTATCAACCATATCGTCTACTATGACAACGTTCTTGTCCTTTACATCACCGATAATCTGCATGCTCCCAACGACGTTGGCACGTGCGCGGGTCTTGTTGCAGAGCACGAGCGGACAGCCCAGATATTTGGCGTATGTATTGGCACGCTTGGAGCCACCGACGTCCGGACTGGCTATAACCATATCTTCCAGACGAAGGCTTTGGAGATAAGGCAACAGGACACCGCTTGCATAGAGATGGTCGACGGGCACGTCGAAGAAGCCCTGAATCTGGTCTGCATGCAAGTCCATGGTGATAATACGGTTCACTCCTGCGACGCTCAACAAGTCGGCAACCAACTTGGCACCGATGCTCACACGTGGCTTGTCCTTTCGGTCCTGACGCGCCCATCCGAAATACGGTATAACGGCGATGATGTTACGTGCAGAGGCACGCTTGGCAGCATCAATCATCAGGAGCAGCTCCATCAGATTGTCAGAGTTTGGGAAGGTACTCTGCACGAGGAACACATCCTTTCCACGGATGCTCTGCTCGTAAGAGACAACAAATTCACCGTCAGAAAAACGGGTCATCACCAAATTTCCCAACGGGCATCCTAAACTTGCACAGATTTTTTCTGCAAGGTATCTCGTCTTCGTTCCCGAGAATACCAGAAAAGAATTATTTTCACTCATGTTTCTTGTTTGTTATATAGAAGTTGTTTGTATTTTATTCCAGATAGGTTTTTAGTTGGCGATAGTAGGCTATGAGACGCTTGAAATCGAAGTCGGAATGGACATCAAACTTTTCCCAAAGCTCGTCCCGGACTACGATTCCCCCAAATCCCATCTTACGCAGCAGCGGAATGTCGTCCAGACCAATGCGACCCATCGCATAGACATGGCGGCCCAAGAGTTTCTGACGGCGTATTTCCTCCAGTTCGTAATCGGAGATTCCCGGACCGCCGACACCGTCCTGCACTCCTATGCCGTCAAGAATTACATAGTCGGACTTCCGCTTCATCTCTCTCAACAAGACGGGATTGGAGCAAGTTCGCCCGATGCGGCCGCGATAATAGGGCGGAACAGCATCCCCTGCCCTGTCGAGATGGATACCCGACAGGGCATATTCGTCCTTCAGACGAAACTGCTGATGTATAGTGATATATGGGCGGTATGCCTTGGGAATCAAGGAGAGAAGACGTTCAAAATAGAGGGGAGAATCATCGGCCTTCGAGATATGGAGATTGTCAAGTCCCTCCTCGAAGAGTGCACACAGTATCTTATCTTCTTCCACGAAAAAAGTGGAATCAGTCATAACGACCAGTTTCATGCCTTCTATTTTTGGTAATGCAAAGGTAGAGATTATTTCCGAGTTTCACAAATTTTTCGCTACATTTGCACTATGAAAGTAAATCCATCAACCTACAAGGGACTTTCGCGCCCTGCTTATGTACTGGAAGAGAACCGTCTCCGGCAGAATCTCCGGCTCATTCAGAACGTGGCACAAACTGCCGACGTTGAGATAATTCTGGCCTTCAAGGCATACGCTCTTTGGAAGACATTCCCCATATTCCGCGAATATATACACGCCACGACGGCATCGTCGCTGAGTGAGGCGAAATTGGGGCTTGAAGAGTTCGGTTCGCTCACTCATACCTTCTCCCCGGCCTATACCGACTACGAGATTGACGAGATAGCACGGTGTTCTTCGCACTTGGTGTTCAATTCCCTTTCTCAATACGACCGCTTCCACGAACGGGCTAAGGCGGTGCAGCGCGGTATCAGCCTTGGATGGCGCGTCAACCCGGAATATTCGGAGGTAGAGACCCTTATCTACAATCCCTGTGCCCCGGGGACGCGGTTTGGTATCTCGGCAGACAAGCTGCCCGGGAAATTACCTGCCGACGTAGAGGGCTTCCACGTTCATTGCCATTGCGAGAGTGGAAGCGACGTTCTGGAACGCTCGCTGGTCCATATTGAGGAAAAATTTGCCCGATGGTTTCCACAGCTGAAGTGGATTAACCTTGGAGGCGGACACCTGATGACGCGCAAGGACTACGATATTCCCAAACTGATAACGTTGCTGAAAGATTTTCACCGCCGTTACCCTTGGCTGCATGTCATCATGGAGCCGGGAAGTGCCTTCGGATGGCAGACGGGGGCACTGGTGGCACAGGTAGTTGACATTGTCGAAGACCACGATATACTCACGGCCATCCTCAATGTCAGCTTCACTTCCCACATGCCCGACTGTCTGGAAATGCCCTATCACCCTGCCGTCCGCAATGCCGTCACGCTGGAAGGACAATCACCTGCCGGAAAGAAACACACCTACCGCTTAGGCGGAAACAGCTGTCTGAGCGGCGACTGGATGCAGTCTTGGCAGTTCGACCACGAACTGCAAGTTGGCGAAAACATCATATTCGAGGACATGCTCCACTACACAACCGTGAAGACCAACACCTTCAACGGCATCAGCCATCCCGACATCGCCCTCCTGCATGCTGATGGCGAACTGGAGACCTTGCGCCATTACAGCTATGAAGATTATCGTTCGAGAATGGACTAATGGCATGTTTTTTGTTCCTTCCCCTTTAGACAAACTAAACAAACAGGAGGATTGATTATGGCATTCATTGACTATTACAAAATTCTTGGAGTAGATAAGAATATCCCACAAAAGGATGTGAGAGCTGCCTACCGAAAGCGCGCCAAGCAGTTCCATCCCGACCTGCACCCGAACGACCCGAAGGCAAAGGCCAAGTTTCAGGCACTGAGCGAGGCATACGAGGTCATCGGCAATCCCGACAAACGTGCCAAATACGACAAGTATGGCGAACAATGGCGCAATGCCGAGGCTTACGAGCAGGCAGGAGGATTCGGTGGATTCCGCGGCGGACAGGCTGGCGGAAGCCCGTTTGAGGGTTTTGACTTCGGCAGCTTCGGTAGTGGAGGATTCAGCAGCTTCTTCCAAGACTTGTTCGGAGGCGGTACTCGTCAGCGACATTCCACATCGCGGACTGCCCATACACAACCGACCGGACAGATGGAAGCCAATGTCGGCATTGACCTCTACACGGCTCTGCTGGGTGGTGAAGTCGTCATCCAACTATCAAGCGGCCAGAAAATCAAACTGAAAGTAAAGCCGCTGACACAGGGGGGGACCAAGGTAAGGCTTCGTGGCAAAGGCTACGACCGCGGAGACGGCACCTTCGGCGACCTCATCATCACTTACAATGTGAAACTTCCCGACCATCTGACCGACCGCCAAAAGGAGCTGGTAGAGCAAATGCGGAAAGAAGGCTAAGGGAGTTGTGCCCATTGGGGGTATTCCCTCCCTGTCTCCACTAAACCATTCTTACGACATCGAAACAGGATTACTCCGTCCCGACTGGCGAAAACCTTATTAAAAACACTACAAGCACATACCTGTCATATCTCCCGTAAGGCGTATCCTCCTTACGGGATAGGGACAGCGAGATGCTTTTCTCCCAAGAACAGACAAAAGTACAAAGCCCCACCTTTACCACCTACCATTACAATAATAAAAGGAGAAAGGCGTTATAACAGATATGATGTGCAAGAATATCCAAAAGACCATACTATTATTGTTGTTCGTTGTCGTTTCCCAATTGGCTTTCGGACAATCTTTCACCCTTCAGGGAAAGGTATCCGACAAGGACGGAAACCCGATTGAACTTGCCTCGGTGATGATTGTATCGCAGGGAAGACTCGCAATGACCAACCTGAAAGGAGAGTTCAACATACAGCTGCAAAGCGAAGACTCTGTCAAAATACGCTTCTCAATGGTTGGCTACCGCACCAAGACGCGCGTGCTCCACCGTCCGCAGGGCAAGCAGACGCTGCTCGTACAACTGGCTGACGACAACGAACTACAGGAAGTTGTAGTAGAGGGAAAGGCATCCAAGCACGGTACCACCGAGGAGCTGGATGTCAGCACCGTCAAACAGGGGCCGTCCACCTCCGGCAATGCGGTAGAGGAAATGATACAGACGCAGGCCGGCGTATCGACCCACTCCGAGCTGTCGTCGCAATACAACGTACGCGGTGGAACATTCGATGAGAACTCCGTCTACATCAACAACGTAGAAGTATTCCGTCCCTTCCTTGTCCGCAGCGGACAACAAGAAGGCCTGTCCATCATCAACCCGGACTTGGTGGAGAGTGTCGGCTTCTCCACGGGCGGATACGAAGCCAAGTATGGCGACAAAATGAGTTCTGCGCTCGACATTACCTACAAACGGCCGAAGCGCACCGAAGCCTCCGTCTCGGCATCCATGCTCGGTGCAAGCGGCTATCTGGGACTGGCAGCAAAGAAACTGACGTGGACGAACGGACTGCGCTACAAGACCAACAAATACCTCTTGGGTTCACTGGAGACCAAGGGCGAGTATCAGCCAAGCTTTCTCGACTATCAGACCTACCTCTCATGGCAGCCCGGGAAGCGTTGGCAGATAGACTTCATCGGCAACATCTCCGATAATCACTACGACTTTGAGCCGGAAGACCGAGAGACAAACTTCGGTACGATGGAGAACGTGAAGTCGTTCCGCGTCTACTTCGACGGAAAGGAGAAAGACCTATTCCGCACGTTCTTCGGTTCGCTGGGCATTACCCGGCATCTTTCTCCAAAGACAGACATATCCCTTCTCGCCTCCGCCTTCTCCACAAAGGAGCAGGAACGCTACGACATACAGGGCCAGTACTGGCTGACGCAGACCGAAACATCGGAAAACCTTGGCGTGGGCACCTATATGCAGCATACGCGCGACTATCTGAAAGCCAATGTCAAGAGCATCAAACTCATGATGCGCCACAGGGCAGGAAAACACAATGTGGAGGGAGCACTGACCTACAAAACAGAGAAAATAACCGAGAACTCCGCCGAATACGAATACCGCGATTCGGCGGGCTACAACGTTCCGCACACGGGCAGCGACCTGAACATGATCTACTCGCTCCGTGCCCAAAACAAGCTCGACGCCAAACGCTTCGAGACTTACCTGCAAGACACGTGGCATTTCCAGACCCGCGACTCCGTCCCCACACTCTTCACGCTCAACTACGGCGTGCGCTTCGCACACTGGAACTTCAATGGCGAGAGCATTGTCTCGCCCCGCGCATCGCTGACCATCACACCGGGCTGGAACCGCAACCTCACCTTCCGCATCGCAGGAGGCCTCTACTACCAGGCACCCTTCTACAAGGAACTCCGCGATACCTCTACCGTCAACGGCGTTACATACGCCACACTGAACCAAAAGATAAAGGCCCAGCGGTCTGTCCATGCCATTGCCGCGATGGACTACCGCTTCCAAATGATGAACCGCCCGTTCAAATTCTCGGCAGAAATCTACTATAAGGCTCTATCACGCCTTGTTCCCTACTCGGTCGACAACGTGAAGGTAACCTATTACGGCGACAACCACGCTTCCGGACACGCCACGGGCATCGACCTGAAGCTCTTCGGCGAGTTCGTGCCCGATGCCGACTCGTGGCTGACACTCAGCGTAATGAACACCCGGATGAAGCTCAATGGCAATAGCATCCCGCTGCCTACCGACCAGAGATATGCCCTCAACCTCTACTTTACCGACTATTTCCCCGGCTCTACCCGCTGGCGAATGTCGCTGAAACTTGCCTATGCCGACGGCCTTCCCTTCTCTGCCCCACACCGGAACTGGAGCGCAATTCGTTCCGCGCACCTGCCTACAAGCGTGCCGACATTGGCATGAGCTACCGCCTTTTCGACAACCACGACGGCAGCAAGAAGTCCATATTCCGCAATATATGGCTCGGCTTGGACTGCCTGAACCTCTTCGGCATCAACAACGTGAACTCCTACTACTGGATTACCGATGTTACGGGACAGCAGTATGCCGTGCCTAACTATCTGACAGGACGGCAGATAAACGGCAAGGTAGTCATTGACTTTTAGCGACAGCAGCCAAACCTGAGAGACATTACCGCAAGCATAAGAAAAGAACTGCGCAAGCAGGGAAAACGAAAGTGCCCGTTTGACCATACGAAAGTGCCGTTTTCGCAATGCGAAAACGGCACTTTCGTTTTGTCGCAACGATACGGTCGCCTTTCCTCTTTTTCCAGTCTCCTCACCGATTCGTTTTTTTCATCGCCCGATTACAACCTTACGCCCCTACGCATACAAAGAAAAATGCCCAACGCTTCACAGCGACGGGCATCCAATCTCAATAGGTATTAGTCCCTTTAAGGTAAAAAGATTGTATTCAGGATAACGATTGCAAAGATAAATGATTTTTTCTTCACTTCCAAATATTTCCTCCATTATTTGTTAACCTATACTCGTTTTTTTTAACGACATGCGGACCTCACTTCACCCCCAAGATTTGGTAGCGCACACAACCGGGAGGAACGCAAATTACAGCTTCTTACCCCGTAAGAACAACACTTCGGCTATTGACATTCGTCAATCATTCTCTTATAATTGGACATTAACACTTCCCCGTTCCTTACTTATTAGACCGTTTTCTGCCTAAAACGGGAAAAAATAATTATCTTTGCACCATAAAAGAGCAAGACAAACATGAACACGACAGAAAATAATACGAGCGAAGAGAAGCGCAGCCTCAGCTTCGTAGAGCAACTGGTAGAGGAAGACCTTGCAGAAGGCAAGAACGGACGAAAGATTCAGACACGCTTTCCGCCAGAGCCTAACGGCTATCTGCACATAGGACACGCCAAAGCCATCTGCATGGACTTCGGGGTGGCAGAGCACTACGACGGTGTCTGCAACCTCCGCTTTGACGATACCAATCCGAGCAAGGAGAATACTGAATATGTAGAAAACATTCTCCACGACATCAGCTGGCTCGGTTTCAAGTGGGGCAACATCTATTATGCCAGCGACTACTTCGAGAAGCTGTGGGACTTCGCCGTATGGATGATAAAGAAAGGATATGCCTACGTCGACGAACAGACTGCCGAGGAGATTGCAACGCAGAAGGGGACGCCTACCGAAGCCGGAAAGCCGTCGCCCTACCGCGAACGCCCCGCAGAGGAGAGCCTCGCCCTGTTTGAGAAGATGAACACTCCCGAAGCAGAAGAGGGAAGCATGGTGCTCCGCGCCAAGCTGGATATGGCCAATCCCAACATGCACTTCCGCGACCCAATCATGTACCGCATCATCCATACGCCCCATCACCGCACGGGCACAAAGTGGAACTGCTACCCGATGTACGACTTTGCCCACGGGCAAAGCGACTATTTCGAGGGAGTAACCCACTCTATCTGCACCTTGGAGTTTGTGCCTCACCGCCCACTCTACGATAAGTTTGTCGATTTCCTGAAAGAGTATGACGGCACGGCAGACAACCTGCACGACAACCGCCCACGGCAGATAGAGTTCAACCGCCTGAACCTTACCTATACGGTCATGTCGAAGCGCAAGCTCCATACGCTGGTAGACGAGCACTTTGTCAGCGGCTGGGACGACCCGCGCATGCCGACACTGAGCGGTATGCGCCGCCGTGGCTATTCGCCGGAATCCATCCGCAACTTCATCGACTCCATAGGCTATACGAAGTTCGATGCCCTGAACGACGTGGCACTGCTCGAAGCCGCCGTGCGCGACGACCTCAACAAGAAGGCAACACGTGTCAGTGCGGTACTCGACCCCGTGAAACTCGTCATCACCAACTACCCTGACGGACAGACCGAGGAGATGGAAGCCATCAACAATCCCGAGAATGAGGCCGACGGCACGCATGCCATCACCTTCTCCAAGAACCTTTGGATAGAGCGCGCCGACTTCATGGAGGACGCCCCGAAAAAGTTCTTCCGCATGTCTCCGGGCAAGGAAGTACGGCTGAAAAATGCCTATATCGTGAAATGTACGGGCTGCACCAAGGACGCCGATGGCAACATTACGGAGATTCAGGCAGAGTACGACCCGGACAGCAAGAGCGGAATGTCCGGTGCCAACCGCAAGGTGAAAGGCACGCTCCACTGGGTAAGTGCCGGCCATTGTCTCAAGGCCGAGGTGCGCGAGTACGACCGCCTCTTCAGCGTGGAGAACCCTTCTGCCGACGAACGCGACTTCCGCGAGCTGCTCAATCCGGACAGCCTCACCGTCCGCACAGACTGCTACGTGGAGGACTACCTTGCCGAAAAGAAACCGGGCGACTATCTCCAGTTCCAGCGCACGGGCTACTTCATGCTCGACCCCGACTCCAAGGACGACAGGCTCATCTTCAACAAGACCGTAGGCCTGAAGGACACATGGGCCAAGGAGAAGGCAAAGGGATAGGCCCGCCACACATTCCCAGCCTCCGCCCTGCACGGACATGCGCCCCGTGTGTTCCGCTCCACATTTCGCGGACAGCTTCACGAATACGTATGCCGGCCGGGCATCGGAGGCATCCCTTCCATTTCGTCAAATAACCTCATCAGCTTCAACTACCCTTGGACAATTATTACAACAGCGACGGCTTCAAGCATATCCTTCAGCAATACGAAAATATGGCAGACGGACAGGCCGGTGGATTCCTCGATGCCGATGAACTCACCGACATAGCCGAATACTACCGTGCGATAGGCAAGAACGAGGAGGCAGACGAGGTGGCAGAGTACACGCTCAGCATATTTCCCGGTGCGACAGGGCCGTTGGCGTTCAAGGCGCGCCTGGCACTGCTGATAGAAGACAATCCGAAGAAGGCGGACGAGCTGGCAGAGCAGATTGCCGACAAGACCGACCTCGACTACTTCTATCTGAAGGCAGAGATACTCTTGGCAACCTACAGGGCCGAGGAGGCCAACGACTTTCTGGAAGAGACGTTCAGCAACGCCGTTGACGAGGACGACCGGGAAGACTATATCCTCGACGCAGCCCTTCTCTTTGCCGACTACAACGAGATAGACTATGCCGAACACTGGACAAGACGCTCGACCCTGACGGACGACAACGACTACAAGGAACTCCAAGGACGCATACTCAAGGGACACGGCAAGTATGCCGAAAGCGAAAAGATTTTCAACGAGCTTCTTGACGCCAATCCCTATGCAGGCCCGTACTGGAATCAACTTGCACAGAACCAGTTCCTACGCAACAACATCCAAGCCTCCATAGACTCCAGCGAGTTCGCCATAGCCATCAACCCCAACGACGACGAGGCCCTCCTCAACAAAGCCAACGGCCTCTTCAGCCTCGGCAACTACGACGAGGCTCTCAAGTACTACATGCGGTACAAGGAAATCAGCCCCAGCAGCGACACGAGCCTGATAGATGTTACCATCGGACACCTCTACCTGCTCAAGAACGACATCGCGAAGGCACTCCAATACTATCAGGAGTCTGTCAGGAAGTCGAAGGACATGGAGGCAACCTTCATCCACATTGCCATTTCGGTATTCGACAACGGATACGTGGAATTTGCCTACCGCCTCTTCTCCGCCTATCTTTCGTCTATGGACGAGCAGTGGACGTTCGGCTATGCCTACCTTGCACGCTGCTGCTACGAGCTGGACAAGGAAGCCGAATACGAACTTTGGCTCAAGATAGCCGTCGGGCGCAATCCCGAAGAGTGTGCCGAAGTATTGTCAGACCTCTATCCTGAAGGTACGATGCCGGAAGACTATCCCGGCATACCCGTCATCTTCCCTTCCCAGAGAGAACAGCCCGGCACTCCCTTCCCCGGCGAGGACAGCCTTGCTTAGGGCATCATCCACACTCCCACAGCCATTATCTATAGTATAAACAATTCAAATTCATACCTATGGGCTTCATCAGCACACTCTTATCCCAACTCAACTACGGCACCATCTTCCTGCTGATGCTTCTGGAGAGCACCGTCGTCCCCGTCCCCTCAGAGCTTGTCGTTGCACCTGCGGCCTATCATGCAGCAGGCGGAAACCTCAACATGTGGCTCGTTATCCTCTTTGCCACTATCGGGGCAGACTGCGGAGCCACCATCAACTATTTTGCCGGATGGTATCTCGGACGCCCCATCATCTATCGGTTTGCCAACAGCAAGTGGGGCAAGATGTGCCTCCTCAATCAAGAGAAGGTGGAGAAGAGCGAGCGGTATTTCTACAATCACGGCATGGCAGCTACCATTACGGGCCGGTTGCTGCCCGGCATCCGCCATCTTATCTCCATTCCGGCTGGTCTGGCAAGGATGAACTATTGGCAATTCCTCCTGTTCACCACCATCGGGGCAGGCGCATGGAACTGCATCCTCGCCCTGCTCGGATACTATCTCCACACGTTCGTACCCGAAAGTCAGCTCAACGACAAGATTATGGAGTACGGAGAGTATATCAAGTTCGGAATCGTCGCCCTCGTGCTCCTTGCCCTCCTCTACTTCGGAGTAAAATGGCTGACAAAGCGGAAACGAGGAAAGGCAGCAGAATAACAATACGATAACAAAATACATAAACCGGCAAAACAGCATTACATCTATGGCAGCAAACGAAAGATACATAGAGGAGATAGCACTGGAGCAACTCCTCAGCAACGAGGAAGAACGGAATTTGGCCGAAAGAATCAAGGTGGGAGATGCCAAGCACTTGAGAAGCTGACCAAGGCAAACCTTAAGTTTGTCGTTTCACTGGCACACCAGTACCGCAACCACGGCCTCGACGAGGACGACCTCATCAGCGAAGGAAACATCGGAATGATGCACGCAGCCCGGAAATACGACGGCAGCAAGGGCACGCGCTTCGTTATATTCGCCGCACCCTACATCCGCCGCGCCATGGAAGAGGCCATCAGCGAGCAGACGGCACTCTACAAGGTGCCGCAAAAGGAGGCTACGCCATCCGAACGGAAACGTTCTCACCCCATCTCCATGGACCAGCCAGTACCCGTAGGCAGCAGTAACAACTTCACGCTGCAGAGCGTCATAGAGAACAACAACTCGCCCCGTGCCGACGAAAGCCTGAACAGGCAGATTCTGAACAGCGAACTGAGACAGGGGATGAACGTACTCAACGAACGCGAGCGCAAGGTCATCAACCTCTTATACGGCCTGGACGGAGAACACTATACGATGGCGGAAGCAGGCGAAATGACGGGACTGAAGCGCGAGCGCGTCCGACAAGTGCGCGACAAGGCCATACGAAAGCTGAAGAAAAGGCTGCGCTAAACTGCCACTACTGCCGAAAAAGGCTGCTTGTTTCCTTATATTTTCCGTGAAATATAGGGATGAAAAGACCCCACTCGTGGAGTACATTCACACCCCACTCGTGGGGTATATTTGTACCCCACTCGTGGGGTATATTTGCACCCCACTCGTGGGGTATATTTGCACCCCACTCGTGGGGTATATTTGCACCCCACTCGTGGGGTATATTCGCACCCTACCCGTGGGGTATATTCGCACCCTACCCGTGGGGGTATTCGCACCCTACCCGTGGGGATATTCGCACCCTATCCGTGGGGGTATTCGCACCCTATCCGTGGGGGTATTCGCACCCTATCCGTGGGGGTATTCGCACCCTATCCGTGGGGGTATTCGCACCCCCACGGACACTATGGAAAAGCAAAAAAGATATATAAAAAGGAGAATATATCAACTAAAAAAACAAGAAAGAAGGAATGGCAAAATAACAGGGCAAGCAGGAAATACAAGAAAGGCCTACACTCTTTTTTAATATGGTCCCTGTCTGATTATAATCGTGCGGAACCAATCGCGGAGGATACCGCCATACTGATTCTGGCTGTCGGCACACAGCAGCAGGACTTGGCTTCCGTCCTTCAGCCGCGGCCCGGCACAGAGCCCCTCATAATTGGCCAGATTCTGCCGGAACAGCGTAATCGAAGTCTTCCACTTTGCCAACAGCGTCTTGCCGAGACAGGGAGACTGAGCGTTGAGTACGGTATCTGAAGATACTTCCTTTCCCCCGTCGGGCCAGACACTATACAGCTTGTTAACCACGTATGAGCCGAGTTTCTTGGATGTAACGACAAACTCACGCTCAAGAACAAGCAGCCGGCCGTCGTCCAAGGCTGCCATCCCGGCTACTCCCATCGCATAGCTTGCAACCTGCCCACGTACTGCCGGAGCATCCATCTGATAGGCATACTGCTCCCGCGGAGACAGGTCATCGCCGAAGGATTGCAGCCGCAGCCTGTTCTGCACGCCGTTGCGCGAATCAGCCTGCCCCCGTCGCCCTCCAGCGTGCTCTCCGAAGTAGTCCAAAAACGGTGCGTCGCCCGGTTGTAGGTGAGAGCTTCAAGACCATAGTTGCTGCCTGCACGGCCGAAAACCGGAGGAACGGCAAGCTCCCGTCCCGTTGCCCGTCCGTCCAAAGCATATTCCTTGACCTTATTGTCGGCCTCGCGCGAAATGAATACCGTGTTCCTCTCCGCGAAGAAAGCTATCCCCTCCTCGTCCCTATTATCCTCATCGGAGCAAAAAAGCCCTTTGCCGAAACCCCGAGGAGACCGCCCGAAACAGAGTCCACATCAATTTCAAAGACAAAGAAGCCACTCTTTGGAGCCTTGTCCGACACTACCGCATAGCGGTTTCCACCCATCCACGCCATACCGCTGTAATTTCCCTTCGGCACGGTAGCCGGATAATGACGCTGCGGATTCATGCGCACAAGCCGGAGTGGCTGCGCCCACATCATGACAGGAACGAGCAAAAACAGAAATGACAAGTATCTGATTTTCATATCCCTATTATTGCGTTATCTCCTTTCTGCGGGATGGAGTGCCCGTAGCCGTGCAGGCGTGGCGGACGGACTCATCATTCTCCAGTAAACTGCTTGATTCTCTGCTCTTCCGACAGCTTGCAAATCAGCAGCGTATTGCCCTTCTCGGCCACGATGAAACCGTCAAGCCCCTGCACGACCACCTTTTTCTCCTCGGTAGTATGCACGATGCAGTTCTTGCTGTCGAAGAGTTTCACGTTCTCTCCAATAATAGCATTGCCGTAGAGGTCGTGCTGAGACTGCAATAGCAGCGAGCCCCATGTCCCAAGGTCGCTCCACCCGAAATCGGCAGGACAGACAAATATCTCCTCCGCCTTCTCCATGATGGCATAGTCGACCGAGATGCTCTCGCAGTCGGGATAGACCCTGTCTATCGCAGCCTGCTCTTCGGGAGTCCCAAGCTGGTCCATGATGCCCTCAAACGTCCGCGCAATGTTCGGCTGATAGATACGGAAGGCATTGGCAATCGTCGAAACGCTCCAGATAAAGATACCTGCATTCCAGAAGAAGTTGTTCTGACGGGTGTAGCGGATGGCCGTTTCCAGATCGGGCTTCTCGCGGAACTGGTCGACGCGGAATATTTCCCTGTTACGTGCAGAAGCCGTAGAGAGGTCGGCCTGAATGTATCCGTAGCCTGTTTCGGGGCGGTTGGGCTTGATGCCCAAGGTAACGATGGCATCCGTCTCTGCCGTAAACTTCAGACAGTTTCCCACCACTCGCTGAAATTCCTCGACATTGGCAACGACATGGTCGCTCGGCGTTACGACGATATTCGCCTTCGGCGCCACCTTCTTAATCCGCCAGCTGACATACGCTATGCACGGAGCAGTATTGCGGCGGCAAGGTTCGCGGAGGATATTTCCCAAGGGGACATCGGGCAACTGCTCACGGACGAGGTCTGCATACCTCTCGTTCGTAACCACCCAAACGTTTTCCGCAGGCATCAGTTTCCTGAAGCGGTCGTAGGTCAACTGCAACAACGACCTGCCTACACCGAGGACATCAATAAACTGTTTAGGACATTCGGCAGTGCTCATCGGCCAAAAGCGACTGCCTACACCGCCTGCCATAATGACTAAATGATTGTTGGAAAGTGCCATTCTTGTATGTTTCTAATATTTGATTTTCTGCAAATATACGAAGAAAAAACAACAACTGCAACCTTACCATGGGCTTTTCTCTGCATTAAGGCAACAATCCGTCCTTCTTCCCCTCCCCGTTAAGAAATGGAAGGAGTACATCTATAGTGTTTATCGTGGTTTTCCGCCATTAAGACAGTCCTAATCCCTGAAAATCATCTCGACTATCCTTTACCGCCAAAAGCCCATACTTGACATCCGCAGGGCATGGAAACAGAACACGAAAGCAGTCTGATGGCTAAAACAAGCTAAGGCTCTGGTCTATTTCCTTCTTTGGCTCGGCAGGCTCGTCCCCGTCGTCTCTGAACTGAAGATACAGCTGACGGGAATCCTTATTAGAATCGTTGAGCCTGTAAACACCTTTTTGCGTGCGTTCTATCAGCGAGTCTTCATTCTTGCAGACACGCCCAAGATACTGGCAGACAAACTGGTGCACTTCCTCTTCGGTGATGGGATTGAAAAAAGAATTACGCGCATTGAAGACGTGGCGGGAAATCTTTCGGACAGGCAGCCCCGTCTCCCCAGCCTCTACAAGTATGCGTAGAATGTCTTCTTCGTAAAGCATATAAAGCAAAAAAGAAGGAGTCCATACGCTCAGATACAGACCCCTACCTTATTATATAACATAGTTTCTATTAAGCAAGAGCAACCTTGTTGTCCTCTTCGTTGACCTTACCCTCTTTCAAGAGCCAGCCAATACCCAGATAAACCTCCTCGGTAGTAATCTTGGCAAGTTTTGCAATCTCTGCCACAGAGAGAGCCTTGCCCTCAGATGCCAGCGCATTGTAAACGTCGCCTGCCCTGAACCCGACGTTCTCGGCGTTGAGTGAAATGGCTGCTATCGTCTTCTTTGCCACTGTTTTCTTTGGAGCCGCCTTCTTTGCTGCCGTCTTTGCAGCATCCGTTGTCTTCTTTTCTGCCATAATTTAGTACATTAAAATCTATTCAAACTCTGAACTAACTATCTGTAATATGTATTTGCAAAATTACATCAAATATCTCAGAGCATCGAATTTTCAAACAGAAATATGACAGCTCCGAAGCCCCAATTGCCCCGTTATGCTTATTTATTGATTTTAATCAATGACTATTAGGCCTTTAGCTCAACTTTTATCTGCAATTCGTCGAGCTGTTTGTCGTCAATAACCGACGGTGCGTCGAGCATCACATCGCGTCCGCTGTTGTTCTTCGGGAAGGCGATGCAGTCGCGGATGGAGTCGAGTCCGGCAAGGATGCTGACGAAACGGTCGAGTCCGAAAGCCAGACCGGCATGAGGAGGCGCACCATACTTGAAAGCATTCATCAGGAAGCCGAACTGTGCCTCGGCACGCTCGGGAGTGAAGCCAAGCACCTCGAACATCTTCTCCTGCAACTGCGTGTCGTGAATACGAAGAGACCCTCCTCCGACCTCCACGCCGTTGCAGACGAAGTCGTATGCTTTCGCACGCACCTGCTCGGGATGTTCGTCAAGCAAAGGAATGTCGTCGGGATTCGGCATCGTAAACGGATGATGGGTAGCCATAAGTCTCTGTTCCTCGTCGCTCCACTCGAAGAGCGGGAAATCGACTATCCAAAGACACTTGAATACGTTCTTGTCGCGCAGACCGAGGCGGTCGCCCATCTCCAGACGAAGCGTACAGAGCTGAACGCGTGTCTTGTTAGCATTGTCGCCAGAGAGAATCAGCACGAGGTCGCCATCCTTGGCTCCCGTCGTCTCCTTGACCTTCTGCAACTGCTCGGGCGTATAGAACTTGTCAATGGAACTCTTCACCGTACCGTCGGAATTATACTTGATGAACACAAGCCCCTTGGCACCCACCTGCGGACGCTTCACAAAGTCGGTCAGCTCGTTGAGCTGCTTGCGGCTATACTCTGCACAGCCCGGGACAACGATACCGCCGATATATCCGGCTTCGTCGAAGACGGGGAACGTTCCCGTGCCCTTGAGGTCGTCCATCAGCTCGACAAACTCCATTCCGAAGCGGAGGTCAGGCTTGTCGGAGCCGAAACGCCTCATCGCCTCATGCCACGGCATCTGCTCCAGCTTAGGCAACTCCACACCGCGTATTTCACGGAAGAGACAGCGCGCCATCTCCTCGAAGATGCCGATGACGTCGTCTTGGTCAACGTAAGACATCTCGCAGTCTATCTGCGTGAACTCCGGCTGACGGTCGGCACGCAGGTCTTCGTCTCGGAAGCACTTGGCTATCTGGAAATAACGGTCGAAACCTGCCACCATCAGCAGCTGCTTCAGCGTCTGCGGACTCTGCGGAAGGGCATAGAACTGACCGGGATTCATCCGCGAGGGAACGACAAAGTCGCGCGCTCCCTCGGGAGTTGAGCCTATCAGGACGGGCGTCTCCACCTCAATGAAGTTCAGCTTGTCGAGGAAATTACGGATGATAATCGTCATACGATGGCGCAGCTCTATGTTCTTTCTGACTGCCGGACGACGCAAATCCAAGTAGCGGTACTTCATGCGGAGGTCGTCTCCTCCGTCCGTATTGTCTTCGATGGTGAACGGAGGCGTCAGGGAAGAACTGAGCACATTCAGCTCCTTGGCAATGATTTCGATGTCGCCAGTAGGCATCTTGCCGTTCTTGCTCTGACGCTCGTTTACCACTCCCTTTACCTGCACGCAATATTCACGCCCCAGCTTGTTGGCCTCTCCACACAAGTCGGCATCGTCGGCTTCGTTGAAGACCAACTGGGTGATGCCGTAACGGTCGCGCAAATCGATAAACGTCATTCCTCCCATCTTTCGCGAGCGTTGCACCCATCCGGCAAGGGTAACTTCCTTGCCGGCATCAGAGAGCCGCAACTCGCCACAAGTATTCGTCCGATACATAGTATGTCTGTTTGTTTTGTTTATATATAGATGCAAAGTTACAAACTTTTAACGAAACGACGCCACCGTCAATGTGGAAATGTCTGCCGGTCCGCGAAAGTTTTCGGGACAAGCATTGTCATTTGATTAATATATGATAATTTCGGCTTAATAATTGCAAAAAACCTCCCCCACACTAAACTTTCTGTTTACTTTTGCATCAAATTCAACAATAAAACAGACTGAATTATGAAGAAAATCTTAATGATAACCATGCTGCTCATCTGCGGATTCGTCTATGCGGCAGCACAGAATCAGCCGAAATCAAGTTCGACAAGATGACACACAACTTCGGAACCTTCTCCGAGAAAAATCCCGTACAGAAGGCGACCTTCACCTTTACCAATACCGGGAAGGCTCCGTTGGTCATCAATCAGGTCGTTGCCAGCTGCGGCTGCACCGTTCCTCACTATGACAAGCGGCCGATAGCTCCGGGGCAGAAAGGCTCCATAGAGATTACCTATAACGGACAGGGCAAGTTTCCCGGCCACTTCAAGAAGAGCATTACCATCCGTACCAATGCCAAGACGGAAATGACAAGACTCTACATAGAGGGCGTGATGCAGGAAAAATAACCCCGAAACGGGCAATAGATGATATAGCGAATGGACTTTCTCCTACAGGGAAAGTCCATTTGTTTTTTACACTGGCCAAAACGGAAAAGCGAAAGTGGCACTTTGACCATGCGAAAACGCCCGTTTGATGGTGCGAAACCGCCACTTTCATTTTGCCGCCATAATACTATCCCAAACGGACACACTGCCCCCTGCCGGGCGAATCGGTTTCCATAGGCTGTCCGTCAAACGACGAGACTGGTGTTCTTACGGCAGGATTGCAGGGAGAGGATACCAGCCATCACCCCGTGCAACGGGCACACGGAGGGTTCCCTGAGCCATAGCAGTATAAAAAGACGGGAGAGTGCGTGATGATTCCGCACTCTCCCGTCAGCGTCAAAGGGTAAGGATACTTCACCATTCGTGGCGCAGAAGTACCCCGACCCGGAAAATTACCTTTGGAGAATCTTGCGTGTCGTTCCGTCAGCCATGCGGACAATGTTGATGCCGCGTTGCATCTTGTTGAGCTTGCGGCCGTCGAGCGAGTAGATGCCCGTTGTTAAGTTGCGCGGCTTGTTCACCTCCGTAACGGCTTCTACAGCCCCGATGCCGGTAGCGAGCCTGTCGCTCTCGCCGTCGTACGTGCCGTTGAAGTTGTCCATCAGGAAGTATCCGGGTGTCGTCATGCCGTAGTCGTTGTTGCGACTGCTTGATAACCGGAAGGTGATACCCTTGACCTCGCCGAGTTTCGTGAGGTCTATCCAGCTCCAGTCCTTGATATAGTAGTGGTCGGCCTCGCTGGCAGAGCGGTAGTCGGCAAGGTAGTAGTCTATCGTATCCTTCTTCCCGCCCTTTTCATCAAGCCCTATGATGGAGAGTTTGTACCAGTCTCCCGTCGTGAAAGCACCCGGAGTCATGCCGTCGCCCGCCTCTATGGCATTGCGGACATAGCTGTTCAGCCCTACGTAGAAGCCGCTGATGGTAGCCGGTGCGGCCTCAACTTCTATGCTTTCTCCCTGCGGATAGACAACGGCGTATGTGGAAGAGTTCTTGTAGCCGTGCCCCATGGTAGAGTTCCACTGGCCCAGTACATAGCTCTCAAAGCCGGTATCGGTACGGTTGGAAAGCCCCGTGCCCGACCAGTAGTTGTAGTCGGAGAAGTAGTTGGTGGCGAAATGGAAGCCATGGGAAGAGAATCCGCCTTCCTCGTCGGAGCCATTATAGTAGCCGTCGGCATTGAGCGGAGCAGCTCCCTCAAAGTCTACTACTCCCAGACCGTTACCCGCCTTGGGTGCCTCGCCTGCGAAGTCGTCCATGCAGAAATAGGCAGGCGTCGTCATGCCGTAGTCGTTCTTGCGGCTGGAAGTAATCTTGAAGTTCAGCTGATCCACCTCGCCCAATGCTGAAATGTCTATCCATTCCCAGTCGTTCACAAAGCGGTGGGCAGCCGGATTGCCAGAGCGGTAGTCTGCCAGATAGTATTCTACCGAGTCTGCAATTTCCTCTCCTGTTACGCCATAGACCGTCAGCTTGCACCAGTCGCCTGTTGCGAAAGCCCCGGGAGTCATGCCGTCGCCGTTAAGATAGGCGTGGCGGTTCCACGCCGAATTGGTTACGTAGAAACCCTTTGCCTTTATTTTATTGCCGTTTCTGTCTTGGATGGGTGCTGTGTCTATCTCCTTCTCTATGCCGTAGTTGCTGTAAAAGTAGACGGCATAGTTCTCCGAATTGTTCACACCGTGCCCTACGCAGCTGTTATACTGGCTTTCGGCATAGTTCTTGAAATCGGTTTCCTGCCTGTTGGAGACGGAGAAGCCGGTCCACGAACCATACGTGGCATTGTAGAAGTTGTAGAACAGATAGGCACCGCTGTAGGCACCGCCCATCTGGTCAGCTCCGTTGTAGTAGCCGTTGGCATCGAGCTGAATGTCGTCGAAGGAGGCTACGGAGTCGGTGATGACATCATCATCGCCGCTTTGTGCCAAGGCAGGCTGCACGGTGAGGGCAGCAGCAAGGGCAAAAACGTAGAAATACTTGTTCATAAGCGTTTGTTTTAAATTATTTTATATGGATTTTCTTTATTGTACCGTCAGTATATTGCAGTATGTTGACACCTCTCCGCACATGCTGCAATGTCCGCCCGTCAAGACTGAAGATGCGCAGCAGACGGGCAGGCGAAGCACTGACAGGGCCGATGAGTGTCGCTGTCGGGTGCAGGTCTACCGCCCTGCATACCTCAGTAGAGGTCTCCCCTATCCATCCGCACTGCTGATTGACTGCACTATAGACCCGTACAAAGTCTATGGAGGGGAGATGGACGGACTGGCGGTGTCGGTCTACCGCATGCCCGATATTGAAGCATGACCCGATGGAATCGGCCACATTGTCCACATATCCGTAGGCAAAAGTGTTCTGTACCCAGTATATCCCCTTGCCCGAACGGTCGAAGCCGTTGTCTGGAAGACGCGTACCGTGGAAGGTGAGGGGCGACGGCAACCAGAGCGGGAAATACTCCTGATTGTGGTATTCGTTCCGTGCCACTACGCCGCTGTTGCCCCTGCTGTCTGTCCAAGGGACATCTTGCAAGTCCGATTTCGTATAGGTAATGGTATAGTCGTAGTCTACCCGGCCGATGCTGTCCGTATCGGCACTGCCCGAAAGTTCGTACCACGTATCGTCGGGTAGCCCGTTCCCGTTCTCGTCCTGCGATACCATGACGATGCCCGGCTCACTGCTGCCTTCGTGCGCATTGCCTTTTATGTAGAGATCGTAGGCACCCTGCACGTTCACGACGGGATGGTCGAAATGAAAAGTGATATATCCGCCATACCCACCTAAGGTAACAATGCCTTCCTTGCCGCCTATTTCCGAGGTACATTTGGCTGCCGCAGTCTCGGGCGTATCGCTGGCCGACAGTTCGGGCAAGCTGTTGACGAACTGCCCGGGGGCCGGGACGTACTCGTCTACTGCCCTGATATAAGGAGAGTTCTGGGCTGAAAGAGGAAGTGAAAGGACAAGGAGCAGCAGGCTGCCGGCAGTCTTTCGGATAGTGGAAAAGATTCTCATTGTTTCTTTGTTTGTCGGTTTGAAGGGTGGGCTGCGACGGTATTGCAACACGACGGACGGTAAGGCAGGACGCTATTGCATAGGAAGCAGGAGTGGCGGAGCAGGAGCAGGCTATCGGAGGAAGCAGGCATGCCCGGGAATATCGCCCGTCCACGTGTCCCATTGATAGTTGCCGTGGCGGTCAAAGCAGTACAGCTTTCCGCTGGAGACGTAGTTGGTGGCATCCATCACGTATATATTGCCGTTCGACGGGTCTGCTATCAGCCCGTAAGGAGTACGGAGCGGAGGGGAGACAGGACGGAGAAAACGGTCGTTGACGACTTTGCCCGTGCGTACATCAATGATTCCGACGTGCCCGTCGCCTTGATAAATGAGCGAGTCGCCAAGGAAATCGAAGTCGCTGACAGGCACATCCACGCTTCCAACGACCTCATCGGCATAGAGTTCATACAACCTTGACGGCACGGAAGCATAGTCGCCGCGCGACGAAACCCACACATTGCCGTATCTGTCGGCACGCACCCGAAAGAGGTTCGGGGCAACATCAATGGTTCGTACTACCCCGAACGAAGACAGGTCTATCACACTGACCGTGCGGTCGTAGTCCTTTCCCTGCATGGGATTGTAACCTCCGCTGTTGGCCACGTAGAGCCTGCCGCTCACAACAGCCATTTCCTCAGGCTGATAGCCCACGATACACGTGTCTACAACCTGCAACGAGAGTGTGTCTACCTTATATACTGCTCCCAAAACACTCTCACTGTTGATGCGCCCGACGTAGGAACTGACGTAGGCAAAGCCACCGCTGAACGCCAGATAGCGGCCGTTGGGAACTGAAACATGCCCACGGCTGACCGCAGTACGCGCATCGGCAACCTCAACCTTATTAGATTGATTGATGACCATCCACAGACTGCCGCCGTAAATCTTGACGTCGTTGCCCACGTCTCCCAATTCAAGCACCTGCGAGGGATTCCGCGACGGATAGATATTGCGCGAATAAGTGCCCGAAGCAAAGTCGAGGAAATCGAGCGTCGCCTTGTTGGAACCCATATTCCCCTCGTTGAGCACGTACATTCCCTTGTAGCTGCTCTCCGACATTCCCCCTGTCTGCGCGTCGTCGGGATAGATGAGCGTGGCATCGTTGCGGCAAGACGCAAGGAGAAAGAGGAAGAGGAAGCCTTTCCAAGCCATCCTGAAACCTTCCCGAGACCCTCCCGAGAAGAAGACGCGGAACGGCCATGTCATTGTCTTTTGTATATTGTTCATCTTGTTAAAGACTTTCCCAACCCCCTCTCCAAGGAAAGGATATGGGACAACTATGCTATTATTTTCTTCATACAGGACACTCAGCCAAAGACTCCAAACGCCTCTCGGAGAGGATGTGGTACAGCCATGCAGCCATAATTAGCCCGTCATCCGACCCATACCCGTTTCCCCTATAGCCATTCCGAAACACGGGCAACCCGGCCTACCCTCCTTCGGAGAGACTTGGAAAGACTTTCAGAGTGCGTGGAAGACACTTCAGATTTCCATTTCCACACCTATCTTCCCATTTCTCCCCGGCATTGGATAGTTCAAAATGACGTCGTACTGCTGGTTAAGCAGGTTGTTGACCTCCACAAGAGCCTTCAACGATGCCTTGCCGAGGTGGAACCGATATTGCAGACTGACGTCGTGGGTGTACCAAGGTTCGGCATGGTTGTATCGGATGTTCTCCTGCCCGTTGTAACGGTGGCCCGTATAGATGCAGCTGTAATTGAACGACCAGCCATATAGGAGGCACTGACGACAGCAGAGCCACTGTTGTAGGGAATATAGGGTATCTGGTCGCGGTAGTAAGGCGTAGCAGGGTCGGAAACGTCGCGTGCATCCTGATAGGTGTATTGCAGCCGGCAGCTAAGAGAAAGACCGCGGAACGGCTGAAGCATCATAGCTGCCGAGACATCAAGCCCCGTGATATGGACACGGCCGAGATTTAGCATCGTCCAGCGGAACTGCTGCCCTTTCGGATAGGCGATAATCTTGTCGTGAACGGTATTGTAATAGCCGTCGGCCTGAATGTCCCAGCTTCGGAGGAGGCCCTGACAACGCTCGCGACGGAAGACAATGCCGAGATTATATTGTGTCGCCGATTCGGGACGGAGGCTTGAATTGCCGAAGTCGGTATAGTAGAGGTCGTTGAAAGTCGGCATGCGGAAACTGCGCTTGACAAACGCCCGAAGGTCGAGAGAGGCGGAAGCAGAGTGCCGGGGACGGAGAAGCGGCACATCGACAAAGAGGGCCGGGGTCAGCTTGGTAAGCGTCTTGCCCGACGAGCCGCCAGTCATCGGCTGCCGGGGATGAAGAATGTCGTGGACAAAAGTGGCAAGGACAGAGCCTTGCAGCCTTACCCTGTGCGCATCAAGTGCCATTGCCAGACTGACGAGATGGGAGAAACGCGTAGGAAATACAAAGCGGTAGGTGTCGGCATTGAGCTTGTTCCAACGGAAATCATACGACAGCGACATGCTCCAGTTGCGCATCAGCTCGCACACATTGGCCGTGGAGAGATACACCTCCTGCTGCCAATAGCGGTTGTCTACGGGCAGTTGCGTCGTGTCCCTATTAATATAATGTGTCCGATAGTACGCATACTTTGCCAGCCACTGCGTAGAGAAACGGTCGGAAAGGTCTTTCTGAAAGCGAGCCTGAAAAAACGAGTTCACGTCTGCCTGCCGCTCGCCCCTCCGCCATACGTTGTTGACAATCGCCCCCGGTATGCCCCGTTCGGAATTATAGAGATATGCCTTTGCATTCCAGTAGCCACGGGAAAAGATTCCGTGGAGGTTCGCCTCCAACCGCTCTGCATGGATGTCTCCATTCTGCCTCACTGCCGTGGTGTCATACGCCACCTGTCCCATCGGGGTAACACGTCTGTATCTGAATCTGTACCTGCCGCTCGAAGAAAGGAACGCCCCATTGACCGAAACCGACACGGCCGGTGAAAGACGGTGCTCCCACAGCGTGGAGACATTGAACAAATCGCCCGACCCATATTTGGCGTTCAGGCACAGGTTATAGGCCTTTCCCGGACCGAAACGGGGACGACGGGTGCGGATATATACGCTTCCGGCATTGCCGAAATCGGATGCAGGCTGGAAGATGGCACTCTTCTGTCCGTTGTAGAGCGTTATCTCGTCTACATTGTCAAGCGAGAATTGCCCGAGGTCTATCTGTCCGTTCTGTGCGTTGCCCAACTCTATGCCGTCGTAAAAGACTCCGAGATGGTTCGTCCCCATGCTGCGGATGTCTACCGTCTTTATTCCTCCGACGCCGCCATAGTCCTTCAGCTGCAAACCGGCAAAATAGCGGAGGGCATCGGCAATGCTCTGCGCACTGAGCCGTTGCAGCGTCTCGCCCTTCAGCTGCTGCGAGGGGATGACCTCGCGCTGCGTCAGCCGTGAGACCACCACCACCTCATCAATAGCATGGGTGGAGTCTTCGCCTGCCGTCTGTGCCAGAAGCGACAGAGGCAATAACAGGAAAAGCAATGTGATTTGTAGTCTCATTCTCGTTATTTTGGAAGATACGGAGGAGCAACACCCGAAAGAGGGATGACAGTCGGAGCAAGACGGAACCCAAGACCACACGCCGACAACCGGTGCAGAAGCATGGATTTAAGCTCCTGCCTGCCACTCCCTGCCCTTGCAAGGAAACCTACGGACTCTTAAGAATTTATGTTTCGGTGCCCTGCCCGTCCTCGAAGGCGGCACCAGACTGCAATGGCAGGTCTTCTGACTTCGTTGTCCAAACTTGGCAAGCACCTTCCCAACCTCCGTGGTCAGTGGCATTGCTTGCACAAAAGAGACGACTTACAGCTGCGGGACAGTTTCGGAGTCGCACCGAATTCCCTTTTTAATCATTTGTGAATGAACCTATTGCGGATGCAAATTTAATTATTTTTTCCGACATAACAGAGATTGTCAGCCGAAAAAACAAATCCACACACCATGCAAGCCCGGCACGGGTGCATACGCCTGCACGGCATTTCACGGATAGGCAGTGAGGATTCCCCATCGTAAAACTTCTTGACAGAATGTTCCAAATATCCGTCGTGAATCTAGCTTCCCGAGTTACTCGAAACATGGGAATAAAATACTGGGGTACAGATAATTACAAGGCAGAACGCTTATAGCGGAATCTTCGCAGAACGGACAAGACACTTTCAGATGACGAAAACGGCACTTTCGTCGTGCGAAAGTGCCGTTTTCACGCAGCCATCCCAATACTTTGAAGCTACGAGACTGAATTTTCCTTACATTCTACACTGCTATGAATATTTCCGTACAGGCCCTCCCCCTACTTCTGCCATTCCTTCAGAGAACCTTGGAAAGACGGGCACGGATGGAGATTCTGTCGTCGCTAAGCCTCCTCCGCCTACCGCCGGACTTCCATCTTCTTGACAGAGAACCGCCGGCTATACCGGGTTGCGTGGCTGAAGGGCTGCTGACAGAAAACGGGAGGTTACGCCCCTGCCGCCTTGGACAATGGCTTCGGGAGTTCCCGTAGCCAACACCTGCCCGCCGCCACGTCCGCCGTCAGGTCCCATGTCGATAATATAGTCAGCGAGCTTGATAACGTCGAGGTTGTGCTCAATGATAATCACCGTATTGCCCCGGTCTACAAGTTTTTGGAGTACGCCCATCAGGATGCGTATATCCTCGAAATGGAGTCCCGTCGTAGGCTCGTCGAGTATGTAGAGCGTCTTGCCCGTGTCCTTCTTGGCAAGTTCTGTGGCGAGCTTCACACGCTGCTCTCGCCACCAGACAGAGTAGTAGAGCTTTGCCCGAGCTTGATATAGCCGAGTCCTACGTCCTGCAACGCCTTGATGCGTGGGAGAATCTGAGGTACATTCTCGAAGAACTCCACCGCCATGTTGACCGTCATGTCGAGCACGTCGGCTATGGACTTTCCCTTGAAGCGCACTTCGAGCGTCTCGCGGTTGTAGCGT
Source organism: Prevotella dentasini JCM 15908 (assembly GCF_000614065.1). Taxonomy (GTDB): domain Bacteria; phylum Bacteroidota; class Bacteroidia; order Bacteroidales; family Bacteroidaceae; genus Prevotella; species Prevotella dentasini. The sequence continues at coordinate 12,721 of NZ_BAKG01000018.1, read as the reverse complement.
TTGCCGTGGCATACCTCGCAAGGCACCATCACGTCGGGCAGAAAGTTCATCTCTATGGTCTTGTATCCGTTTCCTCCGCAGGCTTCGCAGCGTCCTCCCTTTACGTTGAACGAGAAGCGTCCCGGCTTGTAGCCGCGTATTTTTGCTTCGGGCAGGCTGACAAAAAGCTGACGGATGTCAGAGAATACGCCCGTATAGGTGGCAGGATTGCTCCTCGGAGTGCGGCCTATCGGGCTTTGGTCCACGCTTACCACCTTGTCTACACTCTCCATGCCTTCAATGGCATCGTAGGGCATCGGCTTTTTCAGCGAGCGGTAGAAATGCTGTGAGAGAATGGGTTGCAAGGTTTCGTTGATGAGCGTGCTCTTGCCCGAGCCCGACACGCCCGTTACTACTATCAGCCGACCGAGCGGAAACTCCACGTCTACGCCTTTGAGGTTGTTTCCTCTACAGCCCCGCAGCCATATCGACTTGCCGTTTCCGTCCCTCCGCTTTTCGGGAATCTGTATAGTCTGTTCGCCGTTCAGGTACTGCGCTGTCAGCGTGTGCGTCTTCAGCATATCCCCGGATGTTCCTTGGAAAACGACTTCGCCGCCTTTCCGTCCGGCCTTCGGCCCTATGTCGACTATCCAGTCGGCAGCACGCATCATGTCTTCATCGTGCTCCACAACAATAACCGTATTGCCGAGGTCGCGCAGTTCCTTGAGCGAGCTGATGAGCCTTTCGTTGTCCCGCTGGTGCAATCCGATGGAAGGTTCGTCAAGGATGTAGAGCACGTTGACGAGCTGCGAGCCAATCTGCGTCGCCAGCCGGATGCGCTGACTCTCTCCTCCCGACAGCGTTGCGCTCTGCCTGTCGAGAGCGAGGTAGTTAAGTCCGACATCAAGCAGAAAGTCTATCCGCTTGCGGATTTCCTTTACAATCTCTGTGGCAATCCTCTTCTGCTTCTCGTCAAGATGCTCTTCCAGATGGTCCATCCACTCTTTCAGCTCGGCGATGTCCATATTGGCGAGTTCGGCAATATTCTTGTCCCACACCCGGTAGGAAAGCGCCTCGCGGTTGAGCCTTTGTCCGCGACATTCGGGACAGGTTTTCTCGGCAATGAACTGGTCGGCCCACTTCTTCCCGTTGGCAGAGTCGTCGGTCTCCATGACCGTGCGGAGATACTTGACGATGCCGTCGAACGCCACGAAATAGTCTGACGTGGTATGCACCAATTCCTTGGAAATACGCACATTCTCCAAGGAACCATAGAGCACCTCGGCCATTGCCTCCTTGGGAATATCCCTGACGGGGGTTTTCAGCGTACAATCGTATTTGGAGAGAATGGCATCTATCTGCCAGAAAATCATCTGATTCTTGTATTTCCCAAGCGGAACGATGGCACCGCCATGAATGGTCTGTGTGTCGTCGGGGATTACTTTTGACAGGTCTATCTCGTTTATCTTTCCCAGTCCCTTGCAGTGCGGACATGCCCCCTCGGGCGAATTGAAGGAAAAAACATTGGGAGCGGCATCCTTGTAGGCGATGCCCGTAACGGGGTCCATCAGTCTTTTGGAAAAGTATTTGCTGCTGCCGGTCTCCTTATCCATAATCATGATAAGCGAGTCGCCTTGCTTCATGGCCGTGGCAACGGTCTTAGAAAGACGTTCGCGCAGCTTCTCCGTGTCCATGCCACCGAGCTTCATCTTGTCGATAACCACTTCGATGTTATGGTTTTTGTACCGGTCGACCTTCATGCCACGCACTATTTCCCTTATCTCACCATCCACGCGGATGTAGAGATAACCCTTGCGGCGCATCTGTTCAAAGAGTTCCCGGTAGTGCCCCTTGCGATTGCGGACGAGCGGTGCAAGGATATAGATGCCCCGGCCGTCGTAGTCGCGCATAATCATCTCGATAACCTTCTCTTCCGTGTATCTTACCATGCGCTCGCCGCTCCTATACGAGTAGGCCTCCCCGGCACGGGCATAGAGCAGTCGGAGATAGTCATAGATTTCCGTCGTCGTCCCCACCGTGGAACGGGGATTCTTGTTGGTCGTCTTTTGTTCTATGGAGATGACCGGCGAAAGTCCCGTAATCTTGTCAACGTCGGGACGTTCCATATTGCCGAGAAAGTTGCGTGCGTAGGCCGAGAATGTCTCTATATAGCGTCGCTGCCCCTCGGCAAAGATGGTATCAAAAGCCAACGAACTCTTTCCCGAGCCGGAAAGCCCCGTAAATACAGTCAGCGAATTGCGTGGAATGGTTACATCCACATTCTTCAGGTTATGGACACGTGCTCCCAAAACCTCTATGTTATCGTTCATCTTTGTTGGTTATCCTTTCATTTATGGCTGGGTGGTGGTCGTTTCGTTGTACCCACGGAGGAGATTTACATCACGCCTGATATGGAACTCCCGTCCGTCAGCCCCCTTTGCCTTTACATTGACAAAATAAACTCCTTCCGCCACATTCTTCCCGTGGAAGGTTCCGTCCCATCCGTCTTCCGGGTCAGTCCACTCGTATAGCTTCTGCCCCCATCTGTTGAAGACGACAGCCTTGAACTCCACGATGCTTTTGTAGCCGCTCTTCGCTTTATATATGTCGTTGATACCGTCTCCGTTAGGAGAAAAAGCATTGGGCATCAGCAGTTCGCTTTCGCTGATAGAGACGGTGATGGGGTCGTATATGCTGATGGTATCGCCATCAACAATCTGATAGAGACGCACACTAAACGAACCGGCAGAAGTGAATGTGTACTCCGTATCCTGCTCGTAACGGATGAGAAATGGGGTACGGGGACTGCGCTGGTCTGTAAAATGCCATTCAAAGTTAGTTCCCGGCTCCACATTGCCGTCAGGATTGGCTTCAAAACGTACCGTAAGCGGTGCCGAGCCGGAAAAGCCCAGCGAACTGGTCAGCGTATCCGGCTCTCCGTCCCTGTTGGTATATGCCCCGAACGGATTACATTCCTGCGCTGAAACCAAACCCGTGCAGGACAGCATAGCCACGAAAAGCGATATTTTTAGAAGAAATGATTTCATCTATATTCTGTTTTAAATTGCAAGAATATTGCCAATGAGCGTAGAGAGAACTTGTTCTCGTCTGCCGAGTGCAGCTATATTTTCTGCAAAAATACGAAAAATTCTATGTATTTCACGAGATATAGTAAATACTTTTTCTTATCTTTGCAACAATTAAATAGAAGTTATGATTATGAAACACGGTCATAGATGCTTTTTGTTGATGCTGACATTGTTCTTCGCGTGTGGAATAATGGCACAGACAACTCAATGGAAAGATATTCACAAGGTTAAGAAAAAAGAAACCATCTTCGGCATAGCCAAGGACTACGGAATAAGTATCCAAGAGCTGTTGGATGCCAATCCTGAAATGAAAAAGGAGGGCTACGAACTGAAGAAGGGCGATTGGATATTCGTTCCATACGCCAAAGACGGCGACAAGAAAGGGCAAACGCCTTCTCCCTCCGGCAGGCCGCAGTCCACTGCAACCACTAAGACCGCCACGGCTCCCGTAGCCGGAAGCATACGTATCGGCGTAATGCTGCCTCTGCACAATCTTGACGGTGATGGCAAACGGATGGTTGAATACTATCGTGGCGTACTCTTGGCCCTCAACCAACTGAAGGAAGAAGGCATCAATACTGACGTCCACGCTTGGAATGTACCCAAGGAGGCAGACGTGCGCACTACACTACTTGACCCAAACGCCTCCTCCCTTGACATTATCTTTGGGCCTCTGTACTCCAATCAGGTAAAACCACTTGCCGATTTCTGCCGTGCACACGGAATCAAGTTGGTCATTCCGTTCTCCATTGATGGAAACGAGGTGGCAAGCAATCCCAATATCTATCAGGTCTATCAGAGCGATGCACGACTGAACGAAAAGGCAATCGCCAGCTTCCTCGAACGATTTCACAAAACCCATCACCCTGTATTCATCAACTGCAATGACCCCAACAGCCAAGTAGGAGGCTTTACAAGCGGACTGCGCAAGCAACTTGACGCCCTGAAAATAAAATACGACCTGACCAATATAAACTCTCCGCAGAGTGATTTTGCCAAGCATTTCGATGCAAGAAGGCCCAATGTGATTGTGGTCAACTCCGAGAAGAGTCCCCAACTGAATCAGGTCTTTGCCAAGCTTGACTCCCTGAAGCAGACTCATCCCGGCCTCGCCATCTCCATGTATGGCTACAACCAGTGGTTCATCTACCAAGACTACGACTTGGCCTATTTCTTCAAGTATGGTGTCTATATCCCGTCCACCTATTATTATAATAAGGTCGCCAACAAGACCGAGGCTTTGGAGAAACTCTATCAAGACACTTACGGTGAACCGATGAGCAAGACCTATATTCCGAGAATGGCAATAACAGGCTACGATCAGGCCGAGTTCTTCATCCGGGGACTGAAAGCCCATCCCAAGACTTTCAAGGGTACGGACACGGAAGCCAAATACAAGGCATTGCAGACACGGCTCAACTTCGAGCGTGTTGGACAAGGAGGCTATCAGAACAACCACTTCCAGCTCGTCCATTTCAAGGCCGACCAGACTATGGAGAATCTGGTGTACTGATACAAAGCAGACAGTCCCTCCCTACACGCCGGGGCCGTCTTTCGATGATATTAATGAAAAATATAATCAAACTATTGGCTGTCGCCCTATCGTTCCTGCCCCTGACAATCGCTGCACAGGTAGGACAGCATCGCAACGACCTCTCCGTCGGTGTCAATGGCGGCTATGTCCTCTCCAATGTCGGCTTCGACCCGAAGGTCGCGCAGGACTATCACGGAGGCATCACGGGCGGTATGAGTATCCGGTATATATGCGAGAAGTATTTCAATACCATCTGCTCTATCTACGGAGAAGTGAACTACGCCTCCATAGGATGGAAAGAGGATATTCAGACCAACACGGGAGGACAAGTAGTCAACGCCAATGGAGTAGCCGAGGCCTATTCGCGCACTATCAACTACGTACAGATTCCGGTTTTTGCACACTTGGCGTGGGGAAAGGAACGCAAGGGATGGAACTTCTTCTTCCAAGCCGGACCGCAGATAGGACTCTATCTGAGCGAATCAACTTCAAAAAACTACGACTCACCCAACCTTGCCTCTGACGGCACAGGACGCAGCAACACCACCGTAGCACAGGAGAACATGCCCGTAGAAAAGAAATTCGACTACGGCATTGCTGCCGGACTGGGTGCCGAATGGAGTAATCCCAGACTGGGGCACTTCCTCCTCGAAGCCCGCTACTACTATGGGCTGGGCAACATCTACGGAAACACGAAGAAAGATTTCTTCGGGAAATCCAATCATGGAAACATTGTCATTAAGGCAACCTATCTGTTCGATATTTCAAAAACAAAGTAATAATCAACCTAAAATTTAACAATTATGTTTGAAAACCAACCAAAAGGGCTTTACGCCTTGGCTTTGGCCAACACGGGAGAGCGTTTCGGCTATTATACGATGATAGCCGTCTTTGCGTTATTCTTGAGAGCTAATTTCGGATTGGAACCGGGAACAGCCGGACTAATCTATAGTGTCTTCCTCGGACTTGTGTACTTCCTGCCGCTGATTGGAGGTATCATGGCCGACAAATTCGGCTATGGCAAGATGGTAACCATCGGTATCATCATCATGTTTGCAGGCTATCTGTTCCTCTCCATCCCACTGGGAAGCGGCACGGTAGCATTTATGTCCATGATAGCCGCCCTGCTCTTCATCAGCTTTGGAACAGGATTGTTCAAGGGAAACCTACAGGTAATGGTCGGCAATCTCTATGACAATCCCGAGTTGGAAGGCAAGCGCGATTCCGCTTTCTCCATCTTCTACATGGCAATCAACATCGGTGCCCTCTTCGCACCGACCGCTGCTGTCAGAATCAAGGACTGGGCAGAGAACTCCCTTGGCTATGCCGGCAACGACGCCTACCACTTCTCGTTTGCCGTAGCCTGCATTTCGCTGGTTCTGTCAATGGCCATCTACTATGGCTTCAGAAGCACCTTCAGACACGTAGAGGGCGGTACGAAGAAGGCTGACAAGGCTGCAGCCGTATCAACCGAGGAAGAACTGACACCCCAGCAGACCAAAGAGCGCATCGTTGCCCTCTGCCTTGTGTTTGCAGTGGTTATTTTCTTCTGGATGGCATTCCATCAGAACGGTCTGACCCTGACTTACTTTGCCGATGAGTTCGTCCACAAGACTTCTACAGGCGTACAGAGCATGGCCTTCGATGTAATCAATCTTGTGATGATTGTCTTCATCGTGTACGCGTCGATGGCTTTGTTCCAGAGCAAGACTTCCAAAGGGAAGGGCATTGCAGCTCTGATTATCCTTGCCGCTGTCGGTGTATTGGCCTACAAGTATATGAATCTTGAGGGCACTGTAGACGTCAGCGCACCTATCTTCCAGCAGTTCAACCCATTCTATGTAGTAGCCCTGACTCCTATCAGCATGGCCATCTTCGGTGCATTGGCTGCCAAGGGAAAGGAGCCTTCAGCTCCCCGCAAGATTGCATACGGTATGATTGTGGCAGGATGTGCCTACTTCCTGATGGTGATGGCCTCACAGGGCCTTCTCACCCCGAACGAGCAGAAGGTGGCAGGCGAGTCTGCCAAGTATGCTTCTGCCAACTGGCTGATTGGCACCTATCTCGTGCTGACATTCGGAGAGCTTCTCCTCAGTCCGATGGGTATCAGCTTTGTTAGTAAGGTAGCACCTCCAAAGTACAAGGGAGCCATGATGGGCGGCTGGTTTGTTGCTACTGCATTCGGTAACCTGCTCGTCAGCGTGGGCGGTTATCTGTGGGGCGACCTCCCATTGCCGATAGTATGGACCGTGTTCATCGTCCTTTGTCTCGTTTCAGCAGCTTTCATGTTCCTGATGATGAAACGCTTGGAGAAAGTAGCATAACAGGACATCCTAACCTGTACATCAAACACTGGAAGACGATTGGTCTTCCAGTGTTTTTTTATTATTCATTCGCTATAAACATGGCCGTTCCTTCATACAAGGACATATTGACGGCATAACAGAAACTTCATGCCGCCTCTCTCAATTCTCAGAAACCTTCCTCCAAAGCCCGGACGCCAGTCTGCCTTCACCGTGGGCACTATCAAAAACTCAACTCTGCCGCCTCCTGATTTCCCTTCATCATCATTTTCAGTTCAACAGCCGAACCATTTAGGCATGCCTGCCTTTTCCCGGAATACGGGTCTGTGAGATGCTCATTTTCTGCCGAGCTACAATGGAGAAACGAAAGTGGCGGTTTCGCATGATGAAAACGGCACTTTCACCATACGAAAACGGCACTTTCGCTTTATGCCCGTTTCTCTCTGCTTCTGCTGTCCCGAAAGCCTCCTGTGCCGGTGGACGAAAGTCAGGCAGCAGAAGGACGGACTACATTGATAAAAATAAGAAAAATAGTGAAGTTGAAAGGGCATTATCATCCATATTCCATATAATTTTCTTACTTTTGCAACCATTATGGAAAAACTCCAACGCTACGTAGACGAGGTGGTAGACGACGGGAAGGCGTGGTACGCTGTCCGTCTGTTTGGCAACCGGCAGGAGACGGTGGCCGATTACTTCAAGGAAAAAGGAATGGAAGTATTTATCCCCTTGCAGTATCGCGACGTTGAGGATGCTTCGGGGAAAGTCAGGCAGGTGTTGCGGCCTGTGGTCATCAATCTGCTCTTTGTCAAGCAGCCCGACGACGAAGCCATCTTCCGCAAGGCTGTACAGGAGTCGGCTCTGAAGCTAAGCGTCATTCGCAAGGAGCGCGACTCAAAGGATTATTACCTTATTCCGCACAATCAGATGTACGAGTTCCGGCTGATGTGCAACCCGGAAATAAGCATGCGGAAGTTCATTTCCACGGAAGAAGCCCGGATGAAGGCCGGCGACCCCGTGCTGGTGAAGTTCGGCCCTATGAAGGGAATGACGGGCCGGTTGGTCAGATCCAGCAAAAAATACTTCCTGCTTAAGGAGATTCCGGGCATCAGCGTCATGCTGAAAGTAACCAAATGGTGCTGCGTGCCCCTATCGGAGACCGGGAAATAAGGTGTTGCTGTCCGTTTCTCTCCCTTAGCCGGTGCAGGGCACGACGGCTTCTTGAGGCCTTTTCGGTCTTTCTCATAAGCGTTCTTTGTTCCCCTTGGCAGTCAAGGGGAGCAATATATTCCCATAACTTCTCTTAACTCCAAGATACAACTATGATTTCAATAGAAGGTTTGACAGTAGAGTTCAGCGTGAAGCCGCTCTTTCGGAACGTTTCCTTCGTAGTCAACGATAAGGACCGCATTGCCTTGGTAGGCAAGAACGGTGCAGGGAAGTCTACGATGCTGAAGATTCTCTGCGGACTACAGAAGCCCACGGCGGGCGTGGTGGCGATACCGAACGATACGACCGTCGGCTACCTGCCGCAGGTAATGAAGCTCGCCGACGACACTACCGTGAAGGAAGAGGCGCGCAAGGCGTTTGCCGACAACACGCAGACGGAGCAGCGGCTTGAACGGATGCAGCAGGAAATGGCCGACCGCACCGACTACGAGAGCGAGAGCTATGCCGCTCTGGTAGAGAAGTTCACGCAGGAGCACGAACGCTACATGATGATGGGCGGAGAGAACTACGAGGCGGAGATAGAACGCACGCTGACGGGACTCGGCTTCGAGCGCACAGACTTCGACCGCCCCACGAAAGAGTTTTCGGGCGGATGGCGCATGCGTATTGAACTGGCAAAGATATTGCTCCGCCGTCCCGACGTGCTGCTTCTCGACGAGCCTACCAACCATCTCGACATAGAGTCCATACAATGGTTGGAGCAATTCCTTGCGCAAAGTGCCAAGGCGGTGGTGCTGGTGTCGCACGACCGTGCCTTCATCAACAACGTTACGAACCGCACCTTGGAGATTACCTGCGGACATATAGAGGACTACAAGGTGAAATACGACGAATATCTCGTCCTCCGCAAGGAACGCCGCGAACAGCAGCTCCGCGCCTATGAGAACCAGCAGAAGGAGATTGCCGACATCAGGGCGTTTATAGAGCGTTTCCGCTATCAGGCGACGAAGGCCGTACAGGTGCAGCAGCGCATCAAGCAACTGGAGAAAATCGTACCCATTGAGGTGGACGAGGTAGACAACTCCGCCATGCACCTGAAGTTTCCTCCGTGCCTCCGCTCGGGCGATTATCCCGTTATAACAGACACGCTGACAAAAAAGTATGGCGAACATACCGTTATATCGGACGTAGACATGACCATCAGGCGCGGTGAGAAGGTTGCTTTCGTCGGCAAGAACGGCGAGGGAAAGTCTACGCTCGTGAAGTGCATCATGGGCGAAATACCTTTCGATGGCAAGCTGAAAATAGGGCACAACGTGCAGATAGGCTACTTTGCGCAGAATCAGGCGCAGCTCTTGGATGAGAGCCTGACCATCTTCCAGACCATAGACGAGGTGGCGAAAGGCGACATGCGACTGCGCATCAACGACCTCCTCGGCGCGTTTATGTTCGGCGGCGAGACATCGGAGAAGTACGTGAAGGTGCTCTCGGGCGGCGAACGCTCCCGGCTGGCCATGATAAAGCTCTTGCTCGAGCCCGTCAATCTGCTCATCCTCGACGAGCCTACCAACCATCTCGACATCCCGTCCAAGGAGGTTCTGAAAGAGGCCGTCAGGGCTTTCGACGGCACGGCCATCATCGTCTCCCACGACCGCGAATTTCTCGACGGTCTGGTCAGCAAGGTCTACGAGTTCGGCGGAGGCAGGGTGCGCGAGCATTTGGGCGGCATCTACGACTATCTGCGTGCGCACAATGCCGAGACCATCCACGAGGCGGTGGCCGCTCCGGGGCTGTCGAAGGGAGGAGCACGGCCGGCCGGCACGTCCGCGGCACCGGCTTCAGAATCCAAGCAGACCCCGACGGGCAAGCAGGCCTACGCCGAACACAAGGAGCAGCAGAAGAAGCTGCGCAAGGCGCAACGTGCCGTGGAGGAATCGGAGAAGAAGATAGCTAAGATGGAAGCGCGCATCAGCGAGCTTGACCAGCTCTTCATGAATCCCGAGAACGCTTCCGACATGCAGCTCGTTACCGAATACACCGAGCTGAAGCGCGCCCTCGACGAGGAGAACGACCGCTGGCTGATGCTTTCGGAGGAGTTGGAATAACCATTCCTGTCCCTTCCCAGTCCATTTCCGAAGGGGGAAAGCAAGCGGCAGACGGCCTGAAGCGGCAATTGGGCAGGTTCTTCCTGTCAGGTCAACCGCACCAACATCAGCTTCCGGCATTAAGGACAATAATCAAAAGGACAATAATGGCCCCCTTATTCCAACGAGGCATACAGCTCTCTTCCCTTCCGGGGATAAACAGGAAAAGGCTTTTAACTTAACAAAATATGAATATCAAGACAATCTTACCAATGATGATGCTCGCCGCCGCACCGCTGGGCAGCCTTGCACAGACGCAGGCAGGCATCAAGGAGAGCAATCTCGACAAGTCGGCCCGTCCGGCAGACAATTTCTATCAGTTTGCAACAGGTGGATGGCAGAAGCTCAATCCGCTTCCTGCCGCCTATTCGCGCTACGGCTCGTTCGACCAATTGGGCGAAGACAACAACAAGCGCATCAACACCATCCTGACGGAACTTCTCAAGAAGCCGGGCAAACCGGGCAGCGTGGAGCAGAAACTCGGCGACTTCTACAAGCTCGCCATGGATTCCGTCCGCCGCAACAGGGAGGGCGTTGCTCCCGTTAAGGCCGTGCTGGCAGAGATGGAGCCGCCAAGACCGTTACCGACCTGCGCGCGCTTCAGCTGAAGTCGTCGCCCTTCAACTATGGTGTAGCCATGGCCTACGGTCTGGGTGCCGACGAGAAGAATGCGAAGATGAACATTCTCAACATCTATCAGAGCGGCCTGACCCTCGGACAGAAAGAGTATTATCTTGACAACGACAAGGCGACGACCGACATACGCAACGCCTACAAGCAGCACATCGTCAACATGTTCAGGCTCTTCGGCTTCAGCGAGGCCGAGGCAGTCAGGAAGCGCGACGCCATTCTCCGATTCGAGACCGCGCTTGCCCTCATTTCCAAGAGCCGCACCGAGCTGCGCAACGTGGAGGCAAACTACAACAAGATGACGCTCAAGGACTTCGAGGAGAAGTATCCCAACATTCCGCTCGTGCAGCTCGCCAATGCAGAGGGCATCAGGACGGAATACATTCAGGAGATGGTGGTAGGCCAGCCTGACTTCCTCGTAGGACTCGACAAGCTCACCGCCACCGAGAGTGCCGACGAGCTGCGTGCGCGCATGGAGTGGGACGCCATCCTGACGGCGGCCGACTACCTGAGCGACGAGGTGCGCGCGGAGAACTTCAACTTCTTCTCCAAGACCATGCGCGGAACGAAGGAAGACTATCCGCGCTGGAAGCGTGCCACGCAGCAGGCCGAAAGCCAGATGGGCGAGGCGTTGGGCAGAATCTACTGCGAACGCTATTTCCCGGCATCGAGCAAGCAGCGCATGGAGCAGCTCATAAAGAACCTGCAGGTAAGCCTCAAGGAGCGCATACTCGCACAGGACTGGATGAGCGAGGCGACGAAGAAGGCCGCCCTCGAGAAGCTCTCTACCTTCTATGTAAAGGTGGGCTATCCCAACAAGTGGAAGGACCTGAGCCAGCTGAACATCGACCCTGCCAAGTCGTACTACGAGAACGTGATGGAGTGCCGCAGATTCTGGAACACCGTCAGCGTCAACGAGCGGGCAGGCAAGCCGGTAGACAAGGACGAATGGCAGATGACGCCACAGACCGTCAACGCATACTACAACCCGACGACCAACGAAATCTGCTTCCCGGCAGGAATCCTCCAGTATCCCTTCTTCGACCCGAAGGCCGACGACGCCTTCAACTACGGTGCCATCGGCGTGGTTATCGGACACGAGATGACGCACGGATTCGACGACCAAGGACGCCACTACGACAAGGACGGCAACATGTCTGACTGGTGGACAGAGGAGGACAGCAAGAACTTCGACGCACGCACGGGCAAGTATGCCGACTTCTTCAGCAACATCAAGGTGCTGCCCGACCTCAACGCCAACGGCCGCTTCACGCTCGGCGAGAACCTTGCCGACCACGGAGGCCTGCAGCTTGCCTACAACGCGCTCGAGAACGTGCTGAAGACCAAGAAGCTCAAGAACATCAACGGATTCACGCCCCAGCAGCGTTTCTTCATCGCCTACGCAGGCGTATGGGCGGCCAACATCACCGAGGCCGAAATACGCAACCGCACCAAGAGCGACCCCCACTCGCTGGGCGAATGGCGCGTGAACGGCGCACTGCCCCACATCGATGCTTGGTACGACGCCTTCGGCGTGAAGCAGGGCGACAAGCTCTTCCTCCCGAAGGCGGAGCGTCTGCAGCTCTGGTAAGCCGGAGAGACCGGCGGCAGACGGGACAGGATAGTCTCTCTGCCAAGACGGGTACCCGATGGTCCCGGAAAACAACTGAAACATAAGCATAAAGTCCTGACAGTCAGTCTCTGCTGACCTGTCAGGATTTCTTTTTATGCCTTCTCCCGTCCTCCCCTATCCGCCTTCTGAAACAGGGTTTTTGGGAGGCCTCGAAATTATATACGGTTAGCGGAAAATTTCTATACGTATAGAAATATTTTTCTAACCGCTTCCCCGTAAATTTCTAACCGTATATAAAT
>NZ_BAKG01000019.1 GCF_000614065.1 Prevotella dentasini JCM 15908 | reverse complement strand
GATTACCTTGAAGCGCAATACCATGACCAATATAAACATTTCGGCAGAGGGCCCTGCGCCCAAGGAGATTAATATAACCGAAGAGACCGGCGCCATGAAAGAAGAGACTGTCGGATGGGACTTGAAAGTAAAATAAAGCTGCCGGTCAGGAGGGCAGCCCGTTTCCGTATATTCCGTTGACGGCCGGCAACAGAACGCACGGCAGAAGGGCCTGAACCTTGTAAGGATGAGCGACGGAGCTGTCAGCAAACTGACGGTGAGATAAGAACGGGGCACTATCTCCTTCAGGGAAAGGCCCTGTAGACTCAAACAGCCCTTCAGGGCATAGAAGCAAAGGCTTGCACCGCTTGTCAAGGGCGACTGCAAGCCTTTGCCTCTTCATCCAGATTTCTGTCTCTTGGGGCGTAATGGACATTTGGTAGGCTGAAACCTTCTGAATATCCTTCATTTATTACCTTTGCAGCATTTGAAAACCTATGAATAAAAACTGTATATGCTGGAACGGCTCAAATGTTAAAAAGAACGGTCATCGGCGTGGCTTCCAAATGTATTATTGCCGGGACTGTGATGAGCAATTCCAAGGGGGAAAGCGCATTAGAGACATAACCCTTTGGAACGAATATCTGACTGATAGACGGACGGTTTCAGAACCGGCTGTTATCCACAAATGTTCAGAGAGGACAATACGCCGCCATCTGGCATTGGCAGCGGACAGTTTCAATTCTGTCTGTCCAGAGTCAGCCGTCATCATCACTGATACGACATACTTCTACCGCAGCTTTGGTGTTATGCTGTTTATGGATGAGGAATCCGGAAAGATACTTCATCGAAAATATGTCAGGAATGAAACGAACAGGGATTATCTTGACGGACTCAACCATATAGAAGAGTTTGGAACAGAAATAAAGTCAGTCGTATGTGACGGACACACAGGACTCTTGCAAGCTATAAACTCCTGTCCTGCACAGATGTACCAGTTCCATCAGTTACAGATAATCAGGAGGTTACTCACGAAAGACCCACATCTGTCAGCCGGTATAGAGTTGCTGAAGTTAGTACAGAGTATGTTCCCGATGAAGAAAAATGAGTTTATATCGCTGTTTAACAAGTGGTGTGAGGACTGGGAAGATTTTCTCAATGAAAGAACGGTATTGGTTTCCGGGAAAACCACCTATACCCATAGAAGGCTAAGAACAGCAAGACGAGCTATAAGAACGCATCTCAAATGGTTTTTACCTATGAGGAACATCCTGAACTGAACATTATACGACAAACCGTTTGGAAGGATTTAACGCACACATCAAAAGGGCATTATTAAATCACAACGGGTTGAATGATATTAATAAGAAGAAATTTATTGACGGGTTACTCAATACAAAAAGTAGGCTGGATAATCCAGCCTACCAAATGTCTATTACGCCTGAAATTGTACTTTCTTATCCCGAACTCGCGTATAAAATAAAGAAACATCATCATAAATGAGGATGTTTTTCTGATTTCTTTACAAGATTCTCGCCGTTATTTAGTATATTTGCAGCGGAATCAACTAAAAGCCTATGTGTTTGCGCAAGATATTTTCATGGATAAAGGACAAGTGGCTCGCTTTCAAAAGCGCACTCAGCTACCGTCAGAAAGCGGCCCTGATAACGCTCGTCGGTATCGTGGTCGGTTTGGGAGGATTGTTCATGTATCTGCTGAGGATGCACACCTATATAATAGGCGACGACCCGAAGGCATGTATCAACTGCCACATTATGTCGCCTTACTACGCCACATGGAGCCATTCCTCCCACGGACGCGATGCGACCTGCAACGACTGCCATGTGCCCAACGACAACATTGCGTCGCATTATCTCTTCAAGGGAAAGGACGGAATGAAGCACGTTGCTTACTTTGTTACCCACAGCGAGCGGCAGGCCATCATGGCAGAGGAGGCGTCGTCGGAGGTGATTATGGACAACTGCATCCGCTGCCACACGCAGCTCAACACCGAGTTTGTCAAGACGGGACGCATAGATTATATGATGGCACAGCGGGGCGAGGGAAAGGCCTGTTGGGATTGCCACCGCAATGTTCCCCACGGCGGCATGAACTCCCTGTCGGCTACGCCGGGTGCAGAGTTCGTAGAGCCGATGCCGTCGAGTCCCGTTCCCCACTGGTTGCAGACGATGTTGGGGCAAGAGGCGGTGCCGAACCTGCGGTAAAGCCATCGTTCATCACCCACAAATCATAATTCTTCCGGGGATTAATTCCTCATTTCTCACTCAGAAATCCTAATTCTATAATATGGCAAAGCAATTGAAAAAATGGCAAGGCTGGCTCCTCTTCGGCGGAGCAATGGTCGTTGTCTTCGTATTGGGTCTGCTCTGTTCCTCATTGCTGGAGCGTCGGGCAGAGGTAGCAAGTGTCTTCAACAACCGCCGTACACAGATGACTGATTCCATCGTGTCGCAGAACGAGAAGTTCGCCGAGGACTTCCCACGCGAATATCAGTCGTGGACGATGACCGAAGATACCACCTTCGAAAGTAAATACAATGGCTCGCAGGAGAAAGACGTGCTTGAGGAGCGTCCGGAGATGGTGATACTCTGGAATGGCTACGCCTTCTCCAGAGAGTACAATACTCCCCGCGGGCATCGCCACTGCGTTGAAGACCTGCGCAAGATTCTCCGTACCGGCAGTCCGGGCGTAGACGGTCAGGACGACTTGCAGCCGGGAACGTGCTGGACCTGCAAGGGGCCGGACATACCGCGGCTGATGCGCGAGAAGGGAACGGACAAGTTCTATGCCGCCAAATGGAGCGACTGGGGCAATCAGGTGATGAACAGCGTCGGCTGCTCCGATTGCCACGATGCACGCACGATGGATCTTCGCCCGGCCCGGCCGGCTCTCTACGAGGCGTGGGCCCGCGTGGGAAAGGATGTTAGGAAGGCCGGCCATCAGGAGATGCGCAGCCTTGTCTGCGCCCAGTGCCATACCGAATACTACTTCGAGAAGGAGAACGGCAACTATCTCCATTTCCCACAGGAGAGGGGACTCACCTGCGAAGCTGCCGAGGAATACTACGACAGCATCGGCTTCTACGACTATATCAACCCTCTTTCCAAGGCGAAGATACTCAAGGCGCAGCATCCCGGCTATGAGCTTTTCAAGCAGGGAATCCACGGGCAGCGCGGAGTCTCCTGTGCAGACTGCCACATGCCTTACATCTCCGAGGGTGGCGTGAAATATACCGATCATCACATCATGAGTCCGCTGGCAAATATCAACCGTACTTGCCAGACCTGCCACCGTCAGGATGCGGAGACCCTGCGCCAGAATGTGTACGAGCGTCAGCAGAAGATTTACGAGTTCCGTACACGCGTGGAGAAGGAATTGGCATACGCGCACATTGAGGCGAAGTTCGCTTGGGAGAAGGGAGCTACCGAAAACGAAATGAAGCAGGCCTTGGACGACATCCGCAAAGGACAGTGGCGTTGGGATTACGCTGTGGCAGGACATGGTTCCGCCTTCCATGCCCCACAGGAGGTGATGCGCTCCTGGCCAGCGCGATGGAGTATGCGAAGGACGCCCGCCTACAGGTGGCGCGTGTCGTGGCCAAGCATGGCTTCTCCGGCACGATTCCGCTCCCTGACCTCTTCACACGCGCCAAGGCTGCCGAGTACTGCGGCCTCAACATGCCGAAGTTGCGCCAGCAGAAGAAGCAGTTTCTCGACACCGTAGTTCCGAAGTGGATTGAGACGGCACGGAAGAACAAGCGGTTCGTCGCCAAGCCCATGTAGCGGGATAGATAATGGATAATAGACAACAATCGGTGCCGTCAGCCGGGAAGGCTGGAAGCGACAACGCAAAAATATGACGGACGACGGGAGCGGGGACGAATCCTGCGCTCCCATTGCCTTGCACCGCAACGGGAAAGTAAACAAGCTGTCAAAAGCTCATGGAAGTTATGTGGAACAAACCTTATTCGTTGAAAGAAGGAACTGCCATCGCTGTCGGCTGATGCTCACCGGGCTTGTCCTTCAGATTGCTGTCGGCCCCTTGGAATGGGGAATCTTCACGTGGCCTGCCAACATAGTCGTGCTGGCTGCGTTTGTTGCAGCTCTGCTTGCAGTATGGATGCTGCGCAATCATGTTTATTTCTGCCGGTTTATGGCGACGATGCAGGCTGCCGTACCGGCCATTGCACTGGCTGCGCTGCTCACCATCGTCATGGGGCTTGCCCGTCAGGTGCCGGAGGGCAAGTCGCCTGCCGATTCCGTAGGCATCACCAAGATGCTTAATTTCTGGCCCTTCATCCTCGTCTATGTATGGATGACGGCTATCGTGGGCGAAGTTACCATCCGTCAGGTTGCGCGTTTCTCGTGGCGCAGGGTGCCGTCGTTTGTCAGCCATCTCGGGCTGTTTATGGTTCTTACCTGCGGCACGCTCGGCAGCGCGGACATGCAGCGGCTGAAGATGTATTGCGAACAGGGCAAGCCGGAGTGGCACGGACTCGATGCGTGGAGCGGTGTCCACCAGTTACCCGTGGCCATCCAGTTGGAGCAGTTCACCATTGACGAATATCCGCCCAAGCTGATGATGGTTGACGGCAGGGGGATTCCGCAGCCCGTCAAGAAGCCGGAGAACCTTGTAATAGAAGAGGGGTTCAGGTCGGGACAGCTTGCAGGCTGGGACATCCGGGTCATCAAGCGCATCAACGACGCCATGCCGGCGGAGCTGAGCCGGATGGTCGGCAAGATGCCCGGGGGCATGATGGCAAACATCCGCATGGATTCGCTCGGCATGGCACGCAATAAGGGCGGCTTCATCAAAAGCAGCATGCCCGGTTCGGCCTGTGCCTCTACGTCAGAGCGACGCAGGGCAGTGTCGTCAAGGAAGGTTGGGTGTCGTGCGGAAGCTACATGTTCCCCTATCAGGGGCTGCAGCTTGACGACGACCATACGGTGGCTATGCCCAACCGCGAACCGCGCCGCTACGCCTCACTGGTAGACATCTACACGCAGGACGGGCAAAATGTCCGCACCGAAATAGAGGTCAACAAGCCTTATAGCATTACCGGATGGAAGATATATCAGCTCAGTTACAACGAACAGATGGGCAAGTGGAGCAATGTGAGTGTCTTCGAGCTTGTTACAGACCCTTGGCTGCCTGCCGTTTATGTGGGAATATTCATGTTGTTGGCCGGTGCGTCGGGATGTTTCTCACAGCGGGCCGTAAGAAGAGAGAGGAGGTAGCAGAATGAGTTGGAGTTATTTTATCGTGTTTGCCGCCGTGTCGGTAGTGCTCTGGGCGGTCGGTGCTTTTGCGGCATGGAAAGAGAGGCGCGTGCTGGCCTTTGCGTCAACGGGCATCGGGTTGGCGGTATTCTTTGCCTACATCGTGATGATGTGGGTATCGTTGGAACGTCCGCCGCTCCGCACGATGGGAGAGACGCGCCTTTGGTATAGCTTCTTCCTGCCTTATCGGGCATTATTGTGTACAGCCGCTGGCGTTACAGGTGGATTCTGAGTTTCTCGTCGATACTGGCAACCGTCTTTGTCTGCATCAACATTCTCAAGCCCGAGATACATTCCAAGACCCTGATGCCGGCCCTGCAAAGCCCTTGGTTTGCCCCGCATGTCATTGTCTACATGATGGCCTACGCCTCTTGGGAGCTGCGATGGTCATGTCGGTCTACCTGCTGTTCTTCAAGAAGGGTGAGGCAACGGACAAGGAGGCGGACATTACCGACAACCTCACCTACGTGGGACTGGCGTTTATGACCCTCGGCATGCTCATGGGGGCACTCTGGGCCAAGGAGGCGTGGGGACACTACTGGAGCTGGGACCCGAAGGAAACGTGGGCCGCGATTACTTGGCTGGCCTACCTCGTTTACGTGCACTACCGTCAGCACAGGCCGAAAGACCTGAAGCCGGCCCTCTGGACGCTCATCGTTGCCTTCTGTCTCTTGCAGATGTGCTGGTGGGGCATCAACTATCTGCCCTCCGCGCAGGGTTCGAGCGTGCACACCTACAACATGCAGTAGGTTGTGTTTTGATATTCCGGGGGAAGGGACAGGCGATGCCGCCTGTCCCTTCCTGCTTTTCCCGATATGGTGGAATGGCGTTGCCGGACAGTCTTTCTGCCATTCTGTCACCGGGGTTAGACCGCAGCCGGGTCGTCGTCCGGCAGTTGCCGGGGGCTGGTAGCATGTAGGCAAGAGGAGGAGGGCATGTCTCGCCTCGTTCATACGGCTATTCCGTGTTCCTTGGCATGATGGTTTTATACACGCCTGTATAACGAGCTATACACGTTTGTATAGTTGATTATACACGCTTGTATAAAGATTATGGCAACGTGTATGGCAGGCTGTACATTCTTGTACGGCCTACAGGGCTATGCGCGAAGTTCTGATGAGTGGTTTGTCTTTACCGGTAGATGAGGGTTGTCAGGCGTTCTTGGACAAACAGTTCCTTGGCAACGGCCTGTATTTCTCCGGCCGTGATGGAGTCGATATTGCGGTAAAGGCTCGTAATGTCCTTTTCCCAGCCATAGTGGAGGAAGCTCTTGCCGAAGTCGAGGGCGAAGTTCTCCCGGTTGTCGCAGGCGATTCCTATTTGTCCCTTTATCTGGCTCTTGGCGGTGGCAAGCTCTTCCGGGGTAAGGGGCGTTCTGACGAAGCGGTCGAGCTCAGCCCTGACAAGCATGCGACATTCCTCTATGTCTCTGGTGTCGCAGCCGAAATAGATGCTCCAGAGGCCCGTACTGCCGTAGCTGACCATGGTGCTTTCGACGGTGTAGACGAGTCCGCGGCGTTCGCGGAGCGACAGGTTGAGGCGCGCGCTCAGCCCGGGTCCGCCCAAGATGTTGTTGAGCAGGTAGAGCGGCATGCGCCGTTTGTCGTGTATGCTGTAGGCCCGGTTGCCCACCATGACGTGTGCCTGATGAGTCTGCTTGTCTACGGTAATCGTCTGGGGACGGTATTCGGTGAGGACGGGCAGCGGGCTGTTGACGGCCTGCCGAGGCCCGTCTGTGTCGGAGGAAGATGCTGCCCGTCGGCTGCCCGTCTGCTTTTCGAGGAGCGAGATTAGCTCGCCGAAGTCGATGTCGCCGTATGCAAAGAAGACGGAATTGCCGGGGCGGTAGTGCCGGCGTGCGAAGCCGAGGGCGTCCGAAGTCGTGAAACGGCGTACACGTTCTGCCTTTCCGAGTATGTTGTGCCCGAGCGGATGCCCGTCGAAGAGAAGGTTTTCGAACTCGTCGTATATCAGCTCGGCAGGGCTGTCGTTATAGGATTCTATCTCGTCGCAGATGACTTCCACCTCCTTCTCTATCTCCTTCTGCGGATAAATGCTGTGGAAAACAATGTCCGTCAGCAGGTCGACGGCGAGCGGCAGGTAGTCTTTCAGAATGGCGGAGTAATATACCGTGTCGGTCTTGGTGGTGAATGCGTTGAGTTCTCCGCCCACTTTCTCAAGGCTGTTGATGACGTCGAGTGCCGTCCGCCGGCTCGTTCCCTTAAAGGTAACGTGCTCGCAGAAGTGCGCCATACCCTCCTCGGCCGGCTGCTCGTCGGCTGTTCCCGCGTTAATCTGGTAGCCGCAGTAGACCACGGGCGACGCAGAGGGCAGGGCAATGATGCGCAGGCCGTTGCCGAGGGTAGCTGTGTTATATTGTGTCATGGCTGCAAAATTACAGATTTTCTTTTTGAATATTGCCCGATTTATGCTATATTTGCACGTCCGTAGGCGTAAAACAGGGTTTACGGACAGGCACGGCCGTGGCCCCGTACGGATTAGGCAGGGGGCGGACGGCATCATCTCAGACAAGCATGAGCAAGGTAATAGGAATTGGCGAGACGGTACTCGACATCATTTTCAAGAACAACAGGCCCGTGGAGGCGGTACCGGGTGGCTCCACGTTCAATGCCCTCACGTCGTTGGGCCGCTGCGGCGTCAATGCCTCCCTCATTTCAGAGGCAGGCCACGACAGGGTGGGCGACTACGTGGTAGACTTTCTCAGGGCAAACGGGGTCAATGCCGACAGCGTCAGCTCCTTTCCCGGGTCGAAGTCGCCCGTCTCTCTTGCGTTCCTGAACGACAGGAACGAGGCGGAATATATCTTTTACAAAGACCATCCGCACGACAAGCTTGAGTTCTCGCTCCCCGACATTCAGCCCGACGACATCGTGCTTTTCGGCTCTTTCTATGCCGTCAATCCCGTCATCCGTCAGCAGGTCGCCGGCCTGCTCGACTATGCCCGTCAGCGCAGAGCCATCATCTACTACGACGTGAACTACCGGCCCGTACACCGTGACGAGGTCATCAGGATAACGCCCAACCTGCTGGAGAATCTCGACTATGCCGACATCGTGCGCGGAAGCGAGGAGGATTTCGCCACGCTCTACAGGAAGGAAGGTGCCGATAAGGTCTACGACTCTGAGATTTCCTTCTATTGCAGGCGGTTCATCTATACCCGCGGGGCAGAGCCGGTGGAGGTCCGGGGAGAGAACGGCTTCAGGAAGGCCTATCCCGTAGGCAACACCCATACCGTCAGCACCATCGGGGCAGGCGACAATTTCAATGCCGGCTTCATCTTCGGGATGCTGAAAGAGGGCATCACCCGGGCAGATTTGGAGCACGGGCTGACCGAACGGCAGTGGGACAGGCTCATTGCGAGCGGCTTGGAGTTCGCTGCCGAATGTTGCAAGGACATTTTCAACTACGTCAGCAGGGAGTTTGGCGAACGCGCAGGGAAAAGCCTTTAGGGGCGTGCAGGCACGGACAGGCCCGTGAACCCCACCTACCGACAGGGAGATTCCGCAAAAAGGAGAAACAATAACAACAACCAAAATGATAGAAATAACCAACAATGTTTACTATGTAGGCGTCAACGACCGCAACAAGTCGCTTTTTGAAGGACTCTGGCCGTTGCCGAACGGTGTCAGCTACAACTCCTATCTCATCGTCGACGAGAAGGTCTGCCTTATTGACACCGTCGAGGTCGACTTCTTCGTGCAGTTCATCGAGAACATCCACGAGGTGCTGGGCGACCGCAAGATTGATTATCTCGTCATCAACCACATGGAGCCTGACCACTCCGGCGGACTGGCTCTGCTGAAGAAATACTACCCCGAGATTCAGGTAGTGGGCAATAAGAAGACCTTCGACATGATGTCGGGATTCTATGGCATCAAGGAGAATACGATGGAAATGAAGAACGGCGAGACGCTCTCTTTGGGGCAGCACTCTCTCCAGTTCTTCATGACGCCGATGGTGCACTGGCCCGAAACGATGATGACGCTCTACCAAGGCAAGGAGAGCGTGCTCTTCTCGGGCGACGGATTCGGCAGTTTCGGGGCACTGAACGGCGGCATCATTGACCGCGAAATCAATACCGACTGGTGCTGGATGGAGATGGTGCGCTATTATTCCAACATCGTCGGCAAGTACGGAACGCCCGTTCAGAACGCGCTGAAGAAGCTGGCAGGCATACATTTCGACTATATCTGCTCTACGCATGGCCCTGTATGGAACAAGTATGTGGAGAAGGTAGCGGGCATGTACGACCAGATGTCGAAGTACGAGACCGAGCCGGGACTCGTCATCTGCTATGGCACGATGTACGGCAACACTGAGCGCATGGCCGAGCAGATAGCACGGGCGGCATCGCTGGCAGGAGTCAAGAACATCGCCATGTACAATGTGTCGAAGACGCACCACAGCTACATCCTCCGCGACATCTTCCGCTTCCGTGGATTGATAGTCGCGCGCCTACCTATAACACGGGCCTGTACCACGAGATGGACGTGCTCCTCTCCGAGATAGCCAACCGCGACATCAAGAATCACCTCATCGGCTGGTTCGGCTCTTACTCGTGGGCAGGCAAGGCCGTTGCCGCCATCGGCGAATGGAACGAAAAGCGGCTGCACTTTGAGCCGGTGGGCGAGCCGGTGGAGATGAAGCAGGCACTCACTCCCGAAAAGAAGGAGGAATGTCAGCGGCTCGGCCGAGAGATGGCTGCCAGACTTTTGACCGAATAGGCAGGCCCTGCAGCAATCACCCATCATGGCTTTGCCGGGCAGTCCGGGCGGACCTGACTTGTCCGGCAAGGTCTTTTTTTTACCGTTATCCCGAATATGATTATCCGAATGAATACCGCCGACATGCAGTCGCAGGTCATTTCCGCCCTGCGCTATCCGCTGGTGGTATTGGTACTGCTGATTCATTCCGACTTCAAGGGCATTTCGCAGGCATGGGACGGTGCGCTGCTGGCATGCCCCTCCCTGTCGTTGGGCGATGCCGAATTGTCTGTCCGGACCTTCATCGGCTTTGTTTCGGGAACGCTGGCCCCTCTTGCCAATCCTTTCTTCTTCTTTCTGAGCGGTCTCCTTTTCTTCCGTGAGGGGGAGTTTTCCCGTGCGCTCTATCTTCGGAAGCTCCGCAGCCGTGTCCGCTCCCTGCTCGTTCCGTATCTCTTGTGGAACGCTCTCTTCCTCCTTGTTCTCTGTCTCGGCGAGACGCTGCGTCCCGGCTGGACATCGGCCGTCAGCCGTCCGGTAGCCGATTTCGGCCTTGCCGACTGGCTGCTGGCCTTTTGGGACATCAGCCTCATCGGTGGTCAGGGCGGCATAGCGGCTCCGCTGGACATCCCCCTGTGGTTTGTCCGCGACCTGATGGCCGTTTCCGTTCTGTCGCCGTTGGTCTACGTTGCCGTCAGATGGCTTTCTTCGTTCCGCAGAGAGATTGCCCCCGTTGTGCTGATGGCCCTGCTCTATGCCCTCAGATGGGCACCCGAGCTGCCCGGAATCAGTTTTCAGGGACTCCTTTTCTTTGCCTTCGGGGCTTATTTCGGCATCAACAGGCTGTCGATAGCCGTTCTCTTCCGGCCTGCCCTGTGGGTTGGCGTGCTCCTGTCCTTCTATTTTTGCCAGAAGAATCTGCCGAATCTGATGTATGCCTCGCTGATAATCGGCATCGTGTCATTCGCTACCAGACGCATAGAGCGTCGCCGTGCCAAGGGACAGCTGCCCTCGCCGGTCTTTCAGACCCTTACCGAGCTTCGTTTTTTATCTTTGCCGGTCATACGCTTCCGTTGGGGGCTGTCGTCTATCTGCTCAAGGCAGGCTGGCTTTCTCCCTCCGGCAGCTTCGGGGTGTTGGCAGTCTATCTGCTTTGCCCGGTGCTGCTCACTCTCCTGATCGTCCTTCCCTACCTTCTTCTCCGTCGTTTCCTGCCTGTCGTCGCAGGGTGGCTGACGGGTGGAAGAGGCTGATTCTTCGTTTTGTCCGCCTTCTTGCTACCCGCGGCAGAGGCTTCTGCCGGGACGTGACGGATTGCTTTCGTATCCGCCTGCCATCAGAGGAACGCCCCCGTCAGCATTGCCGGACGGATTGTATAGGGACGGCTGAAACGGCAAGCGGCCGTGGAGGAGGCGGCTGTTTGTAAAGATGTTTTGCCTATGTTTCCCCCTGCATCCTGTCGTTGTGCCGTGTTCGCGTGGCCAAAGTGGCATTTTCGTTCTGTCGCAAGGCCTGTTTGGCGGAGCCGGAACGGCACTTTCGCGTAGCCGGTACGACACTTTTGAGATGCGTTCTGCAATATCTTGATTATCAAGGCTGTTGGGATTGGGCGGCTTTCTTCCTCTTCTGGTGGCGGAAAAGGAAAAGAGCTATGGTCTTTGTAATGTTTTTTCTTGTCCTTATCATACCCTTTTTGCCTGTCGGCGTAGGAGCAGGGGAAGGCCGGGGAGGGGAGTTGCGGTGGCAAGAACAGCCGGATGAGGCAGGGAAGACCGGGGGAATCTCTTTTGCAAGTCTGCTTTCTTGAAAACTAAAATTAACATATCGGCCTTCTGTATCTGTCTTTTCTTTCCCGTTTCTTCCTGTTTGCGTCGTCTTTTTTGTGGGTTGTTCTGACAACCTCCGTAATGTGCTGATTATCAGAGCCTGAATGAAAAGAACCGCCGACCGGTCTACTATAGTTTGCCGTGAGGTAGAATTGGCAATGTTTCTGTGGAAAGAAGGCAGATGAAAGGTGGCGTAGAGGTGATAAGATTACAAAATGAAATAAAAAATGGTAAATAGATATGGTTTTGTGAAATAATTGCTACTTTTGTGCAGAGTTATATGTTTTAAAATCTGGTTTTATATGAAAAAGAAAGGTATTCAGATTGCTGCCTGTCTCTTGGCAGCCTCTTTGGCAATGAGTTCGTGCGTTGGCTCATTTGCCTTGTTTAACAAATTGGCAAAGTGGAACAAGACTGCAACCGATTCGAAGATTCTCAATGAGATTCTCTTCCTCGTCATCTCTCCTGCCTATGCTTTCTGTACTATTGCCGATGCCTTGGTTTTGAACTCAATAGAGTTCTGGACCGGCGACAACCCCGTAGCCAACCGGGTAGGCAAGACCCGCAGCATAAAAGGCGACGACGGGCTTATGTATGCCGTGAAGTACTTGGAGAACGGTTATCAGGTGACGAAGCCGGACGGTGAAGTCTACTTCCTCACGTACAACAAGGCTGAGAACAACTGGTACATCAACGCTGAAGGAAAGGAGACCAAGCTCATCCACTTCAATGGGGACGGCACTATCAAGGCTTTCCTGAACAATGGTCTGACCGTTGATGTTACTCCCGACGCATCGGGTCTCTTCGAGTTGAGGAGCGTGCAGGCAGGTACCAGCTACTTCATGGCAGCGCGGTAACGGGCGGATAGAGTCCCCCCGCCTCTCCGAAAGGAAGGTATGTACGGTTCCGGGACTTCCCCTGTGTCCTTGTCCGGCCTTTTTTGGCAGGGAGGGAGAGGAAGTACCGGGACTTTTCTGTGCTTTCATGTTCCTTGCAGCACGGCCCCAAAGCCCTTTTTTCTATTCTTCTCCCTTCAGTAATTCCTTCAGCCCGTCCAGCGAGTTGGCTATCTCAATGTGGCGGTGATAGTCGCCACGGATGAAGCCGCGCTGTTGCAGGTCGTCCATCAGGGCGATGAGCGAGTTCCAGAATCCCTTCATGTTGTAGAGAATGACGCGCTTTCGGTGGTAGCCGATGGTAGCCGAGGCAGCGGCCGTGAAGACCTCGTCGAGCGTACCGATACCTCCGGGCAGGGCTACGAAGACGTCTGCCTGCGCCATCATGATGTCCTTGCGGTCGGAAAGGTTGTCGCAGGGGATGTCAATGTCCGCATAGTCGCTCCTGCGTCCCCCTTGTTCGATAATCTGCGGGACTACTCCGATGGTCCTGCCGCCTGCCTCTTGGGTGCTTCGGGCGATACTTTCCATCAGCCCGGCATTGCA
Organism: Prevotella dentasini JCM 15908; assembly: GCF_000614065.1. Taxonomy (GTDB): domain Bacteria; phylum Bacteroidota; class Bacteroidia; order Bacteroidales; family Bacteroidaceae; genus Prevotella; species Prevotella dentasini. The sequence goes on along the minus strand of NZ_BAKG01000019.1, from coordinate 43,730 downwards.
TCCGCCGAATACTACGGTATGGTTCTCCTTGCCTATCCATCGTCCCAGCTCCTCGGTCATGGCGAAGAAGTCGGGGTCAATGTTGTTGTTGGCTGAGCAATAGATGGCTATTTTCATTGTCTGTAAGTCTTTTCCCCCATTTCCTCTCCGAAGAAGGAGGAGAGGGAATGGCTTGGTGGGAGAGTTGTTATGTTATTATAGATGTTGTTCCGGCTTTTGGAAGCAGTTCGGCAGGGATGTTCCCTGCCGTTTTCTGTGTGTCATCCGGATGGCAGGAAAGCATAGCCGTGTCCTCTCCTCGTCTTATTCCCCTTCCTTTCCCGGAGAAGTCAGGAGGGAGACCGCTCTGCCGCTTCTTTGCCGGATGCTTTCAGAATCAGCCGCAGACTCTGCTTGTAGTTGATATAGTTCCATATCCAGTTCAGAAGAATGAAGCCTTGTTCTTCACTCCGAGTATGGAGCGGAGATGAACGACGAGCCATAGTACCCATGCAAGGAATCCGCCGAACTTCCGTCCGGCTATTTCGGCAACGGCGTGGTTTCGTCCGATGGTCGCCATAGTGCCGAGATTCTTGTATTTGAACGGCTTCGGGGCTTCACCCTTCAGTTGTCGGCGGAGATTGTCCGCGACGGTCTTGGCCTGCTGCATGGCTACCTGTGCGAGTTGGGGATGCCCGAGAGGATATTCTCCGTCGCCCTCTACGAGGCTCTGGTCGCCTATGGCATATACTCCTTCCAGTCCTTTGACGCGGCAGAAGCGGTCGGTCAGGAGGCGTCCGCCGTGTCCCAAGCTCTCTGCCGGGACTCCGCCGATGTGGTTGGCACAGATTCCGCTGACCCAGATGACCGTCGCGGCAGGTATTCTGAGTCCGGCACTGGTCTCCAAGACGCCGTCCCTGTAGTCTGTAGCGAACTGCGGCTGCCTTACATGTACGTGCAGCCGCTTCAGGTCTCTTTCGGCACGGGCCGACGAGCGCGGGTCCATGCCGGCAAGAAGCCGGTCGCCCGCGTTGACGAGATAGATGTGCATCTGCGACGAGTCGAGGTCGGGGTAGTCGCGGGCAATGATGTTTATCTTCATCTCCGCAATGGCTCCGGCTATCTCCACGCCCGATGCTCCTCCTCCGACGACCACCACGTTCATCAGAGCCTGCTTGCGTTCGGGGTCGTCCTCTACTTCGGCTTTCTCCAGATTCTGCAAGATGGTGTTGCGGAGGTGCATGGCCTGCGATACGGTCTTCATCGGGAGAGTTGTCGACTCAATATGCTTGTTGCCGAAAAAGTTGGTCTTTGCCCCTGCTGCAAGGACGAGATAATCGTACTGAATGGTTCCGATGGAGGTGCGGAGTATCTTTTCCCGTGTGTCCACCGACTCGGCCTCTGCCATTCGGAAGAAAAAGTCCTTGTTGCCTTGAAACAGCCTTCGGAAGGGGAAAGATATGCTGCTTGGCTCCAGTCCCCCCGATGCCACCTGATAGATAAGGGGCGGAAACTGGTGGTAATTGTTCTTGTCGACCAATACAACCTGATAGCCGGCTCCGAGAAGACTGAATGTCAGTTCCAGACCTCCCAGTCCTCCTCCTACGATGACGACCCTCTTTTTCCCCGTGCGTTCTATGTTTGCTCTCACTATACGATGTTTTTGTTATTCTCCTTTGTTGTTACCATCTGTTGGAATAGTCCATTTCTAACGTGGGCTGTCTCGTTTTATTGTATGCAAATGCCGTGCCATGCAAGTCAGCGTTTCGATTTGTCGCATTTGTTGCCATTTGCCGGTTTTGTTGCCGTTCCCGTCTGTCAGGATGAAAAGGTTATAGGCTGATGGTCGGTCTGTGTGCGCATATCAACGAAATTGTGAGTTTTTTTGTCCGATTTCTTTTGTTTATTCAATTTTTTTGCCTATCTTTGCCCAGTCAATAGACAAATAGTCGTTATTAAGATTAATTATTTGAGTTAGTAAAAAGGAAAAAACTTTAAGAGTAAAGGTATTAATGTGGTTCAGCATCTCGCAGTGATTGCGGGGTGCTTTTTTTGTGCAGAATAGTGAAGACGGCCGTTTTTCATTCAAGCCAGTTGCCGAATGATACGGAGAGAAAATCTGTATTGCCGGGAGCGTCTGGGGAGATAAGGACGTGGCGTCTTTGTAAAGGCATACTCGTTTTTGCCTATTCGCTTGGTGAAAACGGCACTTTGGCAACGTGAAACGGGCTTGCTCGTATGGTGAAAGCGGCACTTTCGTTTTCTTGTTTGTATATCACTGATTACCAAGAATTTACCTATTATCGTTCTATTCCGTGTCTGTGAAGGGCGGAAAGGGAGTCGGAGATTGTGGAAAATAATGAAATATGCACCTCTCCTACAGGGACATGTGCTCCCGTATATACGAACCGGGCAAGGCGGACAGGCACGGGGCCTGTCCCTACGGGTTGGTTGCTCTTCGCCTGTAGGGCAGGCAAAAGATACACAAGGGATGGTTTTTAGGTCCGAATCGCTTTCGTATGGCAGGTGAAAATGTAGGGACAGACCCCGTGTCTGTCCGAAGCAGACAGAAGAAGGCAGACAGGCTGCATGCCGTCTGAGGCGTATTCCCGGGCACTTGCCGTAGCTTCCATACCGCTGAAAGGGATGAGGGAGAAAGCCCCGCCATTTAGTTAATCTTCTAAAAATGTTTAATTTATAGACTCATTTATTTGCTTGTCCCACATCTCTTCCGTACCTTTGCACGCCGAAAAAGGAAATTGCCACCTGAGAGTTTGTGCGCGGCTGTTTGAAGTCGTGGGCAGGCGAGTGTCTTTCAGTGGGTTCGTTTGGTGGCCGATTCCTTTTCGACAGGTATTCATTATAAACAAACGAATTTGAAGACATTTGAAGAATTGGGCGTCAGCGAAGAGATTCGCCGCGCCATCAGTGAAATGGGCTTTGAGCAGCCCATGCCCGTTCAGGAAGAGGTAATCCCTTATTTGCTTGGCAACAGAAACGACGTCATCGCACTGGCACAGACCGGTACGGGCAAGACGGCGGCTTTCGGTATTCCCCTTATTCAGCGTATCGACACGTCGAGCAAGGAGACACAGGCGATTGTTCTCAGTCCTACACGTGAGCTTTGCCTCCAGATAGCCGACGACCTTAACGATTTCGGCAAGTACATTCCCCATCTGCATATCGCAGCCGTCTACGGTGGTGCATCCATTGAGACGCAAATACGTCAGCTCCGCCACGGTGTGCAGATTATCGTAGCCACACCGGGCCGTCTCATTGACCTCATGCACCGTGGCAAGGCGAAACTTGAGAACGTCTACAACGTCGTGTTCGACGAGGCAGACGAAATGCTCAACATGGGATTTCAGGACAGCATCACCGAGATTCTTACGGGTGTGCCCGAAGACCGTAACACACTCCTCTTCTCGGCAACGATGAGCAAGGAGGTGGAACGCGTGGCACAGGGCTACCTGCACGACTATAAGGAAATTGTGGTAGGCTCGCGCAACGAGGGCGCGGAGAACGTCAACCATGTCTATTACATGGTCAACGCGCGCGACAAGTACCTTGCCCTGAAACGAATAGTAGACTTCTATCCCAAGATTTACGGCATTATCTTCTGCCGCACCAAGCTGGAGACTCAGGAAATTGCCGACAAGCTCATCAAGGACGGGTACAACGCTGAGGCCCTGCATGGCGACCTCTCGCAGCAGCAGCGCGACCTGACGATGCAGAAATTCCGCTCGCACCTCACCCAGCTCCTTGTCGCTACCGACGTGGCTGCCCGTGGTCTGGACGTGAACGACCTGACGCATGTCATCAACTACGGACTTCCCGACGACATAGAGAACTATACCCACCGTTCCGGACGAACCGGGCGTGCAGGAAAGAAGGGTACATCCATCTCCATTATCCACAGCCGCGAGAAGTCCAAGGTACGTAATATAGAGAAGGTAATAGGCAAGGAGTTTGTCGACGGAACGCTTCCCAGCCCGGAGGAAATATGCAAGAAGCAGCTTTTCAAGACGATGGACAATATTCTGAAAACCGACGTAGACGAGGAGCAGATAGCCACCTATATGCCTGACATCAAGCGTCAGTTTGAGTTCATCGATAAGGAAGACATCATCAAGAAGATAGTTACGGCTACCTTCGGACGGTTCCTCGACTACTATAAGAACGCACCCGAGATAGAGAAACCCTCCTCGCGCAGCAGCAGGCAGGAGAACAAGAGCTCCCGTGGCGAAGGCCGCGGAGGCCGGAGCCGCGGTCCGCACAAGGTGGAAGAGGGATTCAGGAAACTCTTTATCAACCTTGGCAAGGCAGACGGGTTCTACCCCGGCGAGGTGATGCAGTTTATCAACAAGAACGTGCACGGCCGTCAGGAAGTTGGACACATCGACCTGCTGCAGAAGCAGAGCTACATTGAGGTGCCTGAAAAGGATGCGCAGAACGTCATGCGTGCCCTTGACGGCCTGACATACAAGGGTCGCAAGGTGCGCTGCAACGATGCTGAGGAAGGCGGACGCAATCCTCGTACACAGCGCGACGACCGTGGCGGACGCAGCGAAGGCCGTAGCCGTCGCGACGATAGCCGCAACCGCCGTGATGGCCGTAGTCAGCGTGGTCGCCGAACGAACGAAGACCCCGGATTCGATATGCCGCGGAAATTCCGTAAGGACGACTGGCAGGAACTCATGCGAGGCGGTGGAGCAAAGCTGAAAGGCGAAGAACCCGACTTCAGCGAGGAAGGATGGGCACGCAGAAGACCGAAAAAGTAGGCATCCGCCCATCCCCGCTGCTACAAGAAAAGAAAATACACAGCGGATGCCATCCTGTTTTCCGAAACGGTTTTTATCCGTGGCAATTTCATCGGAAAGACATCCCAACGACAACGCCTCACGCAAGCAACCTTGCCTGCGTGAGGCGTTTGTCTTCTAAATAGAGGAGAACCGGCACGTCTGCATGCACGACAGGCGCATCCTCCATGAGGCAGAGTGCATGCAGACTGTCCGACAGGACATTAAAAGAATACCATACCTGCCTTTTTCCGCGTTTCTATTGCCTATCTCCGCAAATTTGATTACTTTTGCGAACTATTGTATCAATAAGCAACGAACACCGTACAAGAATATGGTACTCAACTATATTTGGATAGCGTTTTTCCTCATAGCCTTTGCTTTCGGGACTGTCTCCCTGCTCATGGGCGATACTGCCATTTTCCAGAAGATGGTGGATGCTACCTTCGACTCGTCGAAGACGGCTTTCGAAACCTCCTTGGGACTGACGGGAGTGCTGGCTCTTTGGCTCGGCATGATGAAGATTGGAGAGCGCGCAGGGATTGTCAACGTGCTGGCACGGCTCCTTAGCCCTGTCTTCACGAAGCTGTTTCCAGACATTCCGAAGAACCATCCCGTAATGGGATCCATCTTCATGAACATTGCCTCAAACATGCTCGGACTCGACAATGCTGCCACACCGACAGGCCTGAAGGCCATGACGCAGATGCAGGAACTCAACACGCGGAAGGACACTGCAACCAACCCGATGATTATGTTCCTCGTACTGAACACATCGGGACTGACCATCATCCCCACGACCATCCTTGCCTTCCGCAGCTCCTATGGCGCAGCGCAGCCGACAGACGTGTTCATTCCCATTCTCCTCGCAACGGCCGTGGCCACCCTTGCCGGCATCGTCATCACGTCGGTATGGCAGCGCATCAATGTCTTTCAGCCCGTCCTGCTCGCCACCTTGGTGGGAATGGCAGCTTTCGTGGGCATTGTCATTTGGGGATTCGGACAGTTGGACAAGGAGACAATGGCAACCGTAACATCGGTTGCGTCGAATCTGATACTCATGTCCATCATTGTCGTCTTCATAAGTGCCGGACTCATCCACCGGGTAAACGTGTACGATGCCTTCATTGAGGGTGCCAAAGAGGGTTTTACCACCGCTGTGCGCATTATTCCATATCTGGTTGCCATCCTCGTTGCAGTCGGCGTGTTCCGTGCTTCGGGCGCGATGGACCTGCTTATCAGGAGCATCCAGTGGTGCGTGGAGCAGTGCGGATTCAGCACCGACTTTGTCGGGGCACTTCCCACCGCCTTTATGAAGCCCCTGTCGGGCAGCGGTGCACGTGGCCTGATGCTTGAGGCGATGAAGAACTACGGCCCCGACTCGTTCGCAGGCCGCCTCAGCTGCATCTTCCAAGGCTCTACCGACACCACCTTCTACATACTTGCGGTCTACTTCGGCAGCGTGAGCATCAAGTACACGCGCCACGCTGTCGCCTGCGGACTGCTTGCCGACCTCGCCGGTGTCATAGCGGCAATAGCCGTCTGCTACATTTTCTTTTAGAGAATAAGGACGACGGGGCCTGCAGGTCCTGCCGACTTAATAAGTGCAACAACGATAAAACAATGGCAAACTTAAAATCATTGGCAAAAGATACCGCCATTTACGGTATGAGCAGTATCGTCGGAAGATTTCTGAACTATCTTCTCGTGCCGCTCTATACAGCTAAAATCAGTGCTGCGAGCGGTGGGTATGGTGTCATTACCAACCTCTATGCCTATACCGCCCTGCTGCTGATTATCCTCACATACGGCATGGAGACGACTTTCTTCCGCTATGCCAACCGCGCCGATCAGGACCCAAAGGTGGTCTATTCCACCGTTCTCTCGATGGTGGGCATTTCGTCTCTCGTCTTCATTGCGCTGGTTTTCACCTTCCTGCAACCCATCTGCGACTTCATGGGCTACTCCGAGCATCCGTCATACGTATGGGTCATGTTCGTTACCGTGGCCATTGATGCCTTTCAGTGCATCCCTTTCGCCTATCTGCGTTACAAGAAACGCCCCATCAAGTTTGCAGCCTTTAAGCTCCTTTTCATTGCCCTGAACATTGCGCTTAATCTCGTTTACTACCTCTTCATGGGCGGCACGGAGGTCGGCTATGCCTTCTACATCAACTTAGCCTGCACTTCCATCATCACCTTCTGCTTCTGGAAGGAACTGAAAGAAGGATTTTTCCCCGGCGGCAAGCGGTATCAGTCGGGACTGATCGGGAAGATGCTTTCCTATTCGTGGCCGATTCTCATACTCGGCATTGCCGGAATACTGAACCAGACAGCCGGCTTCATTCTCTTTCCCTACCTATACAAGAACAGCGATGCCCATACCCAGCTCGGCATTTTCGGTGCAGCGAGCAAGATAGCCATGATTATGTCGATGATAACACAGGCGTTCCGCTATGCCTACGAGCCTTTCGTCTTTGGAAAATCGCGCGACAAGGACAACAAGGAAACCTACGCCCGGGCGATGAAGTTCTTCATTATCTTCACGCTCTTCGCCTTTCTCGTCGTCATGGGATACATGGACGTGCTGCGCCACATCATCGGACGCGATTACTGGGCCGGTCTGCGTGTCGTACCGATAGTGATGGCCGGAGGCATCATGACGGGCATCTACTTCAACCTCAGCTTTTGGTACAAGCTCATCGACAAGACCATTTGGGGTGCCTATTTCTCCGGCATCGGCTGCGCAGTCATCGTCGGCATCAACGTTGTCTTCGTACCCCGATACGGCTATATGGCCTGTGCGTGGGCAGGACTCCTCGGCAATGCCACGGCGATGGTGCTCTCCTACATTGTCGGGCAGAAGAAATACCCCATTGACTATCCCCTGAAGAGCATCGCGGCCTACGCCGTTATCGCTGCCGCCTTCTTCTACGGAATGAGCCTTACCAACGAACACTTGCCAGTATGGCAGGCACTCGGCATCAACACGGTGCTGATTCTGCTCTTCCTCGGGCACATTCTCTATCATGACCTGCCGCTTGCCAAGCTGCGCAGGAGGGGATAGCGGAAACTCCGGCGCGGCAGACTTTTACCGTCATCCAACCCCTATCATACATTCCCCTACGAGAAATTCAATCAATTTAACACCAAAACAATATGAAAAAATCAACTTTACTCCTCGCCGGTCTCTTTGCGCTCGGTACTGCGCATGCCGACGAAGGCATGTGGACACTCTTCAATCTGCCCGATGCCGTCTACGACCAGATGGTCAACGAGGGCTTCCAGCTTCCGTGCGACATGCTCTACAATTCGCCCAATGCTATCAGCAACTATGTCGTAAACTTCTCCGGCTTCTGCTCGGGAGTCGTTGTTTCGCCAGACGGACTCGTATTCACCAACCACCATTGCGGCTTCGGTGCCATCAACGCCCACTCTACGGTAGAGCACGACTACATGCTCAACGGCTTCTACGCAAAGGATTTCAGCGAAGAACTGCCCAATGAGAACATGTTCGTATCGTTTATGAAGAAGCAGGAAGACGTAACCGCACGCGTCAATGCCCTTATAGCAGGCAAGAGCCTCGAGGAGCAAGGCGGCATCATCGACTCGCTCTCCAACTACCTCACCGACTCTATCAAGACCGTAGACAAGACCCTCCATATAGAGATAGGTGCCTTCTACGAGGGCAACAAGTACTTCGCCACTACCTATCAGACTTCACCGACCTGCGACTCGTCTTCACCGTGCCCAAGAGCATGGGTAAGTTCGGAGGCGAAACCGACAACTGGATGTGGCCGAGACAGACGGCCGACTTCTCCGTCTTCCGCATCTATGCTGACCCGAAGACCAACGGCCCTGCACCCTACTCCAAGGACAACGTGCCCTATCATCCCGAACACTGGGCACCTGTCAGCCTCGAGGGCTACAAGGACAAGGACTTTGCCATGACCATAGGCTATCCCGGAAGCACCAGCCGCTACCTCTCCTCCTACGGAATACAGGAGAAGCGCGACGTAGAAAACTCTATCCGGGTTCAGGCGCGCGACATTAAGCTCGCCATAATGAAGAAGTATATGGATGCGAGCGAGAAGACCCGAATACAGTACGAAGACAAGTACGTGGGTGCGGCCAACTACTGGAAGAACGCGATGGGTATGAACAAGTGTATCGACTCCATCGGACTCGTCCGTCAGAAAGCCGAATACGAGACCAAGATTCAGAACTGGCTGAACAGCCAGACTACCAAGGACGCAAGCGTAAACGTAGACTTCGGAAAGCTCTCCAAGCTCTATGCCGACCGCAAGCCATCCTATATCGCAAGCAACTACTGGATGGAGTCGTTCTGGAAGACCAGCGAGTTCTTCAAGCGGTCGTTGGACATACTCCGCGGTGCAGTGGAGGTTCAGGGCCCGAAGGACGACGAGACCAAGCAGTACATGCAGTTCAAGGACAACAGCGACGAGTGGAACCTCGCCCTCGACAAGGAGATGACGGCTGCCATGCTGAAGAACTACGCCGCCAAGGTTCCGGCAGACTTCCTCCCCGGATTCTACGAGGAAATCAATTCGAAGTTCGGCGGCGACTATACCAAATACACTGAATGGCTCTACAAAAAGAGCAATCTGCTGAAGAAGGACTACAAGTTCTTCAATAACGAGAAGACCACCTCAGACCCCGGCATCCTGCTTGGCATTGAGCTGATGAAGGTCTATGCCAAGATGGGCGAGACGCTGGCAACAGCCCAAGAAGCCATTCAGAACGAGGAGAAGAAGCTCTGCGAGGCTAAGGTACAGATGGAGATGGACATGCCGCACTACAGCGATGCCAACTTCACCATGCGCCTCTCCTATGGTCAGGTAGGCGGCTACATGATGGGACAATACAACAGCGGCTACTATACCGCGGCTGAAAGCATCGTCGAAAAGATGAAGCGTGCCAACGAGGTAGAGGAGTACAAGGTAGAACCTATCATGCACGAACTGATGACAGCCAAGGATTTCGGCAAGTATCAGGACAAGACCACGGGCAAGATGCAGCTCTGCTTCCTGACCAACAACGACATTACGGGCGGCAACTCCGGCTCGCCGATGTTCGACGGCAAGGGACGCCTCATCGGACTTGCTTTCGACGGCAACTGGGACAGCCTTTCCAGCGACATCAATTTTGACCGCCGACTGGCGCGCTGCATCGGTGTTGACATTCGCTATGTCCTCTTCCTGATGGACAAGTGGGGACATGCCGACCGCCTGCTCAAGGAAATTAATGCAAAGTAAGGATATAGAAGCTCCTTCAGCATCCCTTACATCCCTGTCCCCCTTTCCTCCCCGAGGAAAGGGGGACATTCATTTTACTGTAAGGCCGCAGTTTAGCGAAGAGACCAGTGGCATGGAGAGGAGACGGCAGGAGGCACTTAAAACCCCCAAATGACGGAACGCCCGACATCTGCCTGTCTTTCAATGACTTGCAGAGCTTGGGAAAACCACTGCGCGGATAAGCCGGTTTCGCACCGTGAAAGTGGCGTTCTCGCTGTGTCAAAGTGCCGCTTTCGTGTTGTCAGAGTGCCGTTTTCACCGGACGGCGACAACCGTTGGGCGGATGGACGGGAATATTGCCGTGCAGCGAAATGGAAGTATAGTGGTGTGCAGGGAGGATAGCAGAAGGCTGCACGATGCTGCCGCAAGAATACGAAAAAGGGCTGCACGGGAATCGTTTCCCCATGCAGCCCTTTGTTTTTCGGTCTATGGAAGCAGCCGGTGGCTTACTTCTGCAACTTCAAGTCATAGTTCATGCCCTCTTTGGCAACAGCCTCTTCGAAGTCGCTGTTGACCATGCGGAGCGTAGAATCGTTGAGAACAAGGAATGTAGCCTTGTCGTCAGCTCCCAGAGCGAACTGGTAGTAGGTGTTGGACTTGCCGTTGACGTCTTTCTTCACAATCTCGTACTTGCCGTTGTAGTTGCTTGCTGTGTCAATCTCGGTCTCCGACTTCATGTATGCCTCTGACAGGCTGAAGCCGTTGGTAGAATCCTGTGCCAGTGCGACGCGGTACTTGATGCCATATACATCGGCAGCCGGGGTCATGCCCTCGTAGATGGCAGAGTCTGCTGCCACGGTGTCTGCAGCCGTTGTATCGCTGCTCTCATTGTTTGCAGTAGTCTTGCCGTTGTTGCAAGCTACCATAGCTGCACATGCAGCTACCATTAAGATAATCTTTTTCATTGCTGTAATTGTGTAATTAAGTGAACTCTATTCTAACACGATAATTGGCATTTTATTGTAGTGCCGCACCTATTTGATGTTCTTTTTATCTTATTTTATCTTGATGCTCATCGATTTCAGCTCTTGCCATCCGGCCTTGTCGGTAACGCGAATCATAAAATGATAGTCGCCCGGTTCGATGTCGCCGGGTATCTGTATGTCCACGCGTCCCTTGTAGGTAGTGCTTCCGGCAGGGATGGTGTAGTCCTTGTTGAAGACCCATGGGTTCGTGGCAGTCTTCTCCTTGTCGAGCGGACAGTCTGTGGCTGATGTTCCGTGGGTGTGGTGGTCGAAGTTGTTGTGTATCTCTATGTTGTAGCTTCCCAGTTCCATGTTGTCGGTGAAGATATACTGGAAGGGGATGGCCTCGCCCCGGCTGTAGGTCTGGCAATCTACGGGGTTGGGGGTAATGCCTGCCTCAGATATGGCCGGCTTCTGTGTGTCCTTTACAGTCTCGTCGTCACTGCTGCATGCAGTAATGGCCGTAAGAAGTGCGGCGACCGATAGACCTGCGATAATCTTTTTCATAATGCCTTGTTGTTGAATGATTGACAATGGGCAGTTGTTTTCTGTCAACTGCCCATTGCCGGTTTTATTTACTTGGTGATGGTGAATACAGGTATTCCCTCGGTGGTAGCCTTACCGTTCTTGTCCGTCACGGTGAGGTGGATGTGGTAGCTTCCGGGAGTGCATTCGGCAGGAACGGTGATTTCCTTCTTGAAATCAACTTTGCCGCTCTTGCCGTTGAAGTCCTCTACTTCTACAGGATATTCCTCTTCTCCGTGGAACTCTACTTCGATTTCCGCGATAGGTGCGGTAGTCTCGATGTGAGCAGTGAGGGTAATCTTTCCGCCTGCCTTGGCTTCGGGTGTATTCACCTCAAAATGATGGATGGCTGGTGCTGCATTAGCTTCCGGCATCGTCAGCTTTATGTTTTCCTCGAGAGTCTTGGTCGTACCGCGCTCGTTGGTAACAGAGATAATGCAGCGGTAATCGCCTTCCTTGATGTCTGCGGAGAGGTGCAGGTGCTCGTGGAACTTGACATTCAGTACGCCGATGTACTTGCTGTCGGTGTAGTTCTTGGTGGCAACCGTCTTGCCATCCTTGTCCTTCAGGCTTGCGGTGATGGCGGTAATCTTCGACTCGGATGCGATTTCGCACTCAAGATGAATGTCCTTTCCTACAAAGGCCGTCTTGGAATTGTGATGTCCGAACTCGGCATCCTTGAACTCAATCTTGCTTTCTGCAACGGGATCATCATCGTCGCTGCAAGAAGTCATGGACAGTGTGAACACACTCAAGAGTGCGATAGCACTCATAATGAAACTTTTTTTTCATGTTTGTAAATAGTTTGTGAGGCTTTCGCCTCGGTTAAATGATAAGTTGATTTTCTCGGTTAGGTTGAGTGTCGGGAGGTTGTGGGAGGTCGGAGCGGGTGGTCTCCGTCTCCCAACAACTCTCCTCTAACTCTCTCAGGTTGTTTGATAAATTAAGTGTTATTTCTTGTTTTAGAAGTCGAAACCGACCATCAGGGCAATGTTGCGTCCCGGTTCGGGCACATCGATGAGGCGGTAATAACTTGTATGGTCGTAGTAGCGGCGGTTGAGCAGGTTCTCGGCGTTGAGGCTGATGCGCAACGTCCGTTCGCCGAAAGCGAAGTCCTTGCCGGCCGACAAGTTGAGGGTGTAGTGTCCCGGTGTGGGTTTCTCGGGCGGAACTATATCGTGCTGTGCTCCCGTTACGTGTACATTGAAGGCGACAAAGCCTCATTACCCGGCTGCTGGCGGCAAAAGGTGTAGCGGAGTGTCCCGTCTGCCGACCAAGGCGTGGAGAACGGGAGGGTAAATCCCTTCTTCTCGCCCGACAGCTGTTCTGCATGGAGGTATTCTCCCTTCCCCTCCAGACTGAGGAATGGCAGAAACTGCCAGTTCGCCTGTAGTTCGAAACCATAGCGGATGACGCGGCTCTGGGTGTAGAAGTACCATTGCAGACCCTCGTAGTAGTTGGCGGTAGGGTTCATGTAGATGTAATTGGGGAAGTAGTTCAGGTAAGGTGAGAACTCCACGCTGAGCGTCCGATTGCCCCAGTTGATGCCGGCGTCGACCTGATACGACTCCTCCGGGTCGAGGTCGGGGTTGCCTTTCTCGTATCGGAAGATGTGATAGTTTACTCCGTCTGCCCCTAATTCCTTTGGGATAGGTACACGGAAGCTCTTTCCGACGTTAGCTTTGAGCAGCCAGTTGCCCGAGGTGAAGTTGAGACCTGCCGACCATGTGATGCTGTTGAACGAACGGCGGATGTCGGAGGAACGTTCCTTGTAGACCGAGTCGGTTTCGCTGACGGGTGTTTTGTACCAGTCGTGATAGCTGTGTATGCTTGTCCGGACATGGTCGTAGCGCACTCCGGCATTGAGAATGAGGTGTTTATTGACCGTGAAGCGGTCGAAGGCGTATGCCCCGAAGGCCACGGTCTCGAAGTCGGGGATGATGAATCCCCAGCCGCCGCGGCGGTTATGCTGGTATTCTGCATTGAAGCCGGAGTTCAGCAGATGCCGTTCGCCGAGTCCGAACTTCATGTCTACGGTGCCGGTGTAGGTGCTCTTGTTGAAGCGACGTTCCAATGAGCCTGCCGGAATGGGCATGTAGCCGTGTGAAACAGGCTCGGAAAGCTCCTTGCGGTAGTTGTTCTGATAGGCGAGGTCGGCTTCTATGGATATTTTGCCATGCTGATAGACGCTGTGGCTCATCACTTTCAGGTGGTTGACGCTTTGGTAGGGCAGGTCGATGTCGCGGCGCGAACGGTCGTAGTCTATCTGCGAGAGGCGCACTTCCAGTCCGTGCGCATTGGCGAAGAATCCGCTTTTAGTATAGGCATCCGACAGCTTCAGCTCCGTATGGAACCCATAGGTCTTGTAACCGAGCGTTACGCTTCCGTCGCGCTCGTGGCCTGCAGTGTTGCGGAGGCGTTTATCTTTGAGCCGTATATAGTAGGAGTAGTACTGAATACTGTCTGTCGGCACCTTGAAGTCGGCATAGTTGATGGCGGTGAAGTTGGTTTTCCAGTAGAAATGCTCCATTGCGCCTTCGAGTTTTGCCGAGATTCCGAGCGATTCATTGTTGGTTCGGGTGAAGATAGAGGCACTTCCTTGGAACGGCTTCGTCGGAATGTAGTTCCCATACAGGTTGATGACACCGCCAATGGCGTCCGATCCGTAGAGGAGCGCGGCAGGCCCTTTGATGATTTCAACGTGGTCGACGGCAAACTGGTCTACTTCCAGTCCGTGGTCGTCGCCCCACTGCTGCCCCTCATGCTTGATTCGGTCTTCGGTAACGACCATGCGGTTGAATCCGAGTCCGCGGATGGCAGGCTTGGATTGCCCGGAGCCGATGCTCATTGCCTTCACGCCGGGCACCCCGCTCAGGGTCTGCATCAGACTGCCGGCAAAGTTTGATTGCAGGAAAGTCTTGTCGATGCTGACATTGTTGACCGAGGTGCGCATCTGGAAGTCGCGTTTCCGATTTCCGATAACGGTAACATCCTGCATCAGCACCGTGCTGTCAGCAGTGCCGATAGCCGTTGTCTGCCGGGCCGTCTTGTTGTGCGTATGACTTATTGTGGCTGTTCCGTTTGCCGAAACAACCGGGAAGCACAAGGCGGTCGAAGACAGAATAATCGCCAAAGTAGCTTTATCCATTCCGAAAGAAGTAAAAAATAAGTTGTTTGTAAGTTGTCGTCTGTCTTTATCCTACTGATTTTCAGCGAATAAACACAGCTCCCGTCGTCTTCGGAAGGCTTGGTGCCAGTATATGGAAATGGCTTTCACAAGGCATAGTTTGCCTGTAAAATACTGTTCTACCAGATGGAATTATCCCATAGAATTGTATCCAATAAGTGCTGACAGAGTCTTGTCCATAGACGAATAATAATTCCCTGAAAGATGGAATTACGCTATAGCAAGGGTTGGAGGTGCCCGAAGACTGATGGCATCTGCCTGCTTGCGGAAGATGGCTGCCGCTGCAAAAAGAATGGTGATGCCAAGGCTTATAGCGAAGAGTGTCCCAGTCTGGACAGCATCCGGCTTTACAAAACTGAAGAAAGCAAAGTGGCAGATAGGACATTTCTCGGGGTTGTGTCCCTGAGAATGATGCTCTGAATACGTTACCTGTGATGGACCGACAGGCGAACATTCCTCCTGACAAACATGCACAGCGCGCACTACCATTGGCAATATGAAGATTGCCAAGAGCAGCCATGCTATGAAAGCTCGCTTTGCACTATGCTTGTATTGGTTCATCAAATTTGTTTCTTTTCGTCAATGTGCAAAGATAAGTAGTTTTTATGATAATACAAAGAATGAGAAAGAAATATTCTGAAGTTTAACAAATGTTTGTAAGGAAGAATGACAAAACCCACTTCCGGCTACTCTCGCCTTGGAGAGAAACAAGCAGTGGGCTGCAAAAATCCCCACAAGGCGCGTTCGCTTTGTGGGGACTCTTATATTATATTAAGGTGAAAACCTCAATCCGGCTTAGTCTTCGTTGCTTTCGCGACGTGGACGTCGGTCTCCATCACGACGTGGACGACGTTCGCCGCGGTCTCCGTTTTCGCGACGTGGGCGACGCTGTGGCTCTACATAGCCTTCCGGCTTTTCGAGAAGCACGCGGTGAGAGAGCTTATATTTACCTGTCTTCGGGTCAATGTCAAGGAGCTTGACAGTCAGTTTGTCGCCCTCCTTGATGCCTGCCTCTTCAACGGTTTCAAGACGCTTCCAGTCTATTTCCGAGATATGGAGCAATCCATCCTTGCCCGGAAGAATCTCAACGAAGCATCCATAAGGCATGATGGAGCGTACTGTCCCCTCGTAAACCTCGCCTATTTCGGGTACGGCTACAATGGCCTTAATCTTGCCGAGAGCAGCATCGATAGACTCCTTGTTGGGAGCTGACACCTGCACCTTGCCTACTCCGTCAACCTCGTCGATGGTGATGGTGGCACCAGTATCCTCCTGCATCTGCTGGATAATCTTTCCGCCCGGACCGATAACGGCACCGATGAATTCCTTCGGAATCTCAAGGGCAACGATACGCGGTACCTGTGGCTTCATCTCCTCGCGTGGCTGGTCGATTGTATCGGTCATGATGCCGAGAATATGCTCGCGTCCGGCCTTTGCCTGAAGCAGTGCCTTCTCAAGGATTTCAAAGGAAAGACCATCACATTTGATGTCCATCTGCGTGGCTGTGATTCCGTCTCGCGTACCCGTTGTCTTGAAGTCCATGTCGCCCAAGTGGTCCTCGTCGCCGAGAATGTCGCTAAGGATGGCATACTTGTCTTCTCCCGGGTTCTTTATCAGACCCATTGCAATGCCCGAAACAGGCTTCTTCATAGGAACACCTGCGTCCATCAGTGCCAACGTTCCGGCACATACGGTAGCCATGGAGGAAGAACCGTTGGACTCCAATATTTGGCTGACCAGACGGATGGTGTATGGGAAGTCGGCAGGAATCTGACCTTTCAGACCGCGCCAAGCCAAATGGCCGTGTCCAATCTCCCGACGGCCGACTCCACGCTGTGCCTTCGCCTCGCCCGTACAGAACGGCGGGAAGTTGTAGTGGAGGAGGAAACGCTGGTAACTCTTGTCAAGCACGTTGTCAATCATCTTCTCGTCGAGCTTGGTACCAAGCGTACAGGTAGAGAGAGACATAGTTTCACCACGTTGGAAGAGCGCGCTTCCGTGTGGCATGGGCAGAGCGTCCACCTCGCACCAGATTGGGCGAATCTCGTCCGTGGCACGTCCGTCCATGCGCTTGCCCGTATCAAGTACGCTCCGGCGCATGGAGTCGCGCTGAACATCAGCGAAGTAGCGTTCTATCTCGGCATGCTTCTCTTCGAGCTCGTCCTCCGAGAGGTCTGTGTGGGCTGCATCGTAAGCCTCTATGAAGTCAGACTTTATCTTGTCGTAGGTCTCCTCGCGGTGTTTCTTGTCGTTGTCGCCGCTCTGAGCCTCGGCATAGCATGCGTCGTAAGTGTCGCGGCGAACCTGCTCGCGCAGCTCCTCGTCGTTTATTTCGTCGTCATATTCACGCTTCACGTCGGTGCCGAGCTCCTTTGCCAGTTCCTCCTGAAGCTCGCACATCGGCTTGATAGCCTCGTGCGCTACCTTGAGGGCGGCAATCAAATCCTGCTCCGAAACCTCGTCCATTTCGCCCTCTACCATCATGATGTTGTCCTTTGTGGCACCCACCATGATGTCCATGTCGGCAGACTTCATCTGCTCGAAGGTCGGGTTAATGACGTATTCGCCGTTGACACGGGCTACACGTACCTCGGAAATAGGGTATTCGATTGGAATATCCGAGCACTGCATGGCTGCTGAAGCGGCAAAGCCGGCAAGCGCATCGGGCTGATCAACACCGTCAGCAGAAAGAAGGAGGACGTTTACAAAGACTTCTGTGTGGTAGTCTGAGGGGAAGAGTGGACGAAGAACACGGTCCACAAGGCGTGAGGTAAGGATTTCGTCATCGTTGGATTTGCCTTCGCGCTTGGTAAAACCGCCGGGAAAACGGCCTGCGGCAGCGTACTGCTCACGATAATCTACTTGCAAAGGCATAAAATCTGTACCCGGAACTGCCTCTTTGGCTGCACAAACTGTTGCGAGGAGCACGGTGTTTCCCATACGGAGTACCGCTGCGCCGTCTGCCTGCTTTGCAACCTTTCCGGTTTCAATTGTGATGGTTCTTCCATCAGCCAATTGAAGGCTTTTCGTAATTACGTTCATCTAAAATTGAAAAATACTTATTGTTTTGACCTACATCAGTGATAGTAAATTGCTTGTGAGTTAAAGTTTAGTGCCTTTACCAATCGCCTTTAACTATCTACATAGAAATAAAATCGCACAAATTTACCCAATAAATATGTAACAAACAAAGAAAACGGCATTTATTTTAGTTTTGTTTGCTAATTTCTTTCCCTCTCTGATAGCTATTCGACAAAATGGTGTTGTTTCCCTGACACTTTGTTGTTTTTGCATGACAGCATCGCCTTTGTTTGAGTTTCTGCAAGCCTGACGCCGCCTTTTGTTGTTGAACGTTTCCCCTTGGCAGCGGTCTGCCCGGAAAAATCTTTAATTCTGCATATACGAAAGCAGTCTCCATAAAGCATACAGGCTACACCCGGAGAACCCCGTATCAGGAATTTGCCTGTGTGCCCGTCGGATACTCCGCGTGCCGGCTATACATTTTCCTCGCGTTTCCTTGGGCAGTTTCCCAAATAACCGTAACTTTGCAAGGTCTTGACCCGAGACAAACCATACTTTTGAAAAGAAACAACAGATACAACGATGAAAAGGAATATCATTCACCATTTGGCGGCCGCGGCAGCCGTAATGGGCACAGCCGTACTGGCAGGATGCTCAGGAGAGCAGTTCCATGTGTCGGGCACAATAGCCAACGCAAAGGACTCCGTGCTCTATTTCGAGCACAACGGACTTGACGGATTTGCTAAAATAGACTCGGCAAAGCTCGATGAAAAGGGCACTTTCTCGTTTTCGGGCGACAAGGTGGACAATCCCGAGTTTTACCGTCTCCGTATTGCAGGACAAATCATCAACATCGCCATCGACTCCACCGAGACCGTGGACGTGAATGCGACCTATCCGCAGATGGCTACCGACTATACGGTGAAAGGCTCGTATGAGAACGAGAAGATAAAGGAGCTGGCCCTGAAGCAGATTGGACTTCAGGCGCAGTGCCAGACCATAGCCGCACAGCGTCCGGACGTGGCAGACTCGCTCATCAACACGCTGCTGTCGGCCTACAAGCAGGACGTTACGCGCAACTATATATTCAAGGAGCCGATGAAGGCATACAGTTATTTCGCTCTCTTTCAGTACATTGTCGTCGGCAATCAGGCACAGCTGATATTCGACCCTGCACGAGACCTGAAGGACAACAAGGTGTTTGGTGCCGTGGCAACGAGCTGGGACACGTTCTTCCCCGGCTCCGAGCGTGGTCAGAACCTGCACAACATCACGCTGAAGGGGATGAAAGACGAACGCATAATAAAGGCGCAGAAGAAGGAGGTGGCACTCAATGCACAGGTTTCGGGCGTCATCGACCTGCCTTTGCGCGACAATCTTGGGCGGGAACGCCATCTGACGGAGTTCAAGGGAAAGGTGGTGCTGCTCAATTTCCATGTCTTTTCCGCCCCCGAGTCGACGGAATACATCATGCGCCTCCGCGAACTCTACAATAAGTATCATGCCCGGGGGCTGGAAATCTACATGGTTTCGCTTGACGACAACGCCCACTTCTGGAAGGAGCAGGTTGCCAGCCTGCCGTGGGTAAACGTCTACGACAATACGGGGGTGAGTCAGGCATATACCGCACCTGCGGCATCCGCTCCGATTATCTACCTCATTGACCGCAACAACGACGTGGTGAGGAATCCTTCGCAGATTAAGAACATCGAACAGGAGATACAGGCCCTGCTGTAGAGTGGGATAGGCCGGGGCAGCCAAAATGCCAGTCCCGGAACACCCGAAGAATGGGATTTCGTTTGCGGAATGTCGGGGTTGGAGAACGAAGATGTTGAGATGGAAAAATGAAAGTGCCGTCTTGACACGACGAAAGTGCCGCTTTGGCCATGCGAAAAAGTAGTTTTCGTCAGGCCAAAGCGGCACTTTTGTTATATCTCCATGCAACCATCAGAATACCAGATGTTTACGGATAGATTTCCGATGCGTGTGCTCCTCTCTGCCGGAAGGGTGTGCAGAAGTTGGATTCTTTCGGCATCCGCATCCTGAAACGGGAGTGGAGGACAGGTGCCTACAGCCGTTCCATGTCTTCCGTCTTTATGCCTGTCAATGCAAATTCAGTTATATTGTCCCATATTTGCAACAGGCAGGGAATATCTCACGTTCTTTTCCCTTTTCCCGTCAGGCAGTCTCTGTATGCAGAAATCCCGATGAAACCGTGCGGTTTCGTCGGGATTTTCTTCAGAAAAAAACAATACTATTATTATTTCCCCCTTTGTCTGCGCCCCACCGGCACATCCTTTCCTTACGGAGGAGCTTGGGGAGACATCCGGCCGGGTTTGCCGGAGCGTCTGTCGCTTAGAGACTCTTCAGCCAAGCCTTCAGGTCCATCATCATCTCTTCGTGATAGCGGAAGCCTATTTTGCTTCCCCAGCCGTGTCCGCCGCCCGGATAGACGTGCAGCGAACCGTGGACGCCGTTGCGATACAGTTCCATATAGTAGTTGACGCCGTTTGCCGGCGGAACGGTATTGTCGTCGTCGCTCAATGCTATGAACGCGCGCGGTGTCGTGCGGCTTACGTTCATGTCGGCACTGTACTTCTTCTGCTCGCGCTTGTTGGGATTCTTGCCGAGAAGATTTGTCTGGCTGCCCTCATGCCCGAAGCCCTCCATCATGGAGATGACGGGATAGAAGAGTATCTGGAAATTGGGCTTCGCCTCGCCCGTGCTTAGCGTGGCAATCGTTGCGGCAAGGTGTCCGCCTGCCGAGAATCCCATGATGCCCACGTCGTTGCGGCTGATTTTCCATGACGCACCGTTGAGGCGTGCCAGCTTCATGGCCTGCTCTGCATCGGCAATCGGGGTCTGGGGATTGCCGTGCGGCATGCGGTACTTCAGCACGATGGCCGCGATGCCTTGGTTCTGAAAGAACTCTCCCCAGTCGTAGCCTTCCTTTTCCATCGCGAGGTTCTGGTATCCGCCACCCGGACAGATAACTACGGCACGCCCGGTAGCCTCGCGCTCGTTGGGCAGATAGACACGCACTTTGGCCGTGTCGCCCGTGTCGCCGTTGTCATAAGGCACGCGTCCGTTGTAGAGCTTTACTTCAAACGTCTGCTGGGCGGCTGCCGACATTGACAGGGCAGCCATTCCGGCAATGAAAAATAGTTTTCTGAAATTCATTATATCTTTGATTTTAATCGTGTCGGCTGTAGTTATATACTTTTGCCCCTGCCTCTTCCTGCTTGTCCGTCCTTGTTGTCTGCACAATCGGGAGGCGGGGATGGCAAGGTTGGAAAAAGTTTATAAATAGTTGATAACTATGCAAAGATAGCAAAAATATAGTGTTTTTGGAGTGGGTGTTTAGAGTTTTTAGTATATTTGCAAGCCGAATAGGAGAAACAAGCAGGGCCGTAAAGGTATTTTAACAGCACCGTCGCCATTCCACGACAGGCCCTCCGGGGCTTTCTCTTTTATTTTCAGATTATGCTACACGTACTCGATAAATTCCGTTATTGCCCGGTTTGCGGCAGCAGTCATTTTGAAGAACAAGACGAGAAGAGCAAGCTTTGCAAGGCTTGCGGGTTTGAATACTATCTGAATCCCAGTGCTGCGGTGGCAGCGTTCATCCTCAACGAACGGGGCGAGCTGCTTGTTACCACGCGCAAGAAAGAGCCGGGAAAGGGGACATGCGACCTTCCCGGTGGGTTCTGCGATATAGGTGAGACCATCTACGAGGCCCTTTGCCGCGAGGTGAAGGAGGAGACGAATCTCGAAATATCCGATGTTGAGTTTTTCTGTTCGCTGCCCAACAAATACCGCTATAGCGGTTTCGACGTTCCGACCCTTGACAGTTTCTTTGTCTGCAAGGTGGCGGACACTTCCGTCCTCTCCGTCTCCGATGACGTGTCGGCTGCCCGGTGGCTGCCTTTGGACGAGGTTCATACCGAGGAATTTGGCTTGCGCTCCATCCGTCAGGCCCTGTTCGACTTCCTTCAG
Organism: Prevotella dentasini JCM 15908; assembly: GCF_000614065.1. GTDB lineage: Bacteria > Bacteroidota > Bacteroidia > Bacteroidales > Bacteroidaceae > Prevotella > Prevotella dentasini. The sequence goes on along the minus strand of NZ_BAKG01000019.1, from coordinate 21,944 downwards.
AGGCGGTAGTTATCGGCCAAATGCCCTGTACCGCGGATCGCTTCATGGGCCGAAAGACGGCAAATCGGTACAGACGATATAAACATGAGAGCACTTTTCCCCGTTGAAGGCAATTGTCCGAATGACGGAGAAAAACGGCTTAATACTTAAAAAAACGCAAATTTTGCCTATTATATAAGGTGTAAGCAAAAAGAATGATTACTTTTGCGCCCTTGAAAAATAATGTGCACGAGCTGTATGCAAGAAAACTTAGTTATAGTAGAAAGCCCCGCAAAGGCAAAGACAATAGAGAAATTCTTGGGTAAAGACTTCAAGGTGATGTCTTCTTATGGACACATCCGCGACTTGAAGAAGAAGGAAATCAGCATCGACCTTGATACCCTCGAACCCGATTATGAGATTCCCGACGAGAAGAAAAAGGTAGTGGGCGAACTCAGAAAGAGTGCCAAGGCTGCCAAGAAAGTCTGGCTCGCGTCCGATGAAGACCGCGAAGGAGAAGCCATCAGCTGGCATCTTTGCGAGGTGTTGGGCTTGGACGAAGAGAAGACAAGCCGCATCGTCTTTCATGAAATTACTCAGTCGGCTATCCTCCAAGCCATCGAGCATCCGCGACATCTGGACATGAACCTCGTCAATGCGCAGCAGGCGCGTCGCGTGCTCGACCGTCTGGTAGGCTTCCGCCTCTCGCCCGTATTGTGGCGCAAGGTGAAGCCGGCCTTGAGTGCAGGACGCGTGCAGAGCGTCGCCGTCCGTCTGATAGTAGAGCGCGAGCGCGAGATACAGCAGTTCAAGTCGGAACCATACTACCGCGTCAACGCCATCTTTGCCGTAGAGCACGAGGACGGGTCGAAGCATGAGGTGAAAGCAGAGCTGAACAAGCGTTTCAAGAATCACGATGATGCCGTGGCTTTCCTCGAAGCGTGCAAGAACGCCAGTTTCAAGGTGGCTTCCATTACCAAGAAACCATTGAAGCGCACTCCCGCGCCTCCCTTTACGACCTCTACGCTCCAGCAGGAAGCCGCACGCAAGTTGGGTTTCACGGTCAGTCAGACCATGATGGTGGCGCAGCGTCTCTACGAGGCCGGACGCATCACCTATATGCGTACCGACTCCGTCAACCTGTCCACACTCGCCCTGAACAAGAGCCACGAGGAGATACTGCGGCTCTATGGGGAGCATACGCCAACGAACGCCACTACTATACACAGGCCAAGGGTGCGCAGGAAGCGCACGAAGCCATCCGCCCGACGGATATGACGGCTGCCGCCATCGACGGAACGGGACAGGAGAAGCGGCTCTACGACCTGATATGGAAGCGTACCATAGCCTCTCAGATGGCTGATGCAAGAATAGAGAAAACAACGGTAAACATTGAGATTTCGGGCGATTCGCTCTCTCAGAAACATCAGGAGCTTCAGTTTGTAGCCAATGGCGAGGTTATCGTTTTCGATGGTTTTCTGAAGGTTTACCGCGAATCGACCGACGATGACGACAATGGTACCGAGGTCTTCTCGCATGCCTTGCCCGTCATGCACGAGGGAGACGCACTCGAACGGCGCGACATTACCTCCACCGAACGCTACCTCCAAGGCCCGAGCCGCTATACGGAAGCAAGTCTGGTGCACAAGCTCGAGGAGCTGGGCATAGGACGCCCGTCTACCTATGCTCCCACCATCTCCACCATTCAGCAGCGAGAATATGTGCAGAAAGGAGACAAGAAGGGTGAAGAACGCAAGTATGTCGTCGACACGCTGATGGGGATTAAGGTAACAAGCAAGACCAAGAAGGAAATGAACGGAGCCGACAAGGGCAAGCTGATTCCCACAGACATAGGCATGGTGGTGAATGATTTCCTGATGGAAAACTTCCCCGACATCATGGACTACAACTTTACCGCGAAGGTAGAACAGGAGTTTGACAAGATTTCTGAAGGCAAGGCGGCATGGAATACCGAGATGAAGGCCTTCTACAAGAAGTTTGAACCCGAGGTGGAAGCGGTACTCAACGCCCGTTCCGAGCACAAGGCCGGCGAACGGCAGTTGGGAGAAGACCCGAAGACGGGTAAGCCGGTGTTTGTCAAGATTGGCCGTTTCGGCCCGGTGGTGCAGATTGGCAGTGCCGACGACGAGGAGAAACCGCGTTTCTCCCAGCTTCCTTCCGACAAGTCGATGGACTCCCTCACCTTGGAAGATGCGCTTGAATTGTTCAAGCTCCCACGCAAGGTCGGGCAGTTTGAAGGCTCGGAAGTCATCATCGGAGCTGGGCGTTTTGGCCCTTATGTGATGCACGAGAAGAAGTATGTGTCGCTTCCCAAGGACGAGGATCCGCTGACTATAACGCTCGATACGGCCATCCACCTGATTCAGAAAAAGCGTCTTCAGGAAGCGCAACGCCATCTGAAGACTTTCGACGAAGACCCGAAGATGGAGGTTATGAACGGACGCTACGGTCCGTACATAGCCTACGACGGCAAGAACTTCCGTATTCCGAAAAACCTGCACGACGCGGCAGCAGAGCTGACATACGGGCAGTGTCAGGAAATAGTGAAGAATGCGCCCGAGCCAAAAGCTAAGCGGACAAGGAGATAAAGCGGCAAGGGCTGTCGGAACGTAGGGACTTGCACCCTCGCAAGTCTGGTTTCCCTGTCTCAGGGGAGACTTTCGGGGATGCAGCTTCCTAAGGCTGATTATCCTTGCAGGGAACAGACGGCCTCAAAAACCAAGCTATATGGCAGAAGCAAAGGCACAGACGCCACAGCGCATCATCATTGTCGGCTACATGGGATCCGGGAAAACGACGTTGGGAAGGGCACTCTCGAAAGAGATGGATATTCCTTTCTACGACTTGGACTGGTATATTGAGAGCCGGATGCGCAAGACCGTGAAGCAGATTTTCGACGAACGGGGCGAGGAAGGCTTCCGGAAGATAGAGCGAAATATGCTCCACGAGGTGGCGGAGTTCGAGAATGTCATCGTCTCCTGTGGTGGCGGAACGCCTTGTTTCTTCGATAACATCGACTATATTAACCAACAGGGCGAGACGGTCTACCTGAAGGCGACCCCCGAGGTGCTTTACGGACACCTCAAGATGGGCAGGTCGGTTCGCCCGCTGCTGCTCGACAAGACTCCCGAAGAGGTGTATGCGTTCATCCGGGAGCAGCTACGGCACCGCGAGCCATTCTACATGAAGGCGCGACACGTCCTCGATGTCAATCTGCTGGATAATTACGGCATGATAAAAGAGTCGGTAGAACAGCTCCGGGCACTCCTCGGCATCTGAAAGAAAGGCTTTCCGATTATAGAAAACGACCATTTCATCGGTTTTGGATGGAGAAAACAATATTATCAACATACATAGAATACTTATTATAAATGCCCGGACGGACGGCCGACAGAGCACGGCCGGCAAGTTTGGGAGGGCTTACGGATTATGAAAAAGTGGACAATTGAAGATTCTAAGGAACTCTACAACATCAACGGATGGGGGACTTCCTACTTTGGCATCAACGAAAAGGGCGATGTCTACGTTACTCCCTGCAAGGACAATACGGAGATTGACTTGCGAGACGTGATGGATGAACTCGTCCTACGGGACGTTACACCTCCCGTCCTGCTCCGTTTCCCCGACATACTCGACAGCCGCATCGAGAAAACATCCTCCTGTTTCGAGAAGGCAAAGAAGGAATACGACTTCAAGGGCGAGAATTTCATCATCTATCCTATCAAGGTGAACCAGATGCAGCCCGTCGTAGAGGAGATTATATCCCACGGCCGGAAATTCAACCTCGGACTGGAGGCCGGCTCAAAGCCCGAACTTCATGCCGTCATAGCCGTACAATGCCAGAGCGACTCGCTCATTATCTGCAACGGATACAAGGATCAGAGCTACATCGAGCTGGCTCTCTTGGCACAGAAGATGGGCAAACGCATCTTCATTGTCGTCGAGAAGATGAACGAAATCGAAATCATTGCCCGTGCCGCCAAGAAGCTCAACGTGAAGCCGAACATCGGTATCCGCATAAAGCTGGCTTCGAGCGGCAGCGGAAAATGGTCGGAGAGCGGAGGCGATGCTTCCAAGTTCGGGCTGACCTCGTCGGAACTTCTCGGTGCCTTGGAGCTGCTCGACCAAAAGGGACTACACGACTGCGTGCGGTTAATCCACTTCCACATCGGCTCGCAAATCACGAAGATACGCCGTATACAGACCGCTCTCACCGAGGCAGCGCAATACTATGTCAATCTGCGCAAGATGGGCTACAACGTCGATTTCGTCGACTGCGGTGGCGGACTGGGCGTAGACTACGACGGAACACGCTCCTCGAGCAGCGAGAGTTCGGTCAACTACAGTATTCAGGAGTACGTTAACGACTGCGTATATACCTTTGTCGATGCTGCCAACAAGAATGGAATAGACCATCCGAACATCATCACCGAGAGCGGCCGCAGCCTTGCCGCCCACCACTCCATACTCGTTATCGACGTGCTTGAAACTGCCTCGCTGCCCGAAATGCCCGAGGAATTCGAGGCGAAGGACAACGACCATCAGCTCGTCAAGGACCTTTACGACATCTGGTGCAACATAGATTCGCGCAATATGCTTGAGGACTGGCACGATGCAGAGCAAATCCGGGAGGAGGCTCTGGAACTTTTCTCCCACGGGATGGTCGACCTCAAGACCCGTGCCGAGATAGAGGCGATGTACTGGAGCGTCTGCCACGAAATCAACAACATGGCCAAGGGCATGAAGCACGTCCCCGACGAGCTGCGGAACATGGACAAGCTGTTGGCAGACAAATACTTCTGCAACTTCTCTCTCTTCCAGTCGCTTCCCGATAGCTGGGCTATCGACCAGCTGTTCCCCGTCATGCCGATTCAGCGGCTCGGCGACCGTCCGACACGCAAGGCCACCCTGCAGGACATCACGTGCGACAGCGATGGCAAGATTGCCAATTTCGTTACCGAAGGCCGCACGGGCCACGTTCTCCCCGTACACCCTCTGAAGAAGACGGAGCCTTACTATCTGGGCGTATTCCTCGTCGGGGCCTATCAGGAAATTCTCGGCGACATGCACAATCTTTTCGGCGATACGAACGCCGTACACATCTCGGTGAAAGACGGCAATTACCACATTGACCAGATTTTCGATGGCGAGACCGTCGAGGAGGTTCTGGAATATGTTCAGTACAACCCGAAGAAACTCGTGCGCCAGCTCGAAATATGGGTGACAAAGAGCGTCAAGCAGGGCAAAATCTCCTTGGAGGAAGGCAAGGAGTTTCTCAGCAACTACCGTAGTGGGCTGTACGGATATACCTATTTGGAGTAATCCCCTGTAGGCTTTCACCGTGTTGAGCGTGCCGAACAGGCACATTCCCTATTGTCCGCCCCTGTCCGCCCTTTCTATATGGGCGGCACGGGGCGGATTTTCGGAAGCAGCCGCGTGCCGGCCACATATCTGTCATGCCCGCGTACAGGGCAAACGCGACAGGCGTCTGGGCTTTACGCATCGTGCGTTGAGGCTTCGCGCAATTGCCTGACGGCTGTTCCGGAGTTATTGCCGTCGCCGACAGGGCGAAGCATCTCCCTTGCTTCTGTTACCATAAATAAAAGTTAAATAAACAGGAAAGCTACACCCGGCTGTAACTTTTGCCCCCACCGAATCGTCATTATAACAAAGGGATGAAGAAAATCAGTTTCCGTAACGATGTGTTGCCGCTGAAGAACGAACTCTTCAGGCTGGCTCTGCGTATCACGCTCAACCGTGCAGAGGCAGAGGACATTGTGCAGGACACGCTGATGAAGCTCTGGGACAAGCGCGACGAGTGGGAGTCAATAGACTCTATTGAGGCTTTCAGCCTACGGATATGTCGCAATCTCGCCTTGGACAGAACCAAGAAGAAGGACAATAACAACGACTCTCTCGACTCTGTCGGCACGGGCGAGCCTCAGACCTCCTCCAATCCGCAAGACCGGATGATACAGCGCGACAGGGTGCGGGTGGTCAGAGAGATAGTGGACGGTCTTCCCGAGAAGCAGAAAAGCTGCTTGCAGCTCCGCGACTTCGAGGGAAAGCAATACAAGGAGATTGCCGATATACTCGCTATTACGGAAGAACAGGTGAAGGTAAACATCTTCCGCGCCCGGCAGGCTGTCAAAAGCCGTTATCAGAAAATAGAAGAATATGGATTATAAGTATATAGAACAGTTATTGGAACGCTACTGGCGTTGCGAGACATCTCTTCAGGAAGAAGAGATTCTCCGCTCATTCTTCTCGCAGGAGAATGTTCCGGCTGATCTGTTGCCATATCAGAGTCTCTTCGCCTATGCGGCATCGTTGAAGACCGAGGATGTCTTGGGCGACGATTTCGACCAGAAGATTCTGAACATGATTGAGGAGGAGAAGCCCGTCAAGGCACGCATCATCACGATGCGCCAACGGCTCATGCCACTCTTCAAGGCGGCTGCCATCGTAGCCATTGTCCTCACTATCGGCAACGCCATGCAGGGTGCTTTCGACAGCCCCGAAACCCAACCGCAGGCTGCACAGGGCATGGCGGAAATCGGAAAGCCCCACGAGGGGCCGTCGGTAGCCAAGGTAGACTCCGCCCGTCTGGACTCGGTTCAGAACAAGCCACAGGCACAGGAGACTACCATTATCAAATAAGCAAATTTCTATGCTTTCTCTATAATAAATCAATGTTTAGTAAAACAAGACGAAACTGTGAAGTTTCAAATTCTCTCAAATTTGTATAACATACTAACGTTAAGAAGAGCCGACATTCATAAATGAGTGCCGGCTCTCTCTTTTGTCCTTGTCCTGACCCTTGAGGTCCGCCTCCGTCTTCGACCAAGAAAGAAGAGCTGTATATGTTTCCGCCCCTGCATCACGGCAGAAGACGGGTATGCGTCTGATACGGATGAAGAAAGCCGGCAGCATAGGAGGGCAGGCCCCGGCATGCAACAAACCGTCTTTTTTTTTGCTGTTGTTGGAAAAACTCTTTATCTTTGTAAGGTGTACCATTTATAAAACTATATCACATGAAACTGACGACACGCTTCTTACTGCTATTTCTACCTGCAATGCTGCTCTTCGGTTGCAAGAGCGGGGAACGAAAATATATTATCGGAGTATCCCAATGCTCCGAAGACATCTGGCGCGACAAGCTCAACGAAGAACTCGTCATGGGCACCTATCAGCACGACAACGTTACACTCGAATTTGCATCCGCCAACGATGACGACCGGTTGCAGACCCGGCAGATAGACCAGTTTGTCGATAAGGCGTCGATTTGCTCATAGTCTCGCCCAATCAGCTGCATACCGTTTCCGCCGCCATCGACCGGGCGTATGACAAAGGCATCCCCGTCATTCTCTTCGACCGAAAGACCGACTCGAAGAAGTACACGGCCTTTATCGGTGCAGATAATTTTGAGGCGGGCCGTGCAATGGGCGAATATATTGCCCGGCAGCTTAAAGGCAGAGGGAATGTATTCGAACTGGAGGGGCTGCCGAAGTCGTCGCCGGCCATAGACCGCCACCGCGGCTTTATGGCTGCCTTGAAGCGGTATCCGGACGTAAAGCTCGTGGGCCGTGCCAACGCCGGATGGCTGATGGAAAAGGCCGAGAAGGTGATGGATACGGTACTGGCCCGTCCCGCGAAGATAGACTATGTGTTTGCCCAGAACGACCGTATGGCGATGGGGGCAAGGAAGGCTGCACTGCGAAAGGGGCTTGGCAGCATGCGATATACGGGTATTGATGCCCTTCCCTCGCCAAACGGAGGGCTTGAAAATGTCCGCGACGGACATTTGGAAGCTCCTATATCTATCCGACACGCGGCGACCTTGTGATGCAACTGGCCATCAGCATCCTTGAAGGAAAGCCGTTTCGCCGCGACAATTACCTGACGGGAGCACTCGTTACGCGTGACAATGCCCGCGTCCTGCTGCTTCAGAACGAGGAAGTTGTGAAGCAGGCCAGCCGGCTGACTTCTCTCCACGGACGCGTAGACGCTTATCTGGCCCAGTACAAGCACCAGAAGATATACATGATTCTCTTTGGTGTCATCATCGTGCTGCTGTTGGGCCTCATCGTCTATACGTACCGCACCATCGTGATGAAGCACCGTTTGGAAGAGGAAACGGCAAATGCGAAGCTCCAGTTCTTTACCGGCGTCAGCCATGAGCTTCGCACTCCGCTGACGCTGATAGCCGCCCCGGTGGAGCATCTCCTTGAAATGGGGCATCTGACCGACGAGCAGAGCACGATGCTTCGGATGGTTCAGCGCAATGTGAACGTCCTTACCCAGCTCGTCGGAGAAATTCTTGATTTCCGAAAGGTTCAGAACGGAAAGATGCCCATGGTACTGAGCGATTTCGACCTGTCCGACTATATGCGTCAGTGGCTTGCCGTCTTCAACGCGTCGGCCATGAAGCAAAAGATAAGCCTAAGGCTGGAAGTGCCCGAAACGCTCCCTGTACGTGCCGACCTTTCCAAGGTGGAACGCATCTGCTACAATCTTCTCAGCAACGCCATGAAGTACACGCAGACAGGCGGACACATAGTCTTTTCTGCAAAGAAGCACGATGAAACCGTCGAAATTGTCGTTTCTGACGACGGAATAGGGATTCCCAAAGACGAGGTGAAGCATGTCTTCTCGCGCTTCTTTCAGGCCAGCAACGCCAGTGGGGGGACGGGGATTGGGCTGGCACTGGTGAAGGCTTACGCAGACATGCACCACGGAAAGGTAGCCGTAGAGAGCGGAGAAGGCAAAGGCGCATCTTTTATCATTACGCTGCCCCTGAAACAAAAGGGAGAAATGGCAGCTGCCCCACAGCCGTATGTCCCACTGATAGTGGAAGATACGGAAGACGTGTCTTCACTGAACGTGTCCCGCAATATTGATGAACTCATCGGAAGCGGCGAAGACAGCAAGCCCGAAGTGCTGATTATAGACGACAACAACGACATTCGCACCTATCTGCGCACCATCCTCGGAAGTTCCTACAAGGTCAGCGAGGCTGCCGATGGCAAGTATGGGCTGGAACTGGCACGCCGTATTGTCCCCGATGTCATAGTCTCCGACGTGATGATGCCCGTGATGGACGGTTTTGAACTCTGCAAGCTGTTGAAGTCGGAAGCAGCAACGAGCCATATCCCCGTGATACTTCTGACTGCCCACGGACTCGACTCGCAGAGGGCGGAAGGCTACGACAGCGGGGCAGATGCCTATATAGCCAAGCCTTTCTCGTCGCGTGTGTTGTGTTCGCGAGTGGAGAACCTCTTGAAGAGTCGTCGCCATCTGCACCGTCTTTTTGCCAATCAGGCCGATGAAACCGAAGAAAACGGACTTTCCAATGAGGCGGATAAGACCTTTGTTTCCCAGCTCAGGAAGATAATACAAGACCATCTCTCCGACAGCGAGCTGAGTGTGGAGAAGATTGGCGAGGAGATAGGTCTCTCCCGGGTACAGCTATATAGGAAGGTGAAGGCCCTGACAGGCTATTCCCCTGTCGAGATGCTGCGCAAGGCCCGCCTCGCACGCGCCCGCCATCTGCTCCAGACAACGGAGCGTTCCATCTCCGAAGTGGCCTATGCAGTCGGTTTCTCCACTCCGAGCTACTTCTCCAAGTGCTACAAGGAGGAGTTCGGCATACAGCCCGGACAGGAGCGGTAACGGCGTAGCCACAGCCAAATGGGAGTGGCAGAATCGTGTAGTATATAAAGTAAATTCATAAAGTTCCTACAACAGCAAAGTCAAAGTGCCGTTTTCGTAAAACGAAAGTGCCGTTTCCGCCTCGTGAAAGTGCCACTTTGACTGCACGAAAACGGCACTTTCGTGTGCTTGCCTAATTTGATTTTGGGTGCCTTTGGTTTATATTCCCAATTCGGTTGCTTTGAAGTATGCCTGTTTTGACAGCTGCAAGATGTCCTTCTCTCAATATTCGGCGAGATGGGAGAAGTCGGGTACAAATGTAGTTAAAGTTCTTATTATTATGGTAAAACAAGAAGGAACTTATACAGGTGAAGGTGTTATTTCATTCAAAAAAATGAAATTAGAAAGACGAACATTTAATATTTACAAAAAGAAATACCATTTATCCGTTATCCATCTTTTGATTTTTTTGGGGGCATAATTATAAGCTATGTGTGCCAATCTGCATTATTCAGATTCTGGCTATCTATATTTGCGTTTGAGTTAATGGTTTTTTGTATCCAACGTTCTCGCAAATTCAAATAGAAATTTCTTCTTTATTTTGGAAACAATATTTCCCAAAATAAAGGAGAAATTAGCTCTCTTGTTTTTCTTTTTAATAGAGTTGCTTACATCCGACGCAGTTCTGGGCAGATTGGCTATAGAACCCTTATGAAGTTGAAAGTACTCTTTTTCGGCTTTTGCATACTTCTCCTATCTTTCAGAGTAAAGGAGACGGTGCAGATATATGTCTACCATCACTTGTAAAAAGCGTTCTGATAGTAGGAAAAACGTTTCATAGATACAATATTTGTATTCTGTGAACGATGCTTCCGTGCCTTTCATAGTATAATGAGACTATCTTTGCGGCGTAAACTTTACAAAACCAATTACTAATTGTCCTAACATTTTTCGAATGGAACACCTAAGAAAGATTTTACTGAGCACCATGCTCTTGATGTTTTGCGCGATAGTCTCGGCGCAGGACATTAACGTTAGTGGTACCGTTCTCGACCCCACGGGGGAGCCGGTCATCGGAGCCACAATCATGCAGAAGGGTACCTCGAACGGTACCATTACCGATCTTGATGGCCATTTTTCCTTCAAAGCACCGAAAGGATCCATCATCTCTATCTCTTATATTGGCTATACCACGCAGGAAGTGGCTGCTGCCGAGAATATGAACATCTCCCTGCAAGAGAACGCCAAGGAACTTACCGAGGTTGTTGTTACCGGCTATCAGGTTCAGCGTAAGGCCGACCTGACAGGCTCGGTGGCTGTCGTGCAGACCAAGGACCTCAAGACCAGTTCTGATCCAGACCCAATGCGTGCCTTGCAGGGTAAGGTTCCGGGCATGACCATTTCCACCGATGGCTCTCCGTCGGGCGTCGGAACAGTGCGCATCCGCGGTATCGGCTCTTTCAACTCCTCTCAGGACCCGCTCTACGTCATTGATGGCGTACCGACGACATCCAGTCTCAACTCGTTAAACATGAACGACATTGAAAGCATGCAGGTATTGAAAGATGCCGCTTCTGCCTCTATCTACGGCAGCCGTGCTGCCAATGGCGTTGTTATCATCACCACCCGCAAGGGAAAGAAGGGCGACAAGGTGAAGGTAAACTTCGCTGCCAACCTTACCGCACAGGTTTACAATTCGCAGTCAATGATGAAGCTGAGTAACTCGCGAGAGTATGCTGCAGCCATGGCACAGGCTGCCCTAAACGACGGTCTCGACCCTGTTGTCTATGCACGCAACTATGGCCTTGACCTCAATGCTGCCGAAGGGTTCGACATTCAGGCTTGGAATCCTGCGACAAACCAGTATGACAGCTACACCGTAAATGGTGCCTATGACGGCTACATCAACTCCCGGAAGACCATGAAACTATCGGATACCGACTGGCTCGATGCCATTTCGCGTACTGGTTTCGCACAGAGCTACGACCTGTCGCTTTCCAACGCCAGCGACAAGTATTCGGCCCTGTTCTCTCTCGGCTATAAGAAGACGACAGGTATCTTGAAGTATACCGACTTCGAGAACTTCTCAGCACGTATGAACACCAGCTTCAACGTCAACAAGTATGTTACCATTGGTGAGAATGCAACCATCACCTATAGTGATCAGGTGAACCTCTATCCGATGGAGGACGCCCTGAAGATGTCGCCTACCGTTCCTGTCTATGAGGAGGACGGAAAGACTTTCGGTGGTCCTGTAGGCGGTATGAGCGACCGCCAGAACCCAATGCGCGAGCTTTACATGAACCGCGACAACCGCCAGAAAATCTGGCGTATCTTCGGAAATGCCTTCATCGACATCAAGCCTGTCGAAGGTTTGCTCCTCCGCTCCAACTTCGGTGTCGACTACGACCAGAGCTTCATCCACTCTGTTATCCACACCTTTGCTTCTGATGTTGTAAAGAACGCTACTTCAAGCTCTACCCTTGGTGGAGCCAACGACCTGAAATGGACTTGGAGCAACACTGCCAACTACAACTTCACCCTTTGGAACGAGCACAACTTCACTACGCTCCTCGGTATGGAAATGCACCATCAGAACCGCGACGACATGACTTCGTATGCTGAAAAGTTCGCTTTGGAAAACTATGAATACATGTGGCCGGACGCTGCTACGGGTACTAAGCGTGGTACGGGTATCGGCTCGGGCTACAATCTCGTATCTTTCTTCGGAAAAATCGACTATAATTGGAAGGACCTGCTGCTTGCCAGTTTCACGATTCGCCGTGATGGCAGCTCCCGTTTCGGTGAGAACAACCGCTATGGTACGTTCCCGGCCTTCACGCTCGGCTACCGTCTCTCCAAGAACTTGAACGCTGACTGGCTCGACGAGCTGAAGCTGCGCCTCTCTTGGGGTGCTACGGGTAATCAGGCCATCTCCAACACAGCCCGATACGGTCTCTACGTGGCCGACTACGGCAAATCCCGCGAGTCTTCTACGGCTTACGACCTCAACCTTGAAGGCTCAGGCATGTTCCCATCGGGCTTCCGTGCTACACAGCAGGAAAACAAAGACCTCAAGTGGGAGACTACTTACCAGTGGAACGCAGGTGTAGACTTCAACATGTTCCACAATAGCTTCTACGGAAGTATCGACGGCTACATCAAGGAAGTGAAGGATATGCTGATTCTTCCGGCCTTCCTCGGTGCAACAGGTGAGGGTGGCAACATGTGGAGTAACGGCCCTTCGCTGAAGAATATAGGTATGGAGTTCCAAGCAGGCTACCGCCACACGACGGCATACGGCCTTGGCTACAACATCAACGGAAACCTTGACTTCTTCCGCAATAAGGTAACTTATCTGCCGTCTACGACTACCGGCTCTTACGCCCATACTTCCAAGCAGAATCTTGTAGAGGCAGAAAAGCCATACGGTTCCATCGTCGGATACGTTGTTGACGGACTCTACCAGAACCGCGAGGAAGTGCTCGCCTCGGGACAGGAAAATGCCCGCGTAGGCGGTCTGAAGTATGCCGACCTTGATGGCAACGGCAAGATAACCGAAGCCGACCAAGACTGGATTTTCAACCCAGTACCAGACTTCAGCTGGGGATTGAACTTCGAGTTTAATTACAAGAACTTCGACCTTTCCATGTTCTTCCAAGGCGTATGCGGCGTAGACATTTACAACAACCAGAAGTTCCAAACCGACTTCTTCAGCATTACCGACCCGGGGTCTAACAAGGGTAGCCGCATGCTCGACGCATGGACAACCGGCAATACCGGCTCTTCCATTCCGGCTCTGACCACGAACAACACCGGCGACGAAGGCCGTGCTTCAAGCTACTTCGTCGAACACGGAAGCTGGATGAAGATGCGCAGCCTGCAGTTGGGCTACAACTTCACGCAGGCTCTGCTGGATAAGCTCCACATGAGTTCTGCCCGTGTCTATTGCTCCGCCAACAATCTCTTCACACTGAAGAGCAACGGCTTCACGGTATCCGACCCGGAGAATCCGGACTGGGCTTATCCGCATGCAACATCTTTCTCATTAGGTTTGCAGCTGGGATTCTAAGTTCACCATTTCATCAAACAATTAAAGAAATAGCGTAATGAAACTAAAATATATTTTTCTTGCTGCAACTTTGGGTCTGATGATGACTTCATGCAGCGATTTCATCGACGTAGACCCACAAGGTGTAGTTGACGAGAAGAAGGCCAACGAAAGCCCGGAAGAGATGGTAACCTCGGCGTATGCCATGCTTGGAAACGACTGGTACTCCTATCCGTTCAACCTCTGGCCATACGGCGACTTGGCCTCTGACGACTGCCTGAAGGGCGGTTCTGGTACGACCGATACGGCTATCACGCCATGGAAATATGGTCTACCCTTACTTCAAGGCCCGGAGAGTTCGACGAGCTTTGGTACCATCTCTATGAAGGCGTAAGCCGATGCAACCGTGCCTTGGTCGCTCTGGAGACGAGCGGTGAAAGTGTTTTCGGAGCTGAGGGCAAGACAGAGCGCGAGGCAGAGGTCCGCTTCCTCCGTGCCCATTTCTACTATAAGCTTATTCAGATGTTCCGTCAGGTGCCTTGGATTGACGAGGTTGTCTACAAGAACAAGGCTACCGAGCAGACTTCCAACACCGAGTTCACCTACGAACAGCTTTGCCAGAAGGTCATCGACGAGTTCCAGTTCGCCTACGACAACCTTCCTGCCGAGCAGAAGCAGGGTGGCCGTGCCAACAAGATTGCTGCCGCTTCCTACCTTGCCAAGTGCTATCTGAACATTGCCTACGGCGACGGTTATGAGGCAACGACGGGCTATGAGCACATCAACAAGCAGTATATGCAGAAGGTAATCGACTATACCGATGTGGTGAAGTCGTCGAAATACGGCTATCTTGAGGACTACGGCGACATCTTCCTCCCCGACTACAAGAACTCCAAGGAGAGCATTTTTGCCGTTCAGCACTCCGATTACAAAGACGACAACACCGACTTTGGCCGTGCCAACTGGAGCAATATGCTCAACGGCGTATGGGGCATGTGGTCAGGCGGCTGGGACTTTCACAAGCCTTCTCAGGACCTCGTGAATGCCTTCAAGACCAAGAACGGTCTGCCGGAGTTCGACGATTACGACAAGAACATCGCTTACCCGGTCAACGGTGCGCCTACCTCGCAGAAGTGGGACCCGAGGCTGTTCCATACTGTCGGCATGCCGACCTTCCCCTACAAGTATGAAAGGGAATACACACTGACCAAGGAGAACAGCCGCAATCCGAACACCTACGGCTACTACTGCTCCATGAAGGAAGTGCCGCAGCGTTCCAAGGGCGAGACCTTCAACACTCCGTGGCAGGCCTTCGCCATGAACGACTATGTATTCCGCTATACTGACGTCATGCTGATGCGTGCCGAGGCACTGATAGAGCTGGACAGAATGGAAGAAGCCCGCACTATCATCAACGACATCCGTCAGCGCGCCAAGAACTCCGTGGACAAGCACATCGGCTATGCAGCCAGCCAGTGCGACATAGAACTCTATCCGGGTTCTTATTTCACCGACAAGGAAACTGCCCGCAAGTGCCTGCGCTGGGAGCGTCGTCTTGAACTCGGCATGGAAGGCAGCCGCTATTTCGACCTGCGCCGTTGGGGCATGGCTTCCAAGACGCTGAACGCCTTCTTCGAGAAGGAGCAGAACGACGTCTACGACGGGCAGAAGTACGGACAGTATTATAAGGACGCACACTACACGCCGGGCAAGAACGAGTTCTATCCTATCCCGTACAACCAGCTCTACTACGTTCCGGGACTATACACGCAGAACAAGAACTATTGATAAAAACCTAACAGGCGAGACACCGGGGAGACGGAATCATACCTGCCCCGGTGCTCTCTCCGCTTACAATCCGACAATAAAAACAAATCATCATGAATACTATCATTGATAAAACAAAGCGTTCCAAGCTCCTTAGCGGAGTTGCCGCCTTGCTCGTGGCGGTGTTGGCAATGACGCTGACGGCTTGTCAGGACGACGACATCGACCGTTCGCCGATGATTCTGAACGGTATTTCCGCCGAGGAAATCACGGGTCAGCTTCAAGGCGACGACTATGTGCTCACATGGCCGGCACTTGCAGAAGGTCAGCAGATGCTCGTCTCTGTTTACAAAAACGGGACTTTCTTCTCTTCAGAGACCATCGCGGGCAACTCGTATATCCAAAAGTCCGTTCCGACAGGCACCCCTTACGAGTTTGTCTTCAAGATAACCGACGGCACCAACCTTTCCGCCGGCATTGTCAAGAGCTATACCCGTCCGGGTGCTGCCAGCATAACGGGGGTGTCGATGTCGCAGATAGAGAAGGCCTCAGGCTATGACGCCAAGGTCGTGTGGGATGCCCCGAAGGACGCCTCCTCCGTACTCTTCACCGCTACCAACGGCAAGGGCCGCACCATCAGCGAGACCTTCGATGCCAAGACGACCGAGTACACCATCAGGGACGTTGTCTACAACGAAGACTGGACGGCTGCCTTGGTTGCCAAGAACGACGAGGGTGCCTCCCTCCCCACCACGGCCTCTCTCCATATCGGCAAGACTGCCGTAGGCTTCCTTTCCGTCTACGCTACTCCTGAAGACTTGGTCGCCAATGGCGACGACGACGAGGCTTCGGCATGGCTGTGGTTCCACGAGCAGTACCCTAACGGTACGTTCGTCTCTTTCGCCAAAATCAAGAGCGAGGCAGATGTCGACGCCTTCCGCGTTCTCTTCTGGCTGCGCGACCTTGAAGGCGTTACCGAGGGCGAAGTGTGGGACATGCCGGCCGACGTTCAGGCGGCTACTCCCTATCTGACGGCTTGGTACAAGGCAGGCGGCAGCCTTCTTCTCTGGGGACACGCCACTCCCTACATTGGCGACCTCGGCCGTATCGACAAAAAGCTCCTGCAAGGCAACGACCACACCTTCGGCACCGGACTCGGTGCGGTGAACAATGATACATGGAAGATGGCCGTGTCTGCCAATCCCGGCGGCAAGTTTGCCGTGGACTACTCTTCGCATCCGCTCTACCGCGGACTGGCCACAGAGACCGCAGGCAACGGAACGAAGCTCCTCGCCGTCAAGAGTGCCGGCTGGACGGAAGACCACAACTGCCTCTACTTCAATCTTCCGGCAACGCTGACCGGCATGAGCAATCAGGACGAAGGCTGCTATACTTCCATCACACAGGTGTACGGCATCTATCCACTCGGCACTTGGGACAGCCAGACCGACTATATCTCCCAGCTCAACGTATGGGAGGCACAGCAGGGCAACAGCGAATACAAGGGAACGGCTCTCTGCATCGGCAACGGCGGCTGCGAGTTCTCGCTCCGCAACGACGACGGCTCGGCCGACAAGAGTGCCCATCCGAAGAACAACAAGTATCAGGACAACATCCTGAAGATGGCTTCCAACGCCATAGAATATCTTAAGACAAGATAACAATTCCATTCGATCATAAGTTTTGGTATGCACCTTCTTCTTCCGTCCCGTATCGGACGGAAGTCGGAAGGTGTCTTTTTTTGCTTGCCGGGGTAGTGTCCTAAGTCTTGGACCGGCGAGGATGCCTGTCCCTGCCTTGCCGGGCCGGTTTTGGGAAGGGCAGGGGGAATGGGGACGTTCCGCGTGCTCCGGCTACAGAAAAACATTTACAAAGTCCTGATACGGGCATTTGCGCGAAACTATCCTCCCCGTCCCTGCTCTCCCTTTGTAAGTGCCTGATGGACAGCCGCTTCTTCGCGACATGCCGAAGGTTTCGTTCTCATTGCGCTGAAACGGCACTTTGACGATGCGAAAACGGCACTTTCACCGTGTCAAAGTGCCACTTTCGCAGGGCCATGACAGCGGTCAGACTATTCCATACGGGAATTATATTTACAAGAACTTCCAAGTGCCGCGAAGGGCAACATGCACGTTTTGTTTCTTGCAAAAGGACAAATGGGAATTTATTGCAGCATCTTCTTCTCCTTGTAACATTTGTTGCAGATAATGAACGGTTTCACCGTAAGATTTAGAAGGATAATTTCTATTTTTGCACCAGAAACAATCAATTCCTCGAAACTATTATGAACATCAACAAAAGAAACTTAGCCGTGGGACTGGGCATCTGTCTCGGTTCGCTGACCATGCCTGCCTTGGCGCAGCAATCCATTCTCAGCGATACCCATGCAATGAAGACCGTCAAGACGGCAGACCGCTATCTGCTCCTGCCCGTGCAGGAGTCGGCGGAGAATGCGCACATCCGCGTCATCAGGGACAATCAGGTGGTGAAGGAATTCAACTGCAAACTTGCTGTCAGCAAGACCGACTACACCGTTCCCCTCGACCTGTCGGAGCTGGGCAGCGACATTCTGCTCGACATACAGTTCCTCGGCGACAAGCGCACGACGGGTCTTATAGGCGACTATGCCTGCTGGGCCGGCATGCTGACCACGAACACTTTCGACACGACCAACCGCGAGCAGTACCGTTCGCTCTATCATCACACGCCCGTCTACGGATGGATGAACGACCCGAACGGCATGTTCTACAAGGACGGGGTGTGGCACCTGTACTTTCAGTATAACCCCTACGGCTCGCAATGGGAGAACATGACTTGGGGACACAGCACCTCTACCGATCTGACGCACTGGAAATATGAGGGCGAGGCCATCACCCCCGACGCACTGGGAACTATTTTCAGCGGCAGCTGCGTGGTAGACAAGGACAATACGGCCGGCTTCGGCAAGGACGCCGTCGTTGCTTTCTACACCTCGGCAGGGACTGCACAGACCCAGAGCATGGCCTACAGCACCGACAACGGAAAGACTTTCACGAAGTATGCCGGCAATCCCGTCATCACGGGAAGCGTTCCCGACTTCCGCGACCCGAACGTCTTCTGGAACGAGGATGCGAAGATGTGGAACCTGATACTCGCTGCCGGGCAGCAGATGAACATTTACAGCTCGAAGAACCTCAGGGACTGGAAGTACGAGAGCAGCTTCGGCGAGGGCTACGGCAACCACGGCGGTGTATGGGAGTGCCCCGACCTGCTCAAGACGGGTGGCAAATGGGTGCTCATCTGCAACATCAACCCGGGCGGACCTTTCGGCGGCAACGCCGCACAGTATTTCGTCGGCCAGTTCGACGGGCACAAGTTCACCTGCGAGTCGGCTCCCGAGACGACCAAATGGGCCGACTACGGCAAAGACCACTACGCTACCGTTACATTCGACAACGCCCCCGACGGCCGGCTTGTAGCCCTGCCTTGGATGAGCAACTGGCAGTATGCCAACCAAGTGCCGACGCAGCAGTTCCGCTCGGCCAACGGTCTGCCCCGCGACTTGGGCCTGTTCAGCTATAAGGGAGAGGAGTATCTCAGCGTGAAGCCGTCGCCCGAGGTGTTTGCCGCCTTCGATTCCAAGCCGGCGAAGAGCCTCGGAAAGGCAGCCTACTTGGAAGTGTCGGGCATGAAGCCAACGCCACCATCGTCCTGTCCAACCCGAAGGGTGAGAAGGTTGTCATGGAATACGACGGCAAGAACGGGAAATTCTCCATGAACAGGAACGGAAGCGGCAAGACCGATTTCAGCAACGACTTTGCCGCAACGACCGTCGCGCCTACCTACGGGGCCGTCAAGGCGATGCAAATCTTCATCGACAGCAACAGCATTGAGGCTTTCGATGCCGACGGCAAGATGGCCATGACCAACCTCGTGTTCCCGACCGAGCCTTATAATAAGGTAACGGCGACGGGCTGCAAGGTGAAGATTCACCACCTGAAGTAATACGGCAATTCGTTCGTCGGCTGTCAATAATTGCCGCATGGCAACTTTTCTGGCAGACGATGAACGGTTTCTCCCCGTTTCACCGTGCTGTTTGTATTACTTTTGCTGCCGAAACCGAAACAATAATCCAAGCAACTAAAAATCTTAAAGAATATGTCTAAAACAAACAAAATGGCCATCGTGCCCGTGATGCTCTGTTTCTTTGCCATGGGCTTCGTAGACCTTGTGGGCATTGCCTCCAACTATGTCAAGAGCGACCTCCGCCTGAGCGACTCCGTCGCCAACCTGCTGCCGTCGCTCGTCTTCTTCTGGTTTCTCATCTTCTCCGTGCCCACGGGCATGCTGATGAACAAGATTGGGCGCAAGAAGACCGTGCTGCTGAGTCTTGTCATTACGATATTCTCCCTTCTCCTTCCCATCTTCGGCGAGTCGTTTCCGCTGATGCTCATCTCCTTCTCGCTCCTCGGCATCGGCAACGCACTGATGCAGACCTCGCTGAATCCGCTCGTTGCCACGGTGATGCAGGGCGGAAACCTTGCCTCCACGCTGACCTTCGGGCAGTTTGTCAAGGCTATCGCCTCTTTCATGGCACCAATCATTGCCGCTTGGGGAGCCGCTGCCACCATCCCGTCCTTCGGCTTGGCTGGCGCGTCCTGTTCCCCGTCTATATGGTCATCGGCGTTCTGGCTACGCTCCTGCTCTCCTCCACCTCCATCAAGGAAGAGCCTATACAGGGCAAGGCGAGCAGCTTCGTCGACTGCGTGAAGCTCTTGGGCGAGCCTATCGTGCTGCTGAGCTTCCTCGGCATCATGTGCCACGTGGGCATCGACGTGGGTACGAACACCACGGCACCGAAGATTCTCATGGACCGCTTGGGCATGACGCTTGCCGAGGCAGGCTATGCCACCTCGCTCTACTTCATCTTCCGCACGGCAGGCTGCCTTACCGGCTCGTTCTTCCTGCGCGTGATGAACAACAAGCTGTTCTTCCTCATTTCCATAACGATGATGGCCCTCTCCATGTGCGGCCTGTATTTCGGGACGAGCAAGGCCGTGCTCTACGCTGCCATCGCGCTGGTGGGCTACGGCAACAGCAACGTCTTCTCGATGGTATTCGCCCGTGCGCTGCAAAGCGTGCCCGAAAAGCAGAACGAGGTGAGCGGACTGATGATTATGGGTCTCTTCGGCGGCACCGTATTCCCGCTCCTCATGGGTTTCGCCAGCGATGCCGTCGGGCAGGTAGGAGCGGTGCTCGTGATGGCAGCAGGCGTAGTCTACCTGTTCGCCTATGCGCCGCGGATGAAGTAGAGACAGGAAAAGAACCTCCGATTTTCACACTGACGCCCGTCAGCCGGCCTTCTCCCCCGGGGAGGAGGGACTGGCTGCCGCCGGGGGACGCGGAAGATGAGGAGGAAAGAAGAGTGCAAGCATAACATTATCAAAACAACCAAATAACAACCCCCACGCTACTTTCAACCACAGAGCACCGCAGGCTGCTCTTCTCCCCGGAGGAGGTTGGAAGGTGGGTTTTCTCATAGCTTATGAAACAAGTAATCGTTGGCCTCGGTGAGGCATTGTGGGATTGTCTTCCCGAGGGAAAGAAATTAGGCGGCGCGCCGGCCAACTTCGCGTTCCATTCCGGCCAGTTCGGACATGACGCGCTTGCCATCAGTGCAGTGGGTACGGACGCATTGGGCGACGAGACCCTTGCGGAGTTCGACCAGAAGGGCGTACGCTACATCATGCCGCGCGTAGACTATCCTACGGGCACGGTGCAGGTGGAACTTGACGGCGAGGGCATCCCGACCTACGACATCAAGGAGGGCGTGGCTTGGGACAACATTCCGTTCACCCCGGAGATTGAGGCGATGGCAAAGACCTGCCGCTGCGTCTGCTTCGGCTCGCTGGCACAGCGCAGCAGCATCAGCCGCCAGACCATCCGGAAGTTCCTCGATGCGACCCCGATGGACTGCCTGAAAATATTCGACATCAACATGCGTCAGAACTTCTATACGAAGGAAATCATCTGCAACTCGCTCCGCCAGTGCAACATCCTCAAGATTAACGACGAGGAACTGGTTCTGATAGGCCGCATGTTCGGCTATCCGGGTCTGGACATGGAGAACAAGTGTTGGCTTCTCTTGGGCAAGTACAATCTCGACATGCTTGTCCTCACCTGCGGCGTAAACGGCTCCTACGTGTTCGCCCCAAACCTGAAGAGCTATCAGGAGACTCCGAAGGTAGAGGTGGCCGACACCGTGGGCGCAGGCGACTCCTTCACCGGCTCGTTTGCCGCGGCCATCCTGTCGGGCATGCCGATACCCGAGGCCCACAAGCTGGCCGTGGAGGTGAGCGCATACGTCTGCACGCAGAACGGTGCGATGCCGTCCCTGCCGCAGGAGCTGACAGACAGGATAAGATAGCGGAAGGCAGGCCGCAGAGCAGTCAGCCCTGTGTCCTGCCCCCTGTGCGGCACGCCGCCACCCCATGCC
>NZ_BAKG01000020.1 GCF_000614065.1 Prevotella dentasini JCM 15908 | reverse complement strand
GCTAACCGTATACAAATTCGAGGCCTCCGAAAAACGGCCCGAATCGTCCCGGAAAAAGGCAAAAAAGCAGGCCTGTCCGCCTAAAAACCTTCCTCCATGACTCCTCTGCCGGAACAGCATCAGACAAAGTAAAAACATATAGCCGGAAAGCCCCTCAGGGACTTTCCGGCTATAGTTTCCGATACGCTCAGACAACCGGCCCTACCGCTGCAAACCGTACACGACCTGCATCATCTGCCTTCCCAATTTATCGGCCATTTCGGCAGTCGCGGCTTCACTGTAGACACGGATGATAGGCTCCGTATTGGACTTGCGCAAATGAACCCATGCGTCGGGGAAGTCGATTTTCACCCCGTCAATATCGTTTACCTGAACATTGTCAACATGCTCATACTGCTCCTTCACCTTCATCAGGATAGCATCGACATCGGTATCTGGTGTCAGGTCTATGCGGTTCTTTGCCATGCTATATTGGGGGAACGTCTTGCGGAGTTCGCTGGCTTTCATTCCCTTCCGGGCCAAAGAACTCAGGAACAGGCCTATCCCCACAAGTGCGTCGCGTCCGTAATGGCTTTCCGGATAGATAACGCCGCCGTTTCCTTCTCCGCCAATGACGGCCCCGACCTCCTTCATCTTTGTCGTAACATTCACCTCGCCTACGGCAGAGGCATAGTAAGTTCCTCCATGACGTTCGGTAACATCGCGCAAGGCACGGTAGAAGAAAGATTGCTGACCGTGCTTCCCTGAACGTGCTCCAATATGTAGTCGGCAACGGTTACGAGGGTATATTCCTCGCCGTACATCTGTCCGTCTTCCTGTATGAATGCCAGACGGTCAACGTCCGGGTCTACGACTATTCCCAAGTCGTAGTTTCCTTCAGCCACCTCGGACATAATGCCGCCCAAGTTCTTTTCTATAGGCTCGGGATTGTGAGAGAAATCGCCATCGGCTTTCCCGTTCAGGAATTTATACTCTACCCCGAGCTTATCCAACAGCTTGGGCAGAATGATGCCGCCTACGGAATTGATGGAATCTACAACGACGCGGAAATGCCGCTGCCTTATTGCCTCAATATCTATCAGCTTCAGCGACAGCACTTCGTCAATATGGCGGTCGTCAAGGCTGCCGTCCTCCGCATAGCTGCCCATTCCGTCAACGTCGGCAAATTCAAACGCCTCACGTTCTGCTATATCAAGAACCTCGTTTCCGTCTTCCTTCGTAAGAAACTCACCGTGTTCGTTCAGGAGTTTCAGGGCGTTCCAGTTCCGGGGATTATGCGAAGCCGTGATGATGATTCCGCCGTCAGCTCCTAAAAGGCGCACGGCAATTTCAGTAGTAGGCGTCGTTGCCAGACCGATGTTCACGACGTCTGCACCTATTCCCATCAACGCACCGCATACAATGTTCCTGACCATATCGCCGGAGATGCGCGCATCGCGCCCGACTACAATCTTCAGCTTCTTTCCGGGATTCTTGTTTGCTATGAAAGTTGCATAGGCAGAGGTAAACTTCACGATATCCAACGGACTCAGCGTTTCCCCGACACGGCCTCCGATGGTTCCACGGATGCCGGAAATGGATTTTATAAGTGTCATATAATGTTTTTTTACTGTTCTATATTAAAGCCCGCGCTGGAAGGTCAAATCGTAAAGACATGGATAGACACCGTTCACCGCAGCCTTCTGTCCCTGAGACGAGGGCACTATCAGCTTCACGTGTGCCAAGGGCTCAAGCCTGCCTATCTTCAGATAAGGCATTGCAGCCAGCCATCCATTGGGAACGGCCGTGGTCTGATAGGCTTTATACATCAGACTGGATCGTGAATCGAACGAAGCACTGAAAGTACCGCTGGTATTAGTTACGGACATCTTGTCTACCATTCCGCCATAATACAGGACATTGTTGGTCAACTGCAAGGAGTCGGTCATCAGATTCCGTTCCGAGAACCGGCAAAGAACAGTGGTGGTTTCACCTTTCTTTATGTCCTCGCCCACGCCCTTGCTGACAATTTGCATATATACGCCTGTATTGGAAAACAAAACATATTCGTTCTTTGCAACATTCGTCATGGAGTTCTGCCGGGCAAACTGCTCTTCGCTGATAACCTTAATCCCCTGCTTGGTAATATAGGCGTTAATGGCATTGGTCTCGCGTTCCAACTGGTCTGCATAAGTATCACTATCACTGCAGGCTGCAAACAAGAAAACTCCCAGAAAGAGGGACAACAAATAAAATATTTTCTTCATTATCTTTGCTAAAATTATCTTCTTTGCAAAGGTAAGAAAAGTATTTAAGAATCAGGAGAATTGAAATTAGAAAATATATTAATAAGCAGTTTGTCAATATGAAGCAGCATGCTTGAGGAAGTGGGTACAGCCTTCTTCTTCAATGTCGCCAAACACCATTCCGCATGGCGCAGGAAAGCATGTTTGGAGGAAGGCGCAGCTATTTATCCGTACCATAGAACTTAAACTTCATGGGTACGGTCTTTTCAAGATGTGGCGGAAGAGTAACAAGATACATACCTTTACGAATAAATAACTATATGGCAGGGACTGAAGCAAAAGGCAGAAGTATAAAAGAAATTCAGGTTCATTTTCCCTGTTACCCGCTATCATCATGCGGACACGGCTTTTCCGGCAAACGAAGAAGCCGCTTTCGCCATGCCGAAGTGCCGCTTTCGCAAACCGAAAACAGCTATCCCGGAAGAACGAGAACAAACAGCTGACATACAGAGCATTATGATTTGACTCTTCAGCACAGAATAATAACGGGCCAAAAACAATAAAGAGAATAAATATAAAGATAAACGGCAATACACGACAAAGCAAACGAAGAAGTGCCCAAAGGGAATTATATCCCTTTGGGCACTTGCTTATTTTTGTTCAGGAATCTACCTGACCTGTACTATACAGCTGCTGCTATCCATTCGTAAACCAAACTGAAAACACCGAAGACCATGATGCCTGCCGTGCAGACAGCAAGAGCGAACTTGGAGTTGCAATCGCTCTGAAATGTTGGCAGAGGATGGTCGGCATGCTTTATATACATGGCCTTGACTATCTTCAGATAATAGTAGAGCGAGATAACGGTATTGAGCAGGGCAATGAAGACTACAGCGTAGGACCATGCTCCCATCGTCGTACTGATGTCTGCACCGTTCAGACCCGACATAAACACGAAGAACTTTGAGAACATACCTGCAAAAGGTGGAATACCACCAAGAGAGAACATGGCCAAAGTCATCAGGAAGCTCAACCGGGGATTGGTCTGATAGAAGCCGTTATAGTCGTCGATGTTCGTCTTTCCGCCATTGTTTTGCTCTACGACGGCAATAATCGTGAAAACAGCCATATTGGCTACGACATAGATGAGCACGTAGTAGCTGAGAGAAGCTACAGAGGTTGCCCAGTCGTTACCGATGGCAGCCAGCATGATATAGCCTGCCTGAGAGATGGAACTGAAAGCCATGAACCGCTTCAGCTCACCCTGACGCACTGCAAAGAAGTTGGCTATGGTGATGGAAAGTACAACTACTATCATCATCAGCACATGCCAGTACTGCATCATCCCTCCAAAGACATGGAAGAGAATACTCAGCAGCGTAAAGGCAGCTGCTCCCTTCGAGATAACGCTCAAGTAGCCGGTAATGGTTGTCGGTGCACCCTGATAGGTATCGGCAGTCCAGAAGTGGAACGGAACAAGGGAAATCTTGAAACCGAGACCACTGAAGAAGAACACCAACCCCATAATGGTCAGCGGCGTAGCCTGCATCTTCGTAGCAATATCTTCAAAGTAAAGCGTACCGAACGCACCATAGAGAAAGCTGATACCATAAAGCATCACACCACTTGAGAACGTCGCAGTAATAATAAACTTGGCGGCAGCCTCGGCAGAGTTCTTGCGATAGGTATCGAAAGCAACCGCACATGCCAACGGAACAGAAGCCATCTCAAGACCGAGGAAGAACATCAGGAAGTTGCCTGCACTCATCATCGCAAACATACCCAACAGGGTAGATACGATAAGCATGTAGAACTCGCCTTCCTTACCGCTCTTCTCCACCCATGCACGGCTCTGGAGAACAACTATGAAAGTACCCATGGAGAGGATGGCCTTCATCACGTCGACGGAGGCGGAGGTTACATACATTCCACCGAAAGCTGTCTGTGCTTCCATCGGAAGAAGACACACAAAGGTGTTCAGAAGCAGGAGAACCGAAGCCAGCGGATTGAACCACTTGCGCTCTTCAGTCTTTGCCGTTGCAAAGTCGGCAACGAACAAAACTATCAGGATGGCAACAAGACTTGCCTCCGGAATCATCTTAAAGAAATCACTATAATTCATTTCGCCAGTTTATTAAAGATTACCCAATGTTGGTACATAGTCCATAATATGGTTGAAGATTGGATGAACCGCATCAATAATCATATTCTCAAAGAAGAGCGGACACAAACCCAGACCTGCCACACAGAATATCAGTGCTCCTATGGAGAAACGCTCATCCCATGTAGCATCGTGCAGCTCATAGAACTTCTTGTTAGGAATAGTCTGGAAGAGAATTTTTCCAACCACACGAAGAATATACACTGCCGTTACTACGATGGATGTACAGGCGATGATGGTCGCTACGCGATGGAACATGCCTGCGTTTTCAAACGAACCTACGAAGATGGTCATTTCAGCAACGAAGCCGGAGAAACCCGGCAGGCCGAGATTGGCAAGACCGGCTACGACATAAGAGACGGCGAGGAAAGGAACCACTTTCATCAAACCGCCAAGGTAGCGCACGTCGCGAGTTCCTGCACGGTGGTAAATCATACCGATACATGCAAAGAAGAGGGCGGTCATCAGACCATGGGAAAGCATCTGAAGAATAGCACCCGTAATAGCAGTCTGGGTGGTCATTACCAATGCGAACAGCACCATACCACAATGGGATACCGAGGAATAGGCGTTAATATACTTAAGGTCGGTCTGCACACAGGCCGAAAGCGCACCATAGACAACGGAAATGGTTGTCAGCACGAGAAAGACAGGTGCCCACATAGTCAGAGCGTCGGGCATCAGGAACATCGCAATACGAAGACAGCCGTAGCCGCCGAGCTTCATCAGCACACCTGCGTGGAGCATGGACACAGCCGTCGGAGCTGAAGCATGACCGTCAGGAGACCATGTGTGGAATGGGAAGAGTGCACCCAAAACACCAAATCCAATGAACACGAACGGGAAGAAGATGTTCTGTGCCGTCTTAGACATTGCATGCATACGTGCAAGCTCTATAACGTCCATTGTAGTAGCACCGCTGAAATAGTAGATACCGAGAATACCGAGAATCAGGAGAGCAGAGCCACCCATCAGCATCAAGGTCAGTTTCATGGCAGAATACTCCTTCGGGCCTGTTCCCCACACACCAATCAGGAGATACATCGGGATAAGGGCAACCTCGTAGAACATGAACATCGTGAACATATCCGTAGAGATAAAGAATCCGAATACACCCGAAGCCAGAAGAACGAACCAAAGGAAATACTCCTTCTTCATCGGTTCAAGCTGCCAGCTGGCGAAAGTTCCCGTGAAGACAATGATGGCCGAAAGCAGAATCATCACAACGGAGATACCGTCTACACCCACCGAGAAGGCAATGTGCATCGGCTTGAACCACATCACGGAGTTTGCCAGCAGCATGGCATCGGTATTGCCTGCGCTGCGCTGCTGAACGAAATAAATAGTCAGCCAAATAGCACCTATCAACAATGCCGTAGAGCCGGCTACCATCACACCGCGTACCTGATTATCATTCTTGGCAACCCAAAGACCACCAAGCATCAGGACGGGGATAATTACAAATACAGTTAATATCCAACTCATTTCTTTATATCAAGCAAAGTAATACTAATGTTAAAGCTACAGTACCGGTAATGAACCATACGGCATACTGGCGCACATCACCGCTCTGCCATGGACGGATACTTTCTCCTGCCTCCTGAGTACCCCAAGCAAGGAAGTTGAAAGTGCCGTCAATAACACGACGGTCGAACCATGCTATAGGCATAGAGAAGCAACGGAACACCACCTTATGGGTAAAGAACTGCCATACGTCATCTATATAGAATCTGTTGAGAGCCGCCTTGTGCAACACAGGCATCTTCTTCGCCAACATGTCAGGTACTGGATTGTGCTTGGGCATATACATCCAAGTTGCCAGACTAATACCAATGGCTGCTGCCAAAAGACTGAACCATGCTACGCTGGAGAAGTGGAAATGCTGCAGATGAATCTCTGCACTCTGTCCGGTTGCGGAAACAAAGTGTCCGAAAGGTATCCAACCGGCAAATATAGAAATAATGGCAAGGAATACCAAAGGCCCCCACATAACGAACGGAACTTCCTGCGGACGACGACGGTTCTCCGGGTCCTGCTCATAATAGGAGTTGCCCCAGAATATCACGTAGTAGAGACGGAACATATAGAATGCTGTCATACCAGACACAAGCGTCATGAACCAACCGAGCATCGGTGAGAACTGGAAGCAGGCCGATACTATTTCGTCCTTAGAGAAGAAACCTGCGAAAGGCCATACACCACTGATGGCTATACAACCAATGAGGAAGCAGGCGTTCGTGATAGGCATATACTTGTGCAGACCACCCATATACTCCTTGAAATTACTGCCGATAATGACAATAATGGCACCTGAGCAGAGGAACAGGAGGGCCTTGAACATAGCGTGTGTGAAAAGGTGGAACATAGAAGCCATATAACCTAAGCCGCCTTCCTCATCGTTAATGGCATAGCAAACACCGAGAGCAACGAGCATATAGGCAATCTGAGAAATGGTTGAGAATGCCAGGCCTCGCTTGATATCGCGCTGTGCGCAAGCTACTGCTGCAGCATAGAAAGCCGTAAACGCTGCTATATAGGCAATCCAATGAAGCTGTTCGATTGCCCCAAACTTGATGTAGATTGGGAATAGCGAGGCTACTTGGAACACACCGGCAACCACCATCGTAGCAGCATGAATCAGAGCTGACACAGGCGTGGGGCCTTCCATGGCATCCGGCAACCAAATATGGAGTGGGAACATGGCAGACTTACCAGCACCACCAATGAACATCAGGAAGAGAGCAGTAGGAATTGCCCATGCAATCTCTGGGTTAGCAGCTATCGAAGCCAACTTATCAGACAATCCCGGATTTACATTAAGGTCGTAATTGAACGTTCCTACATAGAAGCTGAAGAAGAGAATACCTATCAAGAAGAACAAGTCGGCAAATCGTGTAACGATAAATGCCTTCTTACTGGCGTGTACCGCAGTATGCTTCGGATAGTAGAAACCAATCAGCAGATAGGAACAGACACCCACCAACTCCCAGAACAAATACATCTGGAAGACATTCGTAGCTACCACAAGTCCAAGCATGGACATTGTGAAGAGGGAAAGATAAGCGTAAAAACGTTGGAATCCGTGCTCATACTCCTCAAACTTATAGTTCTCATCGCGTTCAGCCATGTAGCCGAATGAATAGATATGAACCATAAAGCTCACCGTAGTAATGACTATCAGCATCATCACACTGATAGGCGACAGGCGGAGGCCGATATTGAAAGTCAACAGTTCCGTAAACTTCAACCAAGTTAGATTGAAAACCGTTACCGTAGGATAAACGCCGCTTGACAGACGACCGTCAACGACACGGAAAGTTTGTCCCATTGCCGAATACTCACCTGTATAGAAGAAATAGTGGTAGGCCGTATAGAGACTCAGCACAAATAACGTACCCAACATACAGGTTCCAATGAGACCCGCAACCTTACGAGGCATCTTCATTCCGAACAATCCAAGCACAATTGCACTCAGGAACGGGAGAAGAAGTATCAAAAATGCGTAATCAAACATATCTGTTTCTTTTTATAATTTCATATTTTCAATACTGTTCACTTGGTCGCTATGGAAATGGCGGTAAACATTTATAATGATAGCGAGGGCTACAGCCGACTCGGCAGCACTTACTCCAATAGAGAAGAGGGTAAAGAACATACCTTCATATCCTCCGGGGAAGAGCAAACGGTTGAACGCTGCAAAGTTGATGTCGACGCTATTGAGAACTAACTCTACGGAGATAAGCATAGCAACGAGGTTACGCCGGGTAACAAAGCCGAAGACTCCGATAAAGAATAACAATCCGCTAAGGATAAAGAAATATTCTACAGGTATCATTTACTTTCCTCCTTCTTATTTTTGTTCAAAATAACCAAACCACCGATAATGCAAGCCAAGAGGAATACGGAAATGAACTCAAATGGGAGAACATAGCCATATTTATCTGCACTCATCAGGGTCTTGCCCACTATATCCATCGTAATCTCATTGGCTAAAGCATTTTCATTGCCGGTGAGTATATTGATAAACTGGTTTTTCAACAAAACCAAAATCACCGTGGCAACTCCTACCAGAGCAATGAAAGCAGCAAGGAAAGTACGCTTTCCCAACCAACGTTCAGAGAGTCCCTGCAATGTACGCTTGCTTACCAATTGTATTGCAAAGATGTACATCATCGTAATGCCGCCTGCATAAATGCTAATCTGAGCCGCACCAAGGAAAGTATAATCAAGCAGGAAATAAAGACCTGCAACGCCAAAGAGCACGAACAACAATCCTGTTGCCGCACGCATGATGCGCTTCGTCGACACGCAGAATACGGCAGAAGCCAATATTACCACAGCGAGAATTGCAAACATAACTAATCTTGCCATAAATCCTTATCTCCTATTTCTTTTTAGTGTTGAACGTTCCAACCTCCCAATCAGCCCCGCCTTCAATAAGGTTAGGCAACGAACCACCCTTGTAGATCTCTTTATCAAGGTGAAGCACCAACTTGGAACGGTCGAAGACAGCGTTCTCGAAATCGTTAGTAAACTCTATAGCGTCGAAGTTACAAGCATTGACACAGAGTTCGCAGAACATACAATCGCCCAAATCATATTCATAATCAAGCAACTGTTTCTTCTTTCTACCCGTTTCCTCATTGGTTACCATCTCCGAAAGAATCTTGATAGTACCGTTCGGACACGCTTTCTCACACATCGTACAAGCCGTGCACTTGTAATTTTCATTTTCATCACGCTTGAAAACCAAACGTCCACGATGACGTTTGGCAACGTGCAGTGTTGTCTTGCGGTTTTCAGGATACTGCTCGGTAGACTTTGGAGTAAAATACTCCTTCATCGTTACCTTCATACCGAGAGCCAGTGTCTTGAACGCACTCTTGACCTCACCGAAATATGATTGTTTGTTTTCCATTTAATAATGTGAAAATCTTAATATCTAATTTAAATGATAAAGCCTAAGCAATGGTGAAAGTCCAACCGAAAGCCACGCATACCGTCATAAGGACGAGGATGACAAGGCTCAACGGCATCAGATACTTCCACTCCAACTTCAGAATCTGGTCTACACGGAGACGGGGGAACGTCCACCTAATCCACATCAGCAGGAAGACCACAAAGAAAGTCTTAGCCAAGAACCAGAAAAGACCCGGAATCAAGTCCATCACGGCATCAAAAGCCTCAACACCTATATTAACAGGTGCCCAACCACCCAAGAAGACTGTTGTAGCCAAACCAGAGATAACGAAAAGGTTGAGGTATTCTGCCAAGTAGTAGAAGCCAAAACCCATACCGCTGTACTCTGTATGATAGCCGGCAGTCAGCTCACTCTCGGCTTCAGCCAAGTCGAACGGACCACGATTGGCCTCTGCATTACCTGCCACGCAGAACACAAGAAAAGCAAGCAGAGCCGGAATATGACCTTGGAAAATCAGCCACTGCCACGGACCAGTCTGCGCCTCAACGATACCCGAAATCTGCATCGTACCAGTCAAGATAACAGCAGAAATCAAGCAAAGTCCCAGAGAAAGTTCATAGGAAATCATCTGTACTGCACCACGCATGGCAGAGAGGACAGAATACTTGTTGTTACTTGCCCATCCGGCAATAAACACACCTAGGACTCCAATGGAACTAACAGCAGTAACGAGGAATATACCTACGTTAAAGTCAAGGATATGCGCACCGTTGTTCCATGGAAGGAACGAGAAAGTACCTACAGAAGCAGCTATCACGAGGAAAGGTGCCAAGTAATAAAGCAGCTTATCCGCCTTGTCGACAATGAAGATTTCCTTAATCAGCATCTTCAGCACATCAGCGAGCACCTGCAACGTTCCCCACCATCCTACACGAACCGGGCCGATACGGCACTGGAAATACGCACAGACCTTACGTTCCATAAAGATAAGGATGATAGCCAAGACTGCGTACGCGATAAGGATTATCAGACCGACAAGCACACATTCTATCAGGATGGCAGAAAAGTTGCCGAGTCCACAAGTTACCCGAAGCAGCTCATCAAACCATTTTGTTACTATACTAAAATCGAACATTGTATGATTTTATTCTTTATTAGTTACTCTTTAATAACATCTCGCATTAACGGTCGATGTCGGGGATAACAAAGTCAAGAGCTGCACCTGTCGTAACGAGGTCGGCAATCTTCTGTCCTCGGAGCATCTTGTCCATTGCACCTACAAGGGTAAGTCCCATTGGGCGGAACTTCAACCGGTAGGCACTCTTATCCCCACGGGAATCAAGATAAGCACCAAACTCACCGCTCGCACCCTCAACAGAGAAATACCACTGACCTTCCGGCACCTTAATGATTGGCTTCTGCTTGATATAGAAATCGCCTTCGGGAATATTGTCTATCAGCTGCTCAATGATATTGAGACTCTGATAGATTTCCTGAATGTGGCAATAGTAGCGGTCCATAGAATCGCCGTGAGTCAGGACAACCTCCTCAAAGTCCACCTTATCGTACATGGCATACGGATGGTACTTGCGGACATCGTTTCTCCAACCGCTCGCACGGCCGGCAGGACCTGTTACTGCATAGTTGATGCAGTCGTCCTTACCCATCGGGCCGATACCCTCGAAACGCTGGTGAGTAATCACATTGTCGCCAAAGACATCCAGATACTCTTGAACCATCGGGCGGAGATACTTACAGAGCTTCTTCACGTTGGAAACAAAGTTCGGGTCAATATCTGCCTGACAGCCACCGATTCGGTAATAATTCTGAATCAAGCGGCCTCCTGTCGTCTCCTCCATCACGTTCAGCACATGCTCACGGTCGCGCATGCCATAAAGGAAAGCGGTGAGAGCACCCAAGTCCTGAGCACAACAAGAGGTGTAGAGCAAGTGGTTGTCTATACGCTGTAACTCATCCATAATAGTACGGATGTAGCGGATACGGTCGGTCAACTCTATCCCCATGCCCTCCTCAATGACACCTACCAATGCGTGGCGGTGCATCATGGCGGAGAGATAGTTCATTCGGTCGGTCAGCGCAAGCGTCTGAGGATAGGTAAATCCTTCGGACAGCTTCTCTATACCACGGTGAATATAACCGAGATGCGGATAGATTCTCTTGATAGTCTCACCGTCAAGTACTGTCTGCAAACGAAGCACACCATGAGTAGAAGGGTGCTGAGGGCCGATATTCACAACGAAATCGTCGCTCGTAAACAGCGCATGCTTTGTCGCAACGAGGTTTCCATTCTTATCAAGATTCCACTCTGTAGTAGTATCCAACTCAACGTCGTCGTCCGTAGAATACATGTTCTTTGCCGGATCCATATCGTAATCCTTGCGCAAAGGATAGCCCTTATGGTCGTTTCGCAGGTAAAGGCGGCGCATATCGGGATGCCCAAGGAACTTCACACCGTAGAAGTCGTAAACCTCACGTTCCAACAAGTCGGCGTCAGCCCAGAGCTTGCATACCGTCGGAATGACATAATCATCGCCTACCTGCTTGGCTATCTGCTTCACAGAGCAACGCTCGTGAGTAGCGGTGTTTTCGAGAATGTAGATACATCCCAGCCTTCTTCCTTGCCGAAGTCCTCACCTACAATTGTAACAAGGTAGTCGAAATGCCTTTCATTCTTCAGTTTCGCCATTTCCCGGGCAAAACCATCAAAGCCAAATTCTTTGTTTTCTAACTTCATATTCTCGTACCTTATATATTATTTGTTAGTAGTAGATTCATCAGAAGGTTTCCTGACCGTATCCAACTGGTCAATTTCCTTACCAAGGTTCTCCACATCTTCCTTCGTTACAGGCTTATCTACAACAATGGTGTCTTTCTTCTGAGCAGCTACAGCAGGCTGTGCGTCTGCGGTTTTTGGAGTTGCGGGCTTGGCAGCAGGCCGAACCGGCTTCGGAGCCGGTTTCTTGGCAGCAGCCCAAGCTGCCTCGCGCTTCTCCTTGATATCCCCGGGTCGTATTCCCAGCTTCTCATCGAAAATCAGTTCGGCATTACTCTTGCCCAATTCTCGCTCGTCAGCTGTCTGTTTGTGATTAACACCGCCAAAGAATTTCTCAATCTTCACCTTCCTCTGAAGCTGCATCATACCGTATATGATGGCTTCCGGACGCGGAGGACAACCCGGAATATAGACGTCTACAGGGATTATCTCGTCAATACCGCGCATCACGTGGTAGCTGTCCTTAAACGGTCCTCCCGAGATGGCACATCCTCCCACGGCTATGACATACTTCGGTTCTGCCATTTCGTCGTAGAGACGCTTCAGGGCCGGAGCCATCTTGTTGGTAATCGTACCGGCACACATTATAAGGTCGGCCTGACGCGGAGAGTTACGTGTTACTTCAAATCCGAAACGGGAGAAGTCGTAACGCGCACAACCGACAGACATAAATTCGATACCGCAACAAGATGTAGCAAAAGTCAGGGACCATAACGAATTGCTGCGTCCCCAGTTTATCAGCTGGTCCAAATTGCCCAAGACGAGGTTGGTTCCACCATCGTTCAGGTCGTTTGCCATCTTTTCCAGTGTATCGTTGTCCTTCCATTCCCCGTAAGGAACAGATTTGATTTTCGGCTTTCTTATTTCCATTCAAGTGCTCCTTTCCGCCAAGCGTATGCAAGGCCAAATACCAATACCAACATAAAGAATCCTATCGTGCAAGAGCCAGAGGACCGAACGACTTGACAACGACAGCCCATGGATACAGAAAGACAGTCTCCACGTCGAACATCAGGAAAAGGATAGCAAAGAGGTAGTAGCCGACATGCATTGGCAACCACGAAGTGCCATGCGTCGGAATACCACACTCATAGGGTTCTCCCTTTACCGGATTGTACGACCGCGGACCTATCAGCTTGGCTATGGCGTATGCAGCCACTACCAAGAAGGCAGCCGTTACCAAAACGGTGATAAAAAGTGTGAAATACATAAACTTATATAGCTATAATTTGATTGTGCGATTATGGTCTACACGAAAATGTTTTTAAACGTTTGCAAAGTTACAAAATAATTTGTTAACCTTGCAAGAAAAACAATGAAAAATACACACGTTTTGCCAACTCCACTTTACAATGTCAACCATTGGAGCCAATATTCAGAAAGGGCATAAAAAGACATTTAGAAACCGAGAATGGAAGTTTTGATTGCAGAATTAACTACTTTTAAGTGTCTTTTCTCCTCCCAACTCGCATTTAAGGCGTATCTTTAACAAAAATAACTCGCACAACATGAAGAAATGTATTATCATAGGAGCCTCTTCCGGCATAGGAAGAGAGATAGCCAGACTTCTCATTGACGACGGGTGGCAGCTGGGCATAGCTGCCCGGCGGAGAGAAAAGCTCATGGAGACACAGCAGTTAGCTCCCGACAGGGTGTCCATCAGGGAAATAGACGTTACCGACAGCAGTGCTGCCGAAAGTCTCAACTACCTGATTAATTCGGTAGGGGGAATGAACCTCTTCATATATTCCGCAGGAATAGGATGGCAGAACAGGGAACTGGAAGAGGAGAAAGAACTTGCCACCGTACAGACCAACGCTACAGGATTTGCCCGGATGACAGGCGAAGCATACCGCTACATGGCACGGAATGGCGGCGGACAGATAGCCTGCATATCGTCCATTGCCGGAACAATGGGCTTAGGCCCTGCACCAGCCTACTCTGCCACCAAGGCAATGCAGCAGACCTATTTGGAAGCACTACAGCAACAGGCCAACCAAAGACGGCTGAATATCCAAATTACGGACATACGTCCGGGATTTGTAGATACCGACCTGTTGGGGCACGCCCACTACCCCATGATGATGAAAGTTGCCGATGCAGCCCGACTGACGCTCACCGCCATCAAGAAAAGAAAGCCTGCCGCCACAATAGACTGGCGGTGGCGGCTGCTGACCCGTGCTTGGAAAATGATTCCCAAATGTATATGGAGGAAGATGAAAATAAGCTGATGGAGAATGGAGAAATAACGGCTGACTGACTATCATCCCCAAGAGAGTTGATACGCATGCAGGACATGCTTTTCACCCTTAAACAGCCATTTGGCGAAAGTACCCGTTTCGTACCGCGAAAACGGCACTCTCGATTCATGGAAACAGCGGAATGGCAGTGCAGTTGCCGGAATATGGGAAGAGAAAAGGAAACGGGATGCGAAGCATAAGCAACCTGCAGGGGCAGGCCCTGTGCCTGTCCGAAGCACAAGGAGCGGACAGACACGCGGTCTGTCCCTACACATTAATTGGCATCAGTAACAAATCCCCGTCGGAGACATGCTTCGTCCATGCTACCGCATCGCCCGGAACCGCCTCTATGGGCACAGATGCGCAAAGGAGGATATAAACATCTGATAATCAGCTGTATTGGATGCGTAAAACGAAAGTGGCACTGCGGCACTGCGAAACGGGCACTTTGACCATCTGAAAACGGCACTCTCATCCGACGCCTATACTACATCCGGCAGAGCGTCCTCACCACTGCCGCTCCAAATGGAACTTTATCAGTCCGTCAAGTGGCGAGCGGTGGACTTCGTCCAACACATAGCCATTAAGGGCAGCACTCTGTTCGAGCTGTTCGCGAAAAAAATAAGCGATGCTTCCTACAGCAGAAACATGCCGGCCTGCATGCTCGCCGTAGCGACATATATTATTATTAAAGAAAGCATTGAAGTTATCTATTACAATCTGATGAAGCTCAGAGACTCCTATATTTCTCATAATGAACTTTGCGGTACTTGCCAAAAAGCGATTGGCCAATGGCTCACGATAGACTTTTGAGATAATATCAGTGTATGTAAGTCCAGTTTCCCGCAGATACATTTCCTTAATCTGTCCGGGCAATCTGCCTTTGAACATTCCGTTAAAAAACAGCTTTCCAAGCACCGCTCCGCTGCCTTCGTCGCCCAAAATATATCCCAACGGTGGAACATTGTCCACAATCCGGCTACCGTCATACCAACAGCTGTTAGACCCTGTCCCCAGAATACAGGCTATTCCAGACTCGTTACCACAGAGCGAACGGGCAGCACCGAGCAGGTCGCCTGCCACCTCGATGTGTGCAAGGGGGAAAAGAAAGCTCAGACAATCTTTCATGGCAGGCACTACGGCAGCCGTACAGCCCGCCCCATAAAAGGCTATCGTCTCTACGGATGGAATGATGCCGGCAGACAGCACACCATGAAGCTCCGTCCTTTCTACCGTCTCTAAAAGAGGACGCAGTTCCTGTCCTAAAATATGTCTGATTTCCTCGGGCGACTGATGAAAAGGATTGATGCCCTGCGTCTTCACGACCATACGCCGATACGTCTTCTGTCCTTTGTCAATAATGGGATAGACCAAGGCCCAGTCGGTCTTGGTGCTTCCGCTATCTGCTATCAGAATCATGGTTTACTTCTTTTTGCCACAAAATTAGCAAAAAATTTCATAATAGTAAACACAGAACACCAAACTTTCCGTATCTTTGCACAACTATCACAGTGAACCTATCAGGAAATGAACAAGCGAATATACTTTATCCTTCTTCTTGGGGTCTTCGTGTTTCTGCCTGCCCATGCCGTGCTGCAGGAAGACTCGCTCAAGAACTCTCTTCAGGTACTGCGGCACGAGCTGATTACCCGTCACTACGAACAGACCGAACAGCTCACACGCTCCAAGATTATCAACAAACAGGTCATGGGGCAGTTAAAGGAAATCGGCGAGAACTCCGCCCAAATCTCGCTGATGCTCTATTCGCAGTCTACCGACAACATCTTCGATCTCACTTATGCCTGCCACGAGGCAACCGCCCTGTGGAACGATTTTCAGGCCAAGACGCGCCCGTTTCAGCAAATGATAATGGAGAGCAACGAGGAGATAGCCCGTTACGACTCTCTTATCAACGTGCTCAGTACCATGTACACCTACGGAATGTCGGAGAAGACCAAGGTTGACCGCAATGTCTGCCTGACCTTGGCTGTCAGTATAAGGAGGATGTTGCAGGAGAACATTGACTCTTATCAGGAATACGTCAGATACTACCAGTATAACCAGACACAGCTACAGGGCCTCGATGCCTTTGCCCAAAAGCGGTACAACGAGTTCCAGTCGAGTATCTTCTTTAACAGGAGCGACAACTACCTACAGTTTCTGCGCACATTCCCTGTCAAGTTTCTTCAGTTGGGCAGCACGCTCAAAGAGAAATACCTGCCCCTGAAGGTCGTCAATTCGCAATGGGATGTTACGTGGCTTATCGGCCTGTTCGGCATGATGCTTGTCTATGGACTTATTTCCATCCTCTTGAATTATCTCAGTATCCGTTTTGTCGTCGGACGGGTAATGAAGACAGAGCGGTTTGCCGATCATAGCAAGTGGTTCCGCTCCAAGCGCACCTGTATCACCATGGTTGCATCGGTCATCACCTTTGGACTCATCATGATGGTCATACGCTTTTTCTCTCCCTCCAACTTTGTAGAACTCGCGAGTAATCTGCTATTAGAGTTTGTATGGCTGCTGGCTGTCATATTCACATCGCTGCTGCTGCGCGTCAAGGGTGAGGAAATCGGCAATACCTACCGACTCTACTACCCTATCATCCTCGTAGGATTTTTGGTTATCACCTTCCGCATTATCCTCGTTCCCGGGCTGATTGTATATCTCGTCTTCCCGTTGCTCCTGCTTGTAAATACCCTTTGGCAGACATGGGTCATCTACAAGCACCGCACGCAGGTACCGAAGTTCGACCTTTATCTGGCCTATTGTTCGCAGGTAGTCTTTGCCATTGCCTTATCGGGGCATGGGTAGGGTATGTGTTGCTGGCCGTTCAGCTGGTTATCTGGTGGATGATGCAGCTGGCCTGCATCCTGACCATAGCCTGCGCCCATAACTATTTGGACAAATACCGCGACAAGCATCATCTCGCCCAAGTCCCGGTCTCAAAGGCATGGTTCTTCCGTTTCCTCTATTATGTAGCCTTACCGGCAGCCATGGTACTGTCGTTCATCCTTGCAGTCTATTGGGCTGCCGATGTCTTCAACTTTGGCGAACTCACTTGGAAAGTCATACACACAGACATTATCAACACAACAAACTTCAAGCTAAGTATCTTCACGATAGCTGAAGTCATCATCCTGTGGATGGTATTCAACTATATCAACCACACGGCAAAGGGCTTCATCAAGCTCTACCTGAGTAGTAAAGACCCCACTACGGCCGTATCGCGCAGCGTAATGATTATCAATGTATTACAGGTAATCGTATGGGGAGCGTGGCTGCTGACGGCTCTCAGTATATTCAAAGTAAACAACACGTGGCTTGTAGTGGTTTCAGGAGGTCTTTCGACAGGTATCGGTTTCGCCATGAAGGATATTCTGGAAAACATATACTACGGCATCTCTCTCATGGCAGGACGTATCAAGATAGGCGACTATATCATCTGCGACGGCATCCGGGGAAAGGTCAGTTCCATCAGCTATACTTCTACCCTCATTGAGGCGACCGACGGGTCGGTCATTGCCTTTCAGAACTCACAGCTGCTCACCAAGAACTACAAGAACATGACGAAAAACCATGGCTACGAACTGGATGTTCTCGAAGTGGGGGTTGCTTATGGTACTAATATCAGTCAGGTGAAACAACTGCTGATTACAGCCATCACCAACCTTGGCATCACTTTTGAGGAAAAGCCCGTCAAGGTAGTACTCAAGAGCTTTGACGATAGCTGCATCACGCTGAAAATACTTGTATGGGTCAATGTACTGACGCAATACGGGGACGATGGCAGAATCATGGAATGTATTTATGACACACTCAGCGAGAACGGAATAGAAATTCCATTCCCACAGCGTGAAATCACCATCAAGCAGAACAGCCTTCCTACCGAAGCATAGCGAGATAATCTTATATTTGTTGAGCGATATTCAGTTTTGCATAGCAAGGTTGGAGTAAACCAACTGGAACTTGGTGGCATGCGTTTTACAATAGCTCAAGAGGGTTATCCGTCTTCTGAGACGCATCTTTCCCTTACATGCAAGAACGGGGCAATACAGACCGAACAATACAGAAACAAGGAAAAAGGTCTGCCAATCCAAGATTGACAGACCTTTTTCCTTGTCTTTTCTCTATTCCTTCTCTCTTTCCCAATGGGGAAAAAGAGGAACGGACTTAGGATTTATCGTTTGCTTCCTTCATGTCAAGAAACTGATGCTTGGCATCATAGAACTCGTACTGGAGGAATGAGAGCTTTTGAGACGGGATGATGTGCACGCCAAAACCATACTTCATCTGCCACTTGCGCCTAAGCGAGATAACTCCCTGATTGATATAGGCTGCCACGTATGGATGTACGTGGAGATAGAATTTTCTGATACCAATCTTGTTGATGAGTCTGTCAATCTTGCGCTCAAGTTGGTCGGTAAAGAGGATACTTGACCGTATCTTTCCCGTACCGAAGCATGTGGGGCAGTCTTCGTCCACATCCACGTCCATTGCCGGACGAACCCGCTGACGCGTAATCTGCATAAGGCCAAACTTACTCAACGGAAGGATATTATGGCGCGCACGGTCTTTCTGCATCGCCTTACACATCCTTTCATAGAGCATCTGCCGGTCCTCTGCCAGATTCATGTCAATAAAGTCTACTACGATGATACCTCCCATATCGCGAAGACGCAACTGGCGTGCCAGTTCGTCGGCAGCTCCGAGATTGGTATCAAGCGCGTTCTGCTCCTGTGCCTTCTCCTTTGTCCGGTTTCCACTATTCACATCAACGACGTGCATGGCCTCCGTATGCTCAATGATGAGATAACAGCCGTGTCCATAATTAATGGTTTTGCCGAAACTTGACTTTATCTGCTTCGTAACATCAAAATTATCGAAAATAGGCAACTTGCCGGTGTATTGTTTAACTATGCCTGCCTTTTCAGGGGCTATGAGTGAGACATAGTGCTTAATGGCCGTACATATTTCCTCGTCATTGATGTAGATATTCTCGTAGGTGGGATTGAAGAGGTCGCGAATCATAGCTACAGCACGTCCTGTCTCTTCAAACACGAGCTGCGGACGCTCCTGCGTTTTCTGTACCTTCGTGATGGCCTCATTCCAACGATTAACAAGCACCTTCATTTCGGCATCAAGTTCAGCCACACGCTTTCCTTCCGCCACTGTACGCACGATGACACCAAAGTTCTTCGGACGTATGCTCTGTATAAGCTGCTTCAGGCGAGCGCGCTCTTCACCGCTTTTGATTTTTGTGGAGACGTTGACTTTCTCCCCGAAAGGAATGAGTACCAAATAGCGTCCGGCAAAAGAGATTTCTCCAGTCAACCGCGGTCCCTTGGTAGAGATGGGTTCTTTTACAATCTGCACCATCACTTCCTGACCAACTTGGAGCGTAGTCTGTATGCTTCCGTCCTTTTGGAGGTCAGGCAAATGGCTGGCTTTTTGAATGGGGTAAAGTCGTTTCCGGTCGCTCTGTACTTGTTTGAGATACTTTGCGAAGGAGTTGAACTTACTTCCTAAGTCAAGGTAATGAAGAAAAGCGTCTCGCTCATAACCTACATCTACAAAGCAGGCGTTCAGCCCCGGCATCAGTTTCTTAACCTTAGCCACGTAGATGTTTCCTACCGAAAAATTAGCCTCTCTCGGCTCGCGCTGATATTCTACTAGTCGCTTATCCTCAAGCAGCGCAATAGATATTTCTTTCGGTTGGGCATCAATTATTACTTCGCTTGTCATTTTCCTTCTATTCTTGTAGGCATCTTTCCAATGTCTACCTTATAATACTAAAAGGCGAGACGTGTCGCCGCACTTCCAGGGAAAGAAGCTTAATTGCGATGACATGCCCCGTCAAGTTATGAAAGACTTCTATAAGCTTTCGGCCCGTAGGGCTTACTTGCTCTTATGTCTGTTCTTTCTTAATCTCTTCTTACGCTTATGCGTAGCCATCTTGTGTCCCTTCTTCTTTCTTCCGTTTGGCATAGCTTTTTAATTTTAAATTGT
This sequence comes from Prevotella dentasini JCM 15908, assembly GCF_000614065.1. Classification (GTDB taxonomy): domain Bacteria; phylum Bacteroidota; class Bacteroidia; order Bacteroidales; family Bacteroidaceae; genus Prevotella; species Prevotella dentasini. The sequence goes on along the minus strand of NZ_BAKG01000020.1, from coordinate 30,507 downwards.
TATTGTATCTATTATTTAATTATTTCTTCATGTCTTCAATGAAGGTCTTTGCCGGCTTGAAACTTGGGAAGTCGTGAGCCGGAATAGTTATGGTGGTGTTCTTTGAGATATTACGTGCAGTCTTCTCGGCACGGTGCTTTACGATGAAACTGCCAAAGCCGCGCAGGTATACGTTTTCTTTCTTGGCTAACAAACTATCCTTAATAGCATCCATAAAGGACTCTACAACGGCAGAAACGTCTTTTTTGGCAATTCCTGTCGAGTCTGCTATCTCATTGATGATATCTGCTTTTGTCATTTCGTTCTTTTTATACTTTAATGTTTTACTTTTCTTTCCTATTTCATCATAACGGAGTGCAAAGATACTCATTTTCAGATAAATAGAAAAATGTTTTTCGGATTTTTTGCAAAAACTCTTCTTTCAGGCTTTGCCCTCTCCTTTTTTTTGTATCTTTGCGCCATCATATAGAGGAGCTATACACTATGACACACAGGGAAACAGACAGCTGCAAAGCAAATATACACACATAATAACGCTGCCCTGACTTCACTGCCGAAATGGTGGGGCATATCAATTCAGCCACTCCCTGTACTTCATTCCTCTTTTACAACTATAATATTAAGGTATATGAAAATAGCAATCGGAATAGACGTAGGAATCTCCACAACGAAGATAGTCGGCATACAGGACGGAAAGGTGGTAAAGCCGCTCCGCATCAAGGCTACCGACCTGTTACTTCTCTATACGGAGCATTCGGAAAATATTTGTACGACAACAAAATCGAACTGACAGACATAGACAAGGTCATGTTGACAGGTGTTGGCTCGGCATATATCGACAAGCCGGTCTATGGTTTACCTACAGAGAAAGCCGAAGAGTTTCTTGCAGACGGCCTCGGTGCCCGTTTTGAATCGAAGCTCCAGCAGATGATTGTCGTCTCAATGGGGACGGGCACATCGCTCGTACAATGCAAGGGAGACGACATCCGACACATTGGAGGAATAGGCGTGGGAGGAGGAACGCTCAACGGACTTTCGCGCCTGCTACTGAACACAGATGACATCAAGCAGATATCCTCCCTTGCCACGCAAGGAGACATCTCTCATATCAATCTGCTCATTGGCGACATTTCCGCCCGACCGCTTCCGGGACTTCCCATGAATGCCACGGCCTCGCTCTTTGCCAACGCACAAGGCAACGCCAGCCGGGAAGACATCGCCCTTGGCCTGATATGCCTCGTCCTGCAATCCATTGGCTCCGCTACCATTCTCAGTGCCCTGAATACAGACATCAAGGACTTTGTCCTAATCGGGAACTTAACCTTGCTTCCACAATGCGAGTACCTTTTCCCTATGATGGAGAAACTATACGACGTGCGTTTTATCATCCCGAAATATTCAGAATTCTGCACGGCCATTGGTGCCGCACTGCAAGGCATTGACCACCCCAAAGGGAAATAATTGTAAAAGTCCGGGACGCAAACAAACTGAAAACGCAGGAGCTCACCCCCCGGAAAGCCTATAGAAAAGCAAAGACTCCTACATCTATACAGCTAACATGGCATATCCTGCAAGACAACAAACACACAAAAAACTACAAATAAGGAATAAATGAAAGACTTTGCGGCAATAGATTTCGAGACTGCCAACTTCGAGCGCAGCAGCGTTTGCTCGGTAGGAGTAGTGATTGTCAGGAACGGAGAGATTGTTGATTCTTTCTACTCGCTTATTCAGCCCGAGCCGAATTACTACTTATCGAAATGTACCAATGTGCACGGGCTGACCCGTATGGACACCGACGAAGCTCCTGTGTTCAGCGAAGTGTGGGCACAGATAGAACCGCTCATCGAAGGCCTGCCCCTTGTCGCCCATAACAGCCGCTTCGACGAAGGATGTCTTCGTGCTGCTTTCCGTACTTATCAAATGGACTATCCCGGCTATATTTTCTTCGATACCCTCGCTGCCGCCCGTCGTGCCTTTCCCCATCTTTCCAATCATCAGCTCCATACCGTTGCCGCTGAGTGTGGCTATCATCTGAAAAGACACCATCATGCCTTGGCCGACGCGGAGGCCTGTGTGTGGATAGCAAGGGAAATATTGTAAAGACTACATATTGAAAATCACCTTTGCCAATATTTCTCTCGGGCGAAGAATCGTCTCCGTGTAACTGAAAGAAGTAGAGCCTATGGCTCTGCGCCTGTATTCCTGCATACCAAACAAATTGTTCAACGACAGCACAAACTCAAAAGCACGATGCCTATACGAGACTGAAACATCGGAAAAATGAGTAAATGATACCGACTTGTCGTTGCCGTGGTAGAACTCGCCTACGCAGTTCAGCTGCCAATCTCCCAAGAAAAAGAACAAAGACAGGCGTTCATTGAAAAAGCGGACAGGGTCTGCCGACGGAGCGTTTCCTTTCCTACTTTCCATACGGCTATTTATCAACCGACCGTATGTGTCTATGCTCAGCCATGAAACTGGACGCATAGAGAGGCTCAACAATAGGGACGAACTTACGGTTCGGAACGGACGACAAGCAGAGCCGAGCAGCATGTAGTATTCGTTCTGCGTCCGCGACGCCCTTAACGACAGCAAACTTGATGCCCAATCAAACGACTTGGAAAATTCACCTCTCACCGTAAGGAGATGGGAATGGGTAAGCCAGTCTGTAAATGAGGAATAGTAAACGCCATCCTTCAGCCTGCTCTCCATCATTCTCGTATCCAATGTCGTATAATACATAATGGATGCGTTGGCAAACCATCCATTCACGACGTCCCTGTACTTCAGCGTCGACATCAGACTATGGCTGCGGGTAGCCTCCAATCCCTCCTGTCCCCGAAAGAACCTCCTATAGTCCGAAAAGACAGGCAGACCAGTGGTAGAAGCTAAATCCTGCGGAGCCCATACATAGAAGTATCTTGCCGTCATTTGGAGACGGGCATTGAAGTCGTAACTGAGCGAGACATTCGGCTCGACGCTGACCCTCCATTGGGTATTGTTCCTATCCTTCCTGTAATAGCCGTCCAGCTTCAGGGCTACATCAGCGGAAAATCCCGCATGCTTGTAGCTGAAGTTTGGAGTAATAAAGATATTATAGGCTGCATAGCGGTCTTTACGCAAGCTGTCTCCCGTAAGATAGTTGGAAACCGACAAACGCTGTTGCTCCATCCTTCCACCCAGCAGATACGACATATAGAATCCTGCCATCCTGTGCCGGAAAGCCACCGAAGCCTCGGCGTCCATCTGGTGCAAATCGGCAGTCTCCCTGTTACCGTTGAAAAGTAATAGTTTTCCGGGCAGATAGTTATAGGCAACAGCCCCGTTAAGCGTAACGCTACGTCCGCGGGACAGACTGACAATAGACTTCACGGCATCGCTCACATACATCTTCCTCGGCTCAACCATCTGACTTATTCCCCGTCCGTTCAGCAGATACCGGCCAGCCCCCGAATCGAAGTCGATGTATCCTTTCAGGGTGTTTTCCGTAAACGTCTTGTCGTGATTGGCCTGATACATCAGTTCCGCCGTGTATTGTCTCCGGAACGCCCTTCCGCTCCGTTCCTCGCTGACCAATGAGTCGCCGTCCACATTGGTATATACCGTCTGCCCGTACTGCTGATATTTCTGGCGGTCAAAGAGTGCCGTCGCCTGTAGACGGAGCGTATTTTTCTTTGGCGTAAGAAAGCTCCAGTTGGTAGCCAATATATGCGTATTGTTGAATGTGTATCGGGAATCAGACAGGTTGGGAGAGTTCATCGAAAGCCGGGACACCAGTCCGCTAACCGACCTTTCGTTATTTTTTCCATAGCCGATGTCGCTGATTTCGTGCTCTATGTCCTTACCCGTGTTGGTAGACTTATACATCGACACACTCTGCATCCTGCGTGCAAAGAACATCTCCATCAACTTTTCGTCATAAAGCATCTTTTCCGGCTCTTGCAGAGAAGCGCCGGCACCAAGATGCGCCACGCCCTGCCAAGTAGTCTTCACGTCGTCGCGCAAGACGATATTTACCGCAGCCTGCTCGCTGAACTTGATGTCGCGCAGGGCGCGGATGGGCTGATGGTTCTCCATCACCTGAACCTTCTTCACCTTCCGGGCATCAAGATTCTCGCTCAGCATGGCATACTTTCCCCCTGCCATGTCCATCCCCTCTATGTAGAACTTGTTGATAGGCGTACCGTTATACTCTATCTGCCCGAGGGATTCACCGTTATGCCGGGCATCTTGGCCAGCACGTCGGCAATGCTGCGGTCTTGCTTCTGCATGAACTGGCTGACAAGATAGTTGAGCGTGTCTCCGTCCTGCCGTATTTTCTGCGGCTTCACCTTCACCTCTTTCAGTTCAAAGACCTTCCTCGAGAGACGGACAATCTGCCGTTCGCGAAGTCGGCTACGCCTATCGCCATCCTCTCCCGGCCCACCTGCGTAAAGCGAATGGAATCCACCTTTGCAGTTGCAGGAGCTGCAAGATGAAACGACCCATCCTTATCAGTCCGCGAGAATTTCACCGCCCTCTTCCCGTTCAGCAGAATCACCGAGACACCCTGCAGCGGCTCGGCATCTTCGTCCACGACTCTACCCGAAAAGGTCTGCGCCATACAGTTTACGACTCCCAATACCCATGACAGGAAGAAAATGTATATCCACTTATTTGAACTTTCCAGCCTCATCCGATTATAACATATAGCAATCCTAATCCACGTTCTACCTCATAAACTCTACCTGACATGTATGATTTTTATACACATAACGCCCTTATGGCACCTTCTCCATCATACAGGCACGGTTCTTGGAATTGTCCTCACGCCGCCCGTACTTGTCGTACCCAATAGCTGTTGTATTGAGCATCTTGCCGGTAAAGGATGTAAAATCCTCCGATTGCAACTTCATCAGGGCCAGCAAATACTTGAGCGTGCACTGGTTATAATCTTTGCCTGACAGAGCTACGGGCGCAGCCCTTCCGCTTTCCATCCCCACACACTCAAAGCGGAAGAGCTTCTCGTCATCCTGTGCAAACAAAATCAATCCGGGAAGACCACGCAATTTCCACGGCCCGTCACTCACAGGTATGTCCATCGTGTACCAAGCCGTCCAGCCTACTCCCCGAAACGTTGTCCGTGCCTTTTGGCAATCATAGCCCAGTATCACCGTGTCTCCGCTTAAAAGCTCCCAGTCCTGTTCCGGCATTGGGCCGTCTACCCTGAAGTTTTTCATGGTTTCCCAAGTGTAAACCATCTGGTCAGGCTTGGGGAAGTTTTTAAAAACCGTAAACGAAGTACATCCTCCACCTACCCCCTGCCGCTTTTTTTCCATTCGAATAAGGTCATGATCCCTCACACCGATGGCCCTAAGGCTATCCGATATTTGGTCTTGCCGTTCATTTTTCAGGCTGAAATACCTTGACTGGCCATTAACTATATCCAGACAATGGTAATCCTTGGCCTCATTACTGCCATAAAGCGTATGATAGTAATAATCGTAAGTAATACGCATGTTAATGCTGTCAGGAACAGCCGCGCCCGAAGAAGATATGCCCAATAAGGAAAACAAGAATAAAGAAAGGATATGCTTCATAAGCTAAATTACAAAATGTTTCTTTTAGAGAACCAAGAAGAGCCATAATGTTTTCCAACACTACATTGTCCTCTATAGTGATTTGTTACAAACATAACAAAAATAAATGTAAAAAATAAATTCTTTTGTATTTTTAACCTTTCACTATTCCCCAACGAGTCAAAGCGAAATATAAATTCGTTCGGAGCAAACACAGGCACAATGACTGCCCGTGTGTCCTGATGCCCGACAGAGATTCAGCACTTAAGCAATGAACGATGGGAGACAAAACGGAAGATGCCACACATTGAAAAACACAAAAAGAAAAGACCGAAAAACGAAAGTGTCCCTTTCGCACCGTGAAAGGGGCACTTTGAGCATGCCAAACGGGCACTTTCGCTTGACGACCAAGCCATAGCGACAGGCAGGCAGCCCAGACTTATCCTAACGCCGGGACTATTCCGAGGTACACGACGTCGTGGTCGGTGCGGTTCTCTACCCAATGGAAATGCCCCTCGGGGCAATAGTGCACCTGCCCTACCCTCGCAGTCTCCTCCCTGTCGTCGTAATGAACGGTCAGTTCTCCGCTGACGACATACATCACCTCGAACGAACCTACATGCTGGTGTCTTCCCGTGGAAGCCCCGGGACGGAGGGTGGAATACATGATGCGCGCCTTTTCGTCAGTATAGTTACGGGTGGACAGCCTTCCCTTGCCGCCCTTGAATCCTTCGATGTTCTCTTCTGCAATCTTGTCAAAATCTATAATCATAATATTTAATGTTAGGTATGATACCACAAAGGTACGAAAAAAACGGCTGCCCTCCAACAGGGGGCAGCCATTTTTTATACACTTTGGCTGATTCGGCCCGGTTAGAAAGTATAGCGCAGCCCTACCTGACCGCGCCAGCGGCTGTAGTAGGTGCTGTAGTTGCGTGCAACCCGCGTGCCGTCGAACTTGAAGACGCCGTCGCCTCATAGCTGAGAGGGGTATAGTAGACGCCGAACCCGTCGCCGTAGGTGTGTCCCCAGTCCTTGTTCAGGAGGTTGCCTACATTGATGATGTCGAAGCTCAGCTCGAGCGAGTTGATTTGCCTGCCCACCCTGAAGCTGTACTTCTGTGCAAGATGCACGTCGAAATGATGCTCGAAGGCAAGGTTGTCGGCATAGCGTTCAAAGTATTCTCCGCGGTGGTCGCGCATATACGAGTCGTCTGCTATCCACTGCTTCATCAGCATGCGCTGCTGGTCTTCGGTGAGAGTTCCCTTGAATCCGTCGCCTATCACCCTCGTAACCAGCGGATAGGTGTTGTTGCTGTTGTTTACGAATGTGGGCACGAACTTCATCTGGTCTATCTGCGCGTCTGTCGGAATCCACATGATGTCGTTTCCTGTCGCGCCGTCGCCGTTCATGTCGCCATTCATCTCTATGACGTATGGCGAGCCGCTTCTGCCCTGATAAATCAGGCCGACGGTGGTCTCCCACTGCTTCTGCGCTCCATAGCTGGCATGATAGTAGCACTGGCCTGAATACGGTGGGGAACGTTATAGGCACTGAATCCCAGCTCCGGGTCGTTCGGGTTGCGGTAGGTGGTGTTGTACATCCAGTTGCTTCCCGCAACGGCACTCGTACCGCTGTTCACGCTCATGGAGCGCGTCCACGTATAGCTTGCCATCAGGTCGAGCCCGAAGTCGAAGTGCTTTTCGCCCTTCAGCGAGAGGTTGACGGTATAGCCCTTATTGGTGTTGTAGAGCGCGTAGATGTTGGCGAACGGAGTTCCCTTGGTGGTACGCTCCAGCATGGGGCGGTTGTCCCAGACGTAGCCCGTCGCCTGCCCGAAGGTGGTGCCCGTCTTGTCTACTGCGAGGTTCTTATAGTAAATGTCGTTCAGGGTCTTCGAGTAGATGGCCTCTGCCGTCCAGTCGATTCCCAAGGCTTTGAAGTCGAGGCCGAGATTTGCTTTCAGGGTCTGCGCAAACTTGAAGTCGTCCTCGAAGACGTCCACTTCCTGATTGCCCACCGATGCGTTCAGCTTCTCGGCATTGGCCGTCTGCCGGTCGGGATTCAGATAGAGTTCCAGCCCCTTGGGATTGTTGACGGAATAGGTGGAGAGCTGAATACCCGTCTTTGCGAAGTTGTTGCTTATCCACACGAAGGGGATGCGCCCGGTGAAGACACCGACTCCGCCACGGAGAATATACCGGCGGTCTCTGTTGACGTCCCACCTGAATCCTACGCGCGGACTCCACAGCGGCGTGCTCGAGAGCTTGTGATTAGTGCGCACTCCCCATCCCCGTCCGGCTGCGTACTGGTTGAAAGGCTCGTTCGCGGTAGGCGTGTCGAAGAAGAGAGGAATCTCCATGCGCAGACCGTAGGTAAGCTGAAGCGACTGGCTGACGTTCCACTTATCCTGAGCGTAGAATCCGAGCTGGCCGGCCGAGAAAGGCGTCTTCCAGCGCGGGTCGCCCGTTACGCCGACGTTGGCCATGCCGAAGCGGTACTGGCGGAAATAGGCGTAGTCGGGGTCGATGGTGCCGTTCATGAAGTCGTCGTAGTACTTGTCGAAGTGTGCCTTGTCAGAGAAGTTGTAGGTACCGTAGGTGTCCTGAATGAAGAGGTTGGCAAACTTGTAGACCTCGTTGTGGGTTCCGAAGGTGAACGTATGGTTGCCCTTGTACCACGTGAGGTTGTCTTCCAAGGTATAGATGTCCTGATCGAGCGAGTTGGCCATCGACGAGCGTTCGTTGCCGATGTTCAGCGAGCCGCCCGTAACCGACAGCTGAATCATCGGGAACGGGGAGGCCACATTGCGCTTGTCGCGCACACGGACGTAGCTCAGGCGCGCCTCGTTGCTTATGACGGGCGAGATGCGGCTTTGCAGCTCGGCCGTGAACGAGTTGGTCTTGCTCGTAAAGGGATAGAAATAGTGGTCGTCGTTGAGCGACGAGGCACTGCTCGTATTGTTGAGCTGCTTGGCGTCGACGAGACTCCAGCGGAACGAGAACTTGTTGAAGTCGTTGACGTTCCAGTCTATCTTCGCGCCCACCTTGCTGCTCTTGGTATAGATGTCGGGGTTGGCAAATCCGCCATCGTAGCCGAAGCCCTGCCGGGCAGCCATCTCCTTGATTTTGCCGAGCACCTCGTCGGCCTCCTCGGCATTGACGCGCGAGCCGTCCTGACGGTAGCCGTTGAGATTGGGGTACGACTTGTTGGAGTTCTCGTAGTTGACGAAGAAGAACAGCCTGTCCCTGACAATCGGGCCGCCGAGGGTAACGCCCCACTGGTATTCCTCCTGCTTCTGGTACTTGGGAGCGTAGCCCGTGCCGTCGGCATAGGGATAATGATGACCGATGAGGCTCTGGTTGTTGCCGAATCCATAGACGCTGCCGTGGAACTGGTTCGTACCCGACTTGGTGATGGCGTTGATGGCACCGCCCGTAAATCCGCTCTGGCGGACGTCGAAGGGCGCGACGTTCACCTGAATCTGCTCGATGGTCTCCATCGAAACCGGCTGCGCGCTGGCCTGACCGCCGTTGGAGCCGCTGGCAGCGAGGCCGAAGACGTCGTTGTTCATAGCTCCGTCTATCATGAAGGAATTATAGCGGTTGTTCGTGCCGGCGAACGACATGGCACCGCTGCTCGTAGTCGCAAGCTGCGGATTGAGACGGGCCACGTCGGCTATGCCGTGCGTGATGCTCGGCATGTCGGCTATCTGCTTGGAGTTCAGGCTCTGGGCCGCGCCCGTCTTGGTGGCATTGAGGCCGGCGTTGCCCGTAACCACCACTTCCTGAAGCTCCTTCGAGTCTTCCTCGAGCGTGCAGGAGAAGTCCTCCACCTCGCCCAGACGCAGGCTGACTCCCTCGAAAATCCTCGACTTCTGCCCGATGTAGGCAATCTCCAACCTGTAGGGCCCGCCGACGCGCATGCCCTGAATGGTGTACCGCCCGTCAATGTTGGTGATGGCGCGGTAGACCGTACCGGAAGGCTGATGCGTGGCCGTTACCGTTGCTCCGATAACGTCCTCGCCATGCGACGTAACCTTTCCGCTGATTCCTGATGTCGTTACCTGCGCCATGACGGAAGCGGTAATCGCGAAGAACATCATCATCAGAAAAAATAATCTTTTCTGCATACTGATTTGAATTTAATGGGATAAGATATGAATTATGTATATACTGCCACAAAATTAGTTAAATTTTTCCAAACTAACGTTACAATAACAGGAAAACTTAATGAAAAACCACGCCGAACACAAAAGAAAGCAAAAAGAAGCTCCCTCCTGACGACACCCCAAAAGGCTTTCAGACCGCAAGCCCCTCCGCCGGAACATGCAAGGCCTTCGCCCCCGGATGCCTGCACGGCTCTCCGCGCGATGAAAAACACGACAAGAACAACACGCCCCAAAGCATCTGCGGACACGGGGCAACCGAAGGTGAACCCCCTCCGCCCCGCTGTTTCCCCGTCATTCCATCATAGCTTTGCAACGGGCTGTTTGTCAGACGGTTACGGATTGCCCCATCTTCCTTGAAAAATAGTACGTACTTTTCAGTCAAAACGTACGGACTTTTTCCCTAAAACGTACGGACTTTTTGATTGGAAAGTACGGACTTTTTCGCCAAAACGTACGTACTTTTTCTACAAAGCGTATAATGCTTTTTGCAGAAAACAATTTTGCCCCGTCTATTTTCGCACAATCATCCCTTGAAAAAAGCAGGACAATACCCGGGAAGCATCCGCAATCCGGCCTCCCGATACGCAAGGCAGGGCCGGATGCACCATGCAGCCAGCCCTGCCCCGCCATTGCGGCAAGGCAGACCACTGGCCCGTCTTGCCGCACCGGCTATAATATTATAACGGAGTCGTGAACAGATAGGTACGAATCAGCCAATAAGAGAATATTCCGGCAATGTACCCGACAAACGCTATCCACGTAATCCGCTTCATGTACCATCCGAAGGTTATCTTCTCCAGTCCCATGACAACGACGCCTGCGGCACTGCCCACGATGAGCATCGAGCCGCCCACACCGGCACAGTATGCCAGCAGCTGCCAGAAGATGCCGTCAATGGCCATGTCGCCCGCCGGGGTTATCGGGTACATGCCCATGCTGCCGGCTACCAGCGCACATTGTCCACTATCGAGGACAGCACTCCTATGATGCCCGTTACGGCATAGTGGTTTCCGTCGAAGAAGACGTTGAGCGAGCTGCCCAGCTTCGTCAGCACGCCTATCTCCTCAAGGCAGGCCACCGCCATCAGGATGCCGAGGAAGAAGAGAATCGTAGACATGTCTATCCGGCTGAGGATATTCGTTACGCGCTTGCTGAAGTCGTCCCTGCCGCCATTGCTGCGCTGCAGATGATGGTAGAATATCTCGGTAATCGTCCAGAGCACGCCCAAAACGAGCAGGATGCCCACGAACGGGGGAAGATGCGTAATGGACTTGAACACCGGGACAAAGCACAGACCACCCACGCCGACAAAGAAGATGGTCTTGCGCTGCTTGTCGCCGAACTCCTCGTCGGCCGTTCTTTCCTCGCCGCCTTCTACGGCTCCGCCTATCTCACCCTTGAGCATCAGCTGCAATATCAGTGCGGGAATCACCATCGATACCAGCGACGGAATGAATATCTCGCTGATGACGCCTGCCGCCGTAATCATGCCTGCGTTCCAAAGCATAATGGTCGTTACGTCGCCAATCGGCGAGAACGCACCGCCCGAATTGGCGGCAATGATGATGAGCGAGGCATAAATCATCCTGTCCCCATTGTCGCGGATGAGCTTGCGGAGAATCATGATCATCACGATGCTCGTCGTAAGATTGTCGAGAATGGCCGAAAGGAAGAAAGTCATAAAGGCGATGCGCCACAGGAGGGCACGCTTCGACTTTGTCTTCATCACGTCCTTCACCCAGTTGAAGCCGCCATTCTGGTCCACAATCTCCACTATGGTCATCGCCCCCATCAGGAAGAACAGCGTTGTGGCAGTGTCGCCGAGGTGATGGCTTATCACACCGTTGACAAACTGGGTCAGCTCCTCTCCCGTCCCCGTGAAGTCATGGTGCATCAGCTGAACAAACGGTGCCGGATCGAACATATAGAGCGTCCAGCAGAAAACAAACATCAGCAGGGCTATGGCAGCCTTGTTGATTTTAGTCAGACTCTCCGTGGCTATGAGCGCATAGCCCATTACGAAGACTACAATGATTGCAATTGTAAGCGTAGACATGATGATTTTGAATTAAATGTGGGCGCAAAGATAATCAAAAGATATGATTTGCACGACAACGACAAAGATATTTTTCAAAAAACAGACTGGCTTTTCAACGATTTTGTAGTACATTTGTGGCAAATATACAACAATATGTACAAGAAACACCTCAACGTAGTCTGTGCCGTCATCAGCGATGCCGGAAAAATCCTCTGCACGCAACGGCTGCGGAAAGGACCCGGCTACACGGCAGAGCACTGGGAATTTCCCGGCGGAAAGACCGAACCCGGAGAGAGCGACCATGAGGCCCTGCTGCGCGAAATAAGGGAAGAGATGGACTGGGATATATTCGTCGGAAGGAAAATCGCCACCATAGAGCACGAATATCCCGACTTTTCCATCACGCTGACCGCCTACGACTGCATGGCACGCGACTGCGACTTCAAGCTCCTTTCGCACATAGACGCAAAATGGCTGACCATAGACGAGCTGCCGTCGCTCAGATGGACGGAAGCGGACAGGAAGCTCCTGAGCCTTCTCCCGGGCACCGCGTCCGAACAGTCCCCGGCACATTAACACGTTAATCCACCACAACAAACAGGAAACCATGCAGATAATCGTATCAGACGAAATAAAAGCCGTATGCCCGATATTCGTCGGGGCATGCGTCGAGGCAGAAGTGGAGAACACTCCCTACAGCCAGCCCCTATGGGACGAAATACACGCGCTCGGAGAACGCATGAAGAAAGAACTGACCACCGAGTCGCTCAAAGACCTTCCGGGCATAGCCGCCACCCGAACCATCTACCGCGCCTGCGGCAAAGACCCCTCGCGATACCGTCCTGCCTCCGAGGCTCTCATACGCCGCATACTGAAAGGAAAAGAGCTTTATCAGGTCGATACGCTCGTCGACCTCGTCAACCTTGCCTCCATGGCATACGGCTACAGCATCGGCGGATTCGATGCCGGCAAGATAAACGGAGATACCCTTACGCTGGGAATAGGACGCGAAGGAGAACCATACGAGGGTATAGGCCGCGGCAACATCAACATAGCAGGGCTGCCCGTCTACCGCGATGCCACGGGAGGAGTGGGCACACCCACCTCTGACAACGAACGCACGAAAATCAGCCTCCACACCCGTCGCCTCCTCGTCCTCGTCAACGGGTATGACGGCAACGAGGAGAAGGTGCGCGAAAATGCAGAGTTCATTCAAAGGCTTCTTAGGGAATACTGCAACAGCGACGGCGGAAACTATCAGCTATACCGCTGAAGGCAATTGATTCAACAACCGATATGCAAGACAACAAACAAGAAGAAATAAGACAGCTCGTAGAGAAGCTGAACACCGCCTCCGACGCCTACTATAACGGAAAGGGCGAGATGATGTCCGACCACGAATGGGATGCACCTTCGACCGGCTGAAACAACTGGAGAAGGAGACGGGCACCGTCCTCCCCGACTCGCCAACGGAAAACGTCGGTGCGGACAAGCTCGCAGGGCAAAAGGAGGAACACGAGTTCCCCACACTGTCGCTGGCAAAGACCAAGAACGTGTCCGAACTGGCAAAATGGGCAGACGGACGCCCGATATGGCTGTCATGGAAACTGGACGGACTGACGCTTGTCGCAACCTACGACAACGGAAGTCTCGCCAAGGTGGTTACGCGCGGCAACGGGCATACCGGCACCAACATCACCCACCTCGCCCCCGCCATCAGCGGCATACCGCCCAAAATCAAGAACACGGGACACGTGGTCATCCGCGGCGAAGCCGTCATCAGCTATCCCGACTTTGAACGATTCAACATAGAGAACGAAGAGGAATATGCCAACCCCCGGAACCTTGCCTCCGGCTCGCTGACACTCAAGGACATCAACGAAGTCAGGGCGCGGCACATCCGCTGGATACCATTCACGCTGGTCTATACCGACGAGGAGATAGTCTCATGGGGCAGGCGCATGGACTTCCTGAAGGAAAACGGCTTTACCCCCGTCGACCACGAGCTTATCGGACAGCCGACTGCCGACAACATAGGCAGGGTGATAGAACAATGGACGCTGCTCGTCACGGGAGAGAACCGCCGGCAGCGTTTCCCCTACCCTGTAGACGGGCTGGTCATCTCCTACGACGATACCGAGTTTGCAGCCACAGGCTCGGTTACGGGACACCATGCCACCCGTGCCGGCTATGCCTTCAAGTGGCAGGACGAGAGCGCAGAGACCGAGCTCGACCATATAGAATGGTCGTGTGCAGCCTCCACCATATCGCCCGTAGCCGTCTTCCGTCCCGTAGAGCTTGAAGGAACGACCGTCAAACGCGCCAGCCTCTGCAACATATCGGAGTGCGAACGTCTTGGCATCGGCGGAAAGGGTACCAGAATCTCCGTCATCAAGGCCAACAAGATTATTCCCAAGGTTGTCAGCGTAACGGAGCGCATCGGAGAACTTCACATACCGGAATCATGCCCCGTATGCAATGCCCCGACAGAAATCACTGAGAGCGAGAGCAGCATGACCAAGACTCTTCATTGCACCAATGCCAATTGTCCGGCAAAGCAGCTGAAGAAGTTTGCCCGGTTCGTTTCCAAGGAGGGAGTGAACGTCGACGGATTCTCCGAGCAGACCCTACAGAAATTCATCAATCTTGGATGGGTGTCAGAGTATGCCGACATATTCCATCTTTCGGAACATGCAGCGGAACTACGCCATATCGAAGGATTTGGAGATAAAAGCGTCAGAAATCTTCTCGCCTCCATAGAAAATGCACGCAACGTAGAAGCCCACAAGCTGCTTTTCGCGCTTAATATTCCCGAGATGGGGCAGGATGCCTGCAAGCGTATTCTGTCTGTGTTCCCCTTGGAAAAACTGATGGAAAGTTTCTCCTACGGCAGCTCTCCCAAGAGCGGTACGGCCGTAGAAACCTCCCTGTTTGCAGAGGAAGCCTCATCCTCCGCCCCGAAAAGCCGAATCAGGGAGCAGCTCTCAGCCATTCCCGGTATTGGTCCCGTAACAAGCAGCAGGCTGGCCGACTGGATGCAAGACCCCCGCAACTACGCGATATTGACCCGGCTCATGGCCGAACTGAAAGTAACACAGCCTTCCAACGAGGCGAAGGGGGCGAAATGCGAAGGACTGACGTTTGTCGTTACTGGCGACGTACACCACTACAAGAACCGAAACGAACTTAAAAAATACATTGAGAGCCAAGGCGGAAAAGTAACGGGAAGCGTATCGAAGGCTACCAACTATCTCATCAACAACGATGCAGAAAGCACTTCGGGAAAGAATCAGAAGGCACACGCCCTTTCCATTCCCATCATTTCCGAGGAGGAATTCATACGGCAGTTTGCTCAAATCGCAGAAGAATAAAGACTATTCACGGCATGCTGACAGCCCCTCCGTCTGTCCCAAAAAGAGAATCAAATGTATGCAGGACAAGGAAAGGGCAATGAAGACAAACGAAGCCGTCTGTCCCATGCAACAAGACGATTTCATCAATGTATAGAGACGACTATATGAAAGTGGCACTTTCGCAATGCGAAAGTGCCACTTTGACTATACGAAAAAGGCTTGTTCGTTTGCCCGTCAAGCCTACCTCATATTTGCATGCAGGTATAATGGGGACGGCAGCGGATAATAACAACCATCTATCTGGAGCTTAGAAGGCTCTCGGCCTTCGCCAAATCGGCAGGCGTATCTATTCCCACGGTCTCGACATCGGTCAGTCCCACCTTTATCTTATATCCATTCTGCAACCATCTCAGTTGCTCCAGACTTTCGGCCTGCTCCAAAGACGACAGCGGAAGCTCGGTTATCTCTCTGAGCACGTCGGCACGATAGGCGTACAGACCGATGTGCTTCAGATAGGGGAAATGTGCCGCCCAGCCTTCCCTTTCCGCGCCTCTGACAAAGGGAATTACCGAACGGCTGAAGTACAGGGCATAGTTGTTGTTGTCTAAGACTATCTTGGGCGAGTTCGGATTTTCCACCTCCTCCATACTCCCAAACCTCTTTCCCAATGTCGCTATCTGCGTCTGCGAATCGTCGAAGCAGCCAATGACCGTCTTTATCTGTTCAGGCTGAATGAACGGCTCATCGCCCTGTATGTTCACGACGATGTCGAACGGTGCGTTTATCCTTTCCAGTGCCTCGCGTATTCTGTCCGTTCCGCTCTTGTGCCGGGTGCTTGTCATAACGCTTTGCCCCCGAACGAGACAACGGCATCGAATATCCTTTCGTCATCCGTAGCCACGTACACATCGTCCAGTATGATGCTTGCCTGTCCTACAACATGTTCTATCACCATCTTACCGCCCAATTTTGCCAACGGCTTCCCCGGAAACCGTGAAGAGGCATAGCGTGCAGGTATGATACCTACTACTTTCTTGTCTGTCATTATAGTCTGTTTTAGTTACTGCTTTCAGAATCTGTAAACCCATGCAAGCATCCTGTTTATCCACGAAAAGCGGATGTGGAACCACCTGTACGACGTAATGGGCTTCCCTCCAAATTCCAACAGGAAGTCCTGATACTTGTTGTGGGAATAGGGAAGCCCCACATTCAGGAAATGAATATGCCTTGCACCACGCCTGTAGGCTTCCTCTATGACATTCCATACAGTTATGACGCGCGGGTAAAAGAAGGAGTAGCTCCGCTTCCTTGCCATCTCATACCACAGCATGGCATCCCCCTTGGAGTCTACGACGACGCTTCCTCCGATAATGTGTCCCTTGAACAGGGTAACATAGACATGCCCGTTGGGATTAGCTGCAATTTGCCGCATCAGCTCCATGTCGGGGATATAGCGTTGCTTCCTGAAACGGTAATAATGGCAAAGAAGCCGGTGGAACTTCTCTATTTCCCCGTCGTTGTGCGCCTCGCGCGTCTGCACACCTCCCCTTTGCGCCCTTCTTATTCTGTGCAGGGCCTTTTCCGACAGCCGCTCTTTCGGATGCCGGCTGTGCAGCGAGTTGTGAATCTGCATCCACGGCACAGGAAAGAAGCCGTTTTCGCGGAATATGCTGTAGGCAAACATTTTCCTTGACACATCGCTGACCTCTATGCTGAGGCAGCGTTTGGTCATAAAATACTCCTTTATCTTCCCAAGCATCAATCCGAACAGTCTGGCCCGCTCTTCTTCCGAAAGACCTTCGCGGTACTCGCCTTCCCCGTATATTCTCCCATGATAGAATAGCGGCAGCGTTATCCAGTTTCTTTGGTGGCGCAGTTGGGCAAGGAGGTGGGCAAGAACAGTGTTGTCATCTGCATAGACAACCGCCATACAGGGGGCAAGTCCCGGTGTATGCTCTATCATCCAGAACAACTCTCGGCTGTGGAAGAAGTCAAAAGCGTCGAGCCGAGGCAGCTGGGTACCGTCTGTTATGATGTCAACCTTCATAGTCAGAATATCGTCGCAAAAATAGCAAATGTTTTCTAAAAAAACAACAGATAGCGGAATTATTCTTCTTTAATGATTACTTTTGTACTCATATATAATATACTGATTATGAAGATTGTGCTTATCGGAGCCGGCAATTTGGCTACAAATCTGGGCAAGGCACTGCTCGCAGCAGGGCATGACATCCTGCAGGTGTATAGCAGAACTATGGAATCAGCCTCGCGTCTCGCAGTTCAGGTGGGAGGCTCTCCTACGAACGACCTGAACAGGTTGGTCTATACAGCCGATGTCTATATCCTTTCCGTAAAAGACAATGTGCTTGCGGAACTGATTCCAAAGGTATGCAAAGGAAGGGAGAAAAGCCTCGTCGTCCATACAGCAGGCTCTATACCGCTGGACAGCTTTATGGGGATGACATTCCATTACGGGGTATTCTATCCCATGCAGACCTTCTCCAAGGACAGAGAGGTTGATTTTCAGGAGATTCCCGTCTTCATAGAATACAACGACAACTTTGCCAAGCGTAAGTTGGAATTGCTTGCCCACAGCATTTCAAACCATGTAGCCCGGCTGGATTCTGCCGACAGGAAGTACTTGCACTTGGCTGCCGTCTGGGCCTGCAACTTCACCAACCACTGCTACGACATGGCCTCAGAGATACTCGAAAGGCATGGGATGTCTTTTGAGATTATGCTTCCGCTGATTGACGAAACCACGAGAAAGATACATAAGATTTCGCCGCAGGCAGCCCAAACAGGGCCTGCGGTACGCTACGACGAGAACGTCATACGCTCTCAAAGTGAGCTGCTGAAGGACATTCCCCTCGCCAAGGATATTTACGAGCGGATGTCGGTCAGTATTCACCGCCGTAATCTTGAATCTGCACAGACAGATTCACGTAATGTTTAATTATTTGATGTATTGCAATGATAAACTATGATTTAACCCAAATCAAGGCTGTTGTCTTCGATGTGGACGGAGTTCTCTCTATGGGAACAATACAGATGGATGCTGACGGCGAGCCTGTCAGGACCGTCAACATAAAAGACGGATATGCCATACAGCTAGCCGAAAAGCTCGGCCTGCATATTGCCATTATGACGGGAGGACATAACGAGAATATCAGGAAACGGTATGAATACCTTGGAGTAAAGGATGTGTACCTCAACTGCTCGGTGAAGATAAAGACATGGGAGGAGTTTCTTGAGAAGTATCGACTTAGAAACGAAGAGATTATCTATGTAGGCGACGACATACCCGACTATGAGGTCATGCTGAAGTCGGGCTGTCCCTGCTGTCCCAAGGATGCCTGTCAGGAGATAAAGTCCATAGCCCGGTATGTCAGCGATGCGGCAGGAGGATGCGGTGTGGCAAGGGATGTCATCGAACAAGTACTGAAAGCACAGGGGAAATGGAAACTTAATGCCAAAGCATTTGGATGGTAAATATCGAGACAAGGACAATGAACAAGACAAATTATCATATAATTCTGGCGAGCAATTCGCCCCGGCGCAGAGAATTGCTGAAAGGCCTCGGACTGGAGTTTGAAGTCAAGGTCCTGCCCGACGTAGAGGAAGACTATCCTTCCAGCCTGCCAACGAGTGAGGTTGCCGCATATATAGCAGGGAAAAAGGCAGAAGCTATAAGGATTTACTGGGTGAGGACGAACTGGTGATTACGGCCGACACGATCGTTATCGTAGACAACACGGTACTGGGCAAGCCTTCCGATGAGGCGGAAGCCCAAGGCATGCTTCAAGCACTAAGCAACAAGACGCATCAGGTGGTAACGGGCGTCTGTCTGACGACAAGGAAGAAGCAGTGCTGCTTTTCCGTTTCCACCGACGTTACATTCAAGAAACTGTCCGAAGAAGAGATAGACTACTATATCGCCAACTATCAGCCTTTCGACAAGGCCGGCGCGTATGGTATTCAGGAATGGATAGGCTATGTAGGTGTAGTTGGCATCAGGGGGAGCTACTTCAATGTGATGGGACTGCCCGTACAGAGAATATGGGAGGAAATTGGGAAGATATAATCCCCCTTGAAATGTAATTGGGCACACGCAATATGACAACAGGCAGCGACGGAGACTAGTGTCCGTCGCTGCCTGTTGTCTGTATCTTCTTGCGGAATCTGCCTGTACGAAGATTACAGACAGGAGGGAACGATTAGTCTAAATCGCCTTCGGCAAATGTTGTCGTATTCCAGTCGCCTGTCTCCAATCCCTTCTTGAACCAATACATTCTCTGCTCTGAGTTGCCATGCGTAAAGGTTTCGGGTTGGGAATAGCCGCGTGCCTTTTCCTGAAGATAGTTGTCGCCTATCTTTTCCGCACAGTCTATCGCCTCCTCTATGTCTCCATCGGAAAGGCTCTGATAGTTGGCGTTGTCATAATGTGCCCAACATCCGGCATAATAGTCGGCAAGAAGCTCAAGCTTCACGCTGAGTTTGTTGGCTTCAACCTTATTCACCTGCGACATCTTCGCGTGACAGCGTGCGAGCGTTCCCCGAAGATACTCAATGTGGTGTCCCACCTCATGGGCAATGACATAGGCGTATGCAAAGTCAAGGTCGCCTTTGGCCTGTAGCCCCAGTTCTCTTCTCATGGTAGAAAAGAAGCTGAGGTCAATGTACAGCTTCTGGTCGCCACTGCAATAAAAAGGACCCATGGCTGCCGAACCGTTGCCGCATGCCGTCTGCGTGCTGCCCGTATAGAGTACAAGAGTAGGAAATTTGTATTCCATGCCATGCTGTTGGAACTGCTCCGTCCACACGTCTTCGGTTCCTGCAAGAATCTTTTTAGAGAACTTAGCCAGTTGCTGCTCCTCTTCCGTAAACTGCTGCTGACCTCCTGCCGGACGTTCTTGTACCTGCGACTGCATCTGCTGCTGCATCACGTTGCCTACTACATCGCCAAGATTTCCTCCCGACATAAATGTCATAATGGCGATGAGGATGATGCCTCCGATACCCCCGATACCAGCCTTCGCGCCTGTACTCATGCCCCGGCGGTCTTCGATGTTATTGCTTTCTCTTCTTCCTGATAGTCTCATAATCCGTAATTTTTGGCAAAGGTAATAAGAAAATAAGACTTTTATAGGGAAACAGCAAGAAAAGCAGTGATATTATATGTATTATATCTGATTTCGGCAAACAGAGAAGATATCGGAGACACGGACAAGTTTCACGAAAGAATAAACAAAGAAACGGACTATTCTCCCTTTTCTGCCATATTATTTGTACTTTTGCAAATCAATTCATAGAACAACAAATGAAAAGAATAGCTTTGGCTTTTATGGCACTTATGGCTCTCGGCACACAGACATTCGCACAACACGGCAAGGACATAACGCTCCATTTGGTAGAGACGTCCGACGTCCACGGCTCGTTCTTCCCCTACGACTTTACCAACCACCGCACCCTGAAAGGCTCAATGGCAAGGGTGATGAGCTACGTCTCGCAACTGAGGAAGAAAACAGGATCAGACAATGTGTGCCTGCTCGACAATGGCGACATCCTTCAAGGCCAACCCATTTCCTACTATTATAACTATGTCAGGACAGACAGGGCGAACATTGCCGCCAGCGTGCTTAACTACATGGGCTATGACGCGGCTACGGTGGGCAACCACGACATTGAGACGGGACACCCGGTATATGACAAGTGGATAGGCGAGACGCGCTGCCCTATGCTCGGGGCAAACATCATAGACACTAAGACACACAAGCCGTATCTCCTGCCCTATACTACCATCAATAAGAACGGAGTAAAAATCTGCGTCATCGGCATGCTGACACCTGCCATTCCCAACTGGCTGGAGGAAAAGCTCTGGGCGGGTCTGCGCTTCGATGAGATGGTTGGCTGTGCCCGGCGGACGATGGCAGAAGTGAAGACAAAAGAACATCCCGACGTGGTGGTCGGACTGTTCCACTCGGGATGGGACGGCGGCATCAGGACTGCCACGTACACCGAAGACGCCTCCAAGCACGTTGCCGAACAAGTACCGGGATTCGACGTGATATTCTTCGGACACGACCACATACCGCGCAATACTACCATCACGAACAGTGAGGGGAAGCAAGTAGTCTGCCTCGACCCTGCCAACAATGCCCTGTGGGTGGCGCAGGCGACGCTGAAACTCCGCAGACAAAAGAACGGAAAGTACACGGTTATCAACAAGACGGGCAGTCTGGTGAACGTGCAGGAAGAGCAGCCGGATGCAGCTTACATGATGCACTTTCAGAAAGAGATAGACGAAGTCAAGGCGTGGGCAGACCGCCCCATCGGAAGGTTTGAGAATACCATCTACACCAAGGACAGCTTCTTCGGCAATTCGGCCTTCAACGACCTCATCCTCTCCTTGGAGCTGAACATCACGCATGCCGACATTGCCTTCAACGCTCCCCTGCTGTTCAACAGCTCCATCAAGGAAGGCCCCGTCACCGTCGCCGACATGTTCAATCTTTACAAATACGAGAACGGACTCTACGTGCTGCGAATGACGGGAGAGGAGGTTTGCAAGTACCTCGAAATGAGCTATGACCTCTGGGTGAACACGATGAAGTCGCCCGACGACCACCTTCTTTTACTGGACGACACGCGAAACGACGCACAGCGGATGGGATTCAAGAACTTCACTTTCAATTTCGATTCCGCAGCCGGCATTGATTACGAGGTCGACGTTACAAAGCCCGACGGACAGAAGGTGAACATCCTCCGCATGAGCAGCGGTGAACCGTTCGACAAGGCAAGATGGTACAAGGTGGCGGTGAACAGTTACCGTGCCAACGGCGGCGGCGAGCTGATGACAAAGGGTGCCGGAATTCCGCACGACTCCCTACAGAGCCGCATCGTCTGGAGGAGCGAACTTGACCAGCGACAATATCTGATGGAGGAAATAGAAAAGGCCGGCACGCTCAATCCGCAGCCTCTCCACAACTGGAAATTCGTGCCCGAGGAGTGGACCATACCGGCAGCGGCACGCGACCGCAGGCTGCTCTTCGGGGAGTAAAGCCCCTGCCTCCTCAAAGCGAGGAACAACCAACCGCATACAAATTCAAACACTGAACATGAAGAAATACTGGTTTATCTTCTGCAAGGGAGAACTCATGCTGCAAAAGACAGCCGACGGCCATACCATCCCTCTGTCGGAAGAGCCGCCCGTGCCCCTGCGGTCATGGACACATGTGCTGACCGTCACCCCGATGGAAGAGGACGGCAGGGAGGTGCGTGCCGTCATGCTCGATACGCCCGTTACCGGCAATCCCGACTACGAAATGTGCGGACTGCGCAACTCCTATTACAGATTGTCCCACAGCCTCTACCTCAAGGCCGGCAAGTGTCAGGAACTTCTCTACTGGGATACCAACACGAAGTTCTGCGGTGTCTGCGGCGCGCCCATGAAGCTGCATACCGACATCTCCAAGCTATGCACCAACTGCGGCAAGGAGGTATGGCCGCAGCTGGCAACGGCCGTCATCGTCCTGATACACCGCGGGGAGGAAGTCCTGCTCGTGCATGCCCGCAACTTCAAGACCGACTTCTACGGTCTGGTTGCCGGATTCGTGGAGACCGGCGAGACGCTTGAGGAGGCCGTTCACCGCGAGGTCATGGAAGAGACCGGCATCACCATCGGCAACCTCCGCTACTTCGGCTCGCAGCCGTGGCCCTATCCCTGCGGACTGATGGTGGGATTCAATGCCGACTACGCGGACGGCGACATCCATCTCCAGCGCAGCGAGCTTTCAAAGGGGGCATGGTTCACCAAGGACAACCTGCCCACCATTCCCGAGAAGCTCTCCATTGCCCGGATGCTCATCGACGACTGGCTGGGGCAACCGGACCCGTCCGCACGGGAAACCCGTCTAACATTCCATAATACCCCTGTAAAATCCTAAAATCATTTTATAAACAACAATCATGAATTTCTTTGAGAAAACACTGGGATTCGACCCAAAGACCATGAAGTTCCGCACCGAGCTGATTGCCGGAGCGACAACGTTCCTCACCATGAGCTACATCCTTGCAGTAAATCCTGCCATCCTCTCATCTACGGGGATGGACAAGGGCGCGCTCTTCACGGCTACCGCCATCGCCTCGGCCATAGCCACGCTGCTGCTTGCCTTCATGGCAAAGCTGCCGTTCGCGCAGGCTCCGTCGATGGGGCTGAACGCCTTCTTCGCCTACACGCTCTGCCAGGCCATGGGATTCTCGTGGCAGCACTCCCTCGCCATCATGCTCATTGAGGGCATCGCCTTCATCGTCATCACGTTCTTCAACGTCCGCGAAATGATACTCGACTCCATTCCGGCCAACCTGCGCTACGCCATTTCGGCAGGCATCGGCATGTTCATCGCCTTCATCGGACTGAAGAACGCAGGCATCATCGTCTCCAAGGAAGGCACGTTCGTAGGCCTCGGCGCCTTCACCGGCCCTTGCCTGCTCGGCATCCTCGCCATCCTGCTCAGCGGCGTACTGATGGCGCGCAACGTCAAAGGCTCGCTCTTCTGGAGCATCATCATCGCCACGCTTGCCGGCATCCCGATGGGCGTTACGGAGATTCCTTCCGGGTGGCTGCCCGTCTCCGCACCGCAGGACCTGTCGCCCATCTTCTGCAAGTTCGACTTCACGGGTCTGATGAACCTGAAGACCGTCCTCGTCGTCTTCTCCCTGCTCATCATCAACATCTTCGACACCATCGGAACGCTGATGGGACTGGCCGAGAAGACGGGCATCGTCGGGGAAGACGGAACCATACCCCGCGTCAAGGAAGCCATGATGAGCGATGCCATCGGCACAACCTGCGGCGCGATGCTCGGCAGCTCCACGCTGACCACCTACGTCGAGAGCGCGAGCGGCATTGCCGAGGGCGGCAAGTCGGGCGTAACGTCGTTCACGGTCGGCATTCTCTTCCTCATAGCCCTCTTCCTCTCCCCGGTCTTCCTTCTCATCCCGAGTGCCGCGACGAGCGGCGCGCTGGTCATGGTCGGCGTCCTGATGCTCGACTCGGTAAAGAAAATCAACCTCAATGACATCAGCGAGTCGTTCCCGGCCTTCATCACGATGATAACCATGGTGCTCTGCTATTCCATCGCCGACGGCATCTGTCTCGGTATTCTTTCCTACGTCATCATGAAGCCTGCACGGGCCAATGGAAGTCGCTCAACTGGACGCTCTGCATCCTCTCCGTCCTGTTCGTGCTCAACTTTATATTCGGATAAGCTGAAACGAGAAATATACTGACCGGAAACCGTGTTTCGGACAAGCCCCGTGCCTGTCCGAAATATGATTGTCGGGTAGAGAAAACGGACGAGGCGGACAGACACGGGGTCTGTCCCTACAGGTTAATCGCAACGGGCAGGGTGTTTGCGCACGGGAATCTGTTCATCATGTCCCGACAGGTTAACTGCAATGGGCAGGGTGTTTGCTCGCGGAAATCTGTTCATCATGTCCCGACGGGTTAACTGCAACGGGCAGGGGATTCGCGCACGGGAATCTGTTGGTTGTGTGCATGCAAGCAGCCTGTGCCGACGGGCTGGTACGTTTCTCTGCAACTTCCCGACGCGGCTCCCGATAAAAATTATCGTGTTTTTTCAGGAGAAAGATTATAGCTTTTCATCGGACAGAATACACCTTTTCCGGAAAGGCATTATAGGTTTCGGTGAAAAAGTACGTACATTTCGGCAAAAAAGTACGTACGTTTTGATTGAAAAGTACGTACATTTTGACTGAAAAGTACGTACTATTTTTCAAGGAAGATGGGACAATCCGTAACCGTCTGACAAACAACCCGTTGCAAGCCTATGAGGGAATGACGGGGAAACAGCGGGGCGGGGGAATTTTCCTTCCGCTTTCCCGTGCCGGGCAATCGCTTGAAGCGCATTTTGTTTGTCTTGTTTTTCATGTCGGAGAAAGTGCCGTGGAGATGTTTCCAAAAACATTCAGGGACAGACCGACGGCCCGCCCCTGAATAAAATTAATTAATTATTATGTTAAATTCATGTCACCACAAGCATGTTCTATTCTGTATAGGGTTAGTCCAGCAGCGTCGCCGCGCGCACGCGGCTCAGCGTCTCTGGCGTCATTTGCAGATAGCTGGCGATGTAGACGAGCGGTGCGCGGAGCACCACCTGCGGATTGAGCTTGCACATCTTCCTGTATCGCGCCTGCGCCGTCTCGAAGCGCACGAGGTCGGCATGCACCTGCGATATAATCAGGCTCTCCTCGAGTATCTTGCGGTAGAGTATCTGAATGTTCACGTTGTGCAGTGCCACCTGCTCCAGCTTCTGCTTGGGAAGGGCGTAGGCGAGGGTCGGCTCGAGGGCTTCTATCTGCAGTCTGGTCGGCTCCTCGCGGAAAAGGCTCTCGATGCACATGACTATCGTGTGGTCTTCGCCCAAGTGCTCGGTTATCTGCTTGCCGTTCTTGAAATAGAACTGCCGGATCAGTCCGCGCTCTATGTAGTAGATTCTGTCGCAGACCTCGCCTTCGGAAAGTATCATCTCTCCCTTGGCAAACTTCATCGGCACAAGAATACTCTCCAGCACGTCCAGCTCGTCGTGCGTCATCGTGCTGTACTTCCTCGCCAGTTCGCGGGCAATGTCCCTCGTATCGTTAATAGTCTCTTTCATATTCTCTAAGTCTCCTTTCTTTAATCCAACTTCAATACGGCCAAGAAAGCCTTCTGGGGCACCTGCACGTTGCCAATCTGCTTCATGCGCTTCTTGCCCTTCTTCTGCTTTTCGAGCAGCTTCCGCTTCCGGCTGACGTCTCCTCCGTAGCATTTCGCGGTAACGTCCTTGCGCACCTGCTTCACCGTCTCGCGGGCGACAATCTTCGCCCCGATGGCTGCCTGAATGGCAATGTCGAACTGCTGCCGCGGAATCAGGTCCTTGAGCTTCTCGCACATTCTCCTTCCAAACACCGCGGCATTGCTGTCGTGGGTGAGCGTGGACAGGGCGTCGACGGGTTCGCCGTTGAGCAGTATGTCCAGCTTCGCGAGCTTCGAGGGCCGGAAGGAGTCTATGTGGTAGTCGAACGAGGCATAGCCCTTCGAGATGCTCTTCAGCTTGTCGTAGAAGTCGATGACTATCTCGCCGAGGGGAATCATGAAGATAAGCTCCAGACGGTTTCCGCTGACGTAGTTCTGGCTTACCAGCTCGCCGCGCTTGTCGAGGCAGAGCGTCATAATCGGGCCGATATAGTCGGCCGAGGTAATGATGGACGCCTTGAT
Source organism: Prevotella dentasini JCM 15908 (assembly GCF_000614065.1). Classification (GTDB taxonomy): domain Bacteria; phylum Bacteroidota; class Bacteroidia; order Bacteroidales; family Bacteroidaceae; genus Prevotella; species Prevotella dentasini. The sequence continues at coordinate 4,103 of NZ_BAKG01000020.1, read as the reverse complement.
ATAAGGTTCCTCTATGTGCTCTATCATCGTCGGCTCGGGCAGTCCCGACGGATTGTGCACCTCCTTCGCGTTGCCGAGCTTGTCGTAGACCATGTAGCTCACGTTGGGTACGGTCGTTATCACGTCCATGTTGAACTCGCGGTCGAGCCGCTCCTGAATGATTTCCATGTGGAGCAGGCCGAGGAAACCGCACCTGAAGCCGAACCCCAAGGCTTGGGAGCTTTCGGGAAGGAACGTCAGCGAGGCATCGTTCAGCTGCAGCTTCTCCAGCGACGCACGCAGGCCTTCGTAGTCGTTGGGGTCAATCGGATAGACGCCTGCAAAGACCATGGGCTTCACTACCTGAAATCCCTCGATGGCTTTCTCGCACGGCCGCTCTATGTGGGTGATGGTATCGCCCACCTTCACCTCAGTGGCCGTCTTGATGCCCGAGATGATGTAGCCCACCTCGCCCGTAGAAAGCTCCTTGGCAGGCTTCATCTCCATCTTCAGCACACCCACCTCGTCGGCGGTATATTCCATTCCCGTCTGGACGAACTTCACCTTGTCGCCCTTGCGGATGGTTCCGTTCTCCACCTTGCAGAGCGTGATGATGCCGCGGAAGGAATTGAAGATAGAGTCGAATATCAGTGCCTGAAGCGGAGCCTGCCTGTCGCCTTTCGGACAGGGAATACGCTTCACGATGGCTTCGAGAATGGCAGGGATGCCCTCCCCCGTCTTGCCGCTGGCACGGATAATGTCCTCCGGCTCGCAGCCGATGAGGTCTACTATCTCGTCCTCCACCTCCTCGGGCATGGCGTTCGGCATGTCAATCTTGTTGATGACGGGTATAATCTCCAGATTATGGTCGATTGCCATATAAAGATTGGAAATAGTCTGGGCCTGCACTCCCTGCGTGGCATCCACTATGAGCAGCGCCCCCTCGCAGGCAGCGATGCTTCGCGAAACCTCATAGGAGAAGTCGACGTGTCCCGGAGTGTCAATCAGATTCAGAACATACTTCCTGCCTTCAAGCGTATGCTCCATTTGTATGGCATGGCTCTTGATGGTGATGCCCCGTTCGCGCTCCAAGTCCATATTGTCGAGCATTTGCCCCTCCGTTATCCGGATGGTCTGGGTATATTCCAAGAGGCGGTCGGCAATCGTGGACTTGCCATGGTCGATATGAGCAATAATGCAGAAGTTCCTTATATGGTCCATATTTGGTAAGACTTTTTTAATGCGCAAAATTACCAATAAAAAACGAGAAAAGCGAAAACCTTTCCGTGAAAATGGATAAATTATAGTATCTTTGCCCATAATTTTGGCAGAGTGATTCGCAAGGGGCTACAGGCAAATGCCGTCAGGTATTCCGCTTTCCCCTGCCGTCATGTCAGGCCGACTCACCATTCAACCATTGTCATGAAGAAGTATCTTTTCATTTTCCTCGCAGCCTTGGGCCTCTCCGGCTGCCGCCAGAGCCTTGAGGACAGGGCAGCAAAGGACTGCAAGGAGTTCACCGAAGCCAAGTGCCCTACCCCGACAAGAGACAACACGCGCATGGACAGCATGGTCTACGAAGCAGGCACGCGGACCATACATTATTATTACACCCTCGTGGGGGACGCCGACAACAAGGCCGTCATAGCCCAAAGGAGAAAAGAACTGCGCAAGGCACTGCAAGACGCGCTGAGAACAGACATGGGAACCCGGGCTTACAAGGAAGAAGGCTTTGTGTTCCGATACACCTACCGTTCGGAAAAGTCGCCACAAGAGGTCTTGGTAGACGAGACTTTCAAGAAGGGCCAGTATTAGGCACAAGGAGTAAATCCCGACCTTAGACAGGCACGGCCCTCCTTCCCTTGCTGCCCTTTAGACAGCGACAAAACGAAAACGGCACTTTGGGCTTGCGGAAGTGCCACTTTCAGCTTGCGAAAACGGCACTTTGACCCTGCCAAAGTGCCGTTTTCATTTTGTCAGCCTGCCTGTCCGAAAAATCACGAAAGCGAAATGCCGCTGCAATATTCGGCTGCCATCTCTGCACAACGCTCTCCGTCTACTCCCGCACTGACTATGCCGCCGGCATAGCCTGCACCCTCTCCGCAGGGGAAAAGTCCCTGCAAGCGGACGTGCATAAGCGTCGTGCGGTCGCGCAGGATGCGGACAGGCGAGCTGGTGCGGGTCTCGGAGGCTATCATCACCGCCTCATTGGTCAGGAAGCCATGGGCATGCCTGCCGAAGGTCTTGAAGGCTTCCTGTAGCCGCTTGGCCACGAAAGGCGGCATCCAAAAGTGGAGCGGGCTGGAAATCAGTCCCGGTGCGTAGCTCGACTTTGGCAGGTCGTATGACAGGCGGCCGTTCACGAAGTCTGCCATCCGCTGGGCCGGAGCTGTCTGCCTGCGGTTGCCCTGCTGCCAAGTATCGCGCTCAAGCCTCTCCTGATAGTCCATGATGCGGAGAAGGCCGTCGCCCTCCACATCCTCGGGATTGAGCTGGACGACCATGCCCGCGTTGGACCACTTGGTGCCACGGTTGGCCGGACTCATGCCATTGGTAACCGTCTGTTCCGGGCCTGTGGCCGAAGGAATGACAAAACCTCCCGGACACATGCAGAACGAGTACACGCCGCGGCCTTCCACCTGCGTAACAAACGAATACTCTGCCGTAGGAAGATATTTTCCCCGGCCGTTCTTGCTGTGATATTGTATCTGGTCTATCAGCTCGGCAGGATGTTCGAGGCGCACGCCTACGGCAATCCCCTTGGGTTCCATCTCTATCCCGGCCCCGGCAAGATAGCGGTAAACGTCGCGGGCAGAGTGGCCTGTGGCAAGAATGACCGGCCCTCTGAACTCCTTTGTCCCATAGGGCCGTACCGACATATCCTCAGCCCTGACGCCTGCCACCTTGTTACCTTCGAGCAGGATGGCTGTCATCTTGGTCTGAAAATGCACCTCTCCCCCACTCTTCAGGATGGTATTGCGCATGTTCTCTATCACCCTCGGCAGCTTGTCCGTCCCGATATGCGGATGTGCATCGGACAAGATACCTGCCGAGGCCCCATGCTGACAAAACACATTGAGCACCTTCTCCGTCGGGCCACGCTTCTTGCTGCGCGTGTAAAGTTTACCATCAGAGAACGCACCGGCTCCTCCTTCGCCAAAGCAATAGTTAGACTCAGGATTCACCTCCTGCGTCTTGGTTATCAGTGCCATGTCTTTTTTCCGTTCACGGACGTCCTTGCCTCTTTCGAGAACGACCGGCCGATACCCCAGCTCTATCAGCCGGAGCGAGGCGAAAAGCCCCCCGGGACCTTCGCCGACAACTATCACCTGCGGCTTTCCGCTCACGTCCGGGTATTCCGTGCGGACGTAGGCCTCGTCCTGCGGATACTCATTGATATACGCCCTGACTGTCAGGTTGACGTATATGTCCCTATGGCGCGCATCTATCGAACGTTTCAGCACGCGAACCTGCTTGATGGTACGGGCGTCGAGCCCCTTTTCCCGGGCAATATACGCCTTTATGTTTTCCTCGTCGCAGCCTACCTGAGGCAACACTCTTATCTGATATTCTTCTGTCATATAGCAATTGGAAATGGAAGGCCTGGCACGGAGATGTGTCATTTGCCGTTCTGCACCATTGCAGACACGAGCATTTACAGCCGTGCAGCCATGTATTCTCATCTCTCTTTTCCTTCCCGATATTCTTGTTATTCTGCTGCAAAATTACGCAAATATCCACAGAAAGCATCGGATATTGCGCGATTTATTCGTATTTTGCGCCCAAGTTTTGTCCGTTCTCTACCAGAGCCTGACCGAGCACGACGTGCCGGTGATTGCAGACAAACTTTTTGGGCAGTCCGAACCTTCATTACGACCATGCTCCCAAAAGCTCTTAAGCCTTTTGTAGTGTCTTCAAGACCTTTCCGGGGAAAGGTCCAGACCCTTTTCCGAAAAGCGCGCGAATTATCTCCAAAAAGCCCGCGAGCTTTTTCCGTCTGCCCATCTGCTTGTATAAAATAGTACCGATTTCCGGCAGGATTGGCCGTTGTTTTCCGGGCTTCAGGGAGGCCTCAAAATTATATACGGTTAGCGGAAAATTTCTATACGTATAGAAATATTTTT
>NZ_BAKG01000021.1 GCF_000614065.1 Prevotella dentasini JCM 15908 | reverse complement strand
CGGAAAATTTATATACGCTTAGAAATTTACGGGGAAGCGGTTAGAAAAATATTTCTATACGTATAGAAATTTTCCGCTAACCGTATATAAATTCAAGGCCTCCCGGAAGCCCGACTTCAGGGACTCTTCCCTCAAATAAAGAAAGCAGCCCCTCCCCCTCTCTTACGGGGGAGGAACGCATCACCGCAAGGCCAAGTTATAGTTGTAGTACTCCGTCTTGCCCGTAATATCTTCGACGACTTCAAGGAACGGCGGAAAATTGACGTCCTCGTGGTCTACTATTCCCTTCGTTTCGAGTATCTGAAGATTAGACACGGGCGAGAGGTAGGTGTCCAGCTCAAAGAACTGCCCGCGCCAGATAAAGGTCTTGCGAATCTTGCGGATGGTACAGCGGTAAGGGTCAGCCTGACGGAGCAGCGACTCGTAAAGATTGTTGTCTATCTGCCGCTCTGTCTCCACCTGCTTGTTGCCGGGCAGCGTTTTCTTCGTGGTGCGGACGTTGACGGAAATACCGTTCAGCGTGCGACGGCGCAGGCGCACCTCGCTCTGCGGCTCGGAGGTAAGATAGGTCTGGGTGATTTCGCTCTCAATGGCCTCGGGAATCTCGCCCGTCAGACGGACAATATACTTGCGCTCTTCGATAACCTGCTGTGGAAGTTCGAGCACACTTGAGATTTCCTGCAAGACGCGGTTTATCTTCGTATCAAAGTCCTCGTGATTATTGATTACGCGCAGATGCGGATGCTCCGACCACGCCTGAATGACCTTCTTGTCGAGCATACGGGCCAGCTCTATCCCCTCGGTGCGCTCGGCATTGTTGGCCGTGGTATAGAACTGCTCGGCACCGTCGGCAGCACTGACCAGATGGAGCACGGCATCGTAACGGCCGCGCAGCTGTTCCGATGAGACGCCCACGCCTGCAGTGATTTCCGCCCACATCTCCGGCTTCATATAGGCGGAAATATCCATCGTGCCACGGTCGCAGACTATGATGGTAGGCTTGTCGGTAATGGTCTCCGCCATACGGGTAAACTTGTCTTCCAATGCGAGCTGCATCTCGAGCGTCGCCCGCTCGCCCTCGTAAAAGAAGGCACGGTTCTTGGTCAGATAGTCCATGCCTGCCTGACTGAAGAGCGTCGGCACTTCAGGAATGATGAACACTTTATAGCCAAGGCTCGAGAAATGCTCAATCACTTTGACAAGAGCGGTTGTCTTTCCGGCACAAGGTCCGCCGGTGAGTACGATTCGTTTCATAAGAAAACTTTCCCAATCCCCCGAAAGGAGGGGGAGTTCTATATGACAAGGCGTCCCTATACGGCCTTGCCTATATTAATGCCTGTCCCTCCTGACACTATTATCTATATATCCCCTCCCCCATGTTCGGAAAAGCCGGAGGAACTACAAAAGAAATCCCCCTCACCCGGGGGTGAAAGGGATTCTATCTAACATACTGCTTTACAGTGCAAATGTCTTAGCAAAAACATCCGAAGCCGATTACTCAGCTGCCGGTGCTTCCTCCTCTGCTACCGGAGCTTCCTCAACAGGAGCCTCAGCAGGAGTTTCTACAGCTTCGGCCGGAGCCTCTGCAGGAGCTTCCTCTACGGCAGGTGCAGGCTGATTCTCTGCAACGACCGTTACAGGGAGCTTCACCTCAACATCCTTGAAGAAGTGTATGGTAGCCTCGTATGTGCCCACTTTCTTGATGTCGCGCATTGTAACAATCTTACGGTCGATTTCAATGCCCTTCTTAGCGAGTTCGGCAACAACGGTAGCTGCATTGACAGAACCGTATGTTACGCCCGTCACAGAAACCTTAGCCTCAACAACGAGTTCTACACCCTCAAACTGAGCGGCCTTCTTCTCGGCCTCTGCCTTCTGAGCGGCAATCTTGGCAGCCTGCTGCCTAAGATTTTCAGCGAGCTGCTTCTTGGCAGAAGCAGAGGCAATAACACCCTTGCCTGTCGGGATGAGGTAGTTGCGGCCGTAACCGTTCTTTACGTTTACGATTTCGTTCTTGTAGCCAAGACCGATAATATCTTCTTTCAGTATAATTTCCATATCTTACCCTCCTTTTTTACTTCATCAAATCGGTTACGTATGGAAGCAGTGCAATCTGGCGGGCACGCTTAACAGCCTGTGCTACACGACGCTGATACTTCAAAGATGTTCCGGTGATACGACGGGGAAGAATCTTTCCCTGCTCGTTGAGGAACTTCTTGAGGAACTCTCCGTCCTTGTAGTCGATGTACTTGATACCGCTCTTCTTGAAGCGGCAATACTTCTTCTTCTTGGTGTCGATAGAAGGAGCGGTCAAATAACGGATTTCTGATTTCTTCTGCTCTGCCATGATTAAGCCTCCTTTTTAGCTGCCCATTTAGCGCGACGCTTCTCTGCGTATGCAGCAGAGTACTTGTCCTGCTTAACGGTGATGTAACGAATGACCTTCTCGTCGCGGCGGAAGCCGGTTTCGAGGGTGTTGATAACTGACGGCTCTGCATTGAACTCAATGAGGGCGTAGAAGCCTGACGACTTCTTCTGAATGTTGTAGGCCAACTTCTTCAGACCCCAAGCCTCTTCGTTCAAGATTTCAGCACCATTGTCGGTGAGCAGTTTCTTGAATTTAGCGACCGTTTCCTTCATCTGTTCATCAGACAAAACGGGAGTCAAAATGAAAACGGTTTCGTATTGATTCATACTCGTTATAAATATAAAATGTGAATTAAACTGCATCCGCTTACGCAAAATGCGGTGCAAAAGTACACTTTTTTACGTAACCGACCAAATATTTTTCGTACTTTTGCAGCCGTTCACCGTATATTTGGTCTTTTGTATGAGGAAATATATTAAATATTTAGGCATATCAGCCATCGCCGTAGGACTTTTGCTCTTTGGCCTGCACGTCATTGTCAGTTTCAGGGGTAACGCCCTGCTGTTTACAGGACTGACATTGATTATCGGAGGAGTAGTAGCATTTGTCAAGGGAGAGAAGCAGTAGCCTCGGAGCGTTTGCCCGTTTACGAACGGACTCAAGCCGTTCCCTGATGGCAAGCTGCTGTCAGCCCGTCAGCGTTTTTAACATTTTAGGATTTGATAATCAGGATATTAGAAAGGCTTGACAGAATGACAGGAAAAAAAGAAAAACAAAACCGGGAGTCATGCAGTGATATTTCATAGTCTCATGCCCTATCCCTATACAAGTTCCCCATTCTCCTTTAGGGGGAGAATGGGGAAGAACATATCGGCTTATTCCTCTTCCGGAACAATGAGCTTGTAGCCCTTACCGTGGATATTAATAATCTCAATCTGATTATCCGGCTTGAGATGTTTGCGGAGCTTGGTAATATACACGTCCATAGAACGCGCATTGAAGTAATTGTCGTCAATCCAAATGGTCTTCAAGGCATAATCGCGCTGCAAGATTTCATTGGAGTGCGCACATAGAAGAGCAAGCAGTTCGTTCTCCTTGGTGGTCAGCTTGGTTGCCTGCTCCGGGTCGTTGTCAAGAGTAAGGAGCTGCTTCTGTGTATCGAATGTAAAGCGTCCTATCTGATAAAGCGTAGATTCCTTATTCTTCTTGCCACGTACACGACGCAGTATTGCCTCAATGCGGTAAACCAATTCTTCCATTGAGAAAGGCTTGGTAATATAATCATCAGCTCCAATCTTGAATCCTGCAAGGATGTCCTCTTTCAGCTGCTTTGCCGTCAGGAAAATAATAGGAATCTCGGCATTGCTCTGACGGATTTCCTGCGCCAAGGTGAAACCATCTTTCTTTGGCATCATCACATCAAGCACGCAAATATCGTATTTATTCTTGAAGAAAGCCCTGTAACCAGCTTCGCCATCTGGGCAGAGGTCGGCCTGATAGCCTTTCGCCTGTAAATACTCGCTAAGCAGTGTTCCGAGATTCTCGTCGTCTTCACACAAGAGAATTTTGAATTTTTCTTCCATATTGTTTTCTATTTGAGGTTTATAATTTTCTTTTTATGATAATGGAGATTGGGAAGCGGCAATGAAACCTGCAACCGAAGTCAACGGTCTGCTGTCAACTATCCATAATGACAGGCAGCACGATGGTAAACTTCGTTCCCTTCCCGTAAACACTCGACACCTTGATTTCACCCTCATGGAGGTCAATCATCTTCTTGACGTATGCCAATCCAAGTCCAAAGCCTTTTACATCGTGGCGGTTGCCGGTATGAACACGATAGAACTTGTCGAATATTTTCTTCAAATTTTCCTTCTTGATACCCTGTCCCGTATCGCGGATGGAGAGATAGAGGTGTTCATTGTTGTTCCACGTTTTCAAGTAGACATTGAGAGGCTCGTCCGGCTTGGCGTACTTGACGGCATTATCCAAGAGGTTGAAGATAACATTCTGAAAGTGCATTTCGTCTACATAGATAGTAGAGTCTATTGCTTCGATGTCCACATACACTTTACCCCCCGTATGCTCTACACGAAGCGTGAAAGAGTGAGCAATGGTCTCCACCATCTCGTTAAGGTCCGTATGCTTCTTCTTCAGCACAGCTTTCTTGCGGTCGTACATACTCATTTGCAGTACTTTCTCAACAAGGAAGCGCAGTCGTTTCGACTCGTCATTGACGATACCGCCCAGATGCTCTATCATCTTCGGCGACTTCGTCAGGCTCTTATCGTTCATCATCTGGGCAGCGAGCGATATACTCGCAATAGGCGTCTTCAACTCGTGCGTCATATTATTAATGAAGTCGTTCTTTATTTCGCTATACCGTTTCTGACGGAAGATAATGACTATCGTAAAGATAAAGGTAACGAGAAGTACTATGGTGAAAATCATGGAAGGTATCATAAAGCGTACACTCGAAAAGATATAACTGTTCATATCCGGGAAATGTACTTTTACAACGCCCATTCTATTAGGTGGGTCGTTACGGAAGAGCACCTGCGAATAAGAACTTTCCTCTCCATCCTCCACATAGTCGGGACAACGGTAAACCTCGCGTCCGTCCTGTGTAAGCACCGTAAAATGATAGGGAATGTTGATGCCGTTGTTCATCATCTCGGCCTTCAAGTCCTGATCGAGCAACTTGAAGTTGATACGCTGCGAAAGTGGTCTGTCTGAAGCTGAATAAAGAATATTATAGACCACTTCTTCCAAAAGAGCCTTCTGATAGACATAACGGTTACGAACTACCTCCTGCATGCGTTTCTTGGTGGCAGAGATAGAGCCGCTGTCGTTGCGCAGAATCAGGGCCTTGGTGGTCAGCGAAGGATTGCTCTGTACCATCTTGGCCTCAAAGGATGTATATGCTTCGCCCTGATTGTCAGTAGCCGGAACCTGATGGGTAGCCGCCGTATCCTTATTCTGCTTTTCGGACTTCTTTGACTTCAGCTCGTTTTTGTTGACATCGTCTTCCAGATAACGCAAGGTTTCATTCAGCTCCATATTGCGCGAAGCCTGATAGAGTGCACGATTGACGGATTCATCAAATTGCTCTTTTTTCATCTCAGCCATTTCCTCAATGTAATTGAGCTGCAAAAGGAGCAATCCAAGGAATGAAAATCCCATGATAACCGCTATTGTCCAAATCGTCTTTTTCTTCATTGTCCGCTAATTATAATCACCCGAAACTGAAAACAGAGTCGCCGTGATACTCATTGACGGCAAAGATATGAATTTCTTAATTGATTAACATCTAAAAGTTAACAAAAATATCTTAGTTTATAAATATTAACTTACAGGCATATATTTAATTAACAAAAATAAAGCTGAAACGTTATAACAGAAAGATTAAACCTTGTTTGAACAATAACACCATTGAGAGAATAAAGAAATTATCGAACGGATTCCCCAAACACAACCTTACAACGACAGACCTCTATCTCCTCAAGCTCTGGACTCACGGTCTTTGTTATTTTTACACAATATTCCAAAGTTTCAGTTTCTTCGCCAACGGCTTCACACTGAGGAGTACGGTAAAAGTTCAGCTGATTACCCTGATGCGACTCTGCCACGTATGCAATATCCAAACGGCGAAGAGCATGCCGCCGATACCACTCCAAGTCCCAAAGGTCAAGCAGATGCTCAATATATTTCACAGAATTAATATGCCCGTTCATATCCACATCATTATAAAAGGTATCTATGGAGCGAACCAAAACCACCTTGTCGTCCATCCTGACACGCGATGATTTCTCAATCGGACACAGATAGTCTTTTTCTATATACTCCGTGATAAGACCATCGCGGACAGCAAGAATGTCTGTAGGCTGACGAGTCTCGGTATCTATCATAGCCCAAATGCTGCGTCCATGACCATAAACATGCTCATCCTCCCCTACGACCTTGTAGTTTCGACTTGTGAAATAGCGCATGGCACCTTCTACCCACGTCTCCACAAAAAACTTATCGTAAGCCTTTGGCATCTCCTCCATTTCGATGGCAAGACGGCTTAATACCCAAGTCTTCCTGACAGTATTGAGATAATTCATCCCATAACCACGGTCGTTGCTATGGAAGTCAGCGGCATTGAGCAAATGGTTTCCCAAATGCCCCATGAACAATTTGCCGGAGAAGTCGCAATGAAATGGTTCTGCCGTAAAGGGGTATCGTCCTATCTTTGGTAATTTATCCATAAATCTACGCTTTATTCATTTATAAAAGGGAAGTCCTGCCAACACTGCCACAGGATACCTGCCCTTATATTATAACTAAAAATTCCCCTACTTATTATATTTATCTGCCCAAGCCATGTCCTTTTTCGGGATATACCGGCAAAGATAAAATACCGAATAAGTAGGGAAAAAGCATGGTTACATACCCAATAGTCCGTCCTCCCGGTCGCTGTTGTGCATCCGCTTTTCCTTCGTATGGAAAAACTTGCCGAACTGAAAGTTATAATTCAGACGGAGAAGGAACAGGTTGCCCGTTTCCCGAACATAGGTCCATGAAGTGGAGGAGGCAACACGGGAGAGGCGTTCCGAGCCTGTACGGTAATTGTTGACAAAAGGGAAGAGGATGCCTGCACCGAGTTCGAGACGCTTATGATGCCAAACAAGCATGGCAACAGACATATTCTCGCCCTTGGAAACGGTCTCCCCCATCAGCCGGTCGCCACTCTGGCGATATTGTCCCATCAGGCTGAATTCCTTATAGTTGAGCATCAACATGGCATTATAATAGAAATTGTTGTACCTATGCGTATAGCTGTTACCCTTGCTCCAATATCTTGTAAATCCACATTCAATACTTGCAGTAAGGAAATTGCCGATTCCAAACAGACTGACACCCCGAAAGACGAGCGTAGGGGCAATATTGAGTACCTGATAGTTGCGCTGATTATCTTTCCGAATGACTATATGGTTGCCCTCAGCAAAGAGGTCTTCCATGATACAATGGTTATGGAAGGCATAATTAGCCGACAGCATGAGCATCATCCTGCCTACATTGTACGAATAGCTAAGTGTATTCGCGTAGACATTATACGTCTTCAATCCGGGATTACCGCGACTTACGAATATCGTATCGACGGCCTGCTCTACGTCAGTAAGAGCAGAGAGCGCAGGAATCTGCGGGTCGGCAGAGAAGCGATAGGACAGATTGCCGTTCTTATGAGGCGCAATAGAGAGACGGACGGTAGGCGTAAAAGTATAGTAGGTGTGCGACAACCCGTTTTCTTTGAACCATGAACGTGTCAGCCCGGCACTGATGCCATAGCTAAGGTAATGCCACTGTCCCTGAACTTCAGCAAAGGCAGAAGAGCGGCTTTGCTTCATCACTGACACAACGGGACTGCTGCCCTCGTATTCATTGCGGTCGTACATTTGATAATGGCGCAATCCGGCACTAAAGGCGGTTGCCTTAAAACGGCGGTCGTAGATACTTTCCAGAATAAGGCTTCGTTTGCAGCCCTCCACATCGGCTGTAATGTCAGCAAAAGGATGCGATGCGGAGGTCAGCGTCTCTGTGTAGCGACGGTTTCTCGCCGTGTTGAGAAGCGTACCTGTAAGGTTCAGCGTAAGAGTCTGCTGACGAGGAAGGATGCGCTGAAAGTAAAGGTCGAGAGAAGGAGTATATGTATTTGAACTAAGAGCAGTATGGGCAATGAGCCGATTATCTATCAGGCTCGTCGCATCTGTATGCGGAGCTATCTTGTAGTAATTGCGCAGGGCTACATTAAATACATACTTCTCGGGCAATGTATAGTTATAGGTCAGGTCGACGGAATGGTCGTGCCAAGTTGTTCGGTCGTCCATTCCAATATGGTTGCGTGTAAAGGAACGTTCTGGGAAATTAAACTTTTCGTTCACGTCGGTATGGACATGACTGGGCGAACGATAGTTGTTGGAATAATTAACGCCCCATTGCGAGCTCCCCTGATTGTACCGGGCGGTCAGCGAATTTTCTCCAAATAAGACAATGGGCGAGTTAGTTGTCTGAAAGTTAACGAAGCCTCCGGCCTCACGATGGCGCACGATAAGGTCAATGACCGCTCCCAGTTCTTCGTCGCCATACCGCTTACCGGGATACTCTATCAGCTCTATGCGCACAATGTCCTTGGGCAGCAGAGCAGCCACATCGGCCTGCGTGGCCTTGACACCATTGATGCGGAGCTGCACCCCTCCCCCACTGGCAGACACCGACTTGGAAACCGGGTCTACAAACACACGCGGCATTGCCATACGGAACATCAGGTCGTAGGGATTGTAGCAGTTCTGCCGTGCATCGCGGTAGGCAGAAAGAGAGTACGGTCTGCCTTGTAGATTACGCTGCGCGTACTGACGGTTACTTCCTGCAGGGCTACCGTGGTATCGGCAGGAGTCTGTGCCTGTGCCGACAGCGATACGGCAGCAAGGAGAAAGGATAGATACTTGTTCATAAACTTCTTGTTTTTGCTTTATACTTCTTACGTCCGGGATGCCGGAACAGGTTCAGACAAGGACACAGAAAAGAGTATCTGACCTTGCTTCTGACCATGCAAAGTTAGACATAAATACAGCCTTACAACGACTAAACCTGCAAATAAAAAGTCTTAACGTAAAGAGTATAACTATCAGATTATCAATGGTTATGAAATCTGATAGTCTTAATGAAACAACAAATATCCTTAACGGGCACTAAAGCCCCTCAACGAAGGCAACAATATCCCCGCCCTCCGCCATACCCGTCTTCTTCCTGATACTCGTCTTGCGCACATAGATGGTGGCATTGCTCTGCTGGGTAACGACACCAATCTCCTTGGTGGAGAAACCTGCCCGCAGGAGACAGCAAATCTGGATTTCCTTCTCGGTGAGCCGGTTGCCGAAGCGGGCCGTCAGCCGGGAGTAGAAATCATGATACAGACGGTCGACAATAGGATAAAGGTCTGACCACACAAGAAGGTCGTGCGTAGGAATCTCACCGCCGCCAATGGCCGCAATGCGCTTCAGCAAGGCTGATTCTGACTGGTGGGAGTGGCTGCTACGAGCTTGATAATGCCCAATTGCTGCAGGAGTATCTTCTTGAAGAAATCATGGTCGGGCGTGTTGCCGTCCTCCGCATGCGTCTCCCCGGCCCGCAGCTGTCCGGCATCGTGCAGCATACGGGTCAGCGTGATGATACGGTCTTCGGCTTCTGCCAGCCGGCGATACTTGCGACGGTAGAGCGAAAAGGCAAGACTTCCGCCACCGACAATTACAAAGACAAGAAGAAGGATGCCGATAGCAAGGCGAAGTCTGGACTGGTGCAGCTCGTAATTGGCAGCCTGTAGCCGGTTGCGCGTTTCGAGCCGACGGGCTGAAGTGTTCTCCTTTTCTATCATGGCCGTCGTTACGGAATCGCAATAACGGCTGAAAGCAAGCGACGACACGGGGCGTCCCTCACTGAAGTTGAGTACGGCACGCAGCTGTTCGAGGTTAGCGCGGCGGCTGATATTACCCTGCCCGTGCGCCTCCAGTCCGTGCTCGCTTCTCACAGCCTTCGCCAGACAAATGCGCACGGAGTCCATTCGGTGCTGATTGAGGTAGTTGGAAGCCATGGCAAGCTGTATGGCGGAATATCCTGCCGTCTCGGGCGACAACCGGGCATAGGCGTAAAGGAGACGGTTGGACTTGGCATACTCTCCCTTCTCCGACAAAGCCGCAGAATAATTGCGCATGCACTCGGCTGCCGTCGCCTTATCGGCAGCAAGGCGGATGCTCTCCTCAAAGGTGCGGTCGGCGTCGGGAGAATCTTGCAGGGCAAGGACTGTGGCAAGCGCATAGAGCAGTTTGCCACGGACAGCCTCGTCAGGTATCGGTTTGTGGGCAAGATAATCGCGCAGGAATCGCTCGGCAGCGGCATAGTCGTTGCGCTGATAGAGTATCTGGTATTTCATTCCTGCCAGCTCCGCCCATTCACTGGCGGTACTGCCTTTCAGCCATTGCGCATTGCCCTGTCGAGTTCTCGCAGTGCTTCATCGTCGCGATTGGTCCAGTGCAGGTACCATGCAGCCAGCAGGCTGCCTTCCGCACCCTTCACCTTTTGCCTGCGTTCGTAATATCTTACGGCATCAAGCGTCAGCGTGTCTTCTGCCAACGACTGCCCGAGGCGGTAGTGGGCCATGGCGCGGTTCCACGCATAGTGCATCACACCTTCCTCGCCCATCTGCCCGACCGCCTTCATTCCGTCCAGCAGTTTCAGTGCGCTGTCGGGACGTTCAGCCATCAGAGAGTCTGTCGCATTGAGTATCTTCTGGTCTTCGTGCGTACCACAGGCGACGAGTAGAAGCAACGCCAGCGTATAGATGATTCGTTTCATAATAAATTATTTGCACCACAAAGATAGCTGTTTTCCACGAATTTTCCTTGTTTTTACAGAAGAAAAAGAGAGTCGGCACTGCCTACCGGCAGAACAGCCGCCGCCGTGTCGTTCCCGGCCATACCATAATCGCAAAACTAAAGTGCCGTTTTCGCCATACAAAAGCGGCACTTTCTATTCATGTAAACAGTGGAATGGCTGTGCAGTCGCCGGGGTATAGGAAGAGAAAAAGGAAACGGAACGCGAAGCGCAACCAACCCGTAGGGACAGCCTCTGTGCCTGTCCGAAGCACGAGGAGTGGACAGACACGCGGCCTGTCCCTACACATTGATTGGCACCAGTGGCAAATCCCCGTCGGAGACATGCTTCCTCCATGCTACCGCACCGCCCGGAACCGACTCTATGCGAACAGATGCGCGAAGGAGGATATAAACATCTGATAATCAGCAGTATTAGACGCGTAAAACGAAAGTGGCATTTCGGCACTGCGAAACGGGCTTGTTCGCATGGGCAAAGTGCCGTTTTCATCTCGCGAAAACGGCACTTTCGTTTTACCGCTGTGGTCCGATGAGTTTCCTATGCAAAGAACCAGTACCGGCTACGGGCATAAAACAATCCGCCAACACCTCGGCAAGGTATTGGCGGATATGAATACTGACGAACCGGCAGACTTATCCAAGGAAATGGAACTCGCCAATGAAGAAGAGGAGCAGATAGCCCAAGACAAGCGAAATGAGTCCGCAGGCGACTCCCGTCTTCAACATGTCGTTCTGCTTCACCAACCCCGTAGAATAGGCTATGGCATTAGGAGGCGTGGAGATAGGCAGACACATGGCGGTGGAAGCAGCGATGGCAATACCGATGAGGACGGTACTGGTGCCTCCGATAGAGCCCAACTTGTCGCCCATACCGCGACATACCACTGCGAGGATAGGCACGAGGAGGGCTGCCGTAGCCGTATTGGAAATAAAATTGGAAAGGAAATAGCAGATAAGCCCGGAGATAACGAGAATAGCTATCGGACTCCAATTGCCGAACGGAATACTCTCGATGGCGGCATCTGCCAGTCCTGAACCGTTCATGCCGAGACCGATGGCAAATCCTCCGGCCACCATCCAGATGACGCTCCAGTTTATTTCCTGCAAGTCCTTGGCGGTAATGACGCCCGTGATGGCAAAGAGTCCCATCGGAATCATGGAAACCGTATTGGTATCGATGCCCGTCAGGTCCTTCGGGATAACCCAGAGAAGAATCGTAATGATGAAAGTGGCAATAACAACCCACATTCTCCAGCCACGGTGTATCTCGCCGTCAATATTCAGATGGATGGTCTTCTGCGTGAAGGGGAAGAAGTAGAGGATGACGCGCCAAGAGATTATCAGCAGGATAATGACGAGCGGGAACATGAATATCATCCAGTGGAGGAAGTCGATGTTCATGTTCAGCCCGGCAGGGTCGTTGAGATACTTCAGTGCGATGAGGTTAGGAGGCGTACCGATAGGCGTACCCATACCACCAAGGTTAGCCGCGATGGGGATAGACATCGTCAGCGCGATGCGGCCCTTTCCGTTGGCAGGCAATGCAGCAAACACCGGGGTGAGGAATGTCAGCATCAGGGCTGCTGTGGCTGTATTGGAGATGAACATGGAGAACAGACCCGTAATAAGCAGAAAACCTAACAGGACGTTCTCGCTCTTGTTTCCGAATGGTTTAATGAGATTGCGTGCCAGAAGTGTGTCAAGCCCCGACTTGGAGGCGGCAATGGCAAGGATGAAGCCTGCGAGGAAGAGCATGATGATGGGGTCGGCAAACGATGCCATTATCTCCTTGGAGTCGAGCAGTTCGCCGATGCCGTCGCCCTTGAAGAAGACAAAAGCGTTTTTGGACACCGACACACACATGATGGTCATAATAGACAGCGAAGTTGCCCAAGCTGGGATACACTCCGTAAGCCACGACAACGTTGCAAAGACAAACGTTGCAATGATGCGTTGCTGAACGACGGTGAGACCTTCAATGCCAAATGCCGTTGTAGGCAGATTCCACACAACGGCCGTTACCACAATGATGGCAATAAGCTCCCACACTTTCTTCATCTCAATGTGCCCCGAAAGGGCATTGTTTTTTTCTTCTGACATGGTATAATATTGTTTGGTGAATAGTCTCTATACGATACGGGGGCGCAGATAAAATCTGCTGCTAATGTACGAATTTTATTCTAAACACAAAAGAATTGCTTCTTTTTTTCGTATATTTGCATCATATTTTTCACTTATGACACATCGTACATCCATCTTATACCTATTATTACTACTGCTTCTATATAGTTGCGGTCAGCGTCGGACAACTTTCTCCAAGGCGGAAACGGAGACACCGATTACCTTCAAATATGCCCGTAACATACGGATAGAAAGCGAGGGAGAAGCCTTGAAGGTGTCGCTCACCGACCCGTGGAACAAGGGGAAAACGCTCCACACGTATTATCTTCTTCCTGCAACGGCAAAAGCTCCCGGACACACAGGGCAAGGGACAATCGTGAGGATTCCGCTCCGGAGGGGCGTCTTCTTCACCACTGCACACGCCAACCTGCTGGAAATGCTGCATGCACAGAGTTCCATAGCCGGCGTCGGCGATGCCAGATATATGCTGATTCCCGACGTGCAGCACCGGCTTCGCGATGCCCGTGTCCGGCATCCGATTGCCGACTGCGGAGCTCGATGGCCCCGAATATCGAAAGAATCATTGACTTGCGGCCTGACGGCATCTTCCTCTCCCCGTTTGAAAACAGCGGAGGATACGGAAAACTGGACGAGCTGGACATCCCCATCATAGAATGTGCCGACTACATGGAGACATCTGCACTCGGAAGGGCAGAGTGGATGAAGTTCTACGGACTCCTCTTCGGCTGTGAAAGACAGGCAGACTCGCTTTTTGCCGTGGTGGAGAGGGAATATAACGGACTGAAAGCGAAAGCGGCAAGGCTGAAGACGGCAGAATGGTGCTGCCTGACAGAAAGACAGGAGCCGTGTGGTACATGCCGGGCGGAAAGAGCAGCGTGGGACTGCTCTACAAGGACGCCAACGGCAGCTATGCCTTCTCGGACGACAATCACAGCGGAAGCCTCGCCCTGCCCTTCGAGACGGTTCTCGACAAGGAGGGGCAGAGCGACTTTTGGATTCTGACCTACAATGGGAAGATGAGCCGGAAGATACTGCTGGCCGAGTATCAGGGCTATTCGATGCTCCCTCCCATGAAGACGGGCGAGGTCTACGGGTGTCCGGCAGACAAAGTACCCTACTTCGAGGAAGTCAGCTGGCGGCCCGACTGGCTGCTCAACGACCTCATACAGCTGTTCCATCCCGACATGCGGACGGCACCGCTACGCTATTATCACAAGCTGTTATAATGTCTATGGGGAAGCAAATGCCCAAAGCCGTGTATTCATGAACAAAGGAATTAAGATAAGTCTCAGCCTCATTACAGCAATTGTCCTGCTGTTTCTGCTGAACATGACCGTCGGTGCGGTCCGCATACCCGTTGCCGACGTGTGGTCAATACTGACCAACGATTTTTCGGGCAAGGAGAGCTGGCGGTTCATTGTGATGGAAAACCGGCTGCCGCAGGCACTTACCGCCATCCTGTGCGGCGGAGCATTGGCAGCGAGCGGCCTGATGCTGCAAACAGCCTTCCGCAATCCGCTGGCAGGGCCGGACGTATTCGGCATCAACTCGGGAGCGGCTCTCGGTGTGGCTCTCGTCATGCTGCTATTGGGCGGAAACATCTCAACGACCATGTTCTCGGTTTCGGGCTTTCTGGCTATCCTTCTGGCCGCCTTTGCAGGGGCGATAGCCGTAACGGCACTGATATTCCTGTTCTCCACCTTGGTGCGCAGCAGCATCCTGCTGCTCATTATCGGCATCATGGTAGCTACGTCTCTTCATCGGCCGTGTCGCTGCTGAACTTCTTCGCCACCGAGGAGGGAGTGCGCAGCTACATGATTTGGGGAATGGGCAACTTCGGCGGCGTATCCATGTCGCACCTACCGCTTTTCGCCCTTGTCTCTCTCGCAGGCATCGTGTGCTCCCTACTCCTAATGAAACCGCTCAACGCGCTGCTGCTGGGACCGCAATATGCCGGGAGCTTAGGCATCAACATCCACCGGGTACGCAATCTGCTGCTGGTCATTACGGGTCTGCTGACCGCCATCACGACCGCCTTCTGCGGCCCGATAGCCTTTTTGGGACTGGCAGTGCCTCATATAGCCCGGCTGCTCCTGACTTCGGAAAATCACCGGCAGCTACTGCCCGTAACCATCCTGTGCGGCTCTGCCATTGCCCTTCTGTGCAATCTGCTCTGCTTCCTGCCCGGCGAGGGGGGCATCATTCCGCTTAATGCCGTAACGCCCTTGGTAGGCGCGCCCGTCATCATTTATGTGTTGGTGAAACGGTAAGGCCGGAAACAGAGCTGCGACAAGGGTGTTCCAAGCCCGTCAGGGACAGTCCCCGACAGCCTCCGGATACCGTCTTGAGCATCCCTCCGAAAACTAAGAAAACACCCAACGGGTTGGGTACGTTTATACTCAACGAGTTGGGTGCGATGATATCCAACGGGTTGGGTATGAAGATGCCCCCGAAGTGCCATTTTGGAGACTCTGCAAGCAAGACAGGAAAGGCACTTTTTCGTAGCAAAAGCGAAAATATCAGCAGGCTTCCATTCGTATTAAGCACTTTTTTTATAATTTTGCAACCGAACTATTCAAGCCGCCTTGGCAAGCACATCTAAATTTACAACATGAACACAACAAATTTGTCTCCTTTCAGGAGAACCATTGTCGGAATCCAATTCCTCTTCGTGGCGTTCGGTGCAACCGTTCTCGTCCCCCTATTGGTAGGACTTGACCCCGCCACCGCCTTGTTTACCGCAGGAATAGGAACCTTTATCTTTCATCTGGCTACGAAAGGTAAGGTTCCTATTTTTTAGGCTCGTCGTTCGCCTTCATCGCTCCCATCATCGCAGCATCCAAGCAGTGGGGCATGCCCGGGACGCTTGCAGGCATCATCGGCGTGTCGCTGGTCTACTTCATCATGTCCGCCCTCATCAGATGGCAGGGACGCAAGCTGCTCGACCGGCTGTTTCCGCCCGTTGTCATTGGCCCGGTGATTATCCTCATAGGCCTATCCCTCTCCACGTCTGCCGTAGATATGGCCAAGACCAACTGGCTTTTGGCGTTCGTTTCCTTGACAGTGGCCGTACTGGTACTTTCGTTGGGCAAGGGGCTGATAAAGCTCGTGCCCGTCGTTTGTGGCATCATCGCCGGCTTCGTCATGGCCATCTGCATGGGCGATGTGAACTTCGACAAGGTGGCTGCCGCGCCTTGGTTCGCCCTGCCGCCTGCCTTGGCCCATTTCCACCTACCGGAGTTCGCATGGGAACCTTTCTTCTACATGATTCCCGTAGCCATTGCGCCGGTCATTGAACACATAGGCGATGTCTACGTAGTCGGTGCCGTTGCGGAGAAAGACTTCGTCAAAGACCCCGGACTGCACCGCACAATGCTTGGAGACGGCTTGGCCTGTCTGGCAGCGAGCTTCTTCGGAGGGCCTCCCGTAACGACCTACAGCGAGGTAACGGGAGCGATGAGCATTACGAAGGTTACACAGCCACAGGTAATCCGCATTTCCGCCCTCACCGCAATAGTCTTTTCCGTCATCGGCAAGTTGAGTGCCCTCCTTCAGAGTATTCCCTCCGCTGTATTGGGTGGCATCATGCTGCTGCTTTTCGGCACGATTGCTTCGGTGGGCGTACAGAATCTGATTCAGCATAAGGTCAACCTGAACATCACACGCAACACCATCATCATCTCCATCACTTTGACAATGGGCATCGGCGGAGCCATATTGAGTTGGGGCAACTTTGCCATCAGCGGCATCGGACTGGCTGCCGTCGTGGGTGTCTTCCTCAATCTCGTGCTGCCGAAGGCAAAGGAAGAAAAGACTGAAGAATAAAACCGCAGGCAAAGCAACACACAAGTCAGGATCAGGAACTACAGCCCCCTTGCTATCAAGACGTAAGGTCTGTAAATGAAAAAGCCGTGTATCAATGTACAAATACCATTGACACACGGCTTAATTTTGAGTTCGTCGGAACTCGTGTTAGATGTTACTTCTTAACGATATACTTGAGATTATGGATATTCTTGCCATCGGAAACCTTCACGATATACATTCCCGGAACAAGGTTATACTCATTGACATTCTTGCCTGACAAATCATATACCCCTATCAGGCTATATCCATTTTCAACCTGAAGCTGATTACCGACGTACCAAACCCGTGGAACATCCTTACCATTATCAGCCGTATTCACGGCTTCGATTCCAGCTGTATAAATAGGCGTTTGTACTGTATTGTAAACCGTGCAATTCTCTTTCTTGTAATCGTCATAATTGTTTACGAAAGCAACAATACGCATATTCGATACATTCCACTCTGGAGCTATTTCCAAAGAATAATCCTTCTTGAAGGAGTAGCTTGAAATATCAATCTCATCACCCCAACAGGACGAAGAAAGAATCTTCCTGATGACTCCGTTCTGCTTGAACTCCGGCACGCCTGCCTGCGTTGTCGTAACGATGCTGTCCTCAACGGCATAGACCGTCAGTCTGAGACTTTTTTGGAAAGGCATTTCACGCACCTCGGCAGTGCCGCTCACAGTGAAGTTCACCGTGCCTCCATTCTCTGCATGAGATATGGCAATGGACGGAGCAATGTAAGAAGGAATATATGAGCAGTTCTTCAGCATACCTTCGACCACGTCTCCGTATGGAACGAAATAAGCAGGACCCGCATCTTCCATTCCGTTGAATATCTGGCGATCGACCATGACGGCAGGATAAAACATTTTTTCATTGTCAAATAAGAACTTATAAGGCTTTTCCTCATCCAACACAAACTTATCCACGTCTATATGGTGCTTTACCCAAATCACGTCGTCGCGCGTAGCAACGGCATCCCCATAAAGCGTATCGGCAGTGGTTGCAAGCGGATCGATTTCGGAAGTGAACTCCTCAAACAAAATCCTTCTTTCGCACGGCTGTGCGCCTTCCTTTATGGCATAGATGGCATTTTGAAGTTTGTTGTCGCTCTTATCCGTGTCAACGCCACTGTTCACCTTTATTACCTCAACCTTGATAGTGTTATTTCCCTCTGTCGGGAAAAGGACATTGTCGACTTTTACTTCCATCTCGTCGTTATGTCCCAAAGTCAAATCGGAAAGTGTCTTGGTGGCAAACACCTCGTCATTCGCCTTTATCTCAATAGTTACGTTTTCAACAGAGTCTACGCCATAATTACGCATCCGCATGCTGAAGTTGGTAGCCTGATTCTGCATAACAATGTCATAGTTTTCAAGATCACGTATTCCTACGTCATTGGTAGGCCTGTTGTCGCCATCGGCATAAGCTCTGATACACAGGTCATAGTTTATCACGTTCGAGGGGACAGCCCACCATTTGTTATTCTTGCTATACCAGTTCACCCCCGGGGTCGCACCTTTGTATTTGTCATACATGATGACCGATGCGTGAATTGTATTCTTGTCTGTATTGAAGACATAGCCTACATAGAGGTCTTCGGTTCCCTTTATGGCAACTTCACTTGGTAAAGCGACGGTGTTCCATCCTTTTTCAAAGTTGTAGATGGTCTTTTTCACAATGGGTTCTTCTCCCAGCTCGCGGGTAACGAAAACCGTCATCATGCGTCCTACCTTCTCTCCAATGGCAAAATCAATACGATTGATTTTATCGCCGGCATACTTCTTCAGCATTTTTGCCGGTAAAAGGATGGCAGCACCAAATTCGGCAGGCTCCTCATCCGACGCATACATCGCTCTGTCGGTTTCAGTGTCGCAGTATCCCAACCGAATAGGTTCCTGCGCTGACAATTCTCCTACGGTGAGGAGAACTGTCAGACAAGATAATATAGTTTTTAAACACGTTCTATTCATGACACAATATTAATTGTTAATTACTATTGTCTTTGAAAGGCTGCTGCCATCTTCGTTCATCACCTTCACGATATAAAGGCCTGCGGACAAGTTTACCGCAACATCCTTCTGTGCAACATTCAGCTTTTGGCTGAAGACTGCCTTACCGCAAATGTCATATACAGAAATGGCCTTTGCATTGAATCCGTCTATCGTTATGCTTCTGGCAGCACGGTTGTAACCGATAGTGCCGTTGGCGGTCTTCATTTCATTGATACCTGAAACTGGACTGTCAGAGAATGCCAGATGCGCTACGGGAATTTCCTGCAAAGAGAATATCTTTTCATCCGTGAACGTAAGTTCAAAGTTGCCTTTATAATGGAGGATGCGGAACTTACCGGCATTTTCATCATACGTATTGAACGCAGCGGGGAACATCTGTGGCAGATCTCCTTCCTTCCAAACCTGAACAAGCAGGTTCTTCTTGCAGTCATAGGAGAATGGAGTATCGAACGCAAATTCCATCAATTGGTTTTCGCCCACCTTTACATTGATAGTTCCATCATAAACAAGCGTCAGCTTATCCTTGTTTGTCCACTGGCTCATACCGGCATTTTCCTTATATTCTGCCTTATCCGTATTCCCCATATATATCTTCACATCCACATCGTTTGTTTCTTCTTCAATACCATTGGAGTTATATTCAAAGGCTATGCCATTGATATATCCATTACTTGAAGCATTGATTTCGTCTGCGCGGTATATGAACTCGTCAGTCGAATGAACTTCATAGAAACACATCGGGTGAATGGTAGTCTGCGAGGGCTTATCTCCCTTACAGGTAATATTCCATGTCAAGGCACCCTTGGACTTCACATTATATTCCTTTTCCAAAGTCTCGTCATTGCCCGGATTACCGTCATTTTCGAGAACGACCTTTCCCTTCACCTTAAGTTCGCCTTCTGCAGCAGGAGTAAACGTTACAGGTACTTCAGACGAAGCATCAGCGGCAATTACAGGAACCGTAGTAGTCTCGCCAAGAACAGAATTATCGGCAGCATTTATAATCTGAACCTTATAATTACCCTGTTCCTTCAAGCCTAAATTCTCCACCTTTACATTAAAGGTAGCTTCTTCGCCTACGGCAAGAGCTGCAGGGGCCAGCATATCCTTCGCTGCCAAATCGTTGTCGAATATCTCTTCTACAACAAACTTGTTTACACCAAAGTATGAACCGTTTGAAGAAGAAGGACTGGTGCAACGCACTGCCATATAATAACCACCGTCTTCATCTATGACAGGAGTCTTAATAGTATATTCCTTCTGTTCGTCTGATACAGAGCCTTGAACAGAATTTACCTTATGGAGTATGGTCGTAAGTGCCTTTGCCGTGCAATCCTTGCCCATAACTATTTCAAAAGAATGTCTGTCATCCTGATGGCCGAGCAAAGCTCCTACGGTTACTCTGTAAGACTTGCCTGCCTTCAGTCCCAGCAAGGGAGTTACCAAATAATCATCAGACTCCTTATAAGGACTCATATAAATTGTGAATCTGTTGAAAACATCATAGATGGAACCGTCCCATCCGTCCCACTTAAAGAACTTTCCATCCAAGTTCTCATCGATAGAGGACCAGCGATCAGTTGTCTGCGAAGTAGCAAACTTCTCTTCAAATGGAATTGCCAAAGCCTTTCCAGCCTTAACGCTCGAAGAAACGGCAGTAAGCCCAATGCCTTCCTTGTTCTTCGATGTAATTTCATAGGAATACATTGCATATTCTCCCAAATCTGCATCCAGATAAGTAGTTGCCTCCAAATCGTCAACAACCACCTTATTGTCAGGCAAGCGCTTCAAAGAATACTTCAGCGTCGTTTCATCGTAATTCTTGTCAGTTGCGCTCAACGAAGGCTTTTCCCAAGACAGGCGGATGTTTCCATTTTCTACTGCAATAGCAACGTTTTCCACCTTTCCGGGTACGTCAGGACCTACCATCACCTTGATGCTGTCTACCAGTCCCTTCTCACCGGACACGCGATAAGGAGTCAGATAATATGTCTGTATGCCCTTGCTCGGAGTTTCATCTGTCCAACTCATTTCTGCTCCCATATTGTTTACGGAAGAAACAGTAGCCACAACATTGTCAACATTTCCACGGCTTATCGTAATGCTGTGCAATTGTGTCAACTCATCACCCTTCCACGTTGTGGTAGGATTATTCCACGTAAGTGTTGCTTTAAGGCTTCCATCTTCCGGAGATTTTCCCTTAAGATTGGTAACCTTACCTGCCGCACCTCTGTTGGCAGCTCCTTGGAAAGGCATATAAACTGCACTAACATAGTCGCGGATTAATGGGTATATGTTTACAATAGATTTCTTATTTAAGTCTATCTCATATTCTTTTTGATCCCCATTTTTATCAGTACCAAACCAATATACATGATTGGAATTGTGGTCAAATTCCATTGTTTGGATGTTATATTTCGGAATGATACTTTCCTTATCGTTTTTCAACTCGAATTGGTCGACAATGGAGAAATCACCGTCTGCTTTGAGTTTTACCAGTTGCGAGCCTATATAATTTTCATTTGCGGCATCAGGAATACCCTTGATGACATACATTTCTCCGTCGTAATTTACAGCCAAAGCCCATGCATAGAAATCAAGTTCGGCAACTTCTTCCCATCTTCCGTTGCTCAAATCGATTTTATAAATATTGGAAGCAACGTTGACATTACTCCGTCCCAATGCCCAGCATACATTTCTCTTATAGTCGTATGACATTTCATAAAGCATGGGCCAAGTAGGGTCTGTCGGTTCAAGGGCTGCTACCTTTGTCACGGTCCCTGTTTCAAAATCCACTTTTACGAAACTTTCCGGCTCTTCGACATAAGTATATAGATTTACCAAATATCCGTAATAATTTCCATTACAATAAGCCCCACAGCGCAAATGTTTCAGATGCAATCCATAGTCTTCAGGATCTACTTCTGCTATTTTGTCCATTATATGCGGTTTCTTACTATAAAATTTCACATAGTGAAGAGGGCCGTAGGAATCCTTCATGGTAGCTCCATACGTTAAAATACCCTTATCCTCATTGATGTTTACATGTAACGGACTCTTCCTTACATTCTTGACAACCGTTTCATCTATCGGTTCTGGAAATGATTTAACTTTTTGTGCTACTGCACTTTGTGTTATTGGGAGCAATATTCCTCCCAACAACAGAACTTTACTAATTAACTTTTTCATATTCTTTATGATTTAACGTGAATTCGATATAGGACAACCAATCTTTGCAAAGCCGTTTACCGGCAGAAGCAAGCCGGATTCAGACCATAGGAAAACTGTTTGCGGTTAGCGGAAAATTTATATACGTATAGAAATATTTTTCTAACCGCTTCCCCGTAAATTTATATACGGTTAGAAATTTTCCGCTAACCGTATGTATTTCCCGAGCCTCCCCCGTACCCTGATTTTTCATGTTTTTACGGGTACGATATGGGCAGGTGAGCCTGCATAATTGGTGATAGAAATTACATAGTATCCAAAATCTCCCTCAAAAGCTCGCGAGCTTTTTCTGAATTGCTCGCCGACTTTTCGCAGAAAGCCCGCGAGCTTTTTGAAGGATGATTCAGAGTCCTCTGAAAGAAAGGTCTTAAACTTTCAGAGAAATACTCTTCGGCTTTTCTAAAGAAAAGTTCTCTGCTTACTGATTATTAGTAAACCAGCTTGACAGACTTATTACCCACCTTAACGATGTAAGCACCGTTGCAAGGCATAGCAGCCGTGATATTCTTGGAACCGCTGTTGTTGCTATAGACAAGTGTTCCGTCGAGTCTGTAAATGCTTACATTCTCGCCATCGGCGTTATTGACAATCACATTGCCGTCAACCAACTGAACGGTAGCCTTAGAAAGACTCACGTTGGCAACTGAAGACACAACATCACTCTTGCCGACGTATTTCATCTCGCTATAGTCGGTCTCCTTAAGTCCTCTGCTACTATTCGACTTAGCGGCATTTATTCTGTGATAGACTTTGTTTCCCGACGTCTTTCCCGGCAGATTGACTTCCAGACTTGTACCTTCTATAAAACGCTGGAACAAGAACGGATCCTTAAAGGTATCGCCTGCATTGTAATTCTGAGTAATCTTCACATCGTCTATATAGAGGTTTTCTGGTCCGTTTACGGCATATATACCGATGACAGAACGCTTGCTACCCTTGGTAAGCTCCACGTTGAAGGTCTTCCATTCCGGCTTTACATCCTTAGGATAAACCAACTCAGCCTGATCAAAGTCGCCCTTCTCTTCATTAAAGTTAAAGAGAGCCACTGCACATTCCGTCTGATACGGCTGGTCATAGCCTTCAGCAATAACTCCGTAGAGTCTCACGCTGAGGTTTACTTTTCCATTATCCTTTGAAAGGTCGAGTTCCGGCGAAATAAGACCGGCATCCTTATGGCCAAAAATATACTGCCATCCGTCCACACACATGAAGTCGGTATAAGGTGCACCTTGCTTCACATGCCATCCTGCCTGATTCACTTCCTTCATATAGAAGTCATCATAACTTTGCTGGCTTGGCTCTTCGACGGTCCATCCCGTAAGATTGCCTTCAGCATCCTTTACGCCCGTAAAGTCTTCATTCGTAATGACAAATTCGCCATTAGCGGTAGCCTCGCGCTCATGGTAGGCGATATAGTTATATCTTTCTGCCGTTGGAACTGCATTCCACGTAGCTGTATATTTACCGTCTTTTATAGTACTCTCCCCAAGTTCGGGAACAACGAGGTCGAATACTTCCATTGCAGGCGACATGAACGACTGATGACCATCTTTAACCGCGCGTACTTCATAGTAATAAGTTTCGCCGGAAACAGCGTTTTCCACGGTGAAGGTAGTATCATTTACGGCTTGATCCTTATAAAGATATGTAGTGTCAGCCGACTGCATCTCTTCGTTTATCTTAACAGAATATACGTTCAGCAGATACGATTCAGCATCTTTTATCTTTGTCCAATTAGCATTGAAACTTGTCCCCTTATAGTTGGTATGAGGCAATGCTGTAGGCATGTTCACATAAGGCTTAACCTGATATACCTTTACGTAGTCGAAATAGATAGGCTCCAGCTCGTCTCCCTGATATCTTCTTAGAACCGGGAAGTTGAACATCGTATAATGCTCAGCTCCATAGAACATTGCCGTCATGGTCTGCCATTCGTCTGTAATGTCGGGCAACACATAAGATCCCAACGTTTTCCAGCTTGGCTGCATATTATAGGTTTCGGCCGCCTCAACAATCATGTTTTGGGACACCTTATCGTTATCTGTACGAACTCTGAACTCTACGAATACGACGCCGTCGTATTTAGAAGCATCAAGCATCGGAGTATTCAGATTTCCACCTTCATATTCTTCTGCTGAAATACAAATTGATCCACCGGCAGAGAAAACACAATGTCCGCCCCATTGCGGAAGTACAGTGTATTCCGGCTTTATGTTCATCCATACTGGATACGGATAAAGTTCCTCATCGTTTAACTGAGAATCCATGTCGGGAGCACCCACAGAACCTGTCGTCAGCTTGGAGAAGTCCTCCATCATGACAACCTCTACCGTGCCATAATCAGACGGTGCCTTGGAAGGGCTCCTCATAGGAACGAGTTTCTTCTGAGCCTTTGCGCTCTCCAGTACCCGAGCTTTCGGCACATTTACTTGCGCCCATGACACAGACACGAACGAAAGCATAGCAACTAAAAAAGATAGTTTTTTGACCATAGTGATACATAGAAACCAAGGTTATTATAGTCTTCATGCGGAGCGGTTTCGTTTTCTCACGCACTAAACTTTTATTATCGGGCGCAAGTTAACAAATAAAAAACAATACGCGAGTTTTTTTTTGTTAAAATTTTCAAAAACACCGATTTTTAAAAGAAATCTATCAAAAAAAGGGGACGATAAGTATTAATTGCAAACAACAGACAACCGATAACAAAAAATCCTGTTACTTTTTCTCTGAAAAGTTAAAATGCAAAGTTTTCTTATAGCGTTCCTTAATTTCCTTCTCTACACTTTCTAAAGTCTGTTTCCCTCCTGTCAGGCTTTTAATGAAGCGGTAGCCAATCCACACCACGACCATGCCCACGATGGCAAGCAAATATTGCAGGACAATGCTCTTGAACAACGTTTGCGTGAAATTCTCACAGATGACAAAGCCTCCGATAAAGACAAGGTAGTCTATCCATCCCCAACCTGAATAGCTTCGGGCTATGCGCTGATACTCGCTGTCGTTGGCAAGTATCTTCTCTCGGTTCTCTTTCCAG
This sequence comes from Prevotella dentasini JCM 15908, assembly GCF_000614065.1. Classification (GTDB taxonomy): domain Bacteria; phylum Bacteroidota; class Bacteroidia; order Bacteroidales; family Bacteroidaceae; genus Prevotella; species Prevotella dentasini. The sequence continues at coordinate 23,411 of NZ_BAKG01000021.1, read as the reverse complement.
AGTTTCTCAAATTCTTGTTCGGTCATAATTGGAATATTTAATTAGAAGTCTTGAATGTAAAATTATAAATTGTGAATTATGAATTTTAATAGCTTCACACTTTCATCAGGTCGCTCATGATGCTGTCGCTGATATAGATACCATTGCGTGTCAGTCTGACATAATCGCCCTCCCGAACCAACAGGCTACGCGAAATATAAAGCTGGGCTGCATGCAGAAGATGGTCTCGCTGCCCGGCTGTCAGCGATTCAAGAGAAATGCCCTCACGGGTGCGAAGTGCAGTCGTAACCATGTCGTTGTAATGCGTATCGGCAGAAATCTCCTCCGTCTCACAGGGCAGTTCACCGCTATTAATAGCAGAGACGTATGCTTGCAGGCTGGCAATATTCACTGACGGGAATGGATATTGTAGGAGTGGGCCGACGCCCCGACGCCCATATAGGGAACATTATGCCAATAGGAACTGTTGTGCCGGGAACGGAAAGCAGAAGGTTTGCCTTGTTGCGTGAGCCGGGCAAAGTTGCTGATTTCATATTGTTCAAATCCTGCCACGGCAAGCCGGTCAATAAGCAGGTCGTACATCTGCCGGTAAAGTTCCTCGTCCGTTTCCTTCACTTCCCCTTTCTCAAGCAGCCGATAAAGAGGCGTGCCCTCTTCGTACATCAGACTATAAGCAGAGATATGCTCAATTCCGAGTTGCAGGATGTAATCTATATCGGTCTGCCATTCGGCAATGGTCTCGTTGGGGAAGCCAAACATCAGGTCGACCGATATATTCCGGATACCATTCTTCCGTAAACGCTCTACGGCAAGGGCAACCTCTCCAGCCGTATGTCGCCGGTGAAGAAAACGCAGCCGTTCGTCGGAAAAGGTCTGTGCACCCATCGACACGCGGTTGACAGGAAGATGGCCAAGCTGGCGGGCATATTCTTCCGTAACGTCGTCGGGATTACATTCCAACGTTATTTCCATTTCCCCAAAACCATTTTCCGGCATGGGAAGCGTGCTGCGGACAGCAGAAAAGAGCTGTTCCAAATGACGGACAGACAGCTGCGAAGGCGTGCCCCCTCCCAGATAGATGGTTGTCAGCGGTTCCTTCAGATAGTCTTTTCGCAGTTCCATTTCTTGGCAAAGTGCCTCTACATAGTCGTCCACCATTGCTTCTCCTTTCCTACTTTTGGGAGGAAGAGTAGAATAGAAGCCGCAATAAATACAGCGACTGGCACAAAACGGGATATGAAGGTAAAGACCTGACATAGCTATAAAATCTAAAGAGATAAATTAAAGCACCTTTTCCAAGGAGAAAGTACAACTATCCTAAAACTGTTATATATCAAACACTATAGCTTATAAATTTACTTCACTTTAACACATTTCACTTTATTATTGCTTGAAAGTGCCGTTAAGTTATTCGAGTTGAAACAATCCCCTTTTCACCCACTATTATATAAAAGAGGTGTAAGAGACCATTTTTCCTCTAAGCTGTGCAAATTTACTAATTTGTTTTAAAAGGAAACGAGTTTCCTGCAAAATGTTTTGGCAGTATCAATGAAAAGCCGTAACTTAGACTTCGGAAATGACAGGCACAGGCCTATCACCATGAAATAAGAAACTTATATTACTAACAGCTTAAATCTATCTGGATATGAGGGTATATCAGACAAACGAAATCAAAAACATCGCATTGCTTGGCAGTGCGGGTAGCGGCAAGACGACTCTTGCCGAAAGTATGTTGTACGGTGCAGGTATCATCAAACGACGCGGTACGGTAGAAGCAAAGAACACCGTCAGCGACTATTTCCCGGTAGAGCAGGAATATGGCTACTCAGTATTTCCTACCGTTTTTCATGTAGAGTGGAACAATAAGAAACTTAATATTATCGATTGTCCGGGAAGCGACGACTTCGTGGGTGGTGCCATTACGGCATTGAACGTTACCGACGAGGCTGTAATCCTCATCAATGGACAATATGGTCCCGAAGTTGGCACACAGAACAACTTCCGATACACAGAGAAGCTGAAGAAGCCGGTTATCTTCCTAATCAACCAGCTTGATTCAGACAAATGCGACTATGACAATGTCATCAACAGCATGAAGGAAATCTATGGTTCCAAGTGCGTGGAGATTCAATATCCCATTGAGACAGGTGCAGGATTCAATGCGCTGATTGACGTGCTCCTGATGAAGAAATACACATGGAAGGCCGAGGGTGGCAGTCCGATTATTGAGGATATTCCGGCAGACCAGATGGACAAGGCCATGGAGCTTCATAAAATTCTGGTTGAGGCTGCTGCAGAGAACGACGAAAACCTGATGGAGAAATTCTTCGAATCGGAAACTCTGACCGAAGACGAGATGCGCGAAGGCATCCGCAAGGGGTTGGCTGCCCGTTCCATGTTCCCCGTCTTCTGCGTCTGTGCAGGCAAAGATATGGGCGTGCGCCGACTGATGGAGTTCCTTGGCAACGTCGTTCCTTTCGTAGACGAAATGCCGAAGATTCACAATACACGCGGCGAGGAAGTTGCTCCCGACAGCAACGGGCCAGAGTCTGTCTACTTCTTCAAGACCGGCATGGAGCCTCACATCGGCGAGGTCAGCTACTTCAAGGTAATGAGCGGATGTATCAAGCCGGGCGACGATTTGACCAACTCTGACCGCGGTTCCAAGGAGCGTATCGGACAGATTTACGCTTGTGCAGGTGCCAACCGCATCCCTGTAGACCAACTTAACGCCGGCGACTTGGGCTGTACCGTAAAGCTGAAAGACGTTAAGACAGGAAACACACTGAACGGCAAGGGCGTGGAACAGCACTTCGACTTCATCAAATATCCGAACTCTAAATATTCACGTGCCATTGAATCAACCAACTCACAGGACACCGAGAAACTGATGGCCGCTCTCCTGAAGATGCGTCAGGAAGACCCGACATGGGTAGTAGAGCAAAGCAAAGAGCTGAAGCAGATTATCGTTCACGGACAGGGTGAGTTCCACCTCCGCACGCTGAAGTGGCGTCTGGAGAATAACGAGAAACTACAGGTAGTCTACAAAGACCCGAGGATTCCATACCGTGAGACGATTACCAAGCAGGCAAAAGCTGAATACCGACATAAGAAACAGAGCGGTGGAGCAGGACAATTCGGTGAAGTCCACCTGATTGTAGAACCTTATGCAGAAGGTATGCCCGACCCGACCGTTTACAAGTTCAACGGTCAGGAGTTTAAGATGAATATAAAGGGACGCGAAGAGCGCGACATGCCTTGGGGCGGTAAGCTCGTTTTCATAAACTCCGTCGTAGGTGGTGCCATTGATACCCGATTTATGCCTGCCATCCTGAAAGGTGTCATGGACTGCATGGAACGCGGCCCGCTGACAGGCAGCTATGCCCGTGATGTGCGTGTTATTGTCTTTGACGGAAAGATGCACCCGGTCGACTCCAACGAGCTCTCATTCACACTTGCAGCCCGACACGCTTTCTCTGATGCGTTCAAGGCTGCCGGTCCGAAGATTCTCGAACCTATCTACGACCTCGAGGTCTATGTGCCCGGCGACTACATGGGAGACGTGATGAGCGACTTGCAGGGCCGACGTGCCATGATTATGGGTATGGACTCGGAGGCTGGCTATCAGAAGCTACAGGCAAAGATTCCTCTGAAGGAATTGTCCAACTACAGCATTTCCCTTAGTTCTCTAACGGGCGGACGTGCCAGCTTCACGACAAAGTTCGCAAGCTATGAGCTTGTTCCAAACGACCTGCAACAGGCACTCATTGCCGAACATGAGGCAGAGCTAAAGGAAGAAGACGAATAAAGGAACGCGCTACTGACTTTTTTCTTCATGAAGAAGGGCAGAGAACATAAACATCGTGGCTGTTCGGAAGCGAAATGCTTCCGGATAGCCATTTTTCCTTTAATATTTGATGCAAGTCTGGATAATCAAACAGACCATAGACTTAGATTGTGCACATTTATATTCAAACAAGACTTGCTTCCTTATACCTCGATGACGCCCTTGGCGTAGGAACAGGCGACGACCAATAGCTTTCAACCGGGAAGGCTGACAAAACTTCCTTCCACCACCAACTCTTCTTCTGCCACCATCCCCTCAAGCACTTCTGCCAGCAAATCATCCTCATTTTCCATCACTTTCGTAGGAATTTTACGCAATTCCGTTATAAGATGCTTCCCACGATCAGAAAGTAGCTCAAGAATAGCCGTGCGGATACGTAAGCGGACATCCTCATTGGACTCTGAAGAATGAGAAAGGCAGACATCGCAATGCAGGCAGTCTGTAGACTTCTTCTCACCAAAATATCGGAGAAGCTGACGGCTACGGCAAACACGGTCGTTCTGCGCATAGTTGGCGACAGCAAGCACACGCTCCTCGAACCGCTGCTTCCGGTCTTCATAAACATCCTTGGACAGATGAATATTCTCCCCGTCCTCACGGTCGCGGAGGTAGGTTATAAAAGGTATATTCTTACGCGGTATGAAATCGAGTATGCGCTTTCTGCTAAGACTTTGCAGAATCTGATAGACCTCATTACGGTCAAGTCCCGTATCCTGCGCGATATAGCTTTCGTCTATATAGCAATAATTGGAGAAGAGACCGCTGTAATTGCGGAGCAGCGAGGTAATGACCTCATTCTCGTTGTACGACTGTTCGCGGAGCCGATACAGCTCATCGCGTCCCAAAAGAAAATGAATACGTGCCTTCGTATCAGGATTCACGTCGTAGTCAAGATAGCCTGCCCTCTGAAGAATCATCAGAGCCGCATTTACCTGAATAGGAAAATGTTTGAACGATATACAGAATTTATCCATCGGGAACTCGAACGTTACACCTTCCCCACTGCCTACGCCAACCTGATAGAAATATGCCAAATGCTCGTAAACAGTCTGTATATACTCTTTGGGCGGAAAAGTGTCGCTGATGCGTTTGCGAAGATTATGCACGTCGTTGTTGCCCGTAAATAGCAGAACAGCGTATGCCCGGTTGCCGTCGCGTCCGGCTCTGCCGGCTTCCTGAAAATAGGCTTCGAGCGAACTGGGACAATCCACGTGTATGACCATTCTCACATCGGGTTTGTCAATGCCCATCCCGAAGGCATTGGTAGCCGCCATCACGCGTATTTTGTCTCCTTGCCAGTCGTTCTGTCTCTGGTCTTTGACGGCAGGCTCAAGTCCGGCATGATACCATGTGGCCGATATATTCTGCTTCATCAGGAGTTCAGCCACTTCCCGGGTACGCTTCCGGCTCCGGCAGTAGACAATGGCCGATCCTTCCACTGAGCCGAGGATATGCTCCATCTCGGCATACTTGTCTTCAGTTTTCCGAACCACATAGGTAAGGTTCTTGCGCTCAAAGCTCATCCTGAAGACATTCTTCTCCTCAAAGCACAGCCGCTCCTGTATATCGTCGACAACAGCCGGCGTTGCCGTAGCGGTCAGCGCAAGGACAGGAACACGGGGAATGAGCTTTCTGACAACGTTTATCTCAAGATAAGACGGGCGGAAGTCATACCCCCACTGACTGATGCAGTGGGCTTCGTCTACGGTGATGAAACTTACCTTGATATGCTTCAGCTTGGCCTGAAACAGGTCGGAGGACAAACGCTCGGGCGATACATAGAGCAGCTTAATGCCGCCAAAGATGCAATTCTCCAACGTTGTTACCACCTCCTCCCGCGACATTCCCGAATAGATGGCAGCCGCGCGGATGCTCCGCTTCCGCAAGTGGTCTACCTGATCTTTCATCAGCGAAATAAGCGGTGTGATGACTATGCACACTCCTTCCATGGCCAATGCCGGCACCTGAAAGGCTATCGACTTTCCACCGCCCGTCGGCATCAGTCCCAAGGTGTCTCTTCCGGCTCCGATACTCTCTATCAGCTCACGCTGAATACCGCGGAAGTCGGGATAGCCCCAGTACTTATGAAGGATTTCCTTGTAAGACATTCGCTTTGAACTTTTAGCTCTCCCGGGCGGTCAAGCCCCAGCGAGAGACAACCAACCCGTCAACCCCCGGTTTCTTCAGACGGCCTTATATCCTCTATCTGCAACTGCATCGCTCCACGCTTGAAGACATTGTCCTCTATGGTATAGGCTATGTCGAACGACCGCTTCGACTTGATATAGCGAGCCGAAGCACTCTGTCCGAACGCGATGCCGTTCATGACGTTGTTGGATTTGGAATCGACCAGTTCCAATTTGATATGCTCCTGCTCGCGTCCCACCACCTTGCTCGTCCCGAAGTCGAAGACGTCTTTCGTACAGAACAGGGGCTTGGGGTTGCCCGGCCCGAAAGGTGCAAAGCGTTTCAGGTCGTTATGGAGTTTCTTAGTAATGTCCTTAAAGTCTATGACGGCATCAATATCCAGTATTGCCTCGGTCTGTTCCGGCAAGATGTGCTCATCGACATATTGCTGAAAGCGCGTGCGGAACTCGCGGACATTCTCCCACCGCATGGTCAGCCCGGCAGCATAGGTATGCCCACCGAAGTTGAGCAGCAGGTCGCGGCAGCTCTTGATGGCAGCATAGAGGTCGAAGCCGGGAACGCTGCGCGCCGAGCCGGTGGCCAAGTCCTCGTCGCGCGTGATGACGACAGTCGGACGGTAGTAGATTTCCGTCAGACGCGACGCCACAATGCCGATGACGCCTTTCTTCCAATGCTCGTCGTAGAGCACGATGCTCGACTGGTGCTTTTGGTTCTCAAGCCGTGCCACAATCTGGTTGGCCTCCTCGGTCATCTGACGGTCTACGTCCTTCCGCTTCTCGTTGTACTCGTCAATATGCTTTGCTGCATGCAGAGCCACGGCAAGGTCGCGCTCTACGAGCAAGTCCACGCTCTCCTTGCCGTTCTCCATCCGCCCGCTGGCATTGATGCGCGGCCCTATCTTGAAGATGATGTCGCTCATGGAGATTTCCCTGCCGCTCAGTCCGCAAATGTCCACTATTGCCTTCAGCCGATGCTCGGGTTGACATTCAGCTGTTTCAGTCCGTGGAAGGCAAGGATTCGGTTCTCGTCCACGACGGGAACGAGGTCGGCGGCTATGCTCACGGCACAGAAGTCAAGCAGGGGAATTAGCCGGGAGAAGGGAATGTTGTTGTTCTTGGCAAAGGCCTGCATGAACTTGAAGCCCACCCCACAGCCGCAAAGATCCTTGAAGGGATAGGTATCGCCCTTCTGCTTGGGATTGAGAATGGCAAAGGCCGGGGGCAGGACCTCGTCGGGGACATGGTGGTCGCAGATGATGAAGTCTATGCCCAGTTCCTTGGCGTATGCTATTTCCTCTACGGCCTTGATGCCGCAGTCGAGTATGATGATGAGCTTTACTCCTGTTTCCTGTGCGAAGTCTATTCCCTTCCTGCTCACCCCGTAGCCCTCGTCGTACCGGTCGGGGATATAGTAGTCGATGTTGGAATAGAACTGTCTCAGGAACTTATAGACCAGTGCCACCGCCGTACATCCGTCCACGTCGTAGTCGCCATAGACAAGGATGCGTTCCTTGTGCCCCATGGCATCGTTGAGCCTGTCGACCGCTGCGTCCATGTCCTTCATCAGGAATGGATTGATGAGGTCGGACAGCTGTGGACGGAAAAAACGCTTGGCAGCACTTTCTGTCGTAATACCACGTCTGATTAGCAGCTGCGCCAAAGTAGGACTGATAGAGAGTTTCTCTCCCAGTTCCACGGCGGTAGCTGCTCGCTAAGTTCAGTTGGCGTATTGTTCCATTTGAAGTGCATTCTAAATTGTTTTTATTTCTGCCCGTAAAGGTACTAAAAAAAAGCGTAAGCAGGCCGATAATTATTACAATAAAACATACTATTAAAAGTTTTTGTATTATCTGTCAATTTTAACACTTCTCATAATATTCTGAACTGCAAACATTTACAAGCCACTCTGCCATGACAGGCTGACAGCAAAATAAAAATAACGGGGCGAAACTCTTGACATCGGCTTTCAAATGTTGTATCTTTGCAGGCGTCTTACGGAAAGGGTATTTTTCGGAAGACAACCATCACACAACACAAAATCCCTACCCATTATCTCGTCTCCAAGTGAGTTCGGGCAGGGGTTGCCGTGTCTATTTCACTAACCCAAACAACTATCAGTATGACAAAAGAAATCAACTTCAACGATGTGCCCCACGGATGGGCATTGTGCTTTCAGAACGACTGTAGAAACAAGAACGACTGCCTGCGCTATCAGATAGGACAAGCCGCACCTCCCCACCTGACTACTGCCCCGTGCGTACTGCCACAGGCTTACTCTTCGGGCGAATGTACCGAGAGACGGGATGTACGCAAAGAGCGGCTGGCATGGGGATTCAGCCATCTCTTCGACAAGGTGCGCCATAACGACTATCTCGCCATACGACGCGAGATGGAAACCCATTTCGGCAGCCGGCACATTTACTATAATTACCACCGCGGTTTCAAGAAACTGCATGAAGACGAGCAAGAGTGGATTTCCAGTCTTCTTTCCAGTTATGGCTACCGCGAGCCTGCGGTATTCGACCATTACGAGGAAACGTATATCTTTCAATAGCGAGAACCGGCATACCTAATAGGAAGTTCGGCAATACGTCAAGACCTCGCGCACAATGCGTAAAGCCCATACGCACAATGCGTTTCCCAACTACGCCCCACAGGACAATGGGCATTAAGACTCCAACAACCGAAAACAGCAATATCTTCCCCATAGAGGGCAATGCTTTATAATAAAACACAAACAATGACGAATATGAGAAATCTGAAAACAATCAAATCGAAAAACCAGAAAAGAAAACAAGTGAAGAAACTCACACACGACGTAACCAAACAGTTCATCGAATACTTGGAAAAACACTACGAACTGCGCTTCAACAGCGTGCTTGGATATACCGAGATTCGACCTGCCGGACGGAAGACAGCCTTTGCCGAGGTAGACGAGCGGATGCGCAACACCCTTGCCATCAAGGCGCGGCTCGACGGGCTTAACGTATGGGACAAGGACGTGAAGCGATACGTTGACTCTCACCTCATCGCCATCTACGACCCCGTGAGCGACTTTATCGGCAGAGTACGCGGACAATGGGACGGACACGATTACATCGGCGACCTTGCCGACTGCGTGCCGACTGCAGCCTGCCAGTGGAAGGAGTGGTTTCATACATGGATGTTGGGGATGGTGGCACAATGGATGGGAATTGACAAGACCCACGGCAACAGCGTTGCTCCGCTTCTTATCTCCCGTCAGATTCCGCAAATCTACCTTCTGCAAAAGTCTTTTGCCGCCCGAACTGCAATGGGGCTACAACGACAACCTCGACATCAGCGAAAAGCGGAATACGCTCTTGGCAATGAATCAGTCGCTGCTCATCAATATTGACGAGTTCAACTCCGTGCCGCAAAAAATTCAGGAAGGTTTCCTGAAGAATATCCTCCAGTTGGCTGACCTGAAGATAAAGCGGCCATACGGGAAGCACAGCGAGACATTGTCCCGAAAGGCATCGTTCATAGCCACTGCCAATATGGCTGATGTACTGACCGATCCCAGCGGCTGCCGTCGGTTTATCGTCATCGAACTCAATGCCCCTGTCGCCCTGCCTGCCGCCATCAACTACGAGCAAATCTATGCACAGGCTGTGGATGAACTCGAAAATGGACGACGATATTGGTTTGACGACGCAGAGACACAAGCCATTATGGAGAACAACCGTCCCTACCAGCGACAGCAGACCGCCGAAGCCCTTTTCTTCGATGCCTTTGCCCTCCCTGCCACCGAGGCGACAGGAATTTATATGACTACATCAGCCATCTACACCCATCTCCGGCAACGTTTTGGCAGTCAGCTCCACCTGACAGGTCTGTCTCATTTCGGACGGATACTCTCCAACATTCCTCACCTGCGAAGCCGGCACAGTGTCCGCGGAACAGAATATCTCGTAACTTCCCGAAAGTAATCTTTCCATTTTTCCTGTCAGTCCGTCAATAGTTTTAACAATTTATCTACTGATAATCAACGCATTATAGAAACTGACAGACTGACAGGAAAAATTAAAAATAAACAAGGAACACTTATCCCCACTACCTTCCCAAAGCACAGAGAATAGCTGACTTTAGCTTGACCATTATCTGCAAGAGGATTTATGACTTCACGGACGTTCGACCTCCGACTTGTCAACATACGGGGTGAAAAGGGAAAACACTCGCTTTCTCTTGTATAACTGCCGGCAATTTAGTAACTTTGTCCACTATGAACCGGCATCCCCATGTCATTATGCAGCCCAAACAGAGCAGGTGAAAATTCCTCATAGCATCATCAAAAAAGATAAATTGAGGAGTTTGCCAATGAAATGGATTGTGGACTATCCGCTTTCCAAAAACGGAATCCGCAATGCTACGGATAAAGCCCAACAAATGGAATTAATCTTTAACCTTTTAAAAATTATTTAATGAAACAAAATCTATTCAAGAGCAAAACAGCAGCGATAGTCGCGCTGTTCTCTATGGCGTTTGCCCTGCCACAAACCGTACAGGCAGAAGAGTACAAACTCGCAATTGCAGGCAAGATGGTAACATCTGAAAACTGCAATGACCTCAGCGTTATCGAAGGCGTAACAGGAAAAGCAAGCTACGACCCTGCCACCAACACGCTCACCCTCGAAAACGTTACCATCCAGTCCACGGAGATATGCAACGGCATTGACAACGGCATCGACGGTACAACCATCAAGCTCATAGGCAACAACACCATTACCGTAGACAAGAACACAGGAATACTCAACTATGTAGACATGCACCTCACCATCACGGGCAACGGCTCTATCAAGGTGAACGGAACACCACAGGCAGAGGTTAGCATAGGAATACAAAACAGAGGATACCTCACCGTGAAAGATTGCAACATAGAAGCAACAGGAGGCTACACGGGAATAGCCTCCGGCGAATGGACATTCGACAACTGCACCGTGCGCGCCAAAGGCAATGGCACGATATTCAACGAGTATGCAGGCAGCGTATGCTGGCTATGGAACAACAAGCCCGTTTTCAAGAACTGCTCCATCACCGAACCCGAAGGCGCATACTGGAAAGAGATTAAAGATGACGGAGGAGGTGTCAACTACTCCCTCTTCGGAGCTGACGACAAGGTGATAACCGACTGGGTAACCATTGCGCCAAACGAGCAGACCGGCATTAATGCCACAGCAACCAACGTACCCGCAAAGAAACAAGGAGTCTACAACCTGCAAGGCGTATATCTCGGTACGTCGTCAGAGCATCTGCCCACGGGCATATATATCGTTGACGGCAAGAAAGTGGTAAAAGAATAACTAAACAACAGCGTTTGCCGTAACGAAGTAGCATCTCCACAAAAACGACGAAGTTACGGCAAACGCAAATTCCGTATCTGACAGAAAAGAGCGGCTACGGAAGAAAGGCAACGCAAGATGCACCCAACGAACAAGGTACGACGATACCCATCCGTTGGGTGTTTTCATATCCTGACCACTGGATATTTAACACGGGTAAGAAGAGAGCCAAAGCTATGGCATTGTCCCAAAAGGCGTGTAACTTCTGCCTTTATCCTTCTCTGTTCTTTCCTCTTCTTAGCCTGCCAGACTATATAAAAAGAAAACTCCCCGATGCAAATGCACCGGGGAGTCCCTTTATATAGAAGTAAGTCTTTATTGTATTACTTTACGTAAACAACAGCGAGACGGTTAGAAGTGTTGCCCTGAACACCCTTACCCTCAGCAGCATCAACAATGACGCCACGGCCAGAGAGGTATTCAGCAACAGCCTTAGCACGGTTCTCAGACAGACGCTGGTTGAGTGCTGCGCTACCCTCTGGGGATGCAGTACCAACAATCTGTACGTGGCTACCGCTCTTAACAGCATCGAGAGCTGCCTTAGCTTCCTTGGTCAGAACAGACTTGCCCTGTGCGAAGGTTACGAATACAAGGTCAGAAACGTTGATTTCCTTAACAACCTGCTTTGCAGGAACTTCCTTAACAATCTCCTTGGTGATAACCTCCGGCTTGCGGTTGCGAAGCTCATTGATCTGTGCGTTCAATGCGTCGATTTCAGCCTGATCACGTGGAGTTACGATTACGAAGTTGTGAGCACCAGTAGAGTTCTTGAACTTGTAAACAACACCTGCATTCAACTGTACGAAAGAGTTGTGGATGTTGTAAGCTGGCTGACCAGACTGGCTGTAAGAATTGTAACCATACTCATCGTGAGTCTCTACAAGCTTCATTTCTTTTGCATCGTAGCTCTTTGCACGAGACTGACCCAAGAATGCGAAGTTGATAGAAGGCTCAACATATACTTGCCACTGCTTCTGTGAACCGAAGTTGAAAGCAAAGTTAAGAGCAGCCTTAGAGGTCATGCGGTTACGGTTGTTCTCAGTTGCATTCTTCAGTTCATCATTGTTTGTGAAGAGATGTGCCCAACCAAGGCCGTACAATGCACTTACCTCGAATACGCGTGGCTCACCCTTGTAACCACCGAACCAGTTGCTGAGGTTTACAGTACCGAGCAAGCTAACATTAGTAGCACGAACGGCAGTGCCGGTAGAAACCCAAGGCTTGTTGGAGAAATAAGCATTTCCCTCAACTGCCAAACCAAATACAGGAGTGAAGTAACGGCCAACACGTACACCGAAATTCGGGTCGAGGTCGCTAAGCCACTTGTGACCAGTTGTCTTTGTAGCAACACCACCGTTAATACCAACGTAGATGTTGTCGAAAGTCTTGCTTTCTGCAACAGTCTGAGCAGAAACAGAAACTGCCATAGAAGCGGCAGCCAACAATAAAACTAACTTTTTCATGTCTCTCTGAATTAATTAATATTTATAAGATATAATTATACAACCTAATTTTGGTGCAAAGTAATAAAAAAAAGGCGACACCACCAAATTATTTCAACAAAAAATGGAACTTTGAGACACTTATTAAGAAAAACAGGACAAAGATTGTGCAACTTTTCCTTTACATGCTATTTCTTCTTATCATCACTGACTGACAGATACTTAGTAATTATCATAAAAATAGAAAAGCAAAACGATACCCTAATGTGCAATAATCCGGCAGCCTCCCGTACACTTTCACACCATAAAAACATCGGAAGAAGCAGCCTTAAGCATATACAACCAAACGACTGTTTAGCAGGAACCGGCAGCTGAAATCGCATTATTAATGATAACAACAGAGAAGATTATGACCGACAGGAAACCATTCTTCCACTTCTGTTTTTCACGGCCCTTAAACAACAACCCATCAAAGGAAAACAAAAAAGGAGACCTTATGGCATCACTGCTGAAGATCTCCAGACAAATTAGAGAGTTATAAAAAATCAGGTATTTCTATCTATTCCTTACTTATAATTTCCATCCCGGACTCAACTGCCTTCATATTCAGCGGAATAAGACCATGATGACGCTCCGGCAGACTCTTGAAGAGAGCTTTCTTCAGTCCGTCCGTACTGACCACGGGACAAACCTTCAGCAGACCTCCCAAAACTATCATGTTGAAAACCTTTGCATTTTTCAGCTCAGCCGCCTTGTCCATGGCATCTATCCGATAGACGGTGATGTCCTTTCTCTGAGGAGGATTGATTACGCCATAACCATCGTAGATGAGAATACCACCTTCTTTCACTTTCGGCTCAAACTTATCGAGCGACGGCTGATTGAGAACAATAGCCACGTCGTACCGACTTAATATAGGAGACGAAATGCGCTCATCGCTGACGATGACCGTTACATTGGCTGTACCACCACGCTGTTCAGGCCCGTAAGCAGGCATCCACGTTACCTCCTTATCTTCCATCAGTCCCGAATAAGCCAGTATCTTTCCCATAGAGAGAACTCCCTGACCACCGAAACCGCTGATAATTATTTCTGTTTTCATAATTTGATTCTTTTGTTTGGGAAATACTCCTACAATCCCGTCGTATCCTTCAGGTCGCCCTTCACATACTCGGGGAACATATTCTCACGCATCCACTCATTGGCCTTTGCCGGACTGAGTTTCCAACCACTGTTGCAGGTAGCGACAATCTCAATGAGAGAACTGCCCTTTCCCAACATGCTCGCCTCAAAAGCCTTACGGATGGCACGCTTAGCCTTCGTAATGGAGGCTATGGTATCGACACTCTGACGCGTTACATAACAGGTACCTTTCAGCTTGCTTGCCAGTTCGGTTATATTGAGAGGATATCCGTGGAGATCCGGCTCACGGCCGTAAGGGCACGTTGCCGTAACCTGACCGAGCAGCGTAGTCGGTGCCATCTGGCCACCGGTCATGCCATAAATGGCGTTATTGATGAAGATAATAGGTATATTCTCTCCCCGGTTCAGGGCATGAATGGTCTCTGCCGTACCGATGCAAGCCAAATCGCCGTCTCCCTGATAGGTGAAAACAAGACGGTCGGGCCACATACGCTTGATGCCCGTTGCCACCGCAGGCGCACGTCCGTGTGCAGCCTCCTGCCAGTCTATATCAAGATAGCGGTAAGCAAACACAGCACAACCAACCGGGCATACCCCGACGGTTTTCTCCTCCATTCCCATATCCGCAATCACTTCTGCAACTAATTTATGCACCACACCATGCGAACAACCCGGACAATAGTGCATTGCCGTATCGTTCATCAGCTTTGGTTTCTCGTACACCAGATTCTCCGGTGAAATTATATCGTTTGCCATAATGCTTTTACTTTGTATTGCTACCCTATAACTTTCTCTTTTAATGACTTGACTATTTCGTCCGGATCAGGGACGATACCACCAAGACGGCCAAAATGCTCTACGGGAATGGCACCATTAATAGCCAGTCTGACATCCTGAACCATTTGTCCGGCATTAATCTCGCTGACGAGAATACCTTTCTTACCCCTTGCCAACTGGGCAAGCTGCCTGCTTGGGAATGGCCACAAGGTAATAGGGCGGAACAATCCTACCTTGATTCCCTCGGCGCGTGCCTGTTCCAAAGCCTTCTCGCCAATACGGGCAGCACTTCCGAAGCTGACAATCAGGTAATCGGCATCTTCGCATTGCTGTGTCTCAAAACGCACTTCGTTGTCCTTAATCTGCCGATACTTCTCCTGCAATTGGAGATTACGCACCTCCATTACTTCCGGCTTCAGTTCCAAGGAAGTGATTACATTAGGCTGACGGTCTGCCGTCTTACCGAAAGAAGCCCACGGACATTCTTTCTTTATTTCTTCTTCTGTACGACGTGGTTTCATTGGCGGCAGCACCACTTTCTCCATCATCTGCCCGATGACACCGTCTGCCAAAATCATTGCAGGATTCCGATACCTGAAAGCCAATTCAAAGGCAAGATCGACAAAGTCTGCCATCTCCTGAACAGAGTTCGGTGCCAAAACAATAACGTTGTAGTCGCCATTTCCGCCACCACGGGTAGCCTGAAAATAGTCGCTCTGACTCGGCTGGATAGTACCAAGTCCCGGACCTCCGCGCATGACGTTGACAAAAACACCCGGAATTTCCGCACCTGCCATATAGCTGATACCCTCCTGCATGAGGGCTATACCCGGAGAGGAAGATGTCGTCAATACGCGCTTGCCGGCACCTGCACCACCATACACCATATTAATGGATGCCACTTCGCTCTCCGCCTGCAAGACAACCATACCAGTGGTCTCCCAAGGCTTCAAAGCCGCCAATGTCTCTATGATTTCGCTCTGTGGAGTAATCGGATAGCCAAAGAACCCGTCAGCCCCACAACGTATGGCAGCGTGAGCTATCGCTTCGTTACCTTTCATCAATGTTACTTCTTGCTCTGCCATACTCTTACTCCTCCATTTTTTTGCGATAAACCGTTATACAACCATCCGGCAAACCATTGCGCACGCTGTACATCCTATGCACAACTCAGCCCTTGCAGGCTCCACGTATGGATAGCCATGAATATTAACTTTCTTCTGTGCCAGCGCAATGACATCCTTCGGACAAGCTACGACGCACAACTGGCATCCCTTGCACCTGTCGGTGTTCACTACAATAGCTCCTTTCATCTTGCTCATAGTTTCTTTTTGTAAGGATTAAAAACTAGTGTCGGTCTAAGGATTATAAGCATCCTTATTGTAGAAATTCAGTATATCTTCCAACATTTGCTTTGCTTCAACAGCGGGAGAGTCGGGATCCAACTCTATCGCCTCCATATAATTATCGAGCGCATGCTTCCAGTCGCCCTTTTTCCTGTACTCGTTTCCGAGACGGAAATATTCTTCAGGGGTCATCATTTGCTTAGCTGACGAGTTACGGGTAAACAAGCAGACAAGTTGAGTTCATCAGCTTGTCTACCCGTTTGCTCTCCTACTTGTAATACTCCTTCTTGCCGGCAGCCAATGTATTCTTCATCAGCGAGCAGATGGTCATCGGGCCAACGCCTCCGGGAACAGGTGTAATATAGGAGCAGAGAGGTGCCACCTCATCGAACTTTACATCGCCGCTGAGACGGAAGCCGCTCTTGCGTGTTGCGTCAGGAACACGGGTAGTACCAACGTCGATAACGACAGCTCCCTTCTTCACCATATCGGCCGTAACGAAATCGGGACGGCCAATGGCTGCAATGATAATATCTGCCTCACGGCACTCCTCTTTCAAAGTAGCCGAATGAGAATGGCAAACCGTTACCGTAGAATCGCCGAACTGCTTCTGCATCATCAGCTGTGCCATCGGCTTGCCGACGATGTTACTGCGGCCGAGGACTACACACTTCTTGCCTGAGGTCTCAATGTGATAGTGCTGTAGGAGCGTCAGAATACCCAACGGTGTTGCAGAGATGAAACAAGGCAGACCGATAGCCATTCTTCCGACATTGATGGGATGGAATCCGTCTACATCCTTTCGGTAGTCGATGGCCATGATTATCTTCTGCTCGTCAATATGCTTCGGGAGCGGCAACTGAATAATGAAACCGTCAACATCCTCGTCCTTGTTCAAGCGGTCTACACATGCCAGAAGTTCTTCCTCGGTGGTATTCTCCTCGTAACGGAAAAGGGTAGACTTGAACCCGCACTGCTCGCAGGAAAGCACCTTGTTCTTTACGTAAGTCTCGCTGCCTCCGTCGTGGCCAACGAGCACTGCTGCCAAATGGGGCTGCTTACCGCCATTGGCTACTATGTTCTTTACTTCTTCGGCAATCTGCTGCTTGATTGCTGTTGCAGTTGCCTTGCCGTCTATCAATTGATATTCCATAAGTATTATTGTTGATGATTGGTTGATTGTTCTTAATGGGCGGGAGGAGAGCAGTCTGCCTATCCTGCCGTTCCCGTTCCGTCCATGCTATACTTTGGGCATGCCGGGCATACCTTTCATGCGGCCCATCATGCCTGCCATCTTCGAGCCAGTTACCATCTTCATCATCTTACGGGTCTGGTCGAACTGCTTGACAAGACGGTTTACCTCCTGTATGTTTGTACCCGAGCCTTTAGCAATACGCTGACGGCGTGAGGTGTTAAGGAGTTCCGGATTGGTGCGTTCCTTCGGTGTCATGCTCTGAATGATTGCCTCAATACCCTTAAAGGCATTGTCGTCAATGTCAACATCGCGGATAGCCTTGCCCACACCGGGAATCATGGATGCCAAATCTTTCAGATTACCCATCTTCTTGATTTGCTGTATCTGATTATAGAAGTCGTTGAAATCGAACTGATTCTTCTGAATCTTCTTCTGCAACTTCTTGGCCTCCTCTTCGTTGAACTGCTCCTGAGCGCGTTCTACGAGCGAAACGACATCGCCCATTCCGAGGATTCGGTCTGCCATTCGGGAAGGATGGAAGATGTCGAGTGCCTCCATTTTTTCACCAGTACCGATAAACTTGATGGGCTTCGTTACGACCGTGCGTATAGAGAGGGCTGCACCGCCACGGGTATCACCGTCCAGCTTGGTGAGCACAACACCGTTGAAATCGAGCCGGTCGTTAAATTCCTTGGCCGTATTGACGGCATCCTGACCCGTCATGGAGTCGACTACAAAGAGTGTCTCGTCAGGATTTACATGATTCTTCAGGCTCTCAATCTCGTCCATCATCTGCTCGTCGATAGCCAGACGGCCTGCGGTATCGATGATGACGACGTCGTTTCCTTTCGCCTTTGCCTCACGGAGGGCATTGTCGGCTATTTCGTTGACATTCTTATTATCAGGTTCCGAATAGACAGGAACGCCAACCTGCGCACCTACTACCTTCAGCTGCTCAATGGCAGCCGGACGGTACACGTCGCAGGCCACGAGGAGCGGATGCTTGTGCTCCTTCGTCTTGAGCAGATTGGCGAGCTTTCCAGAGAAAGTGGTCTTACCCGAACCCTGAAGTCCGCTCATCAGAATGACGGCAGGCTTATGCTCCAGCGTCAGTCCGACAGCATCGCCGCCCATCAGCTCAGCCAGCTCGTCGTGGACAATCTTAACCATCAGCTGTCCCGGCTTCACGGCAGTCAGCACGTTCATGCCCAGAGCTTTCTGCTTGACGGTATCAGTAAACGACTTGGCAACCTTATAGTTAACGTCGGCATCAAGGAGCGCACGACGCACGTCTTTCAGTGTTTCGGCAACATTTATCTCCGTAATCTTACCTTCTCCTTTCAGAATCTTAAAGGAGCGGTCAAGACGATCACTTAAATTCTCAAACATTTCTTTGAAGTATACTTATAGTTTTGTTCTATATGCAAAGATAATAAAAAGCAGAATAAAATAACAGCTCCCCTACTCCATTTAATGTATTTTATAAAAGAAAGTCCCGTATCTTGCTCACACGATTGGGCTTTGTGCAAAAAATATTCAAAATACTTTGTCTGTTCGGAAATAATGTCTATATTCGCAGGCTATTTCCATCCCACTATATAATATAAGGTGGAAAAGGAAGGAGGATTCTTGCAACCGAAACTTATAAACAGAACAAAGAAATGGAATATTTTATCAATATCAACAACGAGAAACGAGGCCCCTACCGCCTCGACGAACTGGCAGGACGCGGACTTGACGCCACATCGCTCGTCATGGCAGACGGAAGCGACCAATGGATTCCGGCATGGCAGGTGGACGAGCTGCGACCACTGCTGATGAAACAAGAGGCTGCCAACTCTTCCCCTACCCCGTCAGAACCTGCCGAAGACGCCACCGAACAGCAAGATTCCCCTACCGAAACGACGGAAGAGCCGGTCATGGGTATTCCCAACGACGAACCGCCCCTCGTAGAAGCCCGGCCGCTCAACACGCAGGACTTCCCCCCGAAACAGACCAAGAGAAAGAAGAATCATACGGGCTGCCTGACAGCAGCGGTGATAGCTGTCGTCGGACTATTCGCCACACTCGTCTTCTCCTGCCCCGACACCCCTGCCCACAAGGAGGCTCTTGCCAATGCAGTTACAAATTCCATCAGCATGGCTGCCCAAAACAACCCGGCTGCCGACGACGACCTCATATCGAAGGCTTTCCAGACTATCAGCAACGCCTTCACGGGGAAGGTGATAGAGGCCGCAGTAGACAATCTTGTCAAGGTAGACAACCACGTCGTCTATTCCGTAGGCAAGGTGAACTTCGACGGCAAAGACCATGTTGTATCAGTCGGAATACTGGGGCACATCTTCACCATGAACCAAGCAGACCTGAACAAGGCGGCCGAGAAGTATTACGACAAGGCGGAGCTGAAAGCGGAGGAAGAACTGAAGAAACAGGCAGAGAAAGCACTGAAAGAGAACATCGTCGACCCTGCTGCCGACGCCATCAAGGAAATGATTGGCTCCGTGGCCGGAGGCCTGCTCGACGACCTTGGCTTAGGAACGCAACCAGACGCGCAGGACGAGGAGAACAACCTGCCGGCAGACTCCATTTAGACCGCGCCAAACGGCAAATCACCTCGCCGAGCCGACCTCTTCTGACAGACAATGAAAAGCATACTTTTTCAGTCTGTAAAAACGTATATCTAAAAAGTTCGCCAACTTTTCGCAAAAAGTTCGCGAACTTTTTGCAAATTGTTCGCCAACTTTTTTCTGTTCGTTCATTTACCTTTGAAAACACAGGAAGAAAGCATGCCCACATTGTCCATAAACTTGCTCCCTTTTCCAGACAGACAACGGGCTGTCCGCAAATCCGTCCGGCAATCGCACAGCCATCCGCAACCTGCCATTTACATATCCAGTTCCAACACCAACGGCAGATGGTCGCTGAATCCCCGGTTATACCGCATGCCGTTGTAGTTGCGACGGGGCTTCACACCGCCGTATATCGCATCTTCCTCCAACAGGAAGGGCAGGTCGGCAATACGGCAGGCACGCACTTTCCCTGCCAGCGCATCGCTGACAAGTATGTGGTCGAGACTTTCCCATTCGCCCTGATAGCGGTAAGTCCCCCCTGCCCCGTTCCGCCCCTCCGCCTGCCGGGAGACGTTCCGGAGACCATGCCGGTAAGCCAGCTGAAGGGAAGGGCTGCCGGCATAGTCGTTGAAGTCGCCCATCACGAGGACGGAAGCCTTGGGCGACAAGTGCAGCAGGCTGTCCACGCACTGGCAGAGCCGCTCCGCGACGTGCAGGCGGAAAGGACGCGAAAAGGCCTCGCCGCCCATCCGGCTCGGTGCGTGCAGGACGAAGACGTGGAGCGTATCGCCGTTCGGCACCTCGCCTGCCACATAGAGAATATCGCGTGTAGGGCGCATGCCTTCCAGCGGAGCAACACGGATAGTATCGGCATGAACGGGACGGAACGACAAGGGCGAATAGAGCAACGCCACATCAATGCCGCGGACATCGGGCGAAGCCGTCATCACGTATTCGTAACGGGCCTTCCGCAACAGCGAACGCCGGGTCAGGTCGCGCAGGACGGTGTCGTTCTCCACCTCGCAGAGTCCGACGAGGTCGGGAAGACCGCATCCCGACGAATCCTCGCCGCAGGCAATAATCTCCTGCCCTATGTGGTTCAGCTTCTGCCAGTAGCGCGTCCGCGTCCAACGCCGGGGCGAATCCGGCAGAAACTCACGGTCTTCCTTCAGCGAATCGTGCTGCGCGTCGAACAGATTCTCGACATTCAGCTCCACTATCCGCAGCCTCTCCTGCGACCAGAGGGAAAGAGACGGAAGGAAAAGGCAGGCAAGCAACAGGAAGATTGGTTTCACGGCAAAAGGTGTTTTAAGCGGAAGAAGCAGGCGGCAGGACAACAGGCCGCCCGGCAGTCTATTGGTTAATAATCGACAGCTGCTGCCTGACGCTCTCTTCGTGGATAAGCTCGAAGACATGCGCGGCAAACTCGGGACTCATCCCACAGAGACGGGCCTGCGCCCCGCGCTTTTCGAGAATCTCGCCATAACGGGCGGATTGCAGGACGGTGAGGTTATGCTCTTTCTTGAAGCTGCCAATCTCGCGGCAGATGCCGAACCGCTTGGCAAGAAGTTCCATCAGATTGTTGTCCAGTTCGTCTATCTGCGCACGGAGCCGGGACAATTCCCCAGTCCCGGCACTGCCATTGCGGATAACGAGATGCGAAAGAATCCGTCCGAGCATGTCGGGCGTTACCTGCTGCCGGGCATCGCTCCAAGCCTCATCGGGCGAACAATGGGTCTCGACAATCAACCCGCCGAAGCCCAAGTCCATGGCCTGCTGACAGAGCGGAGCAATCAGGTCGCGGCGTCCGCCGATATGGCTCGGGTCGCAGACAATGGGAAGACCGGGGATGCGGCGGTGCAGCTCGATGGGGATTTGCCACATAGGCAGATTGCGGTAAATCTTCTTCTCGTAGCTCGAGAAGCCGCGGTGGATGGCACCGAGCCGCCGCAACCCGGCCTGATTGAGGCGTTGCAGCGCACCTATCCACAGCTCAAGGTCGGGGTTGACGGGATTCTTTATCAGTATGGGAACGTCTATTCCGCGCAGCGAGTCGGCCAGAGCCTGTACGGCAAACGGATTGGCCGTAGTACGCGCACCTATCCACAGAAGGTCCATGCCGTACTTCAGGGCAAGCTCCACATGTCCGGGCGTCGCCACCTCCGTGGAAATCAGCATGCCCGTCTCGTCCTTCACGCGCTTCATCCACGGCAGTGCCTTCTCCCCGTTTCCCTCGAATCCTCCCGGCTTCGTGCGTGGTTTCCACACTCCGGCGCGGAAGATGCGGCAGCCTTTCCCGGCAAGGAGGCGCGCGGTGGTCATCGTCTGCTCTTCCGTCTCTGCCGAGCAGGGGCCGGCAATAACAACGGGACGCTTGCCGTCGCAGGGGAGACGGAGCGGTTCTATTTCTAATTCCATAGACTTTATTTCTGTTGTCTGCACCTTCATGCCGAAAGAGCGGAACCTTACTGCGCCCCGAGCGCATCCGGCTCTGCGGCAGAGAGCAGGCTAAATGTTCATCGTCCGCTGCCGGGCAGAAAGTGCAAAGATGCCGTCGGCAGCTCTCATAGTTCGGTTACTCTCCCACGGCATCTGCCAATTCCGCCTTCTCCTTCACGGCAGCTTCCGAGAACGGGTCGGCCTCCAGCACCTTGTCATACCACGACCGTGCCCCGGCAATGTTGCCCCGGCCGCGCTCTATGCGGGCCTTGAGCAGAAGCACATCCTCGTTGCTCTCCACATGTCCGAGCAGCCACCGGGCATCCTCGTCGGCCTCGTCGAGCCGTCCGGCAGACAGGAGCGTCTCTCCCCGGAGCAGGTAGGCCTCGCCGTACTCCCCGTTCAGCCTGATGGCACGGGTAGCCATGGCCACGGCGTTGACCTCGTCGGCCTGCCCCCTGCATGCCAAGGCGTAGAGATAGCTCACCTCGGGCACATCCCCGTCTATGAGCAGGGCCTTCTCGCAGGCCTCCGTCATCGCGTTATAGTCGTCCATCATATAGGCAACGTTCGCCATCCGGATAAATATCTTCTGATTGTCGGGCTGCGCTTTGGCGAGGACAAGAAGCTCGTCGTAGCATTTCGCCAGCTCCTCCGTGTGCAGATAGGCCGTGGCCAAGCCGTCATGCACCTCAAGGTCGTCCTGTATCTGCAAGGCGTGCAGGAAACACTTTACCGCATATTCGGCCTGTCCCATCTTCATGGCACGTATTCCGTCGTATTTCAGTACCTCGAAATCATGCGTCTCGCTGTGCGGTTCTGCCTCCGCGGCCGTCTCTTCCTTGCCGCCAAATAGTTTCTGAAAAAAGTTCATAGGGCTGCTATTCTTAAATGCTTGGATAATTGTTATTGCTTTCTACCTGCAAACTTACACAAAAGTTACGACATTTCCGCCATTTCGCCCCAAGAAACTGCCTTTGCCGACCTGCGGCGACGTTCTGCACCAAAGGCGGAACAAAGTGATGGATTACGGAGAAAACGCTGCCGGAAGACAGGCCGAAAGCGGAAAAAAGGCCCGGTACAGACGGCCGGGAAGCGGTTAGCGGAGGCAGGAAAATTTGTATACGGTTAGCGGAAAATTTATA
>NZ_BAKG01000022.1 GCF_000614065.1 Prevotella dentasini JCM 15908 | reverse complement strand
GCTAACCGTATATAATTTTAAAGCCTCCCTGAAGCCCGGAAAACAACGCCCAATCCTGCCGAAATCGGTACTGCCTATAAAACTGCCAAAACCTTATGGACGGCTGGCAGTTATTCCATCCGCTTCATCTTCCGGGTCATCTCGTCGAAAAAGTCGGCAGAGACCTTCCTGCCCCGCAACGAGCGCACCCGGGGCATGCTGCTGAAATATTCGTCCTCTGTCTGATACCATGCGTGAGATTCGACCTCGCCGGCACGCAAGAGCGACAGCTCCAGACGGCCTGCCGATGCCGGGCTGACGGAGGAGAGATAGCGGCTGCCGTTCTTCATCTTCAGGGCAAGGACAAGACAGGTACGGGGAGCCTGCGGCACACGGGGACGGATGGAGCGCGTGTTGACGGAGACGGCAATGTGCCGCCCGAACCTGCGGTTGATGTTGTCCATCATTCCGCGGAAAACGATGCCATGAGGCGCGTTGTCCCTCAGTCCCGTATAGGCGATGGAGTAGTGTATCATCTCGTGGATGAGCACGTCGTCAAGCTGTTCCTGCGTCAGCGCATAGTAGGTGGAAACGGAAATGCAGTAGTCGGAGAACGTCGTGCGTCCGCGGACGGTCTTCCGCTTGCACGCCATCTGCCCCAACCGCGTCTTGGCCTTGGAGAGCCGGAGCCGCGGAACGGGCAGGCGGCCGTCGAAGATGAGGGCGTTGTACTTGTCGAACGCGGCGAGGAGGGCGGCTGTCTCTGGATTCGCCTGCCGGCCGGGGATGGGAGTGTACTCTTTCCGCTGACTGCGGAAAGGAGGGGAAAACAGCTTCTTGATGGAGAATGTCAATGCGTATGGATGTTTTAGAATGTGGAAAAGTGGGGCGGAGAAAACCGGGACGGACTCTCCTTGGCCACTGCAAAATGTACTGAAGGCGTCAGTCGCCAATCTGCGCCTTGGGCCAGTTGACCAGATAGAGATGCTCCGTGGCACGGGTGAAGGCCGTATAGAGCCAATGGATATAGTCGGGCGTGAGCATCTCGTCGGTCATATAGCTTGGTCAAGATATACGTGCGCCCACTGGCCGCCCTGTGCCTTGTGGCAGGTTATGGCGTAGCGAACTTTATCTGCATGGCGTTGTAGTAGTTGTCCTCGCGCAGCTGCTTCATCCGGTCGGCCTTCAGGGAGATGTCGGCATAGTCTTCCATCACACGCTGGAAGAGTTGCGTGTCCTGCTCACGGGTCAGTGCCGGAGCCTCGGAGGTCAGGGTATCGAGTATGACGGTCGTTTCCATGTCGGCATGGTCGTAGTCGGGGAACTCGAGGGACACGTCGGCAAAACGGAACCCATACAGGCTCTGCACGTTACGCACCCTACGGACCATGGCGCGGTCGCCGTTGGCAATGAACGAGAGGGCCGGGAAGCCGGGCGAGAGACTATATTTGTTCTTCACCACCATCAGCATGTCGCCCGTGGTCAGCTCCTCTTCGCGGCCGAGCACCATGTTGCGGATGCCTTGGTTGAAGATATTGGCACGCTTGTTGGAGCGCGTGATGACCATTGTCTCGTCCATTCCTACCCCGGCATAGCTCGAAGCGAGACTTTCTATCAGTTCGTCGCCCGGGACGACGGAGATGTCGGCAAATCCCCGGAAACGTATCTTGGGCAGCTCGGTAGCCCTGTCATGTGTTATCATCCGGCGTATCGCGGTGGCATTGCTGAGGATGCCCGAGTCCCGGCTCTGGCGCAGCACCTCGCTGAGGTCGCACTCATAGACGTGCAGGCCGTAGCAAGCGAGCACGTCGGCACGGAGGGCCGGACTCTCGGCCTCGCCCACCGGCGGCAGCTGCGCCTTGTCGCCGATAAGCAACAGACGGCAGTTGCTGCCGCCATAGACGTATTGTACGAGGTCGTCAAGGAGACGTCCGCTGCCGAAGACCGTGTTTCCCGTCGCAAGGCTGACCATCGATGCCTCGTCGACCATGAAGAGGGTGTCGCGGAAAAGATTCTGATTGAGGTTGAAAAGTCCGTCCGTTCCGTTGAACGTCCGCTCGCGGTAAATGCGGCGGTGGATGGTAGAGGCAGGGCTGCCGGCATTGAGCGAGAAGACCTTTGCGGCACGCCCCGTCGGAGCAAGGAGCTGCACCTTCGCCTTCAGCCGCCTGAGAGTCCGCACTATGGCACCGGCGAGCGAGGTTTTCCCCGTTCCTGCGCTGCCACGCAGAATCATGACCGGGTATTCGTCCGCATCGGTCATAAATCGGGAGAACGTCCGCAGGGCATTGTCTTGGTCGGCAGTCGGCTCGAAGCCGAACTCCTGCCGGATTTGGCACATCAGTTCGTCTATTGTCATGGGCTATTGTCTGGATAGGGCATCGGTGGAAGCAGGTACTGCCCGATGGCCGGTAGAAGCACGGGAGAGGCCGGGGCGTACCGGCCGGCTACTTCAATAAAGGGAATAAAATAGCCGTTCCTATAGAATAGAAACGGCATACCGCAGGTACGGAGGCGTCAGAAAATCTCCTGCACCTCCTGCATATCCTCTATCTTCCGCAGGCTTTCTACAATGACACTGGCGTCCTCCCGGTCATGAACGCGCAGCTCCAACGAGCCTTCGAAAATTCCCTTGTCGCTGGAAATGGTAATCTTGCAGATATTGACACCCAACTTGTCGGAGATGACATCGGCCACATCGTGGAGCATGCCCTTCCTGTCTATGCCGTGAATCTCGATAGTCGCGTCGAAGAAGAGGCGTTTGTGCATGTCCCACTTGGCGTCGACGATGCGTGTTCCGAAGCTCGCCTTCAGCTTGGAGGCGACGGGACAGGAACGCTTGTGAATCTCTATGTGATTCTGATTGTCGATATATCCCAGCGCATCATCTCCGGGAATGGGGTGGCAGCACGATGGGAAGATATAACGGGCAATATTCGATTCGCTGATGTAGATGGGCTTCTTCTTGTTGAAATCTTTCCCGACGGTTATCAGTCCTTCCTCTGTAGCCGGCAGATTGTCGGGAGACGGGGCAGCGGCAGCAGTGGGTTCTTCCTTTTCCGAACGCTTCAGGAAGGGGACATACTTCCGCCATCCTCCGCTGCGCGTAGACTTCTGGAACTTTGACTTCCCCTGAAGCATGTCCAAATCGGCATCCCCCATGACGATAGTCTTATCCCCAATGGCAACAAACAGGCTGGAATGACGCTGCAACTCGTGCAGGCTGCAAAGCGAGTCAAGCACGGATGTGGTCATCTCAAAGTCGTTGTCGCGGAGCCATTCCGCAAGCATTTCCTCGCCTATCTTCTGTTTCTCGCGTGCTTCGCGGCGCAGGCTCGCCAGAATCTTGCCCTTTGCCTTTGCCGTAGATACGAAATTAATCCACGACGGCTCTACTTTCTGCGCCTTGGACGTGAGAATCTCTACCTGATCACCGCTTTGCAGACGATGACTGAGCGGTACCAGCTTATGGTTTACCTTGGCACCGATGCAATGACTGCCCAAGAAGGTATGTATCTGAAAGGCAAAGTCGAGCGCGGTACATCCTGCCGGCAGCGTCTTGATTTCGCCCTTGGGCGTGAAGACAAATATTTCGGACGCGAAGAGGTTGAGCTTTATGGCATCAAGGAAATCCATAGCATCGGGCTGAGGGTCGTCAAGAATCTCCTTGATAGTGTGCAGCCAGTCGTTCAGTTCACCCTCGTCTTCGGTTATCTCTCCCCCTTCCTTATACTTCCAATGGGCAGCAAAGCCCTGCTCTGCAATCTCGTCCATCCGCTCCGAGCGTATCTGCACCTCTATCCAACGCCCCAGCTTCGACATGAGTGTAACGTGGAGAGCCTGATAGCCGTTGGCTTTCGGATGGTTGACCCAGTCGCGCAGGCGGTCGGGATGACTCTTGTAGAGCTTGTTGATGGCTACGTAAATCTGAAAGCACTCGTTCACCTCTTCCTCGCGCGACTTGGGCGAGAAGATGATGCGTACGGCAAGAATATCGTATATTTCCTCAAAGGTAACGTGCTTGTTCTGCATCTTGTTCCAGATGGAGTACGGACTCTTGATGCGTGCCTTCAGCTCGTACTTCAGCCCCAACTTGTCCAGTTCCTTTCGGATGGGGGCCGTGAAGTTCTCGAAAAGGGTCTCGCGCTGCGACTGTGTCAGGGCGAGCTTGTTCTCTATGAGCTTGTAAGTATCGGGATGCTCGTATCGGAAGCTGAGGTCTTCAAGTTCGGTCTTCACCTTGTTCAGTCCCAGACGATTGGCAAGCGGAGCATAGATATAGAGTGTCTCGCCTGCAATCTTGTACTGCTTGTTGGCAGGTTGCGACTGTAAGGTACGCATGTTATGGAGACGGTCGCAAATCTTGATGAGAATGACCCTTATGTCGTCGCTCATGGTCAGGAGCAGCTTCTTGAAGTTCTCCGCCTGTGCCGAGGCCTGCTCGCCGAAGATACCTCCCGAAATCTTCGTCAGCCCGTCAACGATAAGGGCTATCTTCGGGCCGAAAATGTTTGAGATGTCCTCCACCGTATAGTCGGTGTCTTCCACCACGTCGTGCAGCAGCGCGGCAGAGATGCTCGTCGAACCGAGGCCTATCTCTCCGCAGGCTATCTGGGCTACCGCAATCGGGTGCATGATGTAAGGCTCGCCCGAAAGACGGCGTACTCCCTTGTGCGCTTGGCGTGCAAAGTTGAATGCCTTCGTGATGATATCCACCTTCTTGCGGTGGCGCGAAGCAGTATAAGTATGCAGAAGATGCTGAAAGGCATCCTCTACCATCTTGTCTTCAGCCACCTGCTTTGAGTCGGCTTTTTCTATATCTTTGTCCATAGTATATCTTTTCCTTTCTTAATATTAAGGTGAGGCAGTAGTTATTGCAGGGAGGGCGTATTTCCGCTATTATTTTGAGAGACATCCTGCCCGACTGTCTGAGCTGTTATTTCCTCCGGGATGGATGGGGAGGCCGGACACGGCTGTCGGAGCAATTCGGAACACTTGATGAACCGGGAAGCCTCGTCAGCAGGCAGCAAAAGCGACGCACATCCATTGGAAGTTTTGACAATTCCCTGCCGGTACTGCGGATTGAGCATCTTGAGATTCTCTACGCTTATTCCCATCATGTCGGCTATCCTTCCCAAGGACACGTCTTCCGTTATCTTGACAGGCTCCACACGCTGTGGCAGACCCGTGGATGTCGGCTCAATACCATAGTCCCCATAATATGTCATCACGTAGTTGGCAGCAATAAAAGCAGGCACATATCCACGCGTCTCCTTGGGAAGATACTGATAAACCTGCCAAAAGTCGCAGTCGCCATTGTCGAGCCTCGCTTTCTCTATGGCATTGCTGACGCGCGTCGGGCCACAATTGTAGGCTGCCAGAGCCAGAGTCCAGTCACCGAAACGCAGATACAGGTCGCTCAGGAAGCGTGCCGCAGCGTAGGAAGACTTGACGGGATCACGCCGTTCGTCCACGTAGCTGTCTATACGCAGGTCGTACTGCCTGCCGGTAGTGGGCATGAACTGCCAGAGACCGACTGCCCCGACGCGCGAAGTGGCGTTCGGATTAAGTCCTGACTCTATGACGGGCAGATATTTCAGCTCAAGCGGCAGACCGTATGTGCGCAGCGCATCCTCAAAGAAGCGGTTGTAGTACTGCGCCCGCCCAAGAATACAGCCAGTAGAGTGTCGTCCTGCCTTGACATACCGGTCGATATGTTTCCCCACCTCGTCATTATAGGTCAGCTGCATCGTTCCCGGCAAGCGTCTGATGCGCCTGTCAAGTACCGCTGCCTCGGTTTCCGTCTCTACCGCATGGTCGCTGTAGTAGTTCCATGAAGCCTCGTTGCTATAGTATTTGGCGTCGCTGTACTCCACCTCCAGCCCATCCTCGTCGGGCTTGGCTGCCGGAATCATGACCACCATCTGCCGTCCGTGGTTGTCGGTAACGGTCTGGCGTTGTGCCTGCACCGCACAGGCAGCGGCAGATACCAGCAATGCCGTCAGTATATACTTCTTGTTAATCATCCGTAGGATTTATATTAATATTGCTCTCTTCCGCCTCTCAGAACACGAGACTGCACCCTACGCCGAGTGCCGTGGAGCCAAAGAGATTGTGCGAGCCACCCGGCGACTGGTCGCGGATGACCGTGGGAGATACTCGCAGCGACAATTCGTCGGAAATATCAAACTCCGACAGCGAAGCATCCACGTAGGCATCAATGATTGACAATGCGTAGACGGCCACTGTAGCAAATATGCTCATGTCGCGCCAACGGCGGTAGCGGTCCTTGCGTTTCTTGAAAACACTCTGATAGCGCGCCACGTTGCTTTCGTCAATGGTAATGCCCAAATGCAGGAAATCATTGTAACTCTGCGTGGAGGGGTCGCCGTCCATGATGTCGAGGTAGGCCTGCGAATAGTCGCGGTAAGTCTGATTGTTCCACGACCACGCATAGATACAGCCGAGAAATCCCCCGTAGAAGATAGGCAACTTCCAATATTTACGATTATAGATTTGTCCGCCACCGGGTATCAGCGAAAGCCAGAGAGCCTTTTTCGGACTGGGCCGCCACGTGCTCCAGTCGCGTCGCTGCTTCCGGATTTTCAATGCGACTTCATGCCCCTCCAACGCTCGAACCAGTTCTGCTTCGTCAGGACTGGCCGCCACACTGTCGCCCGTGCTTTTGGAATGGCCGTCCAACTGCTCTACCGCGACAGAGTCGTCAGGGTAAATAATGTCAGGGACACGGTCGGGCACCTGTGCCAGAACCTCCGTCGCCCCACACAGAACGAGCCATAGCACGAACGCGGTTCTGAAAAACCTCTGTAATAGCTTATCCACTATCCGGCACTTTAGAGTTGTTCTACTTCCTATTTCATCTTGTCCATCACTTCCATGATGTGCACCAATTCCTCTTCCGATGCAAAAGAGATGCTGATGCGTCCCTTGCCACTGGCATTGCAGGTCATCTGCACCTTGGCATCGAAAAAGGCAGAGAGGCGTTTCTTGAGAATGTCAAACTCTTCGGGGAGTTTTGCCCTCGCCGCAATCTTCTTCTTGGCAGTCTGTATATCCTCGCCCCTATTAAGCTGCTGGCAGAGTTCTTCCACCTTGCGCACGCTATAGCCGTTCTTCTGTATCTCGCGGAAGAGTTTGAGCTGGAGCGACGGACTCCCGAGAGAGAGGAGGGCGCGGGCGTGTCCCATGTCAATCTCCTTTTTCTGCAAGGCCATCTGGACCTGCGCCGGGAGCTTCAGCAAACGGAGGTAATTGGCAACGGCAGCACGGCTCTTGCCCACCCGTTCGGCCACGCGCTCCTGCGTCATGCCGCTTTTCTCCTGCAAATGCTCGTATGCCAGAGCAATCTCTATGGCGTTGAGGTCTTCGCGCTGAATGTTCTCAACGAGTGCCAGCTCCATGACGTTTTCGTCCCTAATGGTCCGAATGTAGGCCGGAATGGCGGTCAGACCTGCCTGCTGACAGGCGCGCCAACGCCGCTCACCGGCAATAATCTGGAATTTCTGCTCGTCTATCTGTCGGAGAGTGATGGGCTGGACAAGTCCCAGTTCGCGAATACTGTTGGCAAGTTCCTCCAATGCTACCGGGTCAAACTCACGACGGGGCTGGTTGGGATTGGCTTCGATTTGGGCAATGGGCACCTCATTGATGGTCGAACTGCCTTGCGTGCTGACCGATTCGGTCGAAATGAGTGCGTCAAGTCCTCGTCCGAGGGCATTGGTCTTTGCGTTTCTGTTGTATTTCTTGTGTACTGCCATATTCTAAAAAAGTTAAGGGCGTCAGTATAGTTAAGGAGATGGAAGGCGTCAGGGCCGTATCCGCGCTTGCCGGTCTTGCTCCTTGCAATGCTTTCGGTTTCGCAGACGCAGGCTCAAACCGCCCGTCTCCTACCTCCCGACAGCCCGGCCAAGCCGGCTTATTTGTTCTTTTCGATAATTTCCCTCGCGAGTGCCAAGTGGTTTTTCGCCCCCGTCGAGTCGGCATCGTAGAGGATAACGGGCAGTCCGTGGCTCGGACACTCGGAGAGTTTCACGTTCCGCTGGATGACCGTCCGGAAGACCAGCTCTTGGAAATGCCGCTTTACCTCGTCGTAAATCTGGCGTGCCAGACGCAGACGGCTGTCGTACATCGTCAGCAGAAATCCCTCTATCTCGAGCTTCGTATTGAGTTTGCTCTTAATAATCTTGATGGTATTGAGCAGCTTGCTGATGCCTTCAAGTGCGAAATACTCGCACTGCACGGGAATGATAACCGAATCGGAAGCCGTCAGGGCGTTCACCGTGATGAGGCCGAGCGAGGGGCTGCAGTCTATGAGTATATAGTCGTATTCGTCCCGGATTGATGCAAACAGGTCTCTGACGATATTCTCCCGTTCCCTGAGATTGAGCATTTCAATCTCCGCACCCACGAGGTCGATGTGGCTCGGCACGATGTCGAGTCCCTCAATGTCGGTAGTATAGATGGCGTCGCGTACATCTGCATGGTCGATGATGCACTCGTAGAGCGAACAGTCCACCTCCTTGATGTCGACACCCAGTCCGCTCGAGGCGTTGGCCTGCGGGTCGGCATCGACGACGAGCACACTCTTCTCCAGCGTTGCCAGCGAGGCGGCAAGGTTGATGGTGGTCGTGGTCTTCCCTACTCCGCCCTTTTGGTTTGCCACTGAGATTATTTTTCCCATTCTTGTCTATCCTTACTTTATTCGGTTTTCGCCCGTACAGGCCCATCAGAACATAATGAAAGTCTCCTCACAATGCCCCGTACCTGCGAAAGCCCGGTTGTTGTTTTGCCGACAAAGATACATATTTTATATGAGACTAAGGGTATATCTGAACCTTTTTTCGTAATTTTGCACGCAAAAGAAAGCATTTATTATGGATTCCAACAAACCCCTGATACTGATTTCCAACGACGACGGCTACCACTCCAATGGTATTCGGACGTTGGTGTCGTTCCTCTCCGACTTTGCCGATGTTCTCGTCTGTGCCCCCGAGGCGGCACGGTCGGGATTTTCGTGCGCCTTCTCGGCCGTCGACTATCTCCGGCTGAAACGCCGGCACAACATCCCCGACTGCGAGGTATGGTCGTGCACGGGCACCCCGGTAGACTGCGTGAAGCTCGCTCTCGACCAGCTGACGCCCCACCGCCGCCCCGACATGATTATCGGAGGAATCAATCACGGCGACAATTCGTCGGTGAACAATCATTACAGCGGCACAATGGGCATCGCCTACGAGGGCTGCATGAAATACATTCCCTCCATAGCCTTCTCCAGCTGCGACTACAATACCGATGCCGACCTGTCCTATCTGCGCGACTATGTACGCAAAATCGTGAAACGCGTACTGGCAGAAGGTCTGCCGAAAGGTATCTGCCTGAACGTCAACTTCCCCAAGGCAGAGCGGTTCGAGGGCCTGAAGGTATGCCGCATGGGCTTCGGCAGCTGGATAAACGAGGTGGTCGTGCGCGACCATCCCCGTGGTTTCAGATACTACTGGATGACGGGCGAATACCGCAACGACGAGCCGGAAGCTACCGACAACGACCAGTGGGCACTGGCGCACGGCTATGTCAGCGTAACGCCCACGAAAATTGACGTTACCGGATTCGAGGTAATGGAACAGATGAAAGGGTGGGAAGAGAATCTGTAGACAGAAACTTCCCAAAGCCTTTCCGACGGGAAGGGGTGCAGGACATTATGCCGCAGTCTCTCCACATACTCGCATCCCTCTTCCGAAGGGGGCTTGGGGAGGCTTTCGTCAGACATTGAGGAGCTTTTAACTACATAGCTTATGAAATACTATCTTATCGTTGGCGAGGCCTCGGGCGACCTCCACGCTTCGCGCCTGATGGCATCTCTGAAGGAATACGACCCCGATGCACGCTTCCGCTTCTTCGGGGGCGACCTGATGCAGCAGGTCGGCGGCGTGCGTGTGAAGCACTACAAGGACCTTGCCTACATGGGCTTCATCCCCGTGCTGCTCCATCTTCCCACCATCTTCAAGAACTTGGAGAAGTGCAAGAAGGACATTGTGGACTGGCATCCCGACGTCGTGATTCTCGTAGACTACCCGGGCTTCAACCTCAAGATAGCCAAATTTGTACACAAGCATACGGGCATCCCCGTCTATTACTATATCTCTCCGAAAATCTGGGCGTGGAAAGAGTGGCGCATCCGTGCCATCAAGCGCGATGTAAACGAGATGTTCTCCATCCTGCCCTTCGAGGTTCCGTTCTACGAAAAGAAGCATAACTACAAGATACACTACGTAGGCAACCCCACTGCCGAGGAAGTCTGCGGATTCCGCCAACGCTATGCGGAGACCAAGGAGGAGTTCTGCCACCGGCACAGCTTGGACGAAAAGCCCATCATAGCTATCTTGTCGGGCAGCCGGAAACAGGAAATCAAGGACAATCTTCCGAAGATGCTCGAAGCCGCAGGCCACTTTGAAGACTATCAGATGGTCGTAGCCGGCGCACCCTCCATCAGCGACGCATACTATGAGCCTTTCCTGAAAGACACGGGGGCGCGGATAGTCAGGAACGCCACCTACGAGCTTTTGTCACACGCCACGGCTGCCCTCGTCACGAGCGGAACGGCTACTCTCGAGACGGCCCTGTTCGATGTGCGCAGGTGGTCTGCTATGCGACGCCCGTCCCGAGCCTCATCCGCTTTGCCTTCAAGCATATTATCAAGGTCGATTTTATCTCTCTGGTCAACCTTGTTACCCAGCAGGAGATAGTGCAGGAGCTGCTTGCCGACCGCTTCAGGATATATAACATTGCCAACGAACTCTACCGCATCCTTCCCGGACAGCCTGACAGGGCGAGGATGCTTGCAGGATACCAGCTCGTGCGCAGCAGACTGGGCATGGAGGTTGCCCCCGACAACGCTGCCAGCATCATGGTCAGCCTGCTCCGGCGTCCGGCTGCGCGCCCGGCAGAAACAATTACCGACAGGGCCGAACCGCACGCAGAATCCGGCGAGTAGCCCGTTGCCGCAGTCCGTCATGGCTGCTGCCGGCTGCCTTTAGTTGCAGGCAAGGAATAGAAGGAAAGGGCATTGCTGTTCCCTACCCTCTATTTCTGTCTCTGCATTGCCTGACAGAGAGCAGCCGAAAGCAGATACAGAGAGAAAGAGGGGAGCGCACAGAAACTACGAAAAACATTTACAAATCAAGCGAGAGATATTTAGTTTTCCAGAAAAACATCCAGACTCAAAGAGCGAGTATGGGAAGCTGACCGTCAGAGACTTACGCACTACACAACCCAAAGCATCAGAACGGGTTAGCGGAAATGCCCGTTTCGCTGTGCCGTTAAGCCCGTTTCGGGATGCGAAAGTGCCGTTTTGGGATAGCCGCAAAGGCACAATGAGAAGACGGATAATCCTTTATCTTTACATATATACGACATATCCGACGGTCAGAAACACAGCCGACGGCATGCTCCTATCCCCTTGCGACCTTACGGATTCTCCCCGACGGGCTGACCGTCCTGACCGTCCCGAAGAGCATGGTGGCTTTCCAAAAAGCGGGCAATATCGTCCTTTATCCT
Organism: Prevotella dentasini JCM 15908; assembly: GCF_000614065.1. GTDB lineage: Bacteria > Bacteroidota > Bacteroidia > Bacteroidales > Bacteroidaceae > Prevotella > Prevotella dentasini. Next base: position 30,645 of record NZ_BAKG01000022.1, on the reverse strand, counting down.
GCGGAAAGGCTCAGACGACATATAGCCGACATTGCGGCGGAGCATCGGCACAATTTCCTCTATGCTGTGGGAATAGCTCGACAGCTCGTTGTGGCGTTGTATGCTGTGGACTGCATTGCGGTTGATTTCCGTCTCGCGCTCGCGAATCAGCTTGTCGCAGACTTTCTTCATGGCCGGCACAACGACACAATCGAAGAGATGATGCCCCTGTATGAAGAGGTAGGCGGTCTGAGGCGTAACGCCCAGCGCGCGCAGCTCGTCCTTCAGTCCGAGATAGCCCTGCTTGGCATCGGGATGCTGCCGTTGGAGCCGCTTCACCTTCTTGCCCACCTTCCGCCTTACGTTCTGCAACACGTCGACAGCTCCCTGAAGGGTAAAGTTGCCCGTCTCAATGACCCGGCAGAAGTCGCTGATGGTGAACTGGCCGTAAATCCGCTTCCTGTAAAACCATATATTCCATACCAAAAGCGGATAGACGGCTTCGCTGTACTGGCGGATATACTCTTCGAAATTGAAGATGGGGCGGTCGTTCAGGGCCACTGCCACGCTCACGTCGTGCAGGCTCGGTGCATAGCATTGCAGGTTTTCGATGGCGTAGGCGTAGGTATGGAAGACGTAGGGATTCCCATTCACCTCTTGGGAGATTTGTGTCGTGTCTTGCAGAAGATAGTCGTAGTCGGCATCCACGCAGGCAATCATGTTCTCGCCCACCTTTTTCGACACAAGATTCATCAGTACCGACTTCTTTCCCTTGGTAAGATTCTGCTTTGAGGGGAGCATCACCTCGAAATAAACATGCTCGTTCTCGAAACCGCTGAGTACGGTTCGCCAGAAGTAGATGTCGTCGTAGGACTCTACGTAGGCCACTATCTTCTGCCGGGCCGTCCGTCCGTTGAGCCGGTTGGCGGCTTCTATGTATGCTGAAGAAAGGTTCTCGCTCAATCGTCTTCCCATGACGCGGAGATTTTAGTTGTCGGTAATGTCGGAAACCTCGGTTACATGGTCGAGCCACCCGTTCATAATCACTGCAGGACTATGGGTCGTCAGTATAATCTGCACATTGGGGTTAAGCTCGAGAATGAGGTCGATGAGCCGCTTCTGCCAGTCGATGTGCAGGCTCACTTCGGGTTCGTCCATGAACAGCACGTAGGGCAGCGAGTCTTCTACAAGCACCGTCAGCAGGATGGCAAGAATTTGCTTCTCACCGCTCGACAGCTGATAGGGCATGAGAGACTCGCCGATTTGCGAGAAGCGTATCTCGTTCTCGGTGCGGATGATGGTCTTGCCCGTCTCCGTAAACAGGTCGTCGATAATGTCCTGAAACCGCCTTTTGGGTGCGGAAAGCCTGTGTGCTTTCTCGGCAGCGTCGGGACTGCCGCCCTGTAGGGTGTTGATGATTCGGTTGCCGATGTTCACCTGATAGTCGAGGTACTTGCGCTGAAGCTGGAAGAGCTGCCAGTCGAGTTCGGTAACGAGGTTGAAGTCGAGTTTGCTAACGGCTTCGAGGTTGAGCAGCGGACGGTCGAAGGAGCGGATAATGTCGTACCTTATCCACCGGGCATCGGCCGGCGAGACCTTCAGATGGACGCCCTTGATGAGGTGGCTCGGAAATTCGCCACCCTGCATCAGCCCTTTTACCACCTTGTTGAGAATGGTGCTTTTCCCGACTCCGTTGATTCCGCTCAGGACATTGACCTTACGGTCGAGCTGCCACTTGATGTGCTTTTTTCCGCTCCAAAGCGAATCAATCTCAATCTCCTCTATATAATCTGCATATTTCTGCATATTCTACCTGTTGTTTGTCAGCGCAAATATAGGAAATATATCCGAACGGGCAATGAAAACGCATCATTTTAACTCAAATACCCGCCTTATGGCAGGTACCGGCAACGGCTCCTCAGGCAACGGATAACGAAGTGCCGGAAACCCTGCACTACACTTCCATATAGTGAAAGAAGCAAAAAAATGGGCTTCGGACTAAAAGTTTTAATAACAAAACGCACGCAAATGGAAAAGAATTGTGTATATTTGCGAACATAATACCCGTTATACTGACGATTCAAAGCAATAACAATGCAATTGCTTCAACCGTCTTTCCGAACATACAGGGAGCGCGACGCTTTGCCACTCCTTTTATGATGAAGAATGGAGTCTACGGACTGCATGCCGTATAGAGGTGTTGTCTATTCTCATTAACATTATACTAATCAATTAAAACCGACGTTATGGAAATCCCATTTGCTGAATCTTGGAAAATCAAGATGATTGAACCAATTAAGAAAAGTACTCGCGAAGAAAGAGAACAGTGGCTCAAGGAGGCTCACTACAACGTATTCCAACTCAAGGCCGAACAGGTTTACATCGACTTGCTGACCGACAGCGGCACAGGTGCCATGTCCGACCGACAATGGGCAGCCATGATGCTGGGCGACGAAAGCTACGCCGGTGCCACCTCGTTCTACAACTTCGAGGCGATGGTACAGAAGATTCTCGGCATGAAATACATCATCCCGACCCATCAGGGACGCGCAGCGGAGAACGTGCTCTTCTCGTATCTCGTCAAGGAGGGGAATGTCATACCGGGCAATGCCCACTTCGACACGACCAAGGGACACATAGAGAGCCGCCGGGCGCACGCCATCGACGTAACGACCGACGATGCAAAGGACACCCAGAAGGAAGTACCCTTCAAGGGAAACGTGTGCCTGAACAAGCTCGAAAAGGTGCTGAAGGAGAACGAGGGGAACGTGCCGTTCATGGTGCTCACCGTTACCAACAACACCGTAGGCGGTCAGCCGGTCAGCATGAAGAACATCAAGGAGACTTGCGCCCTTTGCCATAAGTATGGCGTACCAGTGGTAATGGACTCCGCGCGCTTTGCCGAAAACGCCTATTTCATAAAGGTCCGCGAGGAGGCTACGCCGACAAGACCATCAAGGAGATTGTACGCGAGATGTATGCCGATGCAGATGCCGCCACGATGTCGGCCAAGAAAGACGGCATAGTGAACATGGGCGGATTCATAGCCACCAACAACAAGGAATGGTTTGAGGGTGCGAAGATGTTCTGCATACCGATGGAAGGCTACGTTACCTACGGCGGCATGAGCGGACGCGACCTCAATGCCCTCGCGCAGGGACTGGACGAGAACACCGAGTTCGACATGCTCGACACGCGCATCCATCAGGTACAATATCTGGCAAAGAAGCTCGACGAGTACGGCATCCCCTACCAGCGTCCTGCCGGTGGCCATGCCATCTTCGTAGATGCCAGCAAGGTGCTCACGCACGTGCCCAAGGAGGAGTTCCCGGCACAGACCCTGACCTGCGAACTCTACCTCGAAGCCGGCATCCGTGGCGTAGAGGTGGGCTACATGCTTGCCGACCGCGACCCCGAAACGCACGAGAACCGCTTCAACGGACTTGACCTCCTGCGTCTGGCCATCCCCCGCCGCGTCTACACGGACAACCATATCGACGTGATTGCGGCTGCACTGAAGAATGTCTTCGACCGCCGCGAAAGCGTTACCCGAGGTGTTGCCATCGAATGGGAGGCTCCGCTGATGCGCCACTTCACCGTTCAGCTGAAGCGGCTCGGATAAGCAGGCATTGCAGCCATCGCAAGTCGAACCTGCCGGATACGCATTTCCCCACACCCGTCTGCCGCAAAGGCGAGACCACTCAAGGAGAAAGGAAAGACACTGAAAACCAACAGGAGTACGCCGAAAGGCGTACTCCTGTTTTTATTTGCAGACTATCGTTCCTGCACCATCTCCTTGCGGCCTCATATCCACCCGGCAACCACAGCCGTACCATACCGCCCACCCGGGGCTAAGGCACCACTATCAGGCGCAGGCTGTCTGCCTTTGTCCGTGCCTTCAGCCACTTCTGAAGGCGCGCCCTCTCCACAGGGGCAAGACTTCCCCTGCTGTCTATCACCGCCATCACGTAGCGGCAGGTGGCAGCCGTATCGGTGCGCGCCTCAGTAACGTTCGACAAGCTCAGTCCGGCAACCAACGGGAAAACCGCCTTCACTTCGCCACGGATGCTCCTGCTCAGCTCCGCATAGGAGGCATAACTGTCCAGCTGCGTCTCCAGTTGCTGAATCTGATTGGCCTGCTCCAGCAGTTTCTGCCGGTTGGCTGCGGTGGATGTAGCTGCGGTGTTGAGGGCCTGACTGAGGAAAAGCATGCTGTCCGACTGCGAACCTTGTATGACATTCAGCTTGTATCCGTCCAACTGATACTCGTCCATCAGCGCGGGCATTACCAATAGCCTTGGACGAAATGATTTTCCCAACGGCAACCACGTTCAGCGTCTTGTGCTTCTCGTCCCTGTTCTGCGATATAATCTGCGTTCCCTTGAACGTCAGCTCGTTCTTTACGAACTTTCTCGTGTTGTTGTCGAGCACGCTCTGCCTGATAATCTGCACCGTCATGTAAGCTGCCGGAAGCATCGTCAGCACCACAATGCCGATGATGTACCGCTTCACCTTCGCCAGCCGGAGCGCGTCGACAAACACCTTGTGCCGGAAGCGCAGCATGCGCACCCCGATGAAAGTAGACAAGGCTATGAAGACCGTATTGATGAAGAAGAGGTAAAACGCCCCGAAGAAATAGGAGAAGTTGCCCACCGCCAGTCCGTATCCGGCTGTACAGAGCGGTGGCATAAGGGCCGTGGCGATGGCAACTCCCGGAATGACATTCCCCTTTCCCTTTGTCGAAAGGGCCAAAATGCCTGCCGCACCACCGCAGAGGGCTATGAGCACGTCGTAGAGCGTCGGCGATGTCCGGGCAAGAAGTTCCGACTGTGCCTCGGTCAGCGGTGTTATGAGGAAGTAGATAGTCGCCGTGAGCACGCTGATGCCGGTTGCCACAAGGTAATTCTTGATGGAACGCTTCAGCAGTCCGAGGTCGTTGATGCCCACCGACAGCCCCATGCCGATGATAGGCCCCATCAGCGGCGATATGAGCATGGCACCGATGATGACCGCCGTAGAGTTGACGTTCAGCCCCAGCGAGGCGATGAAGATAGCAAACACTAATATCCACAGGTTAGCACCGTGGAAGACGACTCCACTGCTAATCTGCCTGATGGTCTCGTCTTCATCTTCCTTGTCGGGCAAAGCATTGAAATATCCCTTCACTACCTGCCAAAGTGTCTTGTCGTTCTGTTCCATAGTCATTTCGTTTAAGTACAAATATAAATAAAAAAAACAAGATAAGGGGCAACGGACAGAAAGAATTTGAATGTAAAGCTAACTTACATCAAATTTTCAGCCTTCCCACCCCATACAGCGAAAGTGCCGGTTTCGCACTGTCAAAGTGCCGGTTTCGCACTGCGAGAACGGCACTTTGACCACATCATTTCCACACTTTCACTCCTCTATCCTGAACCCATTGATAACCAACTACATACGAAACACATATCTCATAGGTAGTAGCAGGTGATGCAGACAGACTTGCAGGACACACAATCTTGCAGCATCCTCAATATAATGACGCGGAATGGGGTGAACCTCAATTACCCTTCAGCAATCCGGACATCTCTTCCTGCATCATGGCGCATGCCACGCTTCCACCTTCGAGGAGCGCGCCGGCAAGACCGCATCAGGCTTTGTGCAGACGGAGAATTTTCTTCTCTACAGTGTACTTATTGTTTTTATAGTATAGACAAGGTAGCAGGCATATACCCACCCTACCTTATTATATATAGGGCAAGGCGGGCATGCGGTCTTATTTCTCTTTCTCTGCAATCGCCTGCTTAATGAGTCCTTCCAGCTCCTCGGCAAGTTCAGGATTGTCCTTTATCATCGTCTTGGTAGCATCGCGGCCCTGCGCGAGCTTCGTACCGTTGTAGCTGAACCAACTGCCACTCTTCTGAATGATGTTGTACTGAACGCCCAAGTCGACAATCTCGCCAATCTTGGAAATGCCCTCGCCAAAGGTAATCTCGAACTCAGCCTTGCGGAAAGGAGGAGCCACCTTATTCTTTACCACCTTTACGCGCACTTGGTTTCCGATAACTTGGTCTCCATCCTTGATACTCGTAACACGGCGGATGTCAAGGCGTACAGAGCTGTAGAACTTCAGCGCGTTTCCACCCGTGGTTGTCTCGGGATTGCCAAACATTACGCCTATCTTCTCACGCAATTGGTTGATGAAGATGCAGCAAGTGTTGGTCTTGGAGATGGTGGAAGTGAGCTTACGCAGTGCCTGACTCATCAGTCGGGCCTGTAGACCAACGGCAGAGTCGCCCATGTCGCCCTCAATCTCCTTCTTCGGTGTCAGTGCAGCCACGGAATCAACGACGAGAATGTCAATAGCGGACGAGCGGATAAGCTGGTCGGCAATCTCCAAAGCCTGCTCTCCATTGTCCGGCTGCGAAATCCAGAGGTTGTCTACATCTACTCCGAGTTTCTCGGCATAGAAGCGGTCGAAAGCGTGTTCCGCGTCAATGAAGGCAGCAATCCCCCCCTGCTTCTGTGCCTCGGCAATGGCGTGGATAGCCAGTGTCGTCTTGCCGGAACTCTCCGGCCCGTAAATCTCTATGATTCGTCCGCGTGGATAGCCGCCTACACCCAGTGCGGTGTCGAGGGCGACGCTGCCCGTCGGGATTACCTCTACGTTCTCTATCTGTTCGTCGCCCATGCGCATGATGGACCCTTTACCGAAATCTTTCTCTATCTTCGACATTGCAGCCTGCAATGCTTTCAGTTTTCCTTCGTTTGTTTCTGACATAATTAGCCTCCCCCGTCCCCCTCCGAAAGGAGGGAATTCTTATCTCGCGGGGGCCGAGTCTGAAGTTATCCCACAAAAGGGATGTGAGACAATTGTTTGTTAATATGAATGATGGATGAATGTTCTCAGCAAGTCCGTTCGTCCACCTCCTTTCAGGAGGATAGGAAGGAAGCCTTACAGCTCAATATCAACATTGAACTGCTCATGCCACGGCAGTCCCTGCTCGTTGAGCACCTGCAAGAATGGATCCGGGTCGAAGTCCTCGACATTCCATACCCCCGGCTTGTTCCAGAGACCCTTGAAGAACATCATCGCACCTGCCATAGCCGGTACGCCCGTCGTATAGCTGACCCCCTGCATGCCCGTCTCGTTGTAGGCATCCTGATGCTTGCAGTTGTTATAGATATAGTAGGTCTGCTCCCTGCCGTCCTTGACACCACGGATGCGGCAGCCAATGGAGGTTTCACCGTCGTAATTCTCTCCGAGGTCCTGCGGATTTGGCAATACAGCCTTGAGGAACTGAAGCGGGACAATCTTCACCTTAGCAGTCTTTCCCGAGCCGTCGGCCAATGGTGCCTCGTATTCGATTTCATCAATACGGCTCATGCCGAGGTTCTGAATACAGTCAAGATAGGTAAGATACTGCTGACCAAACGTCATCCAAAAGCGGGCACGCTTGATGGTCGGGTAGTTCTTTACGAGCGACTCCAGTTCCTCGTGGTGCATGAGATAAGAGTCTCGAGGGCCGATATTCGGATAATTCAAGTCCTGATGTACTGCCAAAGGCTCTGTCTCAATCCATTTGCCATCTTCGTAGTAGAGTCCCTTTTGGGTAATCTCCCGGATATTGATTTCCGGGTTGAAGTTGGTGGCGAAAGCCTTATGATGGTTTCCGGCATTACAGTCAACGATGTCAAGATAGTGAATCTCGTCGAAGTGGTGCTTGGCAGCGTATGCCGTATATGCCTGCGACACGCCCGGGTCGAAGCCGCAACCGAGGATAGCCGTCAGACCCGCCTTCTCGAACTTGTCCTTGTACGCCCACTGCCAGCTGTACTCGAAATGCGCCTCGTCTTTCGGCTCATAGTTGGCGGTGTCAAGATAGTTGCACCCACAAGCCAGACAGGCATCCATGATGGTCAGGTCCTGATAGGGCAGTGCAAGATTAATCACCAACTGCGGCTTGAATGAGCTGAAGAGGGCCTTCAGCTGCTCCACATCGTCAGCGTCTACCTGTGCTGTCCTGATGTCAGCCTTGTAGCCCTTGTCGTGGATAGACTTCACCAGCTCGTCGCATTTCTCCTTGCGGCGGCTTGCAATCATAAACTCCGTGAATACGTCCTGATTCTGGACAATCTTAAAAGCGCTACGGTAGCCACGCCACCTGCGCCAATCATTAAAACTTTTCCCATAGTCTGAAACTCCCCCCTATTCCCCCTCTCGAATAGAGAAAGGGCATCGGTATGTTTTGATGGGGGATTTTATTGTTCTTATTTTTACTTGTTTCCTATTTTGTTGTCTATCTCGGAAGCAGAGATGCCCATTGCATTAAGAAGCGAATAGCCAAGTATCTCCTGCTTGAAGTTTCCGCCCCCTACCGGCTGCATCGTGAAAAGCGTGATGTGTTTCTGCTCATCGTCCACATCCCGGAGTCGAGCGGAGACTGCCTAAAAGCTGTCCGTCCTCTCCATCCGGCACAATCATAATCCGCCTGACCTCCTCGTGGCTGAGGAGCGTCTTCAGCAAGTCGAGCAAAACATCCTCCTTGTTGCTTGCTTCCTCGCCAGTCGGTATGGCATTGATGATGAACTCACCCATCTGCGGGTCTTGGAAGGCCTGTCCGTTCAGCTCGTTGTCGTAATCGGCAGGGGAGAAATTCTCCAACTTGGGATTCTTCCTGTCGTGCAGAAGAACCACCTGCGTCTCGTGCCTACCCGGTTTCAGCCGGCCGTCAAGAGCTATATCAACGGCCCACTGACTGAAATCAACAGCCGGAATACGGCGGTTCAGCATCCGTTCAAAGTTGACGATGAGGTCGAAAGCCACGCGGCCGATGTAATCGCCATCGGCTATTATGATGTTTTTACTCCATCTGATGTTCTGTGCTTCTTGTACGTTCATAGCTACAAAGATACACTAAATCGGGCGAAGTGCAAAATTATGGGATTGTTTTTTGGAGTCTGTACCCATTTAGATGAGGCTGAAAACTTTCACGACGACGCGTGCCGCGGGCAGCCTCCCCGGGGGAGTGATGCCGCAATATGCGGTCTTATGCACCTTGGCGACGAATGGAAGGCACATCCGGTATGAACATTCCTGAGAGGATACGGGCATTTTTTCGGATGTGAAATGTTTTTACAAACCTATTCAATGTCCCGTTGTGGCCAGCCCTTGCCGCTATGGAGGAAGCGAGAATGTAATGCGGTGAGAGACAGACTATTGAGAAATAATGATTAGCCTGTGTTTTACCGACAATACGAAAACGGTACTTTCGGACAATGAGAACGGCACTTTCAGAGTGTGAAAGTGCCGTTCTCGTTCCGCCATCCCAATGTATTGGAACAATGGAAATGAATTTTTCTTACATTCTGTATGGCTGTACCCTGTCCCGAGACTTCGTCTGCTGCGCCCTGCTCCGGCCTTCTGCTTGTCTGGCAGCGGCTTTCGGGGAAAGCCGCTGCAGTCGCCATCACCTTTCCTTAGACGGCCGTCGCATAGCCGTGCTTGTCAGTTCTCCTTCCAAAAGGCCGGCGTGAAGAGTACCAGAACGGTGAAAAGTTCCAGTCGGCCGACCAACATCAGAAATGCTCCAATCCATTTCGCAAAATCGGGCAGTTGTGCCCACGACATGGTGGGGCCGATTTCCATGCCCAAGGTAGGGCCGACGTTGCCCAGACAGCTTAGCGTAATGGTGATGGCATTGGTATTGTCGATGCCTGCGGCTATCATGGTGAAAGCGCAGAAGAGCGTCAGTATGAGGTAAAGACCGATGAAGGCGAGAAGCGTTACACGCTTGGACTGGGAGACATTGACACCGTCTATCTTCATTGGCAGGACGGCATTGGGATGGAGTATCTGCCTGAACTCATTGCGGACGACTTTCAGCATCATCACGCCGCGGATGCTCTTGATACCGCCACTCGTAGAGCCGGAGCAGCCGCCGAAGAACATACAGGCGGCGAGTACTACCCACGTAACGTGCGGCCACTTGGCGGCATCGTCGCTGAAAAGCCCGGTCGTAGTGATGAACGAGATAACCTGAAAGAGCGAGCTGCGGAAAGCGTGCTCTATGTCGTAGTGGTTGCGGATGACAAGCTCCATGGCTATGAACGCGGTAAAGGATGCCACCATGATGGTATAGAAGCGGAACTCACTGTTGCGGAAGAGCTGTCGCAGGTTCACCCCTACTACTGAACTATACAGGAGCGTAAAGTTCACGCCTGACAGGAAGCAGAACAGGGCACAGACATACTCTTCGGCAGGAGAATGGAAGGTCATAATGGAGCCGCTCTCGGTGGCGAATCCGCCGGTGGCAGTACTCGTCATGGAGTAGTTGAAAGCATCGAACCACCCCATCCCGCAAATCTTGTAGCTGACGATACAGGCCGCCGTGAGCACGAGATAGACCACCCATATCCATTTTGCACCCGTACTGAGCCGGGGATGGAGCTTGCTCTTGATGGGGCCTGTGGCCTCGGCAGCAAACACCTTGACCGACCCGCCCACGAGCGAGGGCAGGATAGCGATGGTGAAGAAGACGATGCCGAGTCCGCCTATCCACTGGGTCAGCGACCGCCAGAACAGAAGCCCCTTGGAAGATGCTCGGGAAAATCGATGATGGTGGCCCCCGTCGTGGTAAATCCCGACATGGTCTCGAAGTAGGCATCGGTGAAACTGGTCAGTGCTCCGCTGATGAGGAAGGGCAGCGTGCCGAAAAGCGAGAAGAGAATCCAAGCCACCGACACGACAAAGTAGGCATCGCGACGGCCCAAGAGATTGTCGGCATGCCGGCCGAGAAGACGGAACACGATGCCTGCGCTTATGGTTATGAGGATGCTCCATGCGAAGGGAAGAATGTCGCTGCCCTGATACCATACAGCAACAAGCAGACAAAGAAACAGCAGTGTAGCTTCAATCCACAGCAGCGAACCAATGATTTTGGATATGATTTTGAGATTCAGCATTGCAATAACAAGTTGACGAAATGAGAGGTAGACAGGTTGTAGGCTCACAAAGTGGGCAAGTCGCGCCCCGGCGGCAGCAGAATACAGTCATGCAGCAGGCCGACAGCCACTCTCGGCCCCATGCCGGGCCGGGCCTTCGGGGCATCAGTTGAAGAGCTGTTCCACCTTTTTCTTTTCCACATTGTAGCAGAAGACCACGACTAGGTCGCCGGCTTCAATCTGCGTGTTTCCCGACACGAGCATGCCTTCGTTGTTGCGCACGACGCCGCCGATGGTCATTCCCTTGGGGATGTTGACGTCCTTGATGGGCTTGCGCGTAATCTTCGAGCCTTGAACGGGGATGAGTTCCGCCACGTCTGCCTTGACCGACATGAGGAACTTCACGTTTTCAACGTTGGCATCGAGCATCATTTGGTAGATGTGTCCGGCAGCAATGGACTTCTTGTTGATGATGGTGCCGATGTCAAGACTGGCGGCCATGTTCACGTAGTCTACATTTTCGACGGCTGCGACAGTTTTCCTGACGCCCATTTGCTTGGCCGTCAGGCAGGCGAGTATATTGGTCTCGGTATTGGAAGTCAGGGCTACGAACGCCTGTGTGTTGCGGATGCCCTCTTCGGTGAGAAGTCCCGTGTCGCGTCCGTCGCCATTGATGACGAGCTTGTTCTCCTCAAAGAGTTCGTTCAGCTCCTCGCACCGGTTGACGTCCTGTTCTATTATCTTGACGTTCATGTACTCGGGCATGTTCTTCACCGCGCGGACGGCCGTCTGTCCTCCACCCATTATCATGACGTTCTTCACGTCTACATAATGCTCCTTCCCTACTATCTTGCGGATGTAGGGAATGTAGTTCTTGGTAGTCATGAAGTAGGCAAGGTCGTAGAGCTTAAGAGTATCGTTACCTCCCGGTATGATGGTTTCCGGCCCACGCTTGATGGCGACGACATGGTAGGGGTCGTCCGGGCCGCTGATATCGCGGAGGGGCTTGTCCAGAATCTGACATTCCTCACGCAGCTTGATGGCCAGCATGACAAGCGCACCGTCGTGCACGTCCCACCGCTGCCGCACCCACGACATCTTCAGTCCGTTGATGATGTCCTTGGCAGCGAGCATCTCGGGGTAGATGATGCTGTTGATACCGAGCTGCCGGAAGAAATCCTGATTCTGGGGTTCTATATACTCGGCATTGTCTACCTTCGCCACCGTTTTTCTTGCGCCCAGACGGTGGGCCATCATACAGGCGGTGAGGTTGGCGGCCTCGTTGGGCGTAACGGCGATGAAGAGGTCGGCATCCTGTGCGCCCACCTCCTTCAAGGAGTTGATGCTCGTCGGCGATGCCTCGATGGTCAGCAGGTCGTAGTTGCTGCCTAACCGTTCGAGCCGTTCGGCATTTTCGTCCATGAGCGTGATTTCTTGTTTCCCACGTGCGAGCAGTTTCGCCAAATATGTGCCGATGGCGTATGCTCCGGCAATGATTATCTTCATTTCTTTTTGTCTTGTTTTTCTTGCAGACAGGCAAGAATCTGTGTTTTGATGCTCTCGTTGTCTATGCCGCAGAGCTGGCGGAGCTGGGCCACCGTTCCCTGTTCTACGAACTGGTCGGGCATACCCATGCGGATGACGTGCCCAAGGTAGCCGTTGTCGGTCATCCACTCGCTTACCGCGCTGCCGAGACCACCGTTTCGGACACCGTCCTCTATGGTAATGACATGAGTACAATCGCGGGATACCTCGCGGAGAATGTTTTCGTCGAGTGGCTTGAGGAAGCGCATGTCGTAATGCACCACGCTGCCTGTCAGTTCCGTTTCCGGCTCGTCGCCAAGGGCTTTCAGCAGGTTCTCCACGTCGTTTCCTATCGGGCCGATGGTCAGCACGGCCACCCGGGGTGCAGAGGTGGCAGCATGGCCCGGAGAAACCTCGCTGAGCCTGCGTCCTGTGCCTGTTTCAACAGCTTCGAGCGGACACCGCCAGTCAGTCAACACTCCCCGTCCGCGCGGATAACGGATGACGAAGAAGCCTTGTCCGGGCTGTTGAGCGGTATACATCAGCCGGCGCAACTCGCGCTCGTCCATCGGTGAGGCAATGGTCAGATTGGGGATGGGGCGCAAAAATGCCATATCGAAAGCTCCGTGATGGGTGGCTCCGTCCTCGCCTACCAGTCCGGCACGATCGAGACAGAGTACTACGGGCAGGTTGAGAATGGCCGTGTCGTGGATGATATTGTCGTAGGCGCGCTGCGAGAAGGCGCTATAGATGTTGCAGAAAGGCTGCAAGCCGTCCTTGGCCATGCCTGCCGAGAAGGTCATGGCGTGGCCCTCGGCAATGCCCACGTCGAAAGTGCGGTCGGGCATGGCCTTCATCATGATGTTCATGGAGCAGCCTGTCGGCATGGCAGGGGTTACCCCGACTATGCGCGGATTCCGCTCGGCCAGCTCGAGGAGCGTTTCACCGAAGACATCCTGAAACTTCGGTGGCTGATGGCTATTGTCCTGCACAATGCGCTGTCCGGTTTCGGGGTCGAATTTGCCCGGTGCGTGCCATACGGTGGCACTCTTCTCTGCCGGTTCGTAGCCTTTTCCCTTCTTTGTATGAAGGTGGAGGAGCTTCGGGCCTTTCATGTCCTTTATCTGGCGGAGTATTCTCACCAGCTCTACAACGTCGTTTCCGTCGTAGGGGCCGAAGTATCGGATGTTCATTCCCTCGAAGAGGTTCTGCTGATGCGACAACGCAGCCTTGAAGGCATTGCTCAGACGGAGTATTCCGTTGCGTCGTTCATCGTTGAGCAGTCCCTTGGAGTAGAGCCATCGCGCAGCCTTGAAGCGCAGCCGGTTGTAGGTTTCGTTAGTGTCGAGGTTGAGCAGGTATTGCTCCATTCCCCCTACGGCACGGTCAATGGACATGTCGTTGTCGTTGAGGATGATGAGCAGGTCGTTAGGCTTCGACGAGGCATTGTTCAGTCCTTCAAAGGCCAGCCCGCCGCTCATGGCTCCGTCGCCTATGATGGCTACCACATGGCGGTCGGCATGTCCCGTCAGCTTGGCGGCAACGGCCATTCCCAAGGCAGCCGAAATAGAGTTGGAGGCATGTCCGCACGTGAAGGTATCGTACTCGCTTTCCAGTGGTGAGGGAAAGGGCATGAGTCCGTCGAACTTCCTATTCTTGCAGAAGCTCTCCCGCCGTCCTGTCAGAATCTTATGACCGTAGGCCTGATGCCCCACGTCCCAGACGATGCGGTCCTCAGGCGTGTTGAAGACGTAGTGGCAGGCTACCGTTATCTCCATGGCACCAAGGCTTGAAGCCAAGTGGCCGGGATTGACGGCAACCTCCTCTATAATGTCCTCGCGTAGTTCCCTGCAAACCTCGGGCAGCTCCTCCGTGCCCAGCTGGCGGAGGTCTGCCGGATATTGTATTTTGCTTAACAGCTTGTATTTTCTCTCGTTCGACATTAGCTTGTAATGTGGATAATCCTTTTGCAAAGATACGGCAATTCGCTTGAAATGCAAAATAAACACGAGCTAATTTAGGCGCATCGGGCAAATAGGTCTGTAACCGCTCATCTTTGTTTCCATCTTGCCTCATATAGGCGACTTTGATTAGGACAACGACAGCAGAATGCCTTTTTATACATTAATCCCAAAGCAAATATTAATCAGCTTTGTGATGATAGAGGAGATGCAAAGCCTGCGTATGGTTTCCCGTATATGATATTGGTGTGTACGAATCGTCTGACTCCGGCATGCGAAATAAAGGAAATAGGAAGTGAGGAATAAAGGGATGACAGGAAGTTACTGTCAAGCCATCATCCCTGTCGGACCTATAACGTACAGAATATCTGCCGATTGCGTGAATTGTTAAAAATGACAGCAAATGGTATGAAAACAAAAACAGGTATCATATAGCCTTCAGAGCTTCTAATATCGAAGTTCTGGAAAGTATGCTATTTGCGACTTTGATCATACATTCCTTTTATATAAATAATGTAAGGACAATCTTCAATTTCTGAGGCTTAAAAGACTCTGACTTATAAAAACTTTTTCCGCTGGCAACCACAGACTGCCGTTGCCGACAGGCTTCGTATGGGAAGTAGTTCCCGTTTGCGATATTGAGGAAATGAAAAACTGTATCAGCCGTGCGCCCCTTGATGTTTTGGGTGCACGTGTTGATACAGATTCCTATAGGGGGGGAGTGCGTTGCCGCGTTAAATCATCGTCAGCGAATAGAGGTAGACCACTGCTGCCGGGATGGCAAGGAGAGAAGAGTCGAAACGATCGAGCATGCCACCGTGGCCGGGCAGTATGCTGCCGCTGTCCTTGATGCCGAGAGTACGCTTGAAGAGGCTTTCGATAAGGTCGCCCCATGTTCCGAAAACGGCCACGACAAGTCCCAGTCCCATCCATTCGGGGATGTTCAGCGAGTGAGGCGTGCTGCTCTGACTGGTCAGGTAGCCTATCAGGGCCGCCACTGCCAAGACAAGGATGCCGCCGCCGATGCTTCCTTCCCAGCTCTTGCCGGGGCTGACGCGTGGGAATAGCTTATGCCTGCCGAGCAGCGAGCCGGAACAGTAGGCACCTGTGTCGTTTGTCCAAAGGAAGATGAAGATGCTCAGGGGCAGCAGCATGTCGATGGTCAGCTGGCCATGTTCGCTGACCTGAAACGCGAGTACGTTGATGAGCGAGAAGGGAAGTGCGATATACATCTGTCCGAGCATGGTGTAGGCCCAGTTGCTGACGGGCTGCTCATTCTTCAGATACAATTCCGAAACGAGCAGGTAGACGATGGTCAGGATATAGGGCACGAAGATGCTGAAGCCCTCTACGAAACCAAGGCGGTTGCCTGCAACGGCGACGAAGAAGTAGACGCCTGCCACGGTGGAGATGAAGCGGTTGACGCGTACACCGGGAATGTCAGAGACGAGTCCCGTGTACTCCCATAGTGTCATGCCGGTGATGATGGCAAAGAGGACGACCATGTAATGTGGCTGCAGGAAGCCTGCCACCATGATGGCAACGAAGAGCACGCCGGTGATGGCACGCGTGATGAGGTTTTTCTGCTTATCTGACATCGTCGTCTGAGGTTTTTGTCGTTGTTTCCTGTTCGTTGTTGTTCTCTCGCAGCGAAGCCTCGTGCTCTGCCTGTGCCTGTCTGACCGCTTCAGGCATGTCTTCGAGTTTCGGCTGTGCGTTCTCCTCGGCTTCCATCAGCTCCTGCGTGCGGCTGACCCACTGCCGTTTTCCGAATATGCGCTCTGCGTCTTCCGCCATGATGACCTCGCGCTCAATGAGCAGCTGCGCCAAGGCATTGTGCTCGCGCTTGTGTTCGGTAAGTATCTGCTTTGCACGGTCGTATTGTCCGTTTATCATCTTGAGCACCTCCTCATCGATGGCCTTGGCGGTCGTTTCCGAATAGGGCTTCTGGAAGTTGTACTCATCGTTGTTGTAGTAACAGATGTTGGGCAGTCTGTCACTCATGCCGGCGTAGGCTATCATGCCGAAGGCACTCTTGGTGGCACGCTCGAGGTCGTTCATGGCACCCGTGGAGATGTGTCCCGTGAAAAGCTCCTCGGCAGCGCGTCCACCCAAGAGCGAACACATCTCGTCGAGCATCTGTTCCTTGGTAGTGATGGGACGCTCTTCCGGCAGATACCATGCGGCACCGAGTGCCTGTCCGCGCGGCACGATGCTCACCTTCACAAGCGGATTGGCATGCTCGCAGAACCAGCTGATGGTGGCGTGTCCTGCTTCGTGCAGGGCAATGGTACGCTTCTCGTCGGCTGTCATAATCTTGGTTTTCTTCTCCAGACCACCGATGATACGGTCAACGGCATCAAGGAAGTCCTGCCTGCCTACCACCTCCTTGTTGTGGCGTGCGGCTATGAGTGCCGCCTCATTGCAGACATTGGCAATGTCGGCACCCGAGAATCCCGGAGTTTGACGTGCCAAAAGGTCAAGATCGACACTCTGGTCGAGCTTCAGCGGCTTCATGTGTACTTGGAATATCGCCTTGCGTTCGGGCAGGTCGGGCAGGTCTACATGTATCTGGCGGTCGAAGCGTCCGGCACGCAGCAGTGCCTTGTCAAGCATGTCGACACGGTTGGTAGCGGCGAGGACGATGACGCCCGAATTGGTTCCGAAGCCGTCCATTTCGGTCAGCAACGCATTGAGCGTGTTTTCGCGCTCGTCGTTCCCTCCCATGGACGGGTTCTTGCTGCGGGCGCGGCCCACGGCATCGATTTCGTCAATGAAGATGATGCAGGGCGACTTCTCCTTTGCCTGATGGAACACGTCGCGTACGCGGCTTGCTCCTACACCGACAAACATTTCGACGAAGTCCGAACCGCTCATGGAGAAGAACGGAACGCCTGCCTCTCCGGCCACAGCCTTTGCCAAGAGGGTCTTTCCTGTTCCCGGAGGTCCAACGAGCAGTGCACCCTTGGGAATCTTTCCGCCCAATTCGGTGTACTTCTTCGGGTTCTTCAGAAACTCTACAATCTCCTCTACTTCCTGCTTGGCCCCTTCTTGTCCGGCTACGTCCTTGAAGGTAACGCCGAGGTCGTTGGCTTTTTCGTAGAGTTTGGCTTTCGATTTGCCTACGCTGAATACTCCCCCGCCAGTTCCTGCACCGCCTCCCATGCGGCGCATAATCCATATCCACACACCGATGATAAGCAGCCATGGCAGTATGGAGACAAGGATATCCGTGAGGAGACTACCCTTCTGGTTCTCATAACTGAAGGAACCTATCTTCTTGTTCTTGACGGCTTGGGTGAGGAAGTTTTCGAGATTGTCAATAGAACCAATCTCTACCGTTACGTAGGGAGCCGGGCCTACCTGCTGCACTCCCTGCTTGAAGATTTCCCTGATATGCTCCGGCCCGACATACATCTTCAGCGTGCTCTCATTCTTGTTTACGACAACTCGCGTGGCGTAGCCCTTGTTGACATACTGGACGAACGAGGTGTAGTCTTTCTTTATGCCGCCACCCGTAGCCAACAAGCCGTTGTTGTTGGCAAAGAAGGTTACGGCAATGGCAATAATGGCAAAGATGTAGAGCCAAGTCATGTTGAACTTGGGCATCTTTGGGCCGTTTGGCTGATTGTTTGGATTCTGATTCTCCATTTACTGAATCGTTTTTGGTAATGAATAATGATAAAGACAGGGGAACCATCCGCCTCTGCATGTTAAGCGTAGCGCGAAGACGTATGGGATGCGAGGGCGTTCCCGTTCCGGCAGAGACCTTGCTGTCTCGCCCGGCAAAGCTCGGGCAGCGTTTCCGGCTGTTAGTCGAGGTCGGGGATTCTCTCCAGTCTTGCGTCCTCCCAAAGATGCTCCAAGTCGTAGAACTCGCGCATCTCGGGAATAAAGATGTGAACCATGACGTCTACATAGTCCAAGGCTACCCATTGGGCGTTCTCCAGTCCTACGCAGTTGACGGGCTTTTCGCCGTCATGTTCGCGTACATAGTCGCCCACCGACTCGGCTATGGCCTCCACCTGCTGTGGCGAATTGCTTGGCAGATGATGAAGTAGCTGCAAATGCTGCCGTCTATTTCCCTAAGGTCAGCAATAACTATGCCACGTCCCTTCTTATCTTGAATACCATTTGTAATTGATTCTACCAGTCTTTTTGTTTCGTTCATTGAAATTTTCCTTGTATTCACTTGTTTACCTCTTTTTATTTATATAGCGTGCAAAGATACGGCAAAAGGAATGAAGTGCAAAGGATTTTCATTTTATTTTGCTTTTCAGGCAGTTTTGTCAGTATACCGCCATGCAGCCGGTATCAACCCGGTGTTGAGGCTGTACCAATGGTCTCCAGTCTCCCCGTTTTGCATTTTGAAGAAGGCGCAGAAATATTTTTAGCAAAAAATCTCCAAAATATTTTGTGGTTCCATAAGAATATTATACCTTTGCAATCGCAATTCAGAAATGAATTGCCGATTATTGGGATATGGTGTAATGGTAACACTACAGATTCTGGTCCTGTCATTCCTGGTTCGAATCCGGGTATCCCAACAAGGACAGCCGATTGATTTCAATCGGCTGTTTTTATTGCTATATGGTCTTCTACCTTTTCTAAATGGAACGGCACGGGAACGCTAACGGAAGTGTTGGCTCTCCTACTGCTTTTTTCTCTCACTGCCTCTCTGTGTCTTCCGGCAATCATGCTGCTTATTTGTCTTGTTCTGTCCTGCCTTGCACGTTTCCGTCTGCATATTTATGACTGGCAAGAATCTTCCTTGGCACTCCCTGAAGATGAGAGGGAATCCCTGCGGAATATGTGCTCTTGTAAATTGGAAGTGCGACAAGAAAAAACGAGAATGTAACTTTGGCTGTACGAAAACGGCACTTTCACTATGCGAAAGGGGCTTACCCGTATGGTAAAAGTGCCGCTTTCACCGGGCCGTTCTGCCGGAATGGCGGAGTGGCAGGATTTTATCTTCGCATCCGGCAAGCTGCATTTTATCCCCGGCAAATACGTTGTCATTCCATTTTTTGTAGTACCTTTGCCTAAGACTTCGGTGTCTGGGAATACGACGAAGCCCTTGCGCCCCGACGGGGACAGGGCGGCCGGATGCAGGGGCAGGCTTTATTATTCATCAAAAAATCACAGGCAGACAATGGGAACATATTTGGTAATAGCCGTCATAGGCATGGTGGTAATGGCGATACTGGGCTACCAGCTCGGGAAGAAGAACGTGCCCGATAACGGCGACGCGGCACGGGTGGAGTCGCTCGGGACGCAGGTCAGCGAGCTGACCGCACGGACGGCCTCGCAGGCAGCCGCCCTTGAGCGGCAGACGGCGGAGATAAGACAGCTGACATCGGAACGCGACGTGGAGAAGACGAACGCCCTGCATGCCGCGGCCTCGCTGGAGGAATACAGACGGCAGGCTGAACAGCAACGCACGGAGACCCTGCAACGGTACGAAAGGGAGACGGCCGAGAGAGCCGAACGCTTCGAGACACAGCTCGCAGAGCAGAAACAGCTCATGGAAAGGCAGGCAGAGACTCTGCGCAGCGAACATGCTGACGAGAAGAAGACCATGGAAGAGCGGAGCATACGCGAGATAGCCGAACTGAAAGCGTCCTACAAAACTCAGATAGAACGGATGAGGGAGGACACAGAAAGTCAGCTGACGGAACTGAAGGCATCCTACAACCGGCAGCTCGAACAGGTGAAGCAGACTTCTGAGAAGCAGCTGGAAGCTCTGCGCGAAATGAACAGAAAGCAGGTGGAAGACCAGTTGACGCTCATTCGGGAACAGATGAAATCGACCTCCGAATCGGTACTGAAAGCCCGTCAGGAAGAGCTGGGCGAACAGAATAAGGAGCAGGTCTCCAAAATTGTTGACCCGTTGCAGCAGAGCCTCAAGCTGATGAAGGAGGCACTGGAAGACTCGAAGGAAAAGCATCAGGAGGCTCTACACAAGCTCGACGCCACCATTCAGGCCAACATGAAGAACAGTCAGGACCTCGGCGAGACGGCTGCCCGGCTGACCCGCGCCCTCACGGGCGAGGTGAAGGTGCAGGGAAACTTCGGCGAGCTAAAGCTCCGGCAGCTGCTCGAAGACCTCGGCCTGAAGGACGGCGAGCAGTTCTCCTCGCAGGCCCATCTGCGCGACAAGTTGGGCAAGCTCGTCAAGGACGACGAGGGGAAGGGGCTGATTCCCGACTTCATCCTCCACTTCCCCAACAAGCGCGACGTGGTGGTCGACGCCAAAATGTCCTTTACCGCCTACGAACGCTACGTCAACAGCGAGTCGGCGGAGGAGCAGAGCGAGTTTCTGAAGCAGCACCTGATGAGCGTCCGCGCACAGGTAGACCGGTTGGCCCGGAAAGACTACAGCAAGTACTTGCAGGAGGGGTACAACAAGCTGAACTTCGTCATCATGTATATCCACACCGAAGGGGCACTGAACCTCGCCCTGCTCAACGACGGCTCGCTCTGGCGCGAGGCCTACGACAAGGGCGTCCTGATATTGGGCCCGCAGACGATGTATATGAATCTGCGTATTCTGGAACTGATGTGGACGCAGGTAAGGCAGCTGAAGAATCAGGAAGACATGATGAAGGCCGCCAACCAGATTATCGACCGTACTCAGGACTTCGCCATACGCTTTGGTGATGTAGACTCGAAGATGGCCGACGTAGTGAAGAGCATGAACAAGCTGAAGATAACGACGGCCGAGAGCGGCTCAAGCATCATAACGGCAGCGAAGAACCTTCTCAGGGCAGGGGCACGCGAAAACAAGAAGAAGAAAAGTCTGGGCGAGGCTTCGCCATCGGTTTTTATCGATGCCGACCCGACCGAAATCATATCCGACCGCAGCATGAATACGGAGATTGAGAAGCAGGAGTAAGGAATATCCAACCGATAGAAACCCCTCCCTCATCTTCCCCGGCAGGGAAGAATGTCTGCGGAGCGGGCGTTGCCGTGGGAGGCGGAGGTATTCTTGAGTTTCCATTCCTGCCCAGTTCGCTGATGCAGGATAATATCCTCAAACGGGTAAACTGGCAATGCCGATGGTGGGAAAGACACCATCGGATTTTTGGTTTTCAGTCTTTTATACGGTCAGCCGGAAAAGACAACCAAGCCGTTAAGCTGACAAAGAAATTCAGCTTTTTCGCTTTCTCGCTGCCCCGATACAATAAAGAGGGAACGGGCACGTTAGATAAGGTGTATATACAGAATATCCTTGCAGGGCCAAGGAGGAACAGTTATTGAATTATGATAGAATATATCAGGGGCGAACTCGCCGACCTGTCTCCGGCATTGGCTGTTGTCGATGCCAACGGGGTGGGTTATGCGCTGAACATATCGCTTAATACGTACACCGCCATACAGGGCACGAAGGGCGTAAAGCTCTATGTGCATGAAGCCATCGTTACGGGTGGACGCGACGACAGCTACACGCTCTACGGCTTTGCCACCCAGCAGGAGCGTGCGCTCTACCGCATGCTGATAACCGTATCGGGCGTAGGGGCAAACACGGCAAGGATGATACTCTCGTCCGTTACGCCGGCCGAACTCTGCAACGTCATTGCCAACGGTGACGAGAAGATGCTCAAAAGCGTGAAGGGCATCGGACTGAAGACAGCCCAGCGCATCATCGTCGACCTGAAAGACAAGATTATGTCGAGCGGAATAGCCGACGAATTCCGCGTGGGGACAAAGGACGGAGGTGCCCCGGCGGTGGATACTGCCGTCAGAGACGAGGTGGTCAGTGCGCTGACCATGCTGGGCTTCTCGCCTGCACCCTCTGCCAAGGTGGTGTCGGCCATTCTTGCAGAACAGCCCAGCCTACCCGTGGAGCAAGTGGTAAAACTGGCTCTGAAGCAGATAAAATAGCCTCTCTGCGGTTCTTCGCCCTGACTGCCGACTCCCGTTACCGCTCAAATAAAGTTGTTCGCTTGAAAAAAAGAAAATACATATTGCTCCTGCTCCCCCTGCTGCTGACAATTGTCAGCATGATAGTATGGGGACGTCCGCTTTCCGCCGTGCCCTCGCTGGAGAAGGCGATGGGGCTTCTTGTCCCCGTTGATACGGCCAAGAAGGTGAAATTGCCCGACGTGGAAATCGACGAGGAGGAGATTCCCGACTCGCTGCTCCATCCCCGATGGAAGGTGCAGCGCACGACACCCATTACCTACGACGACCTCAACCGGAACTCCACCGACCTTGTCCGCCCCGAGAACATGCGCCAGACCGTGGAGTATAATGACACGCTCGACCGATACGTCATAGGCAACAAAATAGGCAACTCCTACGTGATGGCCCCTATAATGATGACTCCCGAGGAGTACCGCGCGTGGACGGAGAAGCGCAGTTTTGCCGAGTACTACCGCTCGAAGAATCAGGAGATACTACAAAAGAAGGGAAAGGAGAAGTTCGACTTTACGGACATGCACTTCTCGCTCGGACCGGCAGAGAAGATATTCGGGCCGGGCGGCGTGCGCATCAAGACACAGGGAACGGCTGAACTGAAGTTCGGTGCAACCGTAAAGAACATAGACAACCCGTCGCTGCCCATCCGCAACCGCAAGATGACGACGATGAACTTCGACGAGAACATCAATCTGAGCGTAAACGGCAAGGTGGGTGACAAGGTCAACATGAACCTGAACTACAACACCAATGCTACTTTCGACTTCGATTCGCAGAACTTCAAGCTGAAGTACGAGGGGAAAGAAGATGAGATTATCAAGCTCGTGGAAGGCGGAAATGTTTCCTTCCCGTCCAACAACTCGCTCGTTCAGGGTGCTTCCGCACTCTTCGGCATCCGCACGGATATGCAGTTCGGCAAGCTGAAGCTACAGACGGTGGTCTCGCAGAAGAAGTCGTCCAACAAGAGTGTCAGCTCCAAGGGTGGCAAGCAACTGACCCCCTTCGAGATGGATGCGGCCGACTACGAGGAGAACCGCCACTTCTTCCTCTCGCAATACTTCCGCGAACGCTACGACGCAGCGATGAAGACGCTCCCCAACCTGACCACGGGCATCACCATCAGCCGCGTGGAAATATGGGTAACTAATAAGACCGGCAACACCAATAATACGCGCAACATCGTCGCCCTGACCGACCTCGGAGAGAGCCAGAGGGTCAGCCGGCAGGATTTGTGGGGAAGTGGCGGCACGCCCGTACCCTCCAACAATGCCAATAGTGAGTATTCTACCATCGCACAGGGCAACCCGGCCGTGCGCGACATTGACCAGAGTGCCACCATTCTGGACGGACTGGGACTTACCGGAGGCGCAGACTACGAGAAGCTGTCCAATGCCCGGTTGCTCAACAGTTCGGAATACCGGCTGAATAGTGCCCTTGGCTATGTATCGCTGAATATGGGATTGCAGACCGATCAGGTACTTGCGGTGGCCTACGAATATACATACGGTGGCGTAACCTATCAGGTCGGCGAGTTCGCCAGCGACCGCACCAACGTCGGGGAGGCTCTCTTGGTAAAGGCACTGAAGAATACGAGCAACAATCCACGCCAAGGTAACTGGGGCTTGATGATGAAGAACGTCTACTATCTTGGCGGAACGGTGGAGAGAGACAAGTTCCGTCTTGACGTGAAATTTCAGAGCGACACGACGGGTGTGTACCTTTCTTATATTCCCGAACCGCAGGTGAAGAGCCAAACCCTCATCAGGCTGCTCGGCGCTGACCGTCTCGACAACAACAACAATCCGCATCCGAATGGCTATTTCGACTATGTGGAGGGCTATACCATCAGTAACGGACGCGTCTTCTTCCCAGAGGCGGAGCCGTTCGGCGCATATCTGTATAATAGTCTCATAGATAAGGGCATCCCGCAGAAATTGCCAAGAAGTACGCCTTCACCGAGCTGTACGACTCTACCAAGACCGTCGCCAAGCAGATAGCCGAGAAAGACAAGTTTCAGCTTGTGGGGCAGTTCCGCGGAACGAGTGCCAACGTCATCTCGCTGGGTGCCTACAACGTTCCGCAAGGTTCCGTTGTCGTTACCGCAGGAGGAGTTACGCTCAGCGAAGGGGCAGACTACAGCGTCGACTATAGTGCCGGTGAGGTAACGATACTCAACCAGAGCATCCTCGATGCAGGTACTTCCATCAATGTATCGCTTGAAAGCCAGAGCTATGTGGCGCAGGAACGCAAGACGATGCTGGGCTTGAACTGGGAGTACGACTTCTCTAAGAACTTTCAGGTGGGCGGTACGATTATGCACCTGTCCGAACAGCCGCTGACAACTAAGGTCAACATGGGTGCCGAGCCGCTCAACAACACGATATGGGGCGTCAACCTCAACTGGAAGAAAGAGAGCCAGTGGCTGACCAATGTGCTCGACAAGCTGCCTTTCCTACACCTGACCCAGCCGTCGCACATCTCGCTTTCTGCCGAGTTTGCGCAGTTGATAGCAGGTCAGAGCAAGGGAACGCAGGATAATGCGTCCTATCTTGACGACTTTGAGGAGACGAAAAGCACCATAGATGTCAGCCGGCCGACTTCGTGGATTATCTCCAGTGTTCCGACCGACTTCCCCGAGTCAAGCGACAAGACGACCCTACGCAGCGGCTATAACCGCAGTCTCTTGGCGTGGTACAGCATAGATCCGCTCTTCACACGCCGCAGCAGTTCGCTCACACCGGGACATATCAAGAGCGACCTCAACCAGCTCTCCAACCATTACGTGCGTGAAGTGCCTGTCCGCGAGCTGTTCCCGAACCGCGAACAGAGCAATTATTCAGGTGCGGTATCAACTCTTTCCGTTCTCAATCTGGCTTATTATCCTTCCGAGCGTGGCCCGTACAATTTCAATCCCGACCTCAACGCTGACGGAACTCTCAATAATCCCAAGGCGAAGTGGGGAGGGATGATGCGCAAACTCGACACCAATGACTTTGAATTAGCCAATATCGAGTATGTAGAGTTCTGGATGCTCGACCCATTCATCTACTCCAACCAGCAGGCAGACGCTTCCCGATATGGCGGCGACTTCTATATCAATTTGGGAGAGATGTCGGAAGACGTGCTCCACGACGGAAAGAAGTTCTACGAGAGTGGCATGCCCGTGGATGGCAGCAATGCTTGGACGACGACACAATGGGGACGCATACCCACGCAACCGACCGTCAGCTATGCCTTTGCCACCACTGCCGGCAGCCGTACCTTGCAGGACGTGGGCTTCAACGGGCTTACCGACAAGGAAGAACAGGAGTTTGCATCGTATCAGGACTTTCTGACGGCTGCCCGAAGCAAGACCAATCAGGCTGTGTTCGACTCCATCTGGGCCGATCCGGCGAACGATGACTACCACTATTTCCGCGGTTCGGACTGGGATAGAATCCAAGCCCCCATCCTTGACCGCTACAAGCGCATCAACAATCCGCAGGGAAACTCGCCCGACAACGAGAACAACAACGAGCGGTACGACACCTCCTACAAGACGACTCCCGACGTAGAGGACATCAATCAGGACTATACGCTCAACGAATACGAGAAATACTACCAATACAAGGTGAGCATCCGGCCCGAAGACCTCGTCGTCGGGCAGAACTACATCGTTGACAAACGGTCGAGCGTTGTTACGCTTCAGAACGGCAACAAAGAGGAAGCGACGTGGTATCAGTTCCGTATTCCACTCACCGAATACCAGAAACGGGTGGGCGGCATCAGCGATTTCACGAGCATCCGATTCATGCGCATGTTCCTTTCAGGCTTCGAGAGACCCGTCGTTCTCCGCTTCGGGACGCTCGACCTCGTCAGCGGAAAATGGCGGCAATATCAGCAGAACCTCACCAACGCAGCTGCCACATCGGGTTCGATGGTGGTCAGCGCAGTGAGCATAGAGGAGAACAATGACAAGACACCAGTCAACTATGTCCTCCCTCCCGGCATTGAGCGCGGACAAGACCCCAGTCAGCCCCAGCTCGTTCAGGACAACGAGCAGTCTCTTGCCATGACCGTGAACAACTTGGCAACCCGCGAATCGAAGGCCGTCTACAAGAATACGACCCTCGACATCCGCCAATACAAGCGGCTACAGATGTTCGTCCATGCCAACGCCTTGGAGCAGAACACGACCAGTCTCACCGACAACCAGCTGGCAGTCTTCGTCCGTCTCGGTTCCGACTACAAGAACAACTACTACGAATACGAAATTCCGCTGAAGCTGACACCGCACCGCGACACCCCCTACGACCAATACTCGTATGCCGACTGCCGTGCCGTGTGGCCCGAGGAAAACATGCTCGACATTCCGCTCGACCTCCTCACGAGCGTCAAGAAGCAGCGCAACCAAGGCCGTGCCAACGGTACGGCAAGCTACAACCGCGAGTTCTCCGTCTACGACGAGGCTCACCCTGCCAACCGCGTCAGCATCATGGGTAATCCGACCCTCGGCGAGGTAAAGACGATGATTATAGGTGTGCGCAACCTTGCGGGCAGCGAGAAGAGCGGAGAAGTGTGGGTTAACGAGCTGCGCCTGCGCGAATTTAACAACGAAGGCGGCTGGGCAGCCCGCGGGCAGCTCAACATCCAGTTGTCAGACTTCGGAACCATCGACGTGAACGCAAGCCGCAGCACCGACGGCTTCGGCGGTCTGGAACAGGGAGTCAGCGAGCGTCAGCAGGAGACCATGACCGACGTGAGCGTTACGACGAGCCTCGAGCTGGGCAAGTTCTTCCCCGACAAGGCGAAGGTTTCCGCACCTTTATATTATAGCGTTACCAAGAGCGAGAGCAGGCCGAAGTACAATCCGCTCGACACCGACATGCGTCTGGCCGATGCCCTCGACGGGGCAGCAGACAAGCGAGAGCGCGACTCCATAGAGTCGATAGCCGTTACGAAGCGCACGACGACCAACTTCTCGCTTTCCAACGTCCGTGTAGGCATACAGACCAAGCGGCATCCGATGCCTTACGACCCTGCCAACTTCTCCTTCTCCTACAGCCATTCCCACACGCATACGTCGGGAGAGACGACCGTCTACGAGAACGAGGACAACTGGCGCGGCGCACTCAACTACAGCTGGACGCCTGTCTACAAGCCATTCGCCCCCTTCAAGAAGCTGATAAAGAGCCGCTCCAAGTGGTTCGACATACTGAGACGGTTCGAGCTGAACTGGCTTCCGCAGAACGTGGCGTTCAACACCGAGATGACGCGCAACTATTATGAACTTCAGGAACGCGACATGGAGTCGACCGAAAACTCCATGCTTCCACTGACCTTCAACGAGCAGTTCCTCTGGAACCGCGACTTTTCCCTGCGGTGGGACCTGACCCGCAACCTGCACCTCAACTTCCAGAGTGCCACCCATGCCGAGGTGGAGGAGCCTTATACGCCCGTCAACAAGAGTCTCTACCCCGACCGTTACGATGCTTGGAGAGACTCCGTGAAGCAGAGCATCCGCAACTTCGGCTCGCCTCTCGACTATCAGCAGAACTTCACCCTTTCCTACCAGTCGCCCCTGAACCTCATTCCCGCGTTCGACTGGGTGAACGCCGACGCCAACTATACGGCTGCCTATACGTGGGTGCGCGGCACGGACCTCGAAGACGGAACGTCGCTCGGCAACACCATCACGACCAACCGCTCGCTCAACATCAACGGGACGCTGAACATGGAGAAGCTCTACAATCACAGCCCGTTCCTGAAGAAGACCAACGAACGATTCAACAAGTCGGCAAGGACATCCCCCACCCGAGAGAAGAAACTGAACCGAAGCGACAAGCCGAAACCCAGCCTGAGCAGTTCGGACAAGACAAGGAACGACAAGGAAAAGCAGCTTCCGAAGAACCAGAAGAGCTTCGAGAAGGAGGTAACCATCAAGGCCGACACGACGCTCGTCGTATCTCACGGAAAGAAAACCAAGCGAATACTCGTCTCTACGAGGACAGCCGAGGGAAAGACGGTAAAGCTGAAGTGGAAGAAGATGGACGACAACAGCATCAAGCTCTTCAACAAGACCGACTCCGCCATCCGCCTCAAGCTCACCGTTACCCCGAAGGAGCCGCTCGACGACAAGGGATGGTACAAGACGGCGCAGTGCATTGCGCGCGTGCTGATGATGGTACGCAACGTCAGCGTCTCCTACCGCAACCAGTATTCCATGTCGCTGCCGGGCTTCATGCCGACCGTCGGCGATGCCTTCGGGCAGCGGAGGGGAACCGGGGCCATGTCGCCGGGGCTCGACTTTGCCTTCGGTCTGGTAGACGACGGCTATATAGACAAGGCGCGGGAGAACGGATGGCTGCTCATAAACGACAGCGTGGCGACGCCGGTATCCACCAACAACACCGAGGACGTGCAGCTGCGCATGACCCTCGAGCCGGTGAAGGACCTCAAGATAGACCTCACCGCGAGCCGGACACAGACCAAGTCGAAGAGCATACAGTACATGTACGTCGGCAATCCGACCACGCAGAGCGGAACGATGGCCATGACGACCATCTCGATAGGCTCTGCCTTCGAGTCGAAGGGCAACGCCAACAACGGCTACCGCAGTGCTGCGTTCGAGAAGTTCGTCAACTCGCTCGACGGCTACCGCGACCGCGTCGAGGCGCGCTATCGGGGCGCAACCTACCCTGCATCGTTCGGGGGCGGCCAGTTCGACCCTGCCGTCGGGGCGGTCAACAAGTATAGTGCCGACGTGATGATTCCCGCCTTCCTCGATGCCTATACGGGCATGAGCGGCAACGGGCTGGGACTCTTCCCAAAGCTCCGCAGCCTGCTCCCCAACTGGACGATACGCTACAGCGGCCTGTCGCGCCTGCCGTTCTTCCAGCAGTATTTCAAGAGCGTCAACATCAACCACGGCTATTCGAGCCGGTTCTCCATAGGCTCCTACCAGAGCTACAGCACGTGGCAGGAGTACATGGGCGACCTCGGCTTCATTGCCGATGCCGCGACGGGCAACCCCGTCCCAAGCTCCATGTTCAACATCCCGATGGTCAGCATCACCGAGAACTTCTCTCCGCTGCTGGGCATCGACCTGACGATGCAGAACAACCTGACCATCAAGATGGAGTACAAGAAGACGCGCAACCTGATGCTCTCGATGACGAGCGTACAGCTCAACGAGTCGGACACGAAAGACTGGGTGCTCGGATTCGGCTACAGGGTGAACAACATCAACCTCTTCGGCCCCCGCAACCGCCGTCTGGTGAAGAACAGCCGCAAGGCCAACGGCAACGGCAGCCAGCAGAACGGCAAGGACGGCCAGACTGCCCGGACTACGCAGAGCACGGGATTCAACCACGACCTGAACCTCCGCTTCGACCTCCACTACGTCCGTCAGGCAGCCATCACGCGCGACATCGCCACGCTGACGTCCTCCGCCTCGAGCGGCAACACGGCCTTCTCGGTGGCGTTCATGGCCGACTACACGCTCAGCCGCCTCGTCACGGCAGCGGTCTACTACAATCTCCAGATTAATACTCCACTGCTTTCGGCAGGCAGCTATCCTACGACGACCCACGACTTCGGCGTCAGCCTGAAGCTGAGCCTGACCCGGTAGCCGGCCGGCAATATCCCTTCCGACAGGCAGATGAGGGGCGGACGGTACATGGTTTCGACAGCTCCGGCAAAGTTTCCTTGCCCTGTCGGTAGCCCAGAATCCAAAGGCAGGAATATGATTTTATGACTGTCTGTTTATCAGAAACATATAAAGATATAACGAATAGATTTGTTTCATTTTTAGAGAGTGTCATTTTCACTTTATGAAAGCGGTACTTTCGCGTTGCGAAACCGACACTATCGCTGTGTCAAACTGCCACTTTCACGATGCGAAAACGGCACTTTTCGTTTTGCTGTCTTTTTGAGCTGATGGAATGAGTGCAAATGGTAGTTGTTCCGTCTGTTGTTTTTCGGGTAGCCACCCTCAGGCTCTGGGTTGATTATCAAGTATTTTTCCGTATTCTTGATTTGTTGTATGTCTGGTTTAACAGCCTGTAAAGTGTGGTTGTTCTCCGTTGCTCTGAAAATGGAAGCAGTATCTTGTTTCTGCCCCTAAATTGCTTCATGACTGCTGTCTCTTCACTTCGGTTTGCTGTTACAGGCTTTTGGTGGTGTTTTATGTGTGGCTGTTTTCCTTTTTATTTGTCTGTTCTGCTGTGTCCTGTACGGTAAAAGCAATGCGATTGTACAGAAAAAGGTGGTTTTGTTTTGTCTTTTCCAAAGTTTAGTGTATCTTTGCAGTGTATTTGGCTCCGTAGCTTAGCTGAATAGAGCGTCAGATTCCGGTTCT
>NZ_BAKG01000023.1 GCF_000614065.1 Prevotella dentasini JCM 15908 | reverse complement strand
GTCTGTTGATATTTTCACTTGGTGGCCAACAATTGGTAAATAACCATTTTGTGGCCATGCTAAAACATTATCATTTGGTGCTATAATATCAATACCGTTAAAAGACTCTGTTTGAGATATTCTTTCTGCGACTTTATTTGTTCCACAAGCAAACAGGACAATCTTCGGAGATGGTGACTTGCCTGCTTTATAATTACGCCATAAAGGGGAGATTGAAGTTAATAATTTATCAAAATCCTTCCCATTTGAAATATAATGGTTTTCCCACACATTCTTTTTTTTATTATATGTTTTAAAATTGAAACTATTAATTGAACCATTGTTGTCAGCGACTCCGTGGGCTACAATCACGATAGCATTAGGGTCATCTTGTATTTCTTTTGCCATTATATGTAATTTCTTGTTGTTGTTATTTTTTTCGCCGACTCCATCATGTTTTTCTTTGCCGTTGGGATCTATATAACGTATGGGATTATCTTCACAGTAAGTATACGGGCTGACATTATAATACTTCTCCGCCAGAGGGTCTATCCTGTCCCAGCGTGGCAGGATGGGATTGTACTGCCGCGCGCCATAGTCGTAAGTGTTGAGGCCGTGCATCGGGTCAAGCTCCTTGCCGTTGTACTTGTACTGCTGACCTGTGGCGAGCATTGCAGACTCCCCGTCGGAGTACGGTGTACCGAAGGGATAGTAGTCGACACTCTGACAGACGTTCCCCTCTGTGTCTATCACTTCGCGATTGTTGCCAAGATGGTCCTTGGTGTAGAACCTCAGGTCAAGGGAAAGGGTCTGCGTGTTCATCAGCTTCATCCATTTCTCCAATAGCCCTTGGTATTCTTCGTCGGTCATGCCCGGATGCCTGACGGGACGGCCGTAGCACAGGCCCTCCGCATAGCTTGCACCGATATAGCCTCCGTCGAAAAGAATCATGGAAGGGGCATTGTTGGCGTAGACGATGCTTCCGCCTGCCATATAGTCCATGGAGTCGACCGTCAGGAAGTTTTCCTCTATGCCGTTGTAGATGCTGTCCATGCTGACGTGTATGTTGGGGGCGGCCGTGTAGTGGATGCTCCGCAGCTTCTGCCCCGTAGCCGAATAGACGTATTTGGTTACGTTGCCGTTGTCGAACTGAATCCGCACGGGATTGTTGCTGTTGTCATATACGATGTTGGTGATGCCCCGTGTACCGTCGCATTTCAACGAGCCATTATTGTTATACCGTATGTCCTGTGAGCTGCGCTTTACATCAAGTGAGTTCACATTGAGGATGGCAGGGGCGCGCTCCTCCACCGATTCCAGCAGGTTGCCGTCATATTTCAGTTGCAAGTCGTCTATGGAGCCTATACTTCCGTCCTGCCGCATGCCGTTGCGGACAAGGTGGGTGATGTTCCCGTTGCGGTCGTAGTAAGTCCTCTCGTCGTACTTTCCGACAAGTTTTGTAAAGTTGTTCTCGCCATATTCTGAACTGACAACCCTGCTTAGGTCGTCGTAAGTAAACCTGTATCCTCTGTCATGTGGTGCATTGCGGCCTTTCCATGTGATGCTGCTGATGTTCCCGTTGTATAATGGTGTTCCAAGTCCGTCGTGATAGTGCAGTTTTTCGCAGAACGATCCGCTTTCTATACTCGTAAGCCATCCATGGATGTCATAGTCGAAAGCAAGGCTTCCCATCCCCCCTTTACGGGACGGCTGATGCCGGACAGCCTGCCCAGACGGTCATAGCTATAGGAAACTGTGAATTGCCCGGTAGATGCGGTGTCTACCTTTGCCCAACGGGTGATGGAGCAAGACGGTCATTGTTGGGATTGTAACTGTTATTAGCATGAAACTCTACGGAAGCTCCCTTTGTGTGGCTTACCGTAACGGATGAGGCTGCAATCTTGTTAGTATATGTATAGGTACATTCCGTTTTCTCAACAATTCCGTCAAGCCCCCTTTTCCAGATTGTAGCCAGATTTCCCAGTTGGTCGTATGAATTCAGAACAGCAATCTTCTCGCCATTCGACGCCAAAACTATAGATCCCGCCACACGCCCCTTGGCATAGGACGAAACGGGCTGGATTGTATTTTGAAAAAGGTCTCTGCTCGCACCGTTAAGGAAATCGTAGTCGTCGTAGTAATTGACTATCTCAATGGCTGCAATCGGCAATCTGAACGCAGTGCCGTCCAGCATGTTATAGTCTGTCCCGCCAATCCCCCCTGACCCACGGGAGTAATAAACCAAGCCATTGTCTATGTAGGGTTGCTTGGTCAAAAGCCCTTGCACTGCCAGCCGACCCATATTGTCATACAGCATAAATCTGTATAGCCCCTTTTTCAGCAGCTCACCATCCTGCATGGAGGTACAGCGGTTATATTTGTCGTAGGAATATGTGATGAAATAGCATCCGGGGAGTCTTTTTTTTGTGAGATTGCCACTTATATCATATTCGCAGTATTGAAAGGCATTTTTGTTTAGGATAAATCGTTCTTTGAGTCCGGGCATAGTAACAAATGCAATCCTGCCGAATTCATCATATATATAATAGGTATCGTTGTCAGTTCCCCTTCTTTCCAGTATTTTTTTGCCAAATACGTCTGTATAGGTCGTTGTCTTAATACCGTCCTCGTCAATAGTGCAGATACCCAACAGGGTACCTTTCTTGTAGTATCTGTCTCCATCAGGCTTGATTCCTTTCGCTGTTGTAATTTTGTATTTGATAACTTCATTGTCGGAGTTTGTAACGTATGAGATGGAGATGGGGTTGGATTTCCACGCATGGCCTGCCTTGTATTGTTTTCGAAGCCGCCCTAAAATGTCATGTTCGTATTCCTCATAAGCATGACTATCCCCGTATTGGGCAGAAGCTTTCTGATTGATTTCATTTACATCAGGAATAGCAATTGTATTACCTCCTACTACAGGCAGCCAATTTCTGGTCATAGTCTGCTCACCTGTAATTTCTTTGAAAGAATAAATGAATTCATCACCGTTTCCAATACCATTTGTAGCTTTTATAGTTTCTCTTCCCAATCCGTCGAAGAAATCGTAAGTCATGATGTTTTTCGAATTACTTGCTATTTTTGTCTTGGTAAGAATGTAGTTGGCTTTCTCCTGAGCCTTCGCAGAACCTGAAGCCATAAGCAGGGCTAATGTCAGGTAGATATATGAATATATGTGCTGTGATTCCATTTTTCTAATTATTATTTGGTATAGTAGTTATATGTATAAGACTTTAGCAATTCTACTTTGCCGTTAACTTTCCGATATTCAGCGGTAAGCCTACCAAGTAAGTCGTATGAGAACAGAAAGCACAGCCCATTGGGTTCTGTCCTGCTAATCAGGTTAAGTCTGTTATCATACTCATAGGTTGAAACCAAAGCCTTTCCGAGATGGATACGTAGTGCCTCAAGAGAAACTGACGGTTTGTTCAGACCCGAGATGCTCTCGGGAATACACCCCAAGGCGTTTTTAACGTCTTCGTAGGTTGCATTTTGAATAGCAGCAACCATCCTCTGACCTTGATGTGACCATATCATAATGGTTTTTATTCCACGGTCATCCACGACAATGGGATTGCCGTACTCATCAGCTTTTTCAACAACGTATTCTGTAGTCGTTGTGGACTTCTTGAATGCTCCAATACCCCATTTAATACCCCGTGTTATTTCTTTCCTTGAAATATAAGGTATTCCATTGGCTGATGGAGAATAAAAGAACTTTTCTTGTACCAAATATTCATTGCTGTGTCTGTCTATTCCAACAGGAACCAGAATATTCCTTTGTGTCAACCACGAAAAACTTGAATTATCGAAGCTATATGTATAAGATATACGTTCGTAGTTGCCATTGTCGGATATTATATTCTTTGAGTGCAGCATACCATTGTTTGAATACCAATAATCTGTTTTGGTCTTGAATATACCATTTTCTGTCGTTTCCTCTCTCTTATTTACAGATATTAAATATTTGTTGGTATATGTTTTATATAGATAGGAGAATCCGAAGAAGTTTTGATTATAGTCCAAATGACATTCATGGGAAATTGTAGAATAAGGCTCTCCCACTGACCGCCAATAATCAAACGTGGTTTTTTCTAAAACTTTATTATCTGCGTCTGTAACCTCTACCGATATTAATTTTCCTCTTTCAAACGCCATACTTGTAAAAGCTGCACTGGCGTATGTTCCATAGACATAGGCTTTGTAGTCTGCTGCTTTATCCATGTGATAGTTGTTATTAGCATCCCTATCATAATTCGTATACTGATACTTAGTACGTTTGAGCAGTTTATTGTTGTTGTCCTTTAGCTCCTCAAACACGGTAGAATATCCAACCGCAGGGGTGTTGAAGTTCATAGGATAGGGATTTATGTCATCGAAGGAATAGAAATCTATAAATTCGCTTTTTTTATCGTTGAAGTATATGCGGTCATAAAAACATGGTTTTCCCTTAGAAATACCACTACTATTGCCATTTATCCGATTCTTGTAGATATAGTCTTTTGAATAGAGCAAGGCTCCTGTCGAATCATAGTTCTTCAATGATTTGACACGAAGCCCACCAGCATTCCCTGTTGCGCTCTTCACGGATTTTTCCTGTAAAACGAATTGTGCAGAAAAATCGTTTAGCTCATACTCAAACGAAGTTCTTCCGCCTGTAGGATATGTGATGTCTTTAAGGGCAAATATTTCTGTACTTGCAAGTGATGCTGGTCTTATAGTGAATTTATCTAGACCATACGATTCTCCCATTCGCCATTCCCTATAATCGAAAGTATTAGGGCTATTTTTGGAAAAATATCCCCATGAATCGGTGTAAGTTAAAGGATTTCTGGTTGGCCATAGGTTCTTAGGATTGGTATCCAAATAATATTCAAAATTGTACTCGTATTCTTTTATTTGTTTTGATGTCTTAAAATTATCATCAATTAGATTATCAAGAAATATATTTCCGTCATTTAAGTTAAGTCCATTATTTTTTGTTCTCTTTGTGTCTAAATTGGGAGATGACGTATCGGGGTTGATACTATTTCCAGAAGAACCTGTCTTTCCTTGGTGATTAACGCCTTCAATCTCCATAGTATGAGTCGTGCAATCTGCCGTTGTGTAAAATGCAATACGAGAAAGCAGCCTCCTTTTCTTTATTGACGAAAGGAAGTCGAAACTAATGTCCAGAATTTTTTTGTTTGATAGTTTAATGGATATGTTGGATAAGTAATCCTGTGTTATTTTTTTTGCAATGTTTTTCCGTGTTTCCTCTTCCGAGGGTAAAGGACGTATGTTCATAAAAAGAGAGAATTTGTTGGCATTAAACTGCTGTTCCCAATAGCCATACATATATCGGGCTTGTTTATCATAAGGTACACCTTCCTTTTTATACCAATATAGGCAGCCTGTATTAGCAAGAAATAATTCTCCGTAAGCTGTATCCCGTTTATAACTAAAGTTGATAGCTACATCATTATAGCTGATTTTAATTAAGCGTGACGGCATCATCAGAAAGCCGGAATAGCCAGTACGGCCATAGTTTTCTTGACACAAAGGGTCTTTGCCGGCTTTATATACAACAACACTCTGGGGTGCATAGTGAATATCGCACATATATGAGTCCGCAGCATACTCGAAGTTGACAACTCTTTTGTCTATGGTTGTTATTTTTGAAAGCCGCCAACAGGTTGCCACTATATCCCCGTTGACCTGATTGTAATAGGGAACGCTGTATTCTGTAGCATTGCCGCCTCCAAACTCGTATCGGGTTCCATCGGGGGTAATTAGAGTGAATCTGTCAAAGAATCTTTTGTTTGTGTTAAGAGGATACCCGGACAAATCAAATCTTCTTTTCATGTCTTCAATCGTCTTGAATCCATTTTGGTCATCGAACTCCACCTTGATATCATCATCGGATATAACTCTCCACTGCCCATCTTTATCCATAAAAAAAGAACCACTATAACCGTTAAAGCTGAAAAAGAATTCATCTGCAGCCAGTTCATACCAGTCATTACCAAACAAATGAGTGAGTTCTTTTAGCTTGAGGTCCTTATCTGGACTCCTCTCTATCTGATTGATTTTATTATGATTAAAGTAGAACCCTGCCTTGGTAAAAGATGTCTCTTTTTCGTCTTGGGCTCCTTTGATGTTCCGTGCTATATATCCACCGGCAGAGAGAACCCAGCCTATGCCTAGACAAGAGGGTGGAGTATGCGGTTTCACATTAGAGACGTGATACATTGCCTGAAGTGGAATGGAAATCTTGCCAACATTCATAGTGTATAGTGGAACAGAAATATTGGGTGTACCTGTATAATGTCCTACGGGAACACTTCCGAATGTACCCAAGTTGGCAACTTCAGGAGAAGGCACATTTCTGATTTCCCTGACTTGCGCCTTTATAGAACAGGAAAGCAGTAGACAGATGACAAGCAAAGGCTGTCTTATATACCCTATATGGGAGAGAGGTTTTTTACTCATAAATTTTCAGAAGTTTCAAGTTAAATGCGATTATAATAAGTTTTACGATTTCTTTATTTTCTCATGGTAAGTTTTTCCATTGACATTGATGTATAGTATATATACGTCAGGACGCAAATTTCCAATATCGAAATGAGCTTGATATCCTAATCCCCTATCCAGTGTAAATCTCTGGCTATAATAGATTATTCCCATATAATCAGATATTAGCATAGTAATATTGGCTTTTGCGTCAAGACTATAATTCACCTCAACACGATGCCCATTAACGTTTACATTATAGTGGAAGATGTCCTGACTGCTTTCTTCTTTGTTTGTATTAGTCTCTTCCTCGTTATCTTCATCCACATTGTACATTTGATATTCTGGAAGATTGCAATATGCATACTGGGTAGTGCCCAATGGGGATAGGTTTAAATAACTGGTACTCGTAGTTGTCTCAAAAACAGGCTTTCCATATCCCTTCACATACCATTCGTATTTTTCTTCTATTACCTGCTTTAGTTGCGAAGAATCAATCTTGGAGGGGTTAATATCCATGGCTATGGAATACGATTTGAGTTTATAGATGCGGATGGAATTTTTCAAGGTGTCGGTCTCGGAAAGAATAATGTCTCCCATACCGTCGACAACGACTTTGTAGAAACCACTTTCCTTGAAACAATGATCCCCACAATAGGTTCCATATCCTCCAAAATCTTTAGATATTGAATCACCCAACTCCATCGGATATTTTATACAGCAAAGTGGCTTATAGTAGGACATTTCTTTTAAGGGTGTCTCGTATCCCATTTCCAAAAGACTATCTCCTCTTACAATATAATGTATAACCCGCCTGTCGTCAGCAACAACTATTTGCCCTAAACTATCTGTCTGTTGGATAACTTTATGTGAAGATCTTGATATATCCAAATCTGTAAAGTCCCATAGGCAATTAGAACCTCCGGCACCCGGGACAAAGGTCTTCATCGTATTTCTGTAAAAAATTCCAGCTTTGAGGTTTATTGTTTCTTGAGGTAATAAACTCTGAGAAAGAGTATTGCCTGATGGAATCCACACAAACAGACTCAAAAGCATATAGGGTAGCGTCTTTAAATAATACATTTTGTTTGAGATTAATGAATTTGCCACAAAATTAAACAAAAAAAACAAGAATTCAAAAAAAGAATATAAAAATATAAATGTTGCAACCATTCTGACACAAAGCTGCGGCAGCGGAGGACGCGCGTTCCTTCACTGCCGCAGCTGGCGTTACTCTATGGTTGGCCGACAATGCTATCGGGCAGTGCCCGGCAGCACGATTTTGTCGTCGGAATAGAACATCAGCGCGTTCGCTGTCTTGAAAGTCTGATATTGCTTCTCGTCGATTCTGATTGCCAATGCTATGACCTGCATGGAGAACTGCTGGCTTTGCTTGTCGATTGCTCCGGCGGAATAGGCACTGTTGTGGAGGTAGAGAAGCTCCACCTTATGGTCTTTTCCGTTGTAGTTCAGCTTCTCGTAGGTCTGCGGTTTCGGGTTTATGGCTATCACGAGCGGGTCTACCGAGACGAAAGAGTATCTGCACCTGATGTCCTGCTCGCCCTGCCCGACCATCGTTTTGCGTATGTCTACGTCGGTAATGTTGGCTGCCAGAATGTTGCCCGGAACTTTGTGGATGACGAGCGAGCTGTCGTTCTGGAACTCCCACGATACTTTCACGGTGTCGTTGATTTGCTTTCCGTTGCGGTACTCGCCCGTGCCGTGTACGAGGATGCCCGTGTGCGTGCCTTTCAGCAGACTGAACCCGTAGGCTATCTGGCTGTCGGTGAGCGGTGTTT
Source organism: Prevotella dentasini JCM 15908 (assembly GCF_000614065.1). Lineage (GTDB taxonomy): Bacteria > Bacteroidota > Bacteroidia > Bacteroidales > Bacteroidaceae > Prevotella > Prevotella dentasini. The sequence continues at coordinate 21,942 of NZ_BAKG01000023.1, read as the reverse complement.
CGGTGTTGGCCGGCGTGTCGTCGTTGCAGGAGGTCATTCCCAAGACTGCGATACAGCTCAGGAGAAATGTCAGGATTCTAAGTTTTTTCATGTCTGTACGTATTTATGTTAGTTGTTGTTCGTCGGTGTTGCCCGTCTCCGGAAATGGCTGCGGAGGCGGAAGTCCTGCTATCGGTGCAGCTGGCTCTTGTCGATGACGACGTAGACCGTATCGACCACCTTACCCTTCCGACCATCCATGCCCGACCGCTTCAGCGAATTGGCAAAGTCCTTGTCGAGCACGGTAACGTCGTCTACGAAATAGTCGGTCTCTCCGCGGTTCATCCACAGGTTCTTGAGGCCCCATGTCTCGTGGTAGCGTATCTTCAGTTTCCAGCCCTCTACCTGCGCCTGCTTCATGAGCCGGATAAGCGAGTCTTGGTCGGAGCGGTCGTTGTCGAACGAGAATGAGAACGGTTCGCCGCTCGTGTTCATGCCTGTCTGCGTCATGTTCAGGCGGCCTTCCCACGAGTCCCACCATACGCCTTTCCGGGTAAACTCTATCAGGTTGCCCACTTTCTCGCCATTGGAGTAGTTTTCCTTGCAGCCCGTCAGGCCGAGTGCCATGCCCGGGAGCAGGAGGAAGGGGAGGATGTTCTTTACTTTCATTGTCATTGTCGGGTTATATAGATTGACGTGTATCGTCCGAAAGGTTTCCCTTTTCGGCTTGTCGTTGCAAAAATAATGTTTTTCGGGTAAAACGAGTAAGACAAGGGCAGAATTTTACAAACTTTATTCCTTGGCGTCATCCCGTAAGCCCCGGAGACAGTCCGCAGGCAGAAAAATAGTTTACAGGCCGTGCCTCGCCCTGCCATGACGCCCTGCTTTCAGTATGGAAGGTAACTCGTTGGAAGACAACGCATTGTAAACAGACATTTCTTTGGGCCGGTTTCGCCAGACGAACAAGCCCCTTTCGCATTGTGAAAGTGGCACTTTCGCCATGCCGAAGTGCCGCTTTCGTTTTACGCATCTAATACAACTTATTATCAGATGTTTACATTTTCCTTTGCGCATCTGTGCCCATAGAGGCGGTTCCGGGAGATGCGGTAGCATGGAGGAAGCATGTCTCCGACGGGGATTTGCCACTGATGCCAATTGATATGTAGGGACAGACCGCGTGTCTGTCTGCTCCTCGTGCTTCGGACAGTCACAGGGCCTGTCCCTGCAGGCTGCTTGCGCTTCGCGTTCCGTTTTCTTTTCTCTTCCTATACCCCGGCAGCTGCATCGCCATTCCGCTGTTTCAACGAGTCGAAAGTGCCGTTTTCGTCATGCCGATAAGGCAGAGATGCGAGACAGGGCAGGGCACAGCCAGCAAGGGTTACAATGTATCTGCCTTTGCCGCAACCCATCCCCGTTATACCGGGAACGGTATCCGACATTATTATTTACGTGTAAACAAGATAACGGCAACCCCTATCCTCATCTTGCCGGCCACATATAAACCCTTATATACCATATCCGAAACGGACGCTTTTCAGCTTCTCCGTGAAAAAAAGTCGCCCCGGCGTGTAATAAAATGCGCCTTATTCGGTCTTATCTACAGAAACAATCCAAAATGGAAGACAAGGAACTCGTAGAACGGATACTGCGACGGGGCGACACCAAGTGTTTCAGTGAACTGGTCGGACGCTACTCGGGGATGATTTTCTCCAAGGTCTTCGGCGTAGTCAAGCGCAGGGAGCTGGCACGGGAGATTACCCAGCAGGCGTTTGTCCGTGCCTACGAACGACTCGGCGACTGGCGCGGAACGACGATGGGGGCATGGCTCAACGCCATTGCGATGCACCTCGCCCTCAACGCCCTCGACAAGGAGCGGAGACAACGGGCAGAGCCGATAGAGACCGCCCGTGGGGCTGCTTCGGAAAACGAATACTCCGACGGGCGCGAACGTCTCCTGCAAGCCATGGAGACCGCCGTCCGCGCCCTGCCGGAACAAGACCAGAGCATCGTCCGCCAACACTACTACGAAGGACGGAAGACGGACGAGATAGCGCAGAGTCTGGGAATGACAACAAGCAACGTACTGGTGCGGCTGCACCGCATCAGGGAACGGTTAAGAAAGGAGCTACAAGATGAAAGAGATGAATGAACAAGAACTTGACGCGCTCATTGGGGAGGCATTGCAGCGCGAGAAGATGATAGAGGAAATCAACCATAGCGTCATGCGGACGGTCAAGACCCGGAAGCGCGAATCCGTCGTCAGGCGTTGGCTGCGGATAGCCGCCCTCTCATTCGGGCTGCCCATAGCCGTGGCGATAGTGCTCTATACCTACTACCGCATACACATCATACAGGGCACGGGCAGCCTGTCTGCGGTCATGATGCTTCTGGCAGGAATCTTCGTCTTGGGCGTAGCGGGAAAAACCTTCCGCCTCTTTGCCGACGGGCAGCTGTAAGGCGGAGGGACGGATGATAGAACTACAAAAACATCAGGCAATCAATTAAAACATAAAAGAATATGCACAACAATTTTTATTTAGTACAGATGGCAGCTGTCATCTTCACCTTGAGTATTCCTATCGTTGCCATCATCGCGTGGACAGTCCGCGAAATCATCAAGCGGAAGAAGGAGACAGAGCTGAAGAAATCCATCGTCGAGAATCATCTTGATGCCGAAACGGCCCAAATTCTCGTGGCAACGCCGATGACCAAAGAGGAGAATAACAACAAGCGGTACAACACGCTGACGGCAGGCTGTATGCTCTTGGGGTTGGGCCTCGGCTACATCATGACTCCCCTGTTTGTCACCGGCAGAAATCCCAAGGGCGATCTGGGCTTCTGGATTATCCTTGCAGTGGGCATGGGGATCGGCATGTTCGCCTCGTTCTTCATCCAACGTTGGCTGGAGGCAAAGGATAAGGACATGCGCGATGCGGAGGACGCAGAATAGCAGCAACGCGTTCCGCCCCGGCCAATGGCTCCGTCTTTCGCAGGTCGGCAAACCACAATTTGTTTAGATTACTATAATTGTCAGCAGGGCGACACTCTGGAAGAGTGCCGCCCTGCCGCGTATTTGTCTTTCCTTGAGATGCCGTACCTATCCGTAGATGATGTTTCCGTTCTCGTCCTTGTACTCGTCAAGCCCCCTCTCGTAGGTGGCCATCGCGCGGAGGCTCATCCCGACGTTCGAGAAGCCGCCGTCGTGGAAGAGATTCTGCATGGTTACCTTGCGGGTCAGGTCTGAGAACATGACGACGCAGTAGTCCGCACACTCCTCTGCGTTGGCATTGCCGAGGGGCGACATGCGGTTGGCAAAGTCGTAGAGCTTGTCCATTCCCTTCACTCCTGAGCCTGCCGTGGTCATGGTCGGCGACTGGGAGATGGTGTTGATGCGTACGTGCTTCTCGCGCCCGTAGATGTATCCGAAGCTGCGCGCAATGCTTTCGAGCAGTGCCTTTGCATCGGCCATGTCGTTGTAGCCGTAGAAGGTGCGCTGTGCGGCAACGTAGGAGAGGGCCACGATAGAGCCATACTCGCTGATGGCATCGAGCTTCTTCGCACTCTGAATCATCTTATGGAACGAGACGGCCGATATATCGAGAGTCGTATCGAGCATCTTGTAGTCGAGGTCGTCGTACGTGCGACGCTTGCGGACGTTCGGCGACATGCCGATGGCGTGGAGAACAAAGTCTATCTTGCCGCCCAGTATCTCCATCGAACGGCGGAAAACGTTCTCCAAGTCTTCTACATTGGTAGCGTCGGCAGGAATAACCTCGCAATTCAGTTTCTCGGAAAGGTCGTTGACCGTACCCATTCTGACGGCAACGGGAGTGTTGGAAAGCGTGATTCGTGCTCCTTCTTCAACAGCCCGCTCTGCTACTTTCCAAGCAATGGACTTCTCGTTAAGGGCACCAAAGACGATGCCTCTTTTACCTGACAATAAGTTGTTACTCATATTATTCTGTTATAAAACTCGTGTAAAATTACAAAAAATACCCGAAACAGCATCCTCCGCGGTACAGAAATATCCGCGAAAGGACGCAATCGGGTATAAAAGGGACCCCGTGCAGGTCCTTTCCGTACCCATTCTTCCCTGTCGGGCACCGTCCCGAAGCTCATTCCCACCTCTCCCCGGCAGGGAGAGACGGGCCGTGGGGCTAATGTCCTACGGGATGGTTGATGAGCAGAATCTGCCTGTCGGTCAGGCCGAGGGCTGCCTTCAGCGGTTCCTGCTCCATCGTTGCACGCGCACGGTGTGCAGTCCGAGTGCAGTGCAGGCAAGATAGATGTTCTGCGAGATATATCCGGCATCGACAGCTCCCATCAGTTGCGTATGCTCACCGGCATTTTCGCCGAACTTCTCTTGGTCGGAGACGAGCAGGAGGAACATCGGTGCAGTGGCTACTGCCGTCTGTCTGCCTGCCAAGGCCGTGCGGAGGTCCTGACTGCTGACCTTCTCCAGCGTATTGCCGGATGGGTTGTAGAGATAGGCACCGTCCTGCCGGCACACGTAGACGCGTATATCCTGCGCGTTGATGGCCGAGGGGGCGGTCAGTTTCTTGCTGTCTGGCCGATTCACGCCCGTTGCCGCCCAGAGCAGCGTAGCCAAATGGACGTCGCTGACAGGCTCCTGCGCATACTCGCGGTTGGACTTCCGGCCGGCGAGGGCCTCCATCAGCGTCATTTTCAGACTTTTGTCGGGGGCAGGCAGAGTTGTTGTCGTCTGGGCATTGAGCTGCAGAGCCATCACTGCCATCACTGCCAAAGTGCTTAGTTTCTTCATTTCCGATAGTTGGGGTTATTGTATTCTGTATATGACAGGAGACTTTCCCGTCGTTTAGGGAAGCCGGTTGCCTGCTGCGGTATAAATCTCGTACCACTCCTGTCTGGTCAGCACGATGTCCGCACCCACCGCTGCCTCGTGCAGACGGGACGGGCGCGTGGTTCCGATTACGGCCTGCATGCGGTGCGGCAGGCGCAGAATCCACGCCATTGCCACTGCCGTCGGACTCACCTTGTGGCCGTACTCCCCGCTCTTCCTGCCTGCCATGGCGATGAGGGTGTCGTTCAGCCGGGGATATTTCTCCGAGTTGAGGAAGACGCCTTGGAAGTATCCGTGCTGCAATACCGACCATGCCTGTATGGCAATGTCGTGCAGGCGGCAATATTCCCACACGCCGCCCTCGTGGACGATGCTTGCCCTATTCTCCATGTTGACGTTCAGCCCGGCATCAATCATCGGCGTGAAGGCACAGCTCAGCTGTAGCTGGTTGGCGGTCAACGGGAAGCCGACAGACTTTCTGAGCATCTCCATCTGCGTGGGATTCTGATTGCTGACCCCGAAGCAGCCCACCTTGCCTTGTCTGTGCAGCAGGGCGAAGGCTTCGGCTATCTCGTCCGGCTCCATCAGCACGTCGGGGCGGTGCAGGAGGAGAGAATCGATATGGTCGGTGTGGAGCCGTCGGAGAATGTCGTCGACGGAGGCGAGGATATGTTCTTTCGAGAAGTCGAAGTAGGTGAAGCGGCTTCCGTCGAAGGCCGTTCCCTTGATGTTGATGCCGCATTTCGACTGGACGAAGAACTGGTCGCGCAGTCCCGGACATGCGGCAAAGAGCTTTCCGATATTCTCCTCGCACCGCCCGTCGCCGTAGATATCGGCAAGGTCTATCATGTTGATGCCTTCCGCGAGGGCAGCATCCAGCAGAGCCTTGGTTTCGTCGGCAGTCTGGTCGGCTATGCGCATCAGTCCGAGTACGATAGTCGATACTTTCTGTTGGTTGAGTTGTATATGGTTCATTGTCGGCAACTATGATTATGTTGCCCAAAGGTACAAATATTCCTTGGACAGAAAGGCTTCCTGAAAGTTTTTTTAATAGTGTTTTGCAGTCTGTTTCCCTTGTTTCCGACCGTTCCGGCATGCTGCACAGGGAAACCAAAGTCTTGCCCTTTCTTGTGCAGTTTGTTTGGATGGAGACCGCTGTTTGTCTGAAAGCGATGCCTCCCGTTGCGAAGTCAGACGGTGGAAAAGAAGCTACAGGGAAACGGAAAAGTTTTTACAGGGAAAAGAATCGGACGTGAAAGCTATGCAAAATATAAGCCTTTGATATTCAGAAAGATAAAAGCGAAGCGCCGAGAGTGGCCGGACGGCGTGGCGAAAGTGCCGTTCTCATTCTGCTATACTGTCCCTTTCGCAAGGCGGAAACGGCACTTTCGTCGTGCGAATCGGGCAGTGTGGAACAGGCGGACGAATTTATTTTACATTTCTCCCCTTTACTGCCGCCTGTACTCCAAGGGGGTGCAGCCCGTCAGCCGCTTGAAGAACTTGCAGAAGAAGCTGACGTTCGGGAAATTCAGCTCGTCGGCTATCTGCACAGTCGAGAGCGTGTCGTGCTTCAGCAGCACTTTGGCAGAGGCGACGATGGCACGGTCTATCCACTCCTTTGCCGTAACTCCGCTTACCTGCCGCACCACCGTGCCGAGGTAACGCTCGGTCAGGCAGAGGCTGTCGGCATAGAACTTCATCTGGTGTTCCTGCTTGCAGTGGTTGTTGACAAGGTAGATGAAGCGGTCGAAGATGCGCCGTCCATTGCTCGGAGACTGCTGCCGGGCGTCCGATTCGGCAGCGAAGAGGCGGTCGAAAAGGTGGAGATAGGCAGCCGTCAGATGGAGGACGACCTGCCGCCGGTCGTCCTGCGAGTTGAGGTTCTTCCTGACGAGTTGCAGCAGCTGGGCTATCTGGTTAAGGTCGTCGGCCTCTACCATCACCCTGCCGTCCATTCTGCTGCCGTTGAAAATAGACGGCAGCGAGCCTCTCAGGGCGAGATGGAGCATCTCGGGCGATATGGCCATGCCGCAGAGGTGGAAGTCGGGCGACACCTCTATGGGCTGAATGATGGTGCCGGGGGTGAGAAAGCCGATGCAGCCCTGCCTGACGGTATGCTCCAGAAGGTTGATACGTGCGCGGACGCTGCCCGAGCGGACAAAGCCGCAACGGAAGTCGGGCAGACGGAAGGGCTGTCCCGTCTGCACCAGCCGCACGGCAATGGCCTCCACATTGGTGAGGACGGAAATGTCCTTGCTTAGGAAGATGTTGTCGGAAAGCCCGTCGGAGGTGCCCAACAATTCGCTCATCCGTTCTATTGTGAGCGATTCAAGGCGTTTGTTCATGTCGTCTTATTCTTCAAACCGATGCAAATATAGTAATTTAACCCATAAAATCGCCATTCAGAAGAGATAATCTTACAAAAAGAACATAATTGCCTTGGAAAGGATAACGCCTTTATGACCTCTTCTGTCTATCTTTGCAGCATAGCGATGTCCCGTCTGCCGGAAACGACGAGAGTCTGCCCGTATGCAGACCCACGCTTATATAGAATGTAATAAATACAAAACAGCAATATGACAATAAAGCATCTAAGGAGCAAGCTCTTGTGGCTGACAGCCGGACTGCCCATGATGGCAGCGGCACAGACGCTGACGCTCGACGCATGTCAGCAACAGGCGGCAGACCATTATCCGCTTACCAGACGGTATGGTCTCATTGCCCGTACTACTGCCGTCGCCCTCGCGGACATTGGTACGGCATGGCTGCCACAGGTGAACGCCTACGCACAGGCAACGGTACAGGACAAGGTGGTGGAGCTGCCCGATGCCCTGACGGCCACGATGAGGCAGGGCGGACTGACCATGGAGGGGCTGAATCGCGGTCAGTACAAGGTAGGCGTAGACGTGAGTCAGACCCTCTACGACGGAGGGAGCATCGCACGTAGCAGGGAGATAGCCCGGAGGCAGGGCGACGTGGCAACGGCACAGAACGAGGTCAGCCTCTATGCCGTTCGGAAACGGGTGAACGAACTCTATTTCGGGGTGTTGCTGACAGACGAACTCTTGCGGCTGAACACCGACCGGTGCGAACTTCTCCGTGCCAACGAGCGGCAGGTGGAGTCCATGCTCAAGGGAGGCGTAGCCATGGAGTGCGACTATCATGCGCTGAAGGCCGAACGGCTGACGGCCGAACAGGCGGCAACGGAACTGAAATCGCAACGCCAACAGCTCCTGCGGCAGCTTGCCATCCTCACGGGAACGGCGGTAGAGGCGGTCGTCCGTCCGCCAATGATAGAGCCGGAGACCACGGGCTGCAACCGCCCCGAGCTGCGGCTGGCAGATGCACGGCTGCTTCTGACAGATGCAGAGGAAAAGGCGTTGCAGTCGGGGCTGCTTCCACGGGTGAACATCTTTGCCAGCGGCTACTATGGCTATCCCGGTTACAACATGTATGGCGACATGCTGCGCCATCGGCCGAGCCTCAACGGGATGGTGGGCATCCGCATATCATGGAACATTTCGGGCCTATACACGCGCAAGACCGACAAGGCACGCTTGCAGCTGCAACGGGCCAGCGCAGAGAACGAGCGCGAGACGTTTCTCCTCAACAACCGCATCGAACAGCTGGCCGAGGAGGAAGAAACGGCGCGCTACAGGCAGCTGCTCGATGCCGACGATGCCATCATCGAACTGAGGGGGAAGGTCCGCCGCTCCTACGAGTCGAAACTGCGACATGGCATCATAGAGACGACCTCGCTCTTGCAGGAAATCAACAAGGAGAACGGGGCGAGGACAGCCCGCTCTACCCACGAGGTGCAGCTTCTGAAATCACTCTACGACAGGAAGTACACGATGGGACAATGATAAGAAACGGAGACACCGGGGCTGCCGGATGAGGCTGTCCGACATTGCCATCTGTCCGTTTCAGACAGAAATAAAGAGATTATAAACCAACAAAACATCCCTCTCCGCCGTCAATTTCCTCCCGTTTCGAGGAGCAGCGGAGGGAGAGACCGCTGACAATATGAAAAGAATAACATTCAGCATCCTGTCCCTTGCCGTCCTTGGCATGGCAGGCTGTGCTTCAGACAACGCTGCCTACGATGCCACAGGCACCTTTGAGGCGACAGAAGTTACCGTTTCCGCCGAGTCGTCGGGAAAGATTGAATCGCTCAATGTCGCCGAGGGGCAGACCGTGAAAGCCGGAGAACGGCTCGGGAGCATCGATGCCACGCAGCTGCGGCTGAAGAAAGAGCAGCTGAACACGGCGAAACGGCAGTTGGAATATAACCGGCAGCAGTTGTCGGCAAGCAAACGGCAGATGATCGCCAACCGCGAGGCAACCGACAGCAAGGCCCTCGACCTCGGCACGCAGATGGCTTCTCTCAACCAGCAGATAGCCAACCTGCAGCGCGAGCGGCAGCGGTTTGCGGAGCTGCTTGCCGACGGTGCTGCCACGAGAAAGCAGGTAGACGACATCGACTATCAGATAGGTGTATTGCAAAGACAGCTCACCGCCGCGCAGGAGCAGCTCCGCAGCACCAATCAAAGTCTGGAGGCGCAGAGCCGGAGCATCGGGGCGCAGATGTCGGGCGTGGATGCCCAGATGGCAGGCGTGTCGGCTCAGGATGCCAACATCGGCGTGCAGCAGGCGCAACTGGACGACCAACTCTCGAACACCGTCATATCGTCGCCCATCACGGGTGTTGTTCTCGAAAAATATATGGAGCAGGGCGAGCTTGCAACAATGGGCAAGCCACTCTTCAAGGTAGCCGATACGGGCCGGATGGTACTGCGTGCCTACATCACGTCCGGGCAGCTTCGGAACGTCCGTGTCGGGCAGTCGGTAAAGGTATATGCCGACTATGGCAATGGCGAGCGGAAGGAATACAGGGGCCGGATAGCGTGGATAAGCAGCAAGAGCGAGTTTACGCCCAAGACCATCCTGACCGACGACGAGCGTGCCGACCTTGTCTACGCCGTCAAGATAGCCGTAGCAAATGACGGGTACCTGAAGATTGGGATGTACGGAGAGGTGAGCGGACTGGCCGGTACGGCACCGGCAGAAAAATAGAACGAGCTGTTCGGCATGATAAGACTATCGCACATATCCAAGCACTACGGCAAGGCGGAAGCCCTGCACGATGTTTCCCTGTCGGTCGGCGAGGGCGAGCTGTTCGGCCTTATCGGTCCTGACGGGGCAGGAAAGACCACCCTCTTCCGAATCATGGCTACCCTCCTGCTGCCGGACGGGGGCACGGCAACGCTGTCGGGACACGATACGCTCGGAGAGATGGAGCAGATACGGCAGTGCATCGGCTATATGCCGGGGCGGTTCTCGCTCTATCAGGACCTCACCGTAGAAGAGAACTTGGACTTCTTCGCGCGACTTTTCGGAACCTCCGTCAGCGAAGGCTACGACCTGATAGCCCCCATCTACTCGCAGATTGAGCCTTTCCGGGCACGCAGGGCAGGTGCGCTCTCGGGCGGAATGAAGCAGAAGCTCGCCCTCAGCTGTGCCCTCGTGCACCAACCGGAGATACTTCTGCTCGACGAACCTACCACGGGCGTAGACCCCGTGAGCCGCAAGGAGTTTTGGGAAATGCTGCAACGGCTTCGCCAACGTGGCATCACCATTGTGGTGGCTACGCCCTATCTTGACGAGATAAGGCAGTGCGACCGTGTCGCCTTCCTGCAGCAAGGCAGGGTGCAGGGCGTGGGAAGTCCCGAAGAGGTGCTCGGCAGCTTTGCCAGTGTGTTTTCTCCGCCTGCCATTGCGAAGAGCCCAACCACGGAGACGGGCGACGACATTATCGTGGTGGAGCATCTTGTCAAGGCGTTCGGAACGTTCCGGGCAGTAGACGACATCTCGTTCACCGTCAGGCGTGGCGAGATTTTCGGTTTCCTCGGGGCGAACGGAGCCGGCAAGACCACGGCCATGCACATTCTGACGGGACTCCATCAGCCCACAGGCGGGCGTGCCACGGTAGGCGGCTACGACGTTTCGACCGAATACGAGCAGATAAAACGGCACATCGGATACATGAGTCAGCGGTTCGCCCTCTATGAGGACTTGACCGTAAAGGAGAACATCCGGCTCTTTGCAGGTATCTACGGAATGAAAGACAGCGACATTGCCCGCAAGACGGACGAGCTGCTCGACCGCCTCAGCTTTTCCGGCCACAAGGACGACATTGTAGCCTCGCTGCCCTTGGGATGGAAGCAGAAGCTCGCCTTCTCGGTCAGCATCTTCCACGAACCCGGCGTCGTCTTCCTCGACGAACCTACGGGCGGTGTAGACCCGGCAACCCGGCGGCAGTTCTGGGAACTCATCTACGATGCCGCCCGACGCGGTATCACAGTCTTTGTAACCACCCACTATATGGACGAGGCGGAGTATTGCGACCGCATCAGCATCATGGTTGACGGCAGGATAAAGGCAATGGGCACGCCGCAGCAGCTCAAAGACGAGTTCGGCCAGCCCGACATGGATCATGTGTTTACCCATCTGGCAAGGCAGGCTACGCGTGAAAGCCATGCAGCCACGACCGTTGCCGATACCGAAAAGGCCGGCTCGGCCGGAGATAAGGGTACGACGGCCGTGCCTGCCGGTTCTCCTCACGCGGAGAAAGAAAGGCGGAGGGGATGGCGGACGGGGATTTTCGTCCGCAAGGAGAGCCGCCACATCTTCCGCGACAAGCGTACCATGCTCATACTCTTCGGCATGCCCGTAGTGCTGATGCTGCTCTTCGGCTTTGCCATTTCTACCGATATAAGGAATGTGCGTACCGTTGTCGTTACCTCGGCTATGGACGTTCAGACACAGCGGATGGCCGATGCCATAGGCGCAAGCGAATACTTCGACATACTCCGTACGGCACATACGCCTGCCGAGGCGGAAGAAATGATAAGACGGCAAGAGGCTGACATTGCGCTCGTCTTCCCACAGGATTTTGCCCGAAAGCTCGGAGGCATGCAGATTATCACCGACGGCACCGACCCGAACATGGGACAGCAGTATGCTAACTACGTTACGCAAATCGTACAGCAGCATCTGGCGGAGAACCTTGCCAAAGCAGGGGCGGGACAGATTCCTGCGACATCGGTTGCCGTGAAGCTGCTCTACAATCCGCAGATGAAGAGTGCCTACCAGTTCGTTCCGGGCATCATGGGGCTGCTGCTCATTCTCATCTGCGCCATGATGACCTCGGTCAGCATTGCCCGCGAGAAGGAACGGGGCACGATGGAGATGCTGCTCGTCAGTCCGGCACGCCCTTTCGTAGTCATCGTTGCCAAGGCTGTGCCCTACCTGCTGTTAGCTTTCGTCATTCTGTTGACCATTCTCCTGCTCTCGCGCTTCGTCCTCAACGTTCCCCTTGCAGGCAGCTGGCTTTTGACGATTGTCCTTTCGGCCGTCTATATCCTGCTGTCCCTTGCCCTCGGACTGTTTATCTCTACCGTCGCCCAGACCCAGCTCGTCGCCCTGCTGATGTCTGCCATGATGCTTCTTCTGCCCTGCCTGATGCTGAGCGGAATGATGTTTCCCATCGAGAGCATGCCCGTCGTCCTGCAATACGTTTCGGCTGCCATGCCTCCGCGGTACTATATCGCCGCCATGCGTAAGCTGATGATAATGGGGACGGGCATTGGCGAAGTGCTACAGGAGCTGCTTGTGCTGTCGGGCATGGCAATCTTGTTCCTCGGACTTACGATGGCAAGGTTCAGGAAAAGGCTGTAGCGAAACGGCACCCCTTCAGTTTTTCGGTATAAACACTATCAAATCAATAGGATATGTCCCTGAAATACCTTCTCTACAAAGAGTTTCTTCAGATATGGCGCAATCGTTTTCTGCCTAAGATGATAGTCGCCTACCCGGTCATCATCATGTGCATCATACCGTGGGTAATGAACATGGAGATAAAGAACGTCCGTGTAGACGTGGTAGACAACGACCGTTCGCCCTTGTCGCAGCAGCTGACGCAGAGGATAGAGGCGAGCCGCTACTTTGTCTTCAACGGGCTGAAGGACAACTATTCCGAGGCCCTCAAAGACGTGGAACAGACAAAAGCAGACATCGTGGTTGTCATTCCGCCACGGTTCGGACACGACCGCAGCAAGGGCGGCAATCCGCAGATACTCGTTGCTGCCAATGCTGTCAACGGGACGAAAGGGCTCATGGGCAGTGCCTATATGTCGAACATCATTGTCCGCCAGACCTCGCCCGAACTGGCGGAGCTTGCCGGCAAGGTATCCGTCCTGTACCTCTACAACAAGCATCTCGACTACAAGACCTTCATGATACCTTCCCTTTTCGCCATCCTGCTGATGGTGCTGTGCGGCTTCCTCCCCACCCTGAACATCGTAGGCGAGAAGGAGAGCGGAACGATAGAAGCCATCAACGTTACCCCCGTGAGCAAATGGACGTTCATTCTCGCCAAGCTCATTCCTTACTGGACGATTAGCCTCGTCGTCATAACCCTCTGCCTCCTTCTTTCATGGGCCGTCTACGGTATCACGTCCGTAGCAGTCTCGGCCTGATATACCTCCTCTCGCTCCTCCTCGCCTTCGTGTTCAGCGGTCTGGGACTCGTCATCTCCAACCACAACCACACCATGCAGCAGGCAGTCTTCGTAATATGGTTCATCGTGATGGTCATGATTCTGATGAGCGGACTTTACACCCCAGTCCGCTCCATGCCGTCGTGGGCATACGCCACTACGTACATCAATCCCATACACTACTTCATCGACGCCATCCGCACCGTATTCGTGCGTGGCGGAACCTTCGGAAGCATTGCCCGGGAGGTCTGCGCCCTCCTTGCCTTTGCCTTGGTCATGGATGGTTGGGCGGTCATCAGTTACCGAAAGAACAGCTGAGCCAAGGCACAGCCCCCACTTGTGCAGAAAAAAAACGGCCAGAAGCCTCTGCAAAACTCCACGTGCTCAAAAATATTATGATTGATTATCAATAAGTTATATATTTCAAAGTCTTCTACAAAAGGACTTTTGCAGAGGTCTCAGCCCGTAACTAATCTCTCAAAAGTTTAGGAGCTTTTTGGGTTATCTTCAAATCCTCCTCCGGAAATCCCCTGAACCTTTCTTTGAAACAACCTAAGCCCTTTACCGAAAAGCTCCCAAACAGCCTCTGAAAAGCTCGCGAGTATTTTGCAAAAAGTTCGCGAACTTTTTCCTGTCTGTTCACTTGCCTTCTGAAAACATCAGGACAACGCAATTTCAAGTCTCATGGAGAGCACCTTCATGCTACACCCCAGTTCGAAATTTCTTATCTCGAACTGGGGTATAGCATGGCTATCACATACAATGTGTAGCAGCTCCACTTAATCAATTGTTTTGAATAGATTATCAGGCGTTACTACTTCCTCCTCGAATATATATCATATATTGATTATCAATACCTTATACTTGTATGGTACAAAAATGTTTCCTCAATTTGAGTAGTATTGATTAAAACAATCTTGGATTTTGTCCCCATTCTTTAATCAGTTAAATTATGCTGTCCTATTAAGAAGCAATTTCTTCTGAAACTTATTTTTAATTCCACTATTAATATATGTTATATTATCTATAATTTTAATTGGAGAAGAATAAGTTTCTATTTCATCCAAGTTATTATATTTTTCAAAGTTAGAATATATGAAAATCTCTTTGATAAAACAATCTAAAAGTTGTTGAATTCTTTTGTTGTCATATTTGTCTAGTGCGCGATATTCCATGCATTTATTCGGTTCTTGCCTATTTATTTGTAATATTAAGTTTACATCACACTCTTGTAATATATTGATTTGAATTGTATATTTACTTTTTGTTTTGAGATAACTCTTTAGCCGTTCCTTACTATTTGACTTCCCGAGAAATTCCATACGAATTAATCGATTTATGTTATCATACACAATATTGATACCCATTCGTTCTATATTGTCCAAAGAACTCCACCAGTCTTTGAACTCTAATAGCTCAAAAGCTGGTAAGTGTTTCAAAATATGATATTTATTTATGTAGTTAATAAAATTACCTCCATAATAAGTCATAGCATTATATCGTATAAAAAACAATTCACTGTCAGTTAGCTGGGCTCGCATAATCTTTAAATAATTTTTCTTAGAAGTCTCTTGCAAATCAGATTTGTCTATTAAATCATAAATACGGTACAATGTTCTAAAATATGCCCCCATCTTTGTAGAGTTTTCAATATAAAACAGCATATAATAACTTACTGCAGCTTTCCGATTTGCTTCATAACTTTTTCTATTCCTATATTTTATTTGGATTTGCTCCCTTTCCATATCAAAAAAATCTTTATCATTGTATTTAATTTCCTCCTGTGTAAATTTCTCTTCTTCCCGTCTGAGAGTATTATAATCAACAAAATCTTTTTGTCCACAAAGTTCACTTACTTCAGATTGGTATAACCGTAATAACTCAAAGAATAGATCATTAAAACGTTGAATTTTCAATTGTTCTTCATTTTGGTTTGAAACTTTTTGTTGCTCCTTAAAAGTCCTAATTACAAGTAAAATGCTCACTAAAGTAAAGATTGATCCTAACACTCCACCAACAAAGTCTCCATATGTTCCAAATAGTTCATTATCTATGGTATATTTATTATCAAATATTTGAATAGGGTGATTCCATTTGAAAAAGATAAATGAAATGGAAATAAACACACTCCCTATAATTATATAAAACCATTTATTTAAAAGTAATCCATTAAAGTATGATTTTAACTTATTCCAAAGATGATCCATTGTCTAATTATTTATATGATTATAAAACTTTGATAAATTTCACTATGGTTCTGCAGCCATCTGTATTCCATCCTCATGGATTTCGTACATCTTGGCTGTGTGGGTTGAATAAATCTTTTGTTTACCGTCCATTGTTCGCACTGCTTGATAACGGTTTCTAATGCGTTGGCTGCTTCCTCTGGTGGGTAATGATATTTCTTCAGAAGATGTTTAATCATTTTGCTCATAATAATATGATTAGTCAATGCCCTTCATGAACATTTCTCAATCTTCAATCTTAATGGTGAGTGCTGGCAGCACTAAAGCCTTGATGCGTGTGCTATCTGAAACACTCTTACGCATTGCTGACAGATACCCGTTTTTGGCAATCTGACTCCAATCTACATACCGTTTGAGAGAACTCTTCAGCCATAAGATTAGGCTAAATGCAGATGCTGATGAAGCAGAAGCTCAAGACTTGGCTGGCGGCGATAGCAAACGTAGGAGTTCACTGGCGTAAAGCTCTCGCCAAGTCTCTCGGCAAGCCACGTTTGCCTTCCGCCTTTTCTGGTGAGAATCCCTTTTATTCTGTTATCTGGACTTTCCATTATATATGAATATTTGCAAATATACGATTTTTTCTTGTATGACGAACGAAAAGAAGGGGGCTTTTTCTCCTTTCTCTTCAATCGGCCGTTAGGTGTTTTCCGCTTGGACTTCAGCCAATGGCTACGAGCCTCTGTATTGATGGTATATATCCCATAAGGCATCCGAGAATCCCCATCCGCAGTCCGTTGCATTGAGCATTCGCTCTATTCGTTCATAGTATCTGGCAAGCAATCCTTGAAGGAAGATGAACTCCATTGCCTTGGCAAAATTCCTTTCCAAGGTAATGTAATATTGTTCCCACATATCGCCGAAGGTCATCGTATATTCGCATCCCTGTTCTATGTAATAGAGCATCAGGTCGGCCACGCACTCGGGTGTAGGCTTCAGTTTCCTGAAGTCAGAGATGGCCTTCCGGCAGGTGGCGAACGACGGCCTTTCCGAAAAGCCACGGGTGGGGAAGAACTCGTTTCGTATTATCTTCTTGTATTTCTCCACTTCAGCGTGGCTGTCGGGTGTGAGATAAAACTCCAGATAAGTCTTTGCCTCTCTGCTTGCATCGTAGAGGCTCATTACCAAGTTTATCACATTCTCCTTTGGCAGGGTCTCCAACTTCTTTCTTAGCTTTGCTTTCGACATAATTATATATGTATTTGTTCTTTCTTCAACTGTACGATGAATATTTCGTAGCCTTTATAGGCATGCCATCTCAAAGCCTCTTGCCGTGCTGTCATCGCATACTGATACGGATGATATTATACACGTTTGTATAATAGGTTGTACACGTTTGTATAAATGATTATACAAACGTGTATAAAAGACTCCTTATTCCGTACCGACTGAGGCAGTTGTTGGGGAAGAGGGGAAAGAGGTCTTAGGCAGCGAGGGAGAGGATTATTTGTATCGCTTTATCCGCATCAGCGAGGGATAACATTCTTCGTAGCGGTCGAACTCGATGGCCGTGCTGTCGTAACCCAATTCGGCAAACACTTGCCGGACGGCCTGCTGCTCCTCTTCGGTAATGGCGCGGAGCTGCTCCTTGACATGATAGAAAGTGGAAGAGCTGAAGCACGCCATTACTCCGTGCTTGGCAGCGCGCAAGTCTGCGGCACGCACGTTGTCGAATATGTGCGAGATGCCCCACGCATAACGCTCGTGTCGGTCGGGGATGAAGAGTGGGCAGGGCTGCCATCCCGTGGTTATTGCAGAATTGACAACCATATAGGTAGGGTTGTGGTTTTCGCCCAACATTCCGTAAACAGTATGGTGCAGGCATTGGTCTGCCTCTTTACAATTAGCTCCGGCGCAATGGGCGAAGTCGCTGTCAAGTTGGTTGTATTCTTCTTGAGTCATAAGGTTTAGCTGTTATGGTTTCTCTAATAATTACAACCATTTATTAATGGAGTTATGTACTAAATCTGATATTACCTTCTTGTCTTTTTTATTAAGAATATCCTTTACTAACATTCCTTCAAAGTTTTGATAAATCGAAATACGAATAACTGGAATACCTGTGATTATTCCCGTAAAATCTTTCAAATAATCGTAAAAGGCACGTTGTCTCCATCTTGAACTACCATTTCCATCAAGCTTACCATTAATATCACTTTTTATAAAAAGTTTTTCTGTTGAATCTGTTTTCCAATACTTTCCGAATTTTACGCAAGACGACTCATAGTTCTCACAATACTTGCGATAATCATTTATAGGAAAACCTTTGATTTGTTGGTAAATATCAGATTTTAATGTTAATAGTCTATACCTGTTAAAATGGTTTTCTTCATCCAATTCAATTATAAAATCTCGTGTAGAAATATCCCAACTACCATACCTTATTGGAAAATCATCTACGTTCGTTCCTCCCAGTTCTTTATACATCCTTTCTACTTCACTAAATAACTGAGGTTCTAAACGAAGTTGCTCTTTTGTTATTTTAGAATGTTCACATTCTCCATACTCGTCTAAGACTATTTCCTTCAATATATCTTGTTTTTTCATAACTAATCTATAAAAAAACAAGAGGAGAATACAAATACCTCCTCTTGCTACACTTGATTTTTATTTCACTTCCTCAAAGTCTGCATCCTGAATAGTGTCGTCCTGCTTTGGCTGCTCCTGCTGACCTGCATCCGCGCCCGGCTGAGGACCTGCTTGACCTGCACCCTGATACATCTGCTGCGATGCTGCCTGCATCACGGTGTTGAGGTTGTTGATGGCAGTATCGATTGCGGCTACGTCGGCTGCCTTGTGGGCGTCTTTGAGCTGCTGGAGGGCTGACTCGATGCCCGGCTTCTGGTCGGCCGGAATCTTGTCGCCGTTGTCCTTCAGGAAGTTCTCGGTAGTGAAAATCATAGAGTCGGCCTGATTGAGCTTGTCAATCTTCTCGCGCTCTGCCTTGTCGGCTGCCGCATTCTGCTCGGCCTCTGCCTTCATGCGGCTGATTTCCTCGTCGCTCAAGCCGTTTGAAGCCTCAATACGGATGCTCTGCTCCTTGCCCGTTGCCTTGTCCTTGGCAGATACGTTGAGGATACCGTTGGCATCGATGTCGAACGTTACCTCAATCTGTGGAACGCCGCGGCGAGCCGGAGCGATGCCCGTGAGGTTGAACTGACCGATAGACTTGTTCTGCGCTGCCATCGGACGCTCGCCCTGAAGCACGTGGATGGTTACTTCGGTCTGATTGTCGGCCGCTGTTGAGAACACCTCGCTCTTCTTGCAAGGAATGGTGGAGTTGGCATCGATGAGCTTCGTCATTACTCCGCCCATTGTCTCGATACCGAGTGTCAGCGGAGTAACGTCGAGCAATACGATGTCGCCTACGCCGCTTTCCTTATTAAGGATAGCACCCTGAATAGCTGCACCTACTGCCACTACTTCGTCGGGGTTCACGCCCTTTGAAGGCTCTTTGCCGAAGTAGTTCTTCACGAGTGTCTGAACTGCCGGAATACGGCTTGAACCACCCACGAGGATTACTTCGTCGATGTCGCTTGTGCTCAGTTTTGCATCACGGATAGCGTTTTGGCAAGGAACGAGACAAGCCTGAATGAGTCCGTGTGCCAACTGCTCGAACTGAGCACGGGTCAGTGTCTTCACCAAGTGCTTGGGCACACCGCCCTCGGCCGTGATGTACGGCAGGTTGATTTCGGTCGACGTTGTACTCGAAAGCTCAATCTTTGCCTTTTCGGCAGCCTCCTTCAGACGCTGCATGGCCATTGGGTCCTTGGTCAGGTCGATGCCCTCGGCAGCCTTGAAGTCGTTGGCAAGCCAGTCGATGATAACTTGGTCGAAGTCGTCTCCGCCGAGGTGAGTGTCGCCATTGGTAGACAGCACCTCGAACACGCCGCCGCCGAACTCGAGGATGGAAATGTCGAACGTGCCGCCACCGAGGTCGAACACGGCAATCTTCATATCCTTATTGGCCTTGTCCACACCGTAAGCCAGTGCGGCAGCCGTCGGCTCGTTCACGATGCGCTGAACGTTGAGGCCTGCAATCTGCCTGCCTCCTTGGTTGCCTGACGCTGCGAGTCGGAGAAGTAGGCCGGAACGGTGATGACAGCGTCGGTTACCTCCTGACCGAGATAGTCCTCGGCTGTCTTCTTCATCTTCTGAAGCACCATAGCCGAGATTTCCTGCGGAGTGTACTTGCGGTCGTCAATCTGCACGCGCGGATAGCCGCCCTCGTTTACCACCTTGAACGGCACGCGCTCAACCTCCTTGCTGCTCTGTGCGAAGTTCTCGCCCATGAAACGCTTGATGGAGTAGACGGTCTTCTCCGGGTTGGTGATGGCCTGACGCTTGGCAGGGTCGCCCACCTTGCGCTCTCCGCCCTCAACGAAGCCTACGATGGACGGGGTTGTGCGCTTGCCTTCGCTATTCGCAATGACAACAGGCTCGTTGCCTTCAAATACAGAAACACAAGAGTTTGTTGTTCCTAAGTCAATTCCAATAATCTTTCCCATAATTGTATATTCTTTTTTTTTATTATTATTTCCGTAATTCCGTGTGAATGTCTGCCCGGCCTGTTGCCACAAGCCCCGGACAGCATTGCTTGCCTACCATTAGGCAAATGGTGTGCCAAAGATTGTACGGTTTGTCTTGTTTGGCAGACACTCTGCCAGAATGGCACACCGGCAGAACGCGTACAATACAGCCACGAGACCCCGTAAGAGATGCCAAATGTTCAACTTCTTTCCACACATACGCGCCTTCTCGGAAAAAAGTCTTACATTTGCAGCATGAAATCCGAAACAGACAAGCAAGAATGAAAAAGATACTATTCATCCTTTTTCTGACAGCCTCGGCTGCCGCGTTCGGCAGCACGACGCTGCCCGTCGGAGGCCTCGTCGTCTCACCCGCCGATTCCAACATCCAGTACATCGGACGCCTCAGCTTCCGAAATCCCCAACGGCCCATGTTCAACTGGCCCGGGGTAGAGATTCGCTCGCGTTTCACGGGCACCTCGCTGAAAATGATAGCCAAGCCCAAAAGCGGATATTTCGTGTGCAGGATAGACCATGCCGAACCCTTCAAGGTGGCGTTCAACTCCGAGAGAGACTCTGTCGTCAGCCTTGCCACCGCACTCCGCGACACGGTTCACAGCGTCCGGATAGTCTATGCCATCGAGGGGATGAGTTCCAAGCGGCATGCCGAATTTCACGGGTTCGTACTTGACGACGGACACAGCCTCGTCGCTCCCGAGCCACTGCCCGACCGCCGGATAGAATTCATCGGCAACTCCATCACCTGCGGCTACGGCATCGAGAGCACCAGAGGAACGGACAAGTATGAGGACGAGACTGAGAACCACGACCTGACCTACGCTGCCCAGACGAGCCGCCGCCTCAACGCTGTCCACACGGCCGTCGCGCGGAGCGGTATCGGTGTCTACCGCAACTACAACGGTCCGAAGACGGGCAACAAGGATGTCATGGCGACAGAATACGGAAACACCGTCTTCGGCGATTCCACCGAGCACTGGGACTTCAGCCGTTGGACGCCACAGGTGGTCTGCATCAACCTCGGCACAAACGACTTCTCCACCCACAACTACGACGCGGATCTTTATAAGGCTGCCTACCGCAAGTTCCTTCAAACCGTCCGCAGCCACTATCCTTCGGCCAAGATAGTCATGCTCTGCGGCCCCATGCTGCACGAGAAGGAGGAAGCCCTGCAATGGACGGTTCTCGTTGCGCTGATGTCGGAGTTTGCCAAACAGGGCGACAACGACATACATCCTTTCAGCTTCTCCCGTCAGACGGGCGAACTCGGCTATGGTGCCAGTTATCATCCCAGCTACCGTCAGCACACGAGAATGGCAGACGAGCTGACCCCTTTCCTCCAAAAACTGATGGGATGGTAGCGCAAACGGACGGACAAGAAGACAGAGTGAGCAGGTAGAACAGGCGTCGAAGTTTGCCCGGTATAGATGATATGGAAATAGCTATGTAGGGACAGACCGCGTGTCTGTCCGAAACAGCAGGGCAGACAAGCCGGTTGAATCTTGACGGTTATCACCGCTTGTCTG
Source organism: Prevotella dentasini JCM 15908 (assembly GCF_000614065.1). Lineage (GTDB taxonomy): Bacteria > Bacteroidota > Bacteroidia > Bacteroidales > Bacteroidaceae > Prevotella > Prevotella dentasini. The sequence goes on along the minus strand of NZ_BAKG01000023.1, from coordinate 265 downwards.
CACCCAAACGACACCGGCATACCGTTTCTGCCGTTTCCACAAAACGAAAGTGCCGTTTTGGCAGTACGAAAACGGCACTTTGACTTTCCGAAAGCGGCACTTTCGTTTTATATACCTTATATCATTGATTATCAATAGTTTTCATCCATCGTTATTTTCTCCACAATATAAATACGGGATAACGATGGAATTAGCAAGGCTCTCCTTAGACTGACGACACATAAAGAACTGGATTCATGCCCTGAACCTCCCGCGCACGGCAAGC
>NZ_BAKG01000024.1 GCF_000614065.1 Prevotella dentasini JCM 15908 | reverse complement strand
TATACGTATAGAAATATTTTTCTAACCGCTTCCCCGTAAATTTCTAACCGTATATAAATTTTCTGCTAACCGTATATAAATTTTCCGCTAACCGTATATAATTTTTTTCTAACCGTATATAAATTTTCCGCTTGCCGCAAACGGCTTTCCGGCTGCCCGAAACCGCCGTTTTTCCGGTCCGAGGGCCGCATTTCCACAGGCGCGTATCCGTCCCTCCGCAATGCGGATTCCCTCTTGCCGAATCTCCTTCCTGTCCTTCTGCCGTGCGCCCAAGACGGCCTGCCGTGGCCCAGCTGCCGTCTCGCCCCACCGGAGGAATCCTAAAGCCGGGCTGCCGGGCGGTGCTCCGAGGGTTCTTGGTATGCTTTTCCCGTGGCTTGGCCCGTATTGCGGATAATGAGCGAAGGAAGGCGGATGCCTGAAACGACATACGTCGAATCGGGCAGCGTGAATAATGGAATGTTGTTAAAAATAATGAGATAAGGGGGAAAAGTCTTTGCCGATTGGCCGTAATTTGCTATTTTTGCAATTACATTGAAACTACGAAAAGCGTAGAGGCAGTTGGAAAACAGATAAATTCAGCCAGTTCACGGCTTCAAAAGCTATATTTATTATGCAGAATGTGTTTCACGGATTAGGAATTGCACTCATTACTCCCTTCAAAACAGACGGTAGTGTAGACTACGACGCCTTAAAGCGACTGGTCGAATATCAGCTGGACAACGGGGCGGACTTCTTTTGTATTCTGGCCACAACGGGGGAGACGCCCTGCCTGACGAAGGAGGAAAAAGACCAGATTACGGCTGCCGTCAGGGAGATGGTGAAGGGCCGGGTTCCTATTCTCAAGTATTGCGGTGGAAATAATACAGCAGCTGTCGTCGACGAAATAAAGAGCACGGACTGGACAGGAATTGACGGCATATTGAGCATTTGCCCTTATTACAACAAGCCCAGTCAGGAAGGAATCTATCAGCACTTCAGGGCTATAGCGCAGGCCAGTCCGCTGCCTGTCGTCCTTTATAACGTTCCGGGACGCACGGGCGTCAACATGGAGGCGGAAACCACGGTGCGCATCGCCGCCGATTTCCCAAATGTAGTGGCCATCAAGGAAGCCGCCGGGAAGCTGGGGCAGGTAGACGAAATCATCAAGAACAAGCCCAAGAATTTTGAAGTTATCAGCGGCGACGACGCACTGACCTTCCCCATGATAGCCAGTGGGGCCGTCGGCGTTATCTCCGTCATAGGGAACGCGCTCCCCAAGGAGTTCTCGCGGATGATCCGGCTTGAGTTCAACGGAGAGTACGAGGCTGCCCGGAAGATACACCACAACTTTACCGAGCTTTACAAACTTCTCTTCGTTGACGGCAACCCGGCCGGCTGCAAGGCCCTGCTGAGCGATATGGGAATGATAGAGAACGTTCTTCGTCTGCCTTTGATTCCCACCCGCATAGAGACCAAGCAGAAGATGAACGATATACTGAAGAAGATGAGACTATAGTTCAAACTTCGGAAGGAATAAGCCGAGGGGCTTCCGCTGCAGTTGCAGCGGAAGCCCCTCGGCTTATTATATTGTGGCGGAAAAGCCGGCTCGCTGCGTGGCGCAGCCTGTTCCCGACAACCGGCAGAGAAAGAGGCCGTCCTCCTTATTCTGTTCTGGGAATGGTGATTTCTCCGGCAATGGAGCGGTGCATGTATTCCCGTATGGTTTTCGGGTCGCTGTAGGCAGCCTGTAGGTACATCAGCTTGGTAACGGCAGCTTCCGCCGTACTGTCGAATCCGCTGATGATGCCGGCATCCTTCAGATGGTAGCCCGTATCGTAGCGGCTCATCTCCACCTGTCCGCTGATACACTGGCTGATGTTGACGATTACCACACCGCGTTGGGAAGCCTCCTTCAGCAGTTTGGTCAGCCACGGGCTTTGAGGGGCATTGCCGCTGCCGAACGAGCGCATGACGATTCCGCGCAGCTCGGGAGCCTCCAGCACGTGCCGAACCAGATTCTCTTCCATGCCGGGGAAGAGGGAGAATATGATTACGTTGCTGTCCAAGTCGGTATGGGGAATCATGGGGCGGCTGAAGTCGGGGCGGAGAATGTTGTGCTCTTTGAAGGTAAAGTTGACCCCGGCCTCGCACAAGTGGGGATAGTTGAACGAATCGAAGGCATTGAACTCGTCCGCATTTTGCTTGGTGGAGCGGTTTCCGCGGAGCAGATGCCCGTTAAAGTAGATGCAGACCTCGGGAACGATGGGAGTGCCGTCTGAATGATGGGCGGAAGCCAGCTCGAGACTGGTCATCAGATTCTCCTTGCCGTCCGTCCGAAGCTGTCCGATAGGCAGCTGCGAGCCTGTAAGTATGACGGGCTTGGTAAGATTCTCGAACATAAAGGACAGGGCGGATGCCGTATAGGCCATCGTGTCCGTGCCGTGAAGAATGACAAAGCCGTCGTACTGCTCGTAGTTCTTGGCCACGATGCTCACTATCTGTGCCCACTGGCTGGGCGAAATGTTCGAGGAGTCAATGGCAGGTACGAACTGGTAAGTATCGACCTCAGTATGAATCTGCGCAAATTCTGGCACATTGTCTACCAGATGGTTGAAATCCAGAGGTTCGAGGGCACCCGTCAGAGGATTACAGCCCATCCCGATAGTACCTCCGGTATAGATTAGTAAGACTTTGTTGGTTCTGTTCATGTTCATATAGTATTTTATGTTGGCAAAGATAGCAAAAAGAATTTGTTTAATGGCAATAACCGGCTGATTTTATGTTTCTGTTTCCTAAAATAACCTTTTTACGGCCATGAAACTAAAGGTGAAGTCCGCCTGTGTACGGCGGGGGAAAGGGAAGCGGCAGGCTGCTTGGTGAAGCTGCAAGGGAGAGAATGAGGTAAGGGTTCTTCTGTCCGCATGGTTCTTGGAAACAGGCTGATACGGATAGTTGTAGGGAAATATCCGTCAAATGAAAGCAGCATGCTTTTGCGATGCAGCCAAAGTGCCGCTTTCGCAATGCGAACAAGCTCCTTTCACGACGTCAAAGCGGCGTTTTCGCAGAGCGAAAGTGTCGTTCTGAGCAGCCAAGGGTTGGTAGACGGCCTGATGGCACTGCCGTGGTTTAGTAAAAAATAACACGCCAAGGCGAAAAAACAACCGCACCGAGGCGGTTGTACAAGCAAGATTTATTAACTTTGCAACAATAATATAATAGTACTATATACATTTAATGAAAGAATTTGTCATATCCGAAGTCAAGGCGGAGACTGCCGTGCTCGTGGGCCTGATTACCCAGACGCAGGACGAAGCCAAGACGAAAGAGTATCTCGACGAGCTGGAGTTTCTGGCTGACACGGCAGGGGCCGTTACCGTCAGGAGGTTTACCCAGCGCGTGGCAGGCCCGAGTGCCGTTACCTACGTGGGGAAGGGAAAGCTCGAAGAGATAAGGGACTATATAAAACAAAAGGAAGACGACGAGGAGCCGATAGGCATGGTTATCTTCGACGACGAACTTTCGGCCAAGCAGCTCCGCAACATTGAGGGCGAGTTGGGCGTGAAGATACTCGACCGTACCTCGCTCATTCTCGACATATTTGCCATGCGCGCCCAGACCGCCAACGCCAAGACGCAGGTGGAACTGGCGCAATACCGCTACATGCTGCCCCGTCTGCAACGTCTGTGGACGCACTTGGAGCGTCAGGGCGGCGGCTCCGGCTCCGGCGGCGGAAAAGTCGGTAGGTCTGCGCGGGCCGGGGGAGACCCAGCTGGAGATGGACCGACGTATCATTCTTCAGCGTATGTCGCTGCTGAAGCAACGCCTTGTCGACATAGACAGGCAGAAGACGACGCAGCGCAAGAATCGCGGGCGGCTTATCCGCGTGGCACTCGTCGGCTATACTAACGTGGGCAAGTCTACGATTATGAACCTTCTTGCCAAGAGCGAGGTGTTTGCTGAGAATAAGCTCTTCGCCACGCTCGACACGACGGTGCGCAAGGTGGTGGTGGAAAACCTGCCTTTCCTGCTTGCCGATACGGTAGGATTCATACGCAAGTTGCCGACCGACTTGGTCGACTCGTTCAAGTCGACCCTCGACGAAGTGCGCGAGGCCGACCTGCTGCTGCATGTCGTCGATATTTCCCATCCCGATTTCGAGGAGCAGATACAGGTGGTCAACCAGACGCTGAAAGACCTCGACTGTGCCGAAAAGCCCTTGATGATTGTCTTCAACAAGATAGACAACTACCGATGGGAGGAGAAAGAAGCCGACGACCTCACGCCCCCGACCAAGAAGAATATTCCGCTCGACGAGCTGAAGCGCACTTGGATGGCGAAGGAGAGCGACGACTGCCTTTTCATCTCTGCCAAGCGGAAGGAGAATATCGACGAGTTTCGCGACACGCTCTACAGGAAAGTGCGCGAGCTGCATGTGCAGAAATATCCCTACAACGACTTCCTTTACAATATAGAGGAGTAGTTTCCGTCTCAGGGACAATCGGTCTGATAAGGTGAACATGTTCAGCCTGCTTCCTGAAAGGAACGTCAATCAGCCCGTCAGCCTGCTTACTTGTCTACTTATCAACTTGCACACCTGTCAACTCATAACCCCGTTAACTAAGCAATGTATCGTTCCCTAACCGATGAGGAAATCATCACCCTTGAAGAAAACGGCTGTTGGGCCGAAGACTGGAGCCGCGTGCAGGTAGCCGAAGACGGCTTCCGGGCCAAGTATTTTCACCGCGTCATGTTCTACGGCGACATCCTTTTGGGAAGCACGGAGCGTACCATCGAGGTTGCACCGGGCTTCTTCAGGCACACGGGCATCAACGACGCGACGCTCTGCAATGTCTCCGTCGGCAACGAGTGTCTGATAGAGAAGGTGGGCAACTACATCAGCAGCTATACCATCGGAGACAATTGCCTCATCATGAACATCTCCGTCATGGAGACAACCGAGGGAGCTACCTACGGCGACGGTAACCTTGTGTCTGTGCTCAACGAGGCAGGCGACGGCAATATCATTCTCTTCCATGACCTCAACAGCCAGTTGGCAGCTTTCATGGTGCGCCATTTCTCCGACCGCGACCTGAAGAACGCTGTCCGAAGACTTGTTTCCGAGGAGATTGCCCGTACCACACCCGACCGTGGAACGATAGGCAACAACGTGAAAATCGTCAATACCAATGAGATTGTCAACACCGTCGTGCAGGACGATTGCGAGATTTCAGGAGCAAGCCGGTTGAACGACTGCACCATCGTCAGTTCGGAAAATGCAGGCGTATTCATCGGGACGGGCGTCATCTGCGAGAACTCTATCATCGGCAATGGGTCGAGTATCGTCGACCATGTCAAGATACAGGACTGCTATGTAGGCGAGGCTTGCCAGATAGCCAACGGGTTTTCGGCTTCTCAGAGCGTTTTCTTCGCCAATACCGTGATGGTCAATGGCGAGGCCTGCGCGACTTTCTGCGGTCCGTTCTGCGCCTCCCATCATAAGAGCACGCTGCTTATCGGAGGCATGTTCTCGTTCTACAATGCCGGCTCAGGGACGAATTTCTCCAACCATGCCTACAAGATGGGACCGCTCCACTGGGGCGTGCTCGAACGGGGAAGCAAGACTGCCAGCGGCAGCTACCTATTCCTGCCTGCCACGGTGGGGGCATTCTCGGTTTGTTTCGGCAAGCTGACGGGCCATCCCGATACATCCGGTCTGCCTTTCTCGTATGTGATAGGAGAGGGGGACGAGACGCTGCTTGTCCCGGGACGAAACCTGACGACGGTAGGTCTCTACCGCGACATCAGTAAGTGGCGGAAGCGCGACCTTCGTCCGCTGACCTCACGGAAGAGCCTCATTAACTTCGACTGGCTGTCGCCCTATACTGTGGACGAAATCCTGCGTGGCAAGGAAACCTTGGAAAGTCTCCGGCAGGCCTGTGGCGACGATGCCCCTGCCTATCGCTATCACGGCTGCACCATCAAGTCGTCGAGTTTGCACAAGGGCATCCGCTTTTACGACCTCGCCCTACGCCTGTTCATGGGGCAGACGCTCCGCAGCGTGCGGCAGTGGGGGCTTGTCGGCCAACCCGGTGACGAGACGCGGGTGGGCGAATGGAGCGACCTCGCAGGACAGCTCATGCCCAAGGCCGAAGAGCAACGGTTGGTAAACGACATCAAGGACGGAACGCTCGAAACCATTCAGGACGTTCTCGGCCGCTTTCAGGATATTTACGACAACTACGAGGTCTATCTGTGGGCATGGGCCTACCGCATGATGCTCGACTACTACGGCATTGACAAACTCACCGAGGCTGACTATCAGCGCATTGAGGCCGACTATGCCGATGCTCACCGGCAGTGGCTGGACGAAATCAGAAAGGATGCGGAGAAGGAATATTCCTTGGGCGACGTAGACCGGCAGGTGATTGACGACTTGTTGGAAAAGCTCGGTCAGGAGACTTCTCAATTACTTTCCCCGACTGGGAATGTATAGCATCGGTCGTCATAGGTGTTCCGTACCGACTACGAAGAGTGTATAACACCTGTTGGGAAAGGTATTAAGCACCTGTCGCGCAAGATAAATTATTTTGCAAAATCGCAGCTTCATACTTCCAAAGGCCGCAACGGAGTGAGTCACCCCCAAGGTATTCTGTACCTGTAACGGACGTTCCTCTCATAGGACGGAGAAAAGCTGCCGGAACGATCTCCGGCTCTTCATAAAAGAAAGAGAATAAATTCATTAAACCAAAATAAAATGTTGAAACACATCCAATTAAGAAAAGTTGCCCTCGGCATGATGCTCTTGTTAGGAGTTCTCGGCATGAAGGCACAGAGCTACACTTACGAAAGTGTGCCCAACGACCCGATGCAGAGCCGTATCTATACGCTCCGCAACGGACTGAAAATCTACCTGAGTGTAAACAAAGAGAAACCGCGCGTGCAGACCTATATCGCTGTCCGCACGGGAAGCCGCAACGACCCACCCGAGACAACGGGTCTGGCCCACTACCTCGAACACTTGATGTTCAAGGGAACGACGCATTTCGGCTCTTCCAATGTTGAGGCCGAACGTCCCTATCTCGACTCCATCGAGAGTCGTTACGAGCAGTACCGCCACATCACCGACCCGCAGGCGCGCAAGCAGTGGTACCATCAGATTGACTCCATCTCGCAGCTTGCCGCGCGGTACAACATCCCCAACGAATACGACAAGATGATGTCGGCCATCGGAAGCGAAGGTTCCAATGCCTATACGTCCAACGACGTTACGTGCTACGTGGAGAATATCCCCTCCAACGAGATGGAGGCATGGGCCAAGATACAGGCCGACCGCTTTCAGAACATGGTTATCCGCGGCTTCCACACAGAGCTGGAAGCTGTCTACGAAGAGTATAACATGGGATTGACCAACGACGGCAACAAGATGTTCACAGCCATGATGGCGAAGCTTTTCCCCACACACCCGTATGGAACACAGACCACCATCGGGCAGGGTGAGCATCTCAAGAATCCGTCCATCACCAACATAAAGAACTATTTCCGCAAGTACTACGTGCCGAACAACGTAGCCATCTGTCTCTCGGGCGACCTCGACCCGGACAAGACCGTCGCCATTATCGACAAGTACTTCGGCAACTGGAAGCCGAGCGAGCGTATTGACGTTCCCCAGTATGGTCCGCAACCGCAGCTGACGGCACCGGTCGATACGACCGTCGTAGGACAGGAGGCAGCCATGCTCCTGCTCGGATGGCGTGGCGAAGCTGGCAACTCGCTGCAGTCTGATACGCTTAACGTCATCAATCAGGTGCTCTGCAACGGTCGTGCCGGTTTGTTCGACCTCAATCTCAACCAGAAGATGAGGTTGCAGGGAGCCGACGACAACTTCAGTGAGATGAACGACTACTCCATGTTCATTGCAATGGGACAGCCGAAGGAAGGCCAGTCGCTGCAAGAAGTTCGCGCCCTCTTGCTCGAACAGATAGAGAAACTTAAGAAGGGCGAGTTCTCCGACGACCTGATTCCCTCTGTTATCAACAACTACAAGCGACAATTCTATACTCAACTCGACAAGAACGACTTCCGCGCCAACCAGTTCGTTGATGCGTTCATCAACCACAGAGACTGGAAGCTGACGGTTGAGCAGCTCAACCGCATATCCCGGCTGACCAAGGCTGACATTGTCAGCTTTGCCAATCGCTTCTTCGGCAACAACTACGTGTGTGTTTACAAGGAGCAGGGCTACGATACGACTATCAAGAAGGTAGAGAAGCCCAGCATCACACCAATCCCGACAAACAACGACAAACACAGTGCCTTCCTTCAGGAGGTCGTGAACAGCAAGGCGGAAGCCATTCAGCCGCAGTTCGTTGATTTCAGCAGAGACCTCACCAAGGCCACCACGAAGAAAGGACTGCCCATCCTCTACAAGCAGAATACTACCGACGACCTCTTTACCCTGAGCTTCCGCCTGCCGTTCGGTGCAGAGAGCAATCCTCTTATCAGCTATGCAGCCGGCTATCTGGAGTATCTCGGAACGAAGAAGTTGAGCAATGAGCAAATCAAGCAGCAGTTCTATAAGCTCGCCTGCGACTATTCCATCTACGAGGGAGTTGACCAGACCAGCATAACACTGACGGGTCTCAATGAGAATTTGCCACAGGCACTCGCCCTGCTCAACGATTTGCTGGAAAACGCCAAGGCAGACAATGAGGCATACGAGCAGTATGTTGATATGATACAGAAGGAAAGAGCAGACAGCAAGGCCAACCAAAAGGCGAATTTCAGTGCTCTTTTCGACTACGGAATGTATGGCAAATATAATGGTACGCGCAATATCCCGAGTGTGGAGAGCTTGAAGAAGACCGCTCCGCAGACACTCTTGAATCTCCTGAAAGGCCTGAAGAACTACAAGCAGACCGTTCTTTACTACGGGCCGGCTACCTTGCAGAGCCTTGACAACCTCATCAGCAAGACCTTTAAGACCCCGAAAAAGTTCATGGCTGTGCCTGCCGGGAAGCGTTATACGGTAGAGACGACACCCAAGAACGAGATACTCATTGCTCCGTATGATGCCAAGAATATCTATATGGTGCAGTTCCACAATGAGAACAGGGAGTGGTCGGCCGACAACGCTGCAACCATCGCCCTCTTCAACGAGTATTTTGGTGGTGGCATGAACGCCATTGTATTTCAGGAAATGCGCGAGGCGCGTGGCTTGGCCTACGCTGCCAGTGCACGCTATTCTCAGCCGGGACTCTTGGCGACAAGGAAAACTTCTATACATACATCATCACTCAGAACGACAAGATGATGGACTGCATCCGCGAGTTCAACAATCTGCTTAACAATGCGCCCGAGCGTCAGGCAGGCTTCGACCTCGCCAAGCAAAGCCTTCTGAAGAGTCTCGCATCGGCACGTACTACCAAATTCAGTGTGCTCGCGTCTTATCTGGCAGCGCAAAGGCTCGGACTGGACTACAGCATCAGCGAGAAGATTTACAAGACGCTTCCGTCTCTTCAGCTGAAAGATATTCTTGAGTTTGAAAAAAACAACGTTGCCAATAAGCCGTTCCGTTATCTCATTCTCGGCAATGAGAAGGAACTCGATATGAAGGCACTCGAGAAGATTGCTCCCATCCGCAGGGTAACGACGGAAGAAATATTCGGTTACTAAGCGTAGATACATACAAAAACATTATATAGCAAACTAAAAAAGTCCTGATGTGCCCATAGCCGATTAAGCTATGGGCACAGACGGCACAAACATTATGGCTGAATTCAAATATGCCCTATGTTTCAGATGGGCAAGGACGACACAGAATACCGCCTCGTTTCCAAAGAGGGAATTAGTGTCGGTGAGTTTGAAGGTAAGGAAATGCTGAAAGTCAGCAAAGAGGCATTGACCCTTTTAGCACAGGAAGCCTTCCATGACTGCGAGTTTATGCTCCGTCGCGAACACAACGAACAAGTAGCAAAAATTCTGACAGACCCCGAAGCATCGGAGAACGACAAGTATGTGGCCCTGCAATTTCTCCGTAACGCCGAGACAGCCGTGAAGGGCGTTTTGCCTTTCTGTCAGGACACGGGTACGGCAATCATCCATGGCGAGAAGGGACAGCAGGTATGGACGGGCTTCGAGGACGAAGAGGCACTCTCCCGGGGTGTGTTCAATACTTTCACTGAAGAGAATCTCCGCTACTCGCAGAACGCTCCGTTGAACATGTACGACGAAGTGAATACGAAGTGCAACCTCCCTGCCCAGATTGACATTGAGGCTGTTGAGGGGGCAGAATACCGCTTTGTCATGGTGGCAAAGGGTGGCGGCTCTGCCAACAAAACCTATTTCTACCCAATGACCAAGGCTACCATCCAGAACGAGGGTACGCTCATTCCGTTCCTCGTAGAGAAGATGAAGAGCCTTGGTACTGCTGCCTGTCCTCCTTATCACATCTGTTTCGTCATCGGAGGCACGTCTGCCGAGAAGAACCTCCTCACCGTCAAGCTCGGCAGCATCAAGTATTACGACAATCTTCCTACCACGGGCGATGAGACGGGTCGTGCTTTCCGCGACACCGACCTCGAAGAGAAGCTCCTGAAAGAAGCCCACAAGATTGGTCTTGGTGCGCAGTTCGGCGGCAAGTATCTTGCTCACGACATCCGCATTATCCGCCTGCCGCGTCATGGGGCGAGCTGTCCTATCGGTATGGGCGTGAGCTGTTCGGCAGACCGGAACATCAAGGCAAAAATCAACAAGGACGGCATCTGGCTCGAGAAGATGGACACCAACCCCGGCGAACTTATACCTGAAGAGTACCGCAAGCCCGGAGAGGGAAGCAAGGGAATAGAGATTGACCTTGACAAGGGGATGGACGCGGTTCGTGCCGAACTCACCAAGTATCCCGTGTCTACCCGTGTCAACCTCAAGGGTACGATTATCGTAGCCCGCGACATCGCCCATGCAAAGCTCAAGGCCCGACTGGATGCAGGTGAGGAACTGCCGCAGTATTTCAAGTACTATCCCGTGCTCTATGCCGGACCGGCAAAGACTCCCGAAGGCTATCCTTGCGGTTCGATGGGTCCGACTACCGCCAACCGTATGGATCCCTACGTAGACGAGTTTCAGGCCCACGGTGGCTCGCTCGTGATGATAGCCAAGGGCAACCGTACGCAGGCCGTTACCGATGCCTGTCAGAAGCATGGCGGCTTCTACCTCGGCACTATCGGAGGCGTTGCTGCCGTACTTTCACAAAGCAGCATCAAGAGCATCGAGTGCGTGGAATATCCCGAACTCGGCATGGAAGCCGTGTGGAAGATTACCGTAGAAGACTTCCCTGCCTTCATCCTCGTAGATGATAAGGGGCATGATTTCTTCAAGGAGCTGAAACCTTGGACGGGTTGCAGCTGCGCGAAGTAATCACTCTGCGCGAATAAACGGCAAGAAACAGAACCATGTCGGGAGCAAAATCGCTCCCTGCATGGTTCTGTCTTTCTTTATTTTCGTGAGCGAACGGTGTGCCGGATATAGGGTTTCTGAAGCTCCGAATAATGCGGCGGAAGTCCTGTAACAGCCAATATTTCCTTGCAACGTGCCCTGTATCTCGGCAGAATTGTGTAACTTTGCATCTGCCCCGAAAATCAATCAACTTACCCAAACGAACGAAACCATTACTCCATTGAAATCAAACAGACACATCACTCCATGGGCTTGGATACCTTCCCTTTATTTTGCGGAAGGTCTGCCCTACGTTGCCGTAACCCTGCTCTCCATCGAAATCTACATGCAGATGGGACTCTCGGATGCCGAAGTTACCTTCTATACCTCATGGCTCTATCTCCCTTGGGTTATTAAACCGCTGTGGAGTCCCTTCCTCGACCTGTTGCGGACCAAGCGGTGGTGGATAACGGCCATGCAGATGTTTCTTGGTGCTGCCTTTGCAGGAGTGGCTTTCACGGTAGATACGGTGTGGTGGCTGCAAGGTTCCATCTGCTTCTTCTGGCTGTTGGCGTTCGGTAGTGCCACGCACGACGTAGGGGCAGACGGTTTCTACATGATGGGGCTGAAGCCGCACGAGCAGGCTTTCTTCGTCGGCATCCGTTCGACGTTCTACCGTGTTTCGATGGTGGTAGGCAAGGGAGGCCTCATTGCCCTTGCCGGCTTACTGCAAAAGTCAATGAATATCCAGTTTGTCTGGGCACTGATATTCTATGGTCTTGCTGCCCTCTTTATTGGTCTGTCGCTCTATCATCAGATGATTCTGCCTCGTCCTACGGAAGATGCCGACCATCAGAAGGTGTCGGCACAGGGCCTTCTGAAAGAGTTCGGCGAGACGTTCGTCTCCTTTTTCCGAAAAGAACAGACGTGGATAGCCATTGCCTTCATTCTTCTGTTCCGCCTGCCCGAAGCACTGATTACGCCCGTGTCGCAACTTTTCCTACAGGCACCGCACAGGAAAGGCGGTCTTCACCTTTCACTGGAAGAGTTTGGTATGGTTAATGGAACGGTAGGGGTGGTCGGGCTGCTGCTTGGCGGCATTGTCGGCGGTATGGTGGCAAGCCGTGGCGGCCTGAAACGATGGCTATGGCCGATGACTACAGCCATCACGCTGCCCAACATAGCCTACGTTTATCTCGCCTACGAAATGCCCGAGAATATATGGGCCATCAGCTCTGCCGTCTTCATAGAGAACCTCGGCTACGGCTTTGGGTTCAGTGCTATATGCTCTTTATGATATATTTCAGTCAGGGCGAACACAAGACGAGCCATTACGCGCTCTGTACTGGTTTCATGGCTCTGTCGATGATGCTGCCCGGTCTCTTTGCCGGGGCGTTGGCACAAGCCGTGGGCTATCAGGTGTTTTTCGTCATTGTGATGGTTTCCTGCGTACTGCCGTTTGCAGTGGCGTCGCGTTTGAAGATTGATGCCGATTTCGGGAAGAAATAATCTGTTGCAAACAGCTCCGTAATACTACAGCCCTACACCTCTTGGCGTAGGGCTGTTTTTGTGTGATTATACCACGGCCTCATGCAGAATCTCCATCAGTCGGGGCAGGGCGTAGCGGTCGAGGTCGGTCTCTTCTATCCAAATGTAGTCGTCGGGGAGTGGTGGACGCGTGTCGGTCTCCCAAAGATAGATATCGGCAAAGATGATGCGGTGGGTCAGTATGTGCCTGACCTTCTCCTTGCGCAGCACGCTGCGTCGTTTCCATTGTTCGTTCTGTGGTAATTTCTCTATGTCGCCATCTGTGGGAAACTCCCATAACCCCTGCCAAATATCGCCTGCTCCCCGTTGGTGGATGGCAATTTGTCCGCTACACCTTATATATATGTATGCAAGATGTCGTTCCTGCTGCTTGGTTCGTTTGCTCTTCACGGGCAGCGAGGCAACCCGTTGCTCTCGGCAGGCTGTGCACGATTCGCAGAGCGGACAGGCTGTGCAGTCTGGCGATAGGGGCGTACACTGGAGAGCACCGAAGTCCATGATGCCCTGATTGTAGGCAGCCGCCTGTCGCGGTGGGAGCTGTGCCTGAGCCATGAGGCGGAACTCCTTCTTTCCCTGTGTCGTGTCAATGGGCGTACCGATACCGAAATAGCGCGAGAGCACACGGTACACGTTGCCGTCGACTACTGCCACAGGCTCACCGAAGGAGAAAGATGCGATGGCCGCCGCCGTATATTCGCCGATGCCTTTCAGCTTCTTTATTTCTTCGTAGGTATCGGGAAAGTGTCCGAGAGCGACTATCTGCCGGGCTGCCGTATGCAGATTGCGTGCCCGGGAGTAATAGCCGAGACCCTGCCATTCGCGCAACACCTCGTCTTCTGTGGCTTCGGCAAGTTCCCTGACGGTAGCCCAACGCAGCATGAACCGTTCCCAGTAGGCTTGCCCCTGCGCTATCCGTGTCTGCTGCAGGATTACTTCGCTGAGCCAGATGGCGTATGGTCGGTGGTTTCGCGCCAAGGCAGGCTGCGCCCGTTGGCGGTATACCAGTTCAGTATGGTCTGTGAGAAAAACATACTGCAAAGTTATGGAAATCGGGGAAGCGTGAAAGTAAAACGGTAAAAAGTTGGTCGGTTGCACTTTATTTCTTATTTTTGCCATCATTAAGACGACGCAGCCGACCCTTTTGTCCCTGTGCGCGAAGCATGGCAGATAGGGCGGGATGCGTCAAGAGAGTTGTCAATCAATTATCAGAAAGAAATCAGACTATGGGTAAAATGAAGAAAACCCTCTTGGGTGCGGCCTTTGTGGCAGCTGCCCTTTCCATGAACTCCTGTGCTACGAAGGAGTCGGCCATCAGCGACCTGCAAAACTTCTCCTACGACCTTCGGGATAAGAGTCAGTATTATACGGTAGCAGAATGGCAGAAGGCCGGAAACAGGTTCTTGAAGATTCGCCGTCGAATCTCGAAATATCAGTACACGGTTGCCGAACGGCAGAAAATAGGAAAGTTGGAAGGACAGTGTGCCAAATATATGGTCAAGGGTGCAAAGGACGGAATACTCGACCATGTGCTGGGTATAGGCAGTGAGGTTCAGGGAATCCTTGATGGCAGCGGATGGGGTAAATAGCTGCTGTAAGCAGAATCTGCCGAAGCTATAAAACGAAAGTGCCGCTTTCGTGTGGTCAAAGTGCCGTTTTCGCATGGTGAAAACGGCACTTTCGTTTTTCCGTCAACCCGTTCCCGTTTCAGGGGAATTTCCTCGTGCTGGAAGAAAGTTGCCGCTATGATATTTTGTATAATAGTTACCTAAGTGGCAAATCTTTTTTCCTTTTCATCTGTTTCAGGTTTTCAAATCAGACTATTTGGTATCTATTAGATACCTGAAAAATTATTCAAAAAGTTTCACTTGAACAATCTTATGTTTTCAAAAGTTGTCCAAAAGTATTTTATAACCATCTGTTTATCAATAAACTAACATAAATTAACATGTAAAAAGTTGTCTAAAATGATAATTGTATGAATAAAATTAGTATTTTTGCATCGTGAAACGAATAACCTAAAAGGTACTTCTAAAATAATCAAAAAATTATCATAACATAATCATAGAAAGATGATACAGACAGTTGTGAAGCGCGACGGACGCATCGTAGGGTTTAATGACCAAAAGATAATGGGTGCAATCCGCAAGGCAATGATGCACACCGATAAGGGCGAGGACGAACGTCTCGTTCAGCAAATCACCGACATGTGAATTTCAAAGGCAAGTCTCAGATGACGGTTGAGGCCATTCAGGATGCCGTCGAGCTTGAGCTGATGAAGAGTAAGCGCAAGGATGTTGCCCAGAAATATATTGCCTACCGCAATCAGCGCAGTATTGCCCGTAAGGCGAAGACGCGTGATGTTTTTCTCGATATTGTCAATATCAAGAGCAACGACGTTACGCGTGAGAACGCAAACATGAATGCTGACACACCGGCAGGAATGATGATGAAGTTCGCTTCCGAGACTACGAAGCCGTTCGTAGACGACTATCTGCTCTCCGAGGAGAGCCGCGAGGCTGTCGCCCACAACTTGCTCCACATTCACGACAAGGACTATTATCCTACGAAGTCGCTCACCTGCTGCCAGCATCCTCTCGACAACATCCTTCAGCACGGCTTCACTGCCGGACACGGCTCGTCGCGCCCGGCCAAGCGCATAGAGACAGCGTCGGTGCTGGCATGTATTTCCTTGGAGTGCGCACAAAACGAAATGCACGGCGGACAGGCTATTCCGGCCTTCGATTTCTATCTTGCACCATTCGTCCGCTCAAGCTATATAGAAGAGGTTAAAGGCTTGGAGAAACTATACGGACAGGACTTTACCGCCTTGTACGATGCCGGGATAGACGACTATCTTGACCTTCCGCTTGACGGATTGCAGGGCGACGAGCGCGTGAAGCAGTTCGCCATCAACCGCACCGTAGCCCGTGTGCATCAGTCGATGGAGGCTTTCATCCACAACATGAACACTATCCACTCGCGTGGCGGCAATCAGGTCGTGTTCTCGTCCATCAACTATGGTACCGACACCTCGGCAGAGGGGCGGTGCGTAATGCGCGAACTCCTGAAGAGTACCTATCAGGGAGTAGGCGACGGAGAGACGGCTATATTCCCGATACAGATATGGAAGAAGAAGCGCGGAGTCAACTATTTGCCCGAAGACCGTAACTACGACCTCTACCAACTGGCTTGCAAGGTAACGGCGCGTCGTTTCTTCCCGAACTTCCTCAACCTCGATGCCACCTTCAATCAGCATGAGCTGTGGCGTGCCGACGACCCTAAGAGGTATCTGTACGAGATGGCTACCATGGGCTGTCGTACCCGCGTGTTCGAGAATCGCTTCGGAATGAAGACGTCCGTTGGTCGAGGGAACTTGTCGTTCTCGACCATTAACATTGTCCGTCTTGCCATAGAGTGCATGCCGATAGAGAGCAAGGAGGAGCGCATCGCAAGTTTCTTCGCCCGTCTTGACCGCATGTTGGAGATTACGGCCAAGCAGCTTGACGACCGCTTCCAGTTCCAGAAGACAGCTTATGCCAAACAGTTCCCGCTCCTGATGAGCAAGCTGTGGACTGGCTGTGAGACTCTGAAGCCGGACGATACCATTAAGAGCATCATCAATCAGGGTACGCTCGGTATCGGCTTCATCGGACTGGCGGAGTGCCTGAAGGCCTTGGTGGGCTGTCATCATGGCGAGTCGGAAGAGGCGCAGCAGCTCGGCCTGCGCATCGTTACCTATTTTCGCGACCGCGTGAAGGACTTCAGCGAGCAATATCAGCATAACTACAGCGTGTTGGCAACGCCTGCCGAAGGGCTGTCGGGCAAGTTTACGAAGCGCGACCGTAAGGATTTCGGAATATTGGAGGGCATTACCGACCGCGACTATTACACCAACTCCAACCACGTGCCGGTCTACTACAAGTGCAGCGCACGCCATAAGGCTGAGGTGGAAGCACCTTACCACGACCTCACCCGTGGCGGACATATCTTCTATGTAGAGATTGACGGTGATGCGACCCATAATCCGCAGGTCATCATGAATGTCGTGGACATGATGGACAAGTACAACATGGGCTATGGCAGTGTGAACCATAACCGCAACCGCTGTATGGACTGCGGCTACGAAAATGCCGACGCCCATCTGGAGACCTGTCCGAAATGTGGCGGCAATCATATTGATAAGCTCCAGCGAATAACGGGTTACCTTGTCGGAACCACCGACCGTTGGAACGCCGGTAAGCTCGCCGAACTGAATGATCGTGTAACGCACGAGTTGTAATTCATAATTCACAATTCATAACCATAACCGTTTCAGCAGGCAAATCGTAATTCGTAAATCCTCATTCGTCATTGTTTCATGCCTCCTGTCTCTTGTCTTGTGTACGGCAGACTTGCGTGTAAGGGAGCTTATTGTAACAATGGGGAATGATGGATTGCGGATGATGATTTCATAAGAAATGCTTTCCATCCTTGACATAGTAGAAGATACGATGGTAGATGGTCCCGGTTTCCGAACGTCTATCTATTGTGCCGGCTGTCCGAACGCGTGTCCGGGCTGCCACAATCCGAAGTCGTGGAACATAGAAAATGGTCGCATGATGACGACGGAAGATATTATGAAGATAATAGAGAGCGACCCCTTTGCCAATGTAACTTTCAGCGGAGGAGACCCGATGTTTCAGCCCGAAGGATTCACGGAACTGGCACAGGCCATCCGCAAGCGCACGAATAAGACGATATGGTGCTTCAGCGGTTTCACGTTTGAGGCCTTGGTGCGCAATGAGAAGCAGAGAGAGCTGCTCCGGTTGATAGATGTTCTTGTAGACGGCCCGTTCGTTCAGGCTCTCCGCGACGAAGACCTCCTCTTCCGCGGCAGTTCCAATCAGCGGCTTATTGATGTTCCCCGGTCGCTGGAGGAGGGACGGGTGGTGCTCTATCGGCCCGATATTACGATATAGGTAGGACGTCTGATTTGTCCGGACATCTCCTCCCGTTTTTCCGCTTGCCTCCCCATACCGGCATAACTTGCTTCTCTCTGTAAACATACTTCTTAATCACCGTATCATAGTGGCGTTTTCGCATGGCGAAAGTGCCCGTTTCGCATAGTCAGAACGGCACTTTGGCATAGCTGTGGCATTGATTTCGTTTTCGGTTTATAATATACTGATTACATGAAAGTTATGAATTAAATGTTTATATCAGCTTATTCCATGCCTTCGCAGCAAGTCCTGAAGCTGTTGCCGGTCTTATTCAAAAAGTGGTGTTCTGTCCAATAAAAGTAGCTGTTAGTTTTGTCCGAATAAAAAAATAATCGTATTTTTGCACACAATTGTAAAGAAATCAAATGATATTGCGCCTAATAAAATGAAGAAAATACTTCTATCTATCGTCGCTTTTGCAATGATACTATTCGTTGCCGGCTGCGGTTCCAGCAAGCAAGTCGCCTATTTGCAGAATATAGACTCTATCAGTCTGGCGGCTTCCCGTGGCTTGTACGATGCACGTATTATGCCCAAAGATGAATTGACGATAACCGTACAGACTACCGACCCGAACGCTGCTGCGCCATTCAATCTTGTGGTACGCAATCAGTTGGGCGCATCTCGTCAAATCAGTACTGGGGGCGGATCGCTTCAAGGTTTCCTTGTAGACAATGAAGGCTATATCAACTTCCCTGTAGTAGGTAAGGTTCATGTAGTGGGATTGACCAAGACAGAGTGTGAAGATCTTATCAAGAGCAAGATTCAGCCTTATCTTGCACGCACGGAAAATCCCGTCGTGTCTGTCCGCATGAGCAGTTACCACGTTACGGTAACCGGCGAAGTAGGTTCTCCGAAGGTTATTCCTGTGTCTACGGAGAAGATCAGTATTCTCGAAGCCCTTACGCAGGCCGGCGACCTGACCATCTACGGAAAGCGCGACAATGTCATGTTGATTCGTGAGGATGCCAGAGGCGAGAAGCATGCCACTCGTCTGAATCTCAATGATGCAAATCTCATCAACTCGCCATATTATTATCTTCAGCAGAATGATATTATATATGTAGAGCCTAATGCCGTTAAGGCGAAGAACTCTGGTATCGGCAGCTCCACTACCATTTGGTTTTCGTTTGTCGGCATTGTAACCTCAATAGCATCCTTGTTGGTGAATATTCTGCGATAACTTCCTCTTTCCCTTTTAGGATGGAAGATTGTTGCTATTAGATATAAATGTAGATGGAAGTACTCGGTTGTATCACGGCTTGTAACTCCTGCATGAGGATGCAGGAAAGGCGTTGTCAGCGGAGTATTTCCTTTTTCATATAGAACGATTATAAAACTATGTGTGGAATAGTAGGATATATCGGGACAAAGCGCGAAGCTTTTCCCATTCTCGTAAAAGGCCTGCAACGGCTCGAATATAGAGGATATGACAGTGCCGGAGTAGCCTTGGTCAATGGCAATCATGAGCTTAGTGTGTACAAGGCAAAGGGAAAGGTAGCAGACTTGGAGGCTTTCTGTGCCGACAAGGATATAACCGGCTCGGTAGGCATAGCACATACCCGTTGGGCCACTCATGGCGAGCCATCTTCGCTCAACGCCCATCCGCATTACTCCCAGTCTAAGAATCTGGCCATTATTCATAATGGTATTATAGAGAATTATGCCGAGATAAAGAAAAAACTGATGAACCATGGAGTTAAGTTTCTGTCCGACACTGATACCGAAGTATTGGTTCAGCTGATAGAATACATTCAGTCTAAGAAGAATTTAGACCTCCTTACCGCTGTTCAGGTGGCTCTTCATCAGGTTATCGGAGCCTATGCCATAGCACTTCTTGACAAGCGTCATCCCGACACCGTGATAGCTGCACGCAAGCAAAGTCCGTTGGTCGTCGGTATAGGAGACGGTGAGTTCTTCCTCGGTTCGGATGCCAGTCCTATCATAGAATACACCGACAAGGTGGTATATCTTGAGGATGGCAATATTGCCGTGATGAAGCTGGGCGAGGACCTGAAGGTGGTCAGCCTTCAGAATGAAAAGCTGCTGCCCGAAATAAAGACCGTTGACATTGACTTAGGGCAGATTGAGAAGGGGGGATATCCCCACTTCATGCTGAAAGAAATCTTTGAACAGCCGGAATGTCTGAAGAATTGTATGCGCGGACGCATCAATGTGGAGCACGATAGTGTAAAGCTGAGTGCACTGATAGATTATCGTAGTTGGCTGATTAATGCAAAGCGCATCATTATTGTAGCCTGTGGTACGAGCTGGCATGCAGGCCTTATAGGCAAGCAGATGATAGAGACGTTCTGCCGTATCCCTGTGGATGTAGAGTATGCGAGTGAGTTCCGTTACCGCAATCCTGTTGTCGGAAAGGACGATGTCGTGATAGCCATCTCACAGAGTGGCGAAACTGCCGACACGTTGGCCGCCGTAGAACTGGCCAAGGAAAAAGGTGCGTTCATTTACGGCATTTGCAACGCCATTGGCTCCAGTATTCCCCGCGCCACCAACACTGGTACTTATATTCACGTAGGGCCGGAAATCGGTGTAGCCTCTACAAAGGCCTTTACGGGACAGGTAACGGTGCTTACTATGTTTGCACTGACACTTGCCGAGGCTAAGGGAACTCTGCGGCACAACGAATATACCCGGATTGTCAAGGAACTGGTAGAGATTCCGGAGAAGATTAAAGAGGTATTGAAAACCAACGAACAGGTGGCCGATTTGGCGCGTACCTTTACGTATGCACACAACTTCCTGTATCTTGGCCGTGGTTTCAGCTATCCTGTAGCTTTGGAAGGAGCTTTGAAACTGAAGGAAATATCCTATATTCATGCCGAGGGCTATCCGGCGGCAGAGATGAAACATGGTCCTATAGCATTGATAGATTCCGATATGCCAGTCGTAGTGATTGCTACACACAACGCAATGTACGAAAAAGTAAGGAGCAATATACAGGAAATCAAGGCTCGGCAGGGTAGGGTGATTGCCCTTGTCTCCAAGGGCGATACAACGGTATCGAAGATTGCCGATGCGGTTATAGAGCTTCCCGATACACTTGAGTGTCTGGAACCTTTGGTAGCCACCGTGCCTTTACAGCTTCTTGCCTACCATATTGCGGTATGCAAGGGAAAGGACGTAGATCAGCCCCGAAACCTTGCCAAGTCTGTAACTGTAGAATAAACAAAGATAACGTTAGTAATAGTAAACGCATTTAATGGAAAAGAACATTCACGAGGATTGTGGTGTAGCAATGATAAGATTGCTGAAGCCGCTTGAGTATTTTCAGGAAAAGTACGGAACATGGATGTATGGGCTGAACAAACTCTATCTGATGATGGAGAAGCAGCACAATCGTGGGCAGGAAGGTGCAGGGATGGCTTCGGTCAAACTGGCTTCAGAGCCGGGCAATGAATACATGTTTCGCGAGCGGGCTGAAGGAAAGAATGCAGTAACCGAGATATTCGGAAACGTTCACGGCAACTTTAAGGGGTATTCGGCTGAACAGCTTTCTGATGTTGCGTTTGCTAAGCAGAACCTTCCCTTTGCGGGAGAACTCTATATGGGCCACCTCCGGTATTCCACTACCGGCAAGAGTGGCCTTTCTTATGTGCATCCGTTTCTGCGTCGCAATAACTGGAAAGCCAAGAACCTGTGCATGTGCGGCAACTTCAACATGACCAATATTGGGGATGTTTTTGAAAAGCTGACCTTGCAGGGACAGTCTCCCCGGAAGTACAGCGATACTTATATCTTGCTTGAACTGATGGGACACCGTCTTGACAGAGAGGTTGAACGAAACTTTGTGGAAGCGCAGAAACGGGGTCTCCAACATCAGGACATTACACGATATATTGAGGATAATGTCAAGATGAGCAATGTTCTGAAAACCACCATGGAAGGTTTTGATGGTGGATATGTTATCTGTGGCATTACCGGGTCGGGGGAGATGTTCTCCATGCGCGACCCTTGGGCTATCCGTCCGGCCTTCTATTACAAGAACGACGAGTTTGTCGTGCTGGCAAGCGAGCGTCCTGTACTTCAGACAACTTTTGATATTGAGTGTGAAGAAGTACAGGAACTGAAACCGGGACAGGCACTGATTGTCAACAGAAAAGGTGAATGTTCATTACAACAGATACTCGAGCAGAAAGCAGATGCAGCGTGCTCATTTGAGAGAATCTATTTCTCGCGTGGTTCTGACCGCGATATTTATAAGGAGCGCGAGAAGTTGGGCCAACAGCTTGCAGAAGAAGTGCTGAAGTCGGTGGACTATGATGTAAATCATACAGTGCTTTCCTTTATTCCGAATACGGCAGAAGTGGCTTTCTATGGACTTGTACATGGTTTTAAGAAGTGGCTCAACACAAAGAAGGTGGAGCAGATTGCTGCATTGGGGGCTAACCCTTCACATGAAGATATTTATGCCATAGTCAGTCAGTATGTGCATACAGAAAAGGTGGCATGGAAAGACATCAAGCTCCGTACCTTTATTACCGAGGGCAATTCCCGAAACGACTTAGCTTCCCATGTATATGATATAACTTACGAAAGCATTGCCCCCTATACTGACAATTTGGTAATCATAGACGATTCCATTGTCCGCGGCACTACCCTGAAGGAAAGTATTCTACGTATTCTTGACCGTTTGCATCCAAAAAAAATTGTTGTTGTGTCAAGTGCACCGCAGATTCGTTATCCTGACTATTATGGTATAGACATGCCGCGGTTGGAAGAGTTCTGCGTATTCCGGGCTACTATAGAGTTGATAAAGGAACGGGGAATGGATAATCTGCTTGAAGAAATTTACAGACAATGCAAGATTGAGATTGCCAAACCCAAGGGAGCGGAAATCCATAATGCAGTCTGTGGGGTCTATGACCCATTCACGGTAGACGAAATCAACCGAAAGATTGTAGAAATGTTACGCCCTGAAGGAATGTCAACACCAGTAGAACTGGTGTACCAGAGTATAGAAGGTCTTCACAATGCCATTCCTCATCACAAGGGGGATTGGTATTTCACAGGAAAGTATCCGACACCGGGTGGTATGCGCCTTGTCAATCAGGCATTTGTCAGCTACTATGACGAAGTATACAATAAATGATACAGAGTAGAAAAGAATCAATCAACAATAAGATTACTATAATGAGGAATGTAACTTTGGTCTTAAGCGACGGAACAAAATTCCACGGAAAGTCCTTTGGCTATGAATCTCCTGTAGCAGGAGAGGTTGTTTTCAATACGGCAATGACGGGCTATCCCGAGAGTTTGACAGACCCCTCGTATGCCGGTCAACTTTTGACGATAACCTTTCCACTCATTGGAAATTACGGCGTACCGCCTTTCACTATCGATGGCAATGGGATTCCTACTTTTATGGAGAGTGATAGAATCTATGTGTCTGCACTGATTGTGTCCGACTATAGTGAGCAATACTCCCATTGGAATGCCGTAGAGAGCCTCTCAGACTGGCTCAAGCGTGAGCATGTGCCGGGCATTACGGGTATTGACACACGCGAATTGACTAAAGTTTTGCGTGAGCATGGCGTGATGATGGGTAAGATTCTTTTCGACGATGAACCCGACAACATTCCTCAAGCCGACTATGAAGGAGTTAATTTTGTTGATATTGTATCAACAAAGGAAGTCGTCCGTTACAATGAAGGCGCAGGGAAAAAAGTTGTACTTGTTGATTGCGGAGTGAAAGCTAACATCATCCGTTGTTTGGTAAACCGTGGCGTAGAGGTTATTCGTGTACCTTGGAACTATGATTATACGGGGATGGCTTTTGACGGACTCTTTCTTGCTAACGGCCCGGGAGATCCCGACATGTGCAGTGAGGCTGTTGACATTATCCGCAAACAGATGTCAATGAGCAATAAGCCAATTTGTGGTATCTGCATGGGCAATCAGCTGCTGTCGAAAGCTGCCGGTGCCACTATTTACAAGCTGAAATACGGTCATCGGGGACACAACCAGCCAGTGCGGATGGTTGGAACAGAGAAATGCTTTGTTACTTCTCAGAATCATGGTTATGCCGTTGATGCCAAAACATTGGACAAGGATTGGGATGAGTTTTTTGTCAATATGAATGACGGCAGTAACGAAGGTATTCGCCATAAGACCAATCCGTGGTTCAGTTCCCAGTTCCATCCAGAGGCTTGCTCTGGCCCGGTAGATACAGAATTTATGTTTGACAAATTTGTAGAAACACTGAAATAATGAAAGACGAATCAATAAAGAAAGTCCTGATTTTAGGTTCAGGCGCATTAAAGATTGGTGAAGCCGGTGAGTTCGACTACTCTGGTTCTCAGGCTTTGAAGGCATTGCGAGAAGAAGGTGTTTCTACAGTGCTCATCAATCCGAACATTGCCACAGTACAAACATCGGAAGCGTCGCTGACCAAATATATTTCCTGCCCGTTCAGCCCTATTTCGTGGAGCGTGTTATCCAAAAAGAAAAACCTGATGGTATTCTCCTTTCATTTGGC
>NZ_BAKG01000025.1 GCF_000614065.1 Prevotella dentasini JCM 15908 | reverse complement strand
CCCGCAACAGACGGTCAAGAGACTGTCTGGCGGAAAAGCGAGTGCAAAGGTAAGGCAAATATCAGTACAAACCAAACAATCAGGGAATAAATTTCAGAAAAATATCCTTTAACAGAACAATAATTGACATAAATCAACCCATAGAATATATTACACCTTAATATATAATAAAGCATCAGCACTATCTATCAAAAATATTACAACTCCAAAATGGCAGACCTACAAAAATGTAACAGGATTTTAATACTAACATCTGCCAAATATCACTGATATTTCATATCTTTGCAAAAAATCAAACAAACAGACATGCAAGAAAACAAATACAGAATATTAGTAGTTGACGACGAGGAAGACCTCTGCGAGATTCTCAGATTCAACATAGAGACCGAAGGATATCTCGTAGATACTGCACATTCAGCAGAAGAAGCATTACAGACCGACATATCCAACTACGACCTTCTACTTTTGGATGTCATGATGGGTGAAATGTCTGGATTCGCCTTGGCAAAACGCCTTAAGGAAAATGAATCTACATCTAAAATTCCTCTAATATTCCTCACAGCAAGAGACACAGAGAACGATACCATAACGGGGTTCAACCTCGGAGCAGATGATTATATATCCAAGCCGTTCTCCATCCGCGAGGTGCTGCTCCGCATACGTGCCGTCTTACATCGCACTCATCCCCAACACTCCGTCTCTTCGGAGACATCTGCCAACATTCTACAGCATGAAAAGTTGGAAATAGACATAGACAAGAAAACCGTAAGTGTAGAAGGAAAAGAAGTTGCTTTCACTAAAACAGAATTTGAACTTCTCCGTTTACTTCTGAAAGAGAAAGGCCGCGTTTTCTCACGACAGGAGCTTATAGACAAGGTGTGGCCAAGGGATGTACTCGTTCTTGACCGCACCGTAGATGTCTATATCACGCGAGTACGCAAAAAGATAGGAAAATACTCTCCTTGCATCGCCACCCGACAAGGATTCGGATACTATTTTGAGAACTAAAAGAATCAATCTGATAAATCCACTACATGCAAAACGGCTTTTAAACAGCTTTCTTGAACTATAAAAACATGAGAAGAACCAGCATCGGGCGACGGCTCTACTTGAGCATCATGACCATATTCCTCGTTTTTGCGGTTGCCTTTATTGCTTTCCAACAGCAACGCGAGAAAGAATATAAGACCGGCATGCTAAATCTCCGACTGCAATTACTCAACAAGCAATTGGCGGAAGACATAGCGAAAGAACGCCTGAAGGCAACTGACATTGACGACTATGCAAAAATTCTTTCACTGAAGGGCATCAGAATCACTATCATTCATCCCGATGGAACCGTTACTTTTGACAATATCCAAAAAAATCACCAAAAGATGGCCAACCATCGGAACCGTCCCGAGATTATCAAGGCCCTCAAGCAAGGCAGTGGCTCTACTATCGACCGCAAGAGCAAGACTCTGCAACACGATTACTTCTACTCGGCTACTTACTTTCCCCATCAGAAAATCATCATTCGCTCTGCCCTTCCCTACAACGACGACCTTGCCCTTTCGCTTCAGGCCGACCAACATTTTGTTTGGTTTGCCATTGTAGCCATAGCCTTGCTTACACTTATTATCTATCGCTTCACGCAGCGACTTGACAAGAACATCAACAACTTGCAAATATTTGCCAAGCGTGCCGATAGTGGAGAGCCTTTGGTTACAGACGACCTCGTAGACTTTTCTGCCGATGAATTGGGAGAAATTGCCGAGCGCATCATCAAAATATACAAACGGCTCCAAAACACTCGGAAGGAACAAGACCTGCTGAAGCAGCAGCTCACACAGAACATATCGCATGAGCTGAAGACACCTGCCGCCTCCATTCAGGGCTATTTGGAGACAATTCTCAACAACCAACAAATTAACGAAACTAACAAAACTCTATTCCTTCGTCGCTGCTATTCACAAGCCGAGAGGCTGACGGCATTGTTGAGCGATATATCCACACTCAACAGAATGGACGATGCCTCGGGACTGATGGGAGAAGAGTGGGTCAACATCAACAATATTATAGACGAAATACAAAAAGAGACAGCACTGCAAATAGCGGAGAAAAAAATGCAGTTCGACGTCTTTTTACCCGATTCCATCGATATTTATGGTGTAAGGAACCTATTATACAGCATCTTCCGGAATCTGACCGACAACGCCATAGCCTACGCAGGCGAAGCTACTACCATCACTCTGTGGGCAGAACATTCCAAAGACCACTGGCACTTTGTCTTTAGCGACAATGGGGCAGGTGTACCCCCACAACACCTTCCCCGTCTTTTTGAGCGGTTTTATCGAATAGACAAAGGACGCAGCCGCAAGCTCGGAGGCACAGGCTTAGGACTTGCCATTGTCAAAAATTCCGTTCTGCAACATGGCGGAACCATCAACGTAAGAAACAACGACGGAGGTGGACTACATTTTGATTTCACATTGAAATAGAATTTACCCTCCGCTCTATTTCATAGAATTGTAACACCCCATTCATCTGCTTGTAATATCCAGTGTATACCTTTGCAGCGAAATTGTAAATTAGGTAAAGATTAGAATGGAAACAATTTATCTTTGTATTGTCGTATTTCTGCTCTCTCTGGCAGTCTTCGACTTGTTTGTAGGCGTCAGCAACGATGCCGTCAACTTTCTTCAGTCGGCTGTCGGTGCACGAGTGGCAAAGTACCGTACCGTCGTATTGATAGCCTCTGTAGGGGTTATTCTCGGAGCAGTGATGTCCTCCGGCATGATGGATGTAGCCCGCCACGGCATCATGGTGCCCAACCGCTACTCCTTCGAAGAAGTAATGACGATTTTCCTTGCCATCATGGTTACTGACGTTATTATCCTTGATGTCTTCAACACATTGGGAATGCCCACCTCGACAACCGTCTCGCTTGTCTTCGAGCTGTTAGGAGGCACATTTGTCATAGCCTGCATCAAGATGGCAGGCGACAACGGGCTTCACTTCTCCGACCTCCTGAATACGGAACAGGCTCTAAAAGTAATTATGGCCATATTCGTCTCAGTAGCCATTGCCTTCGTTTTCGGCATCATCGTCATGTGGATTTCGCGCATCGTCTTCACCTTCAATTACGGCAAGCACTCCCGATATACGGTAGCCCTTTTCGGAGGTATAGCTTTCACGGCCCTTGCCTATTTCATCTTCCTTAAGGGAATAGGTGGGAGCCCATATATTCCCGATGAAATCGGAAATTATATCAAGGAGAACACACAATATCTGTTGCTCGCTACGCTGGTAGTATCTACCATTGTCATGGAAGTGCTGCACCTGCTGCGCGTCAATATCTTCAAACTAATAGTGCTCCTCGGTACATTTGCCTTGGCAATGGCCTTTGCCGGCAATGATTTGGTCAACTTTATCGGAGTTCCGCTTGCAGGCCTGTCCTCCTATCAGGACTATACAGCCAATGCTGACGGCATAGGTGCTGCCTCCTATATGATGACCTCGCTGATGGAGAGTGCCAAGACTTCTCCCCTGTGGCTCTTGGGTGCCGGAGTGATTATGATTATAGCCATGGCCACATCAAAGAAGGCACAGAACGTTATCAAGACAAGCGTCGACCTAAGCCGTCAGGACGAAGGCGACGAAATGTTCGGCAGTTCTATGGCGGCCCGTGCCATTGTGCGCTATACGCAGAATACAGGCGGTTCCATCGGGAAAATCATTCCTGCCACAGCAGTCCGGTGGGTAGACAGCCGGTTCAGCAAGCAAGGGGTTGAAGATACGGGAACGGCTTTCGACGTTGTCCGCGCGGCTGTCAACCTCGTATTGGCCTCCATGCTGATTACCATAGGTACCAACTACAAGCTGCCGCTCTCCACAACCTACGTTACCTTTATGGTGGCCATGGGTTCGAGCCTTGCCGACAGGGCATGGAAACGCGAGAGTGCCGTTTTCCGCGTAACAGGCGTCCTGTCTGTTATCGGAGGCTGGTTTATCACGGCAGGGGCATCGTTTATCGCCTGTGCCATAGTAGGACTGGCAATGTACTTCGGCGGAATCATCGTTCAAGTCGCTTTCATGGGGCTGGTTATATTCCTCCTGATTCGCTCCGAACGGAATTATAAGCGGAAGATGGCTGTCGAAAGCAAGGGCAGTGTCTTTGAGCTGATGATGCGTACACGCGACAAGGAACTGGTATGGGACATGTTACAGCGACAGGTTTCACGCACACAAGCCTTTGTCTGCCACTTCGCCCTCGAACAGTTCAATAAGATTGTCAGTGGTTTCCAGAACGAGCGGATGAAAGAACTGCGCCAATGCAACCGCGACCTGAAGACCGAAACCGAAGCACTGAAGAAATTCCGCCGACAGGAGATGCTCGGACTGAAACGCTGTCCGCCTATCCTTGCATTAGAGCGCAACACTTGGTTTCATCTCGGTGCCAACAGCAATCAGCAGCTTATCTATACCCTACGGAGAATGTTGGAGCCGGTGAAGGAGCATGTAGGCAACAGTTTCAACCCACTTCCACAGACTTGCATTGACGAATTCCAGCCAATTCATCGGAAAATAAACGAACTGATGCGGACTACAGCCGACCTGATTTCCACTGGCCGCTACGGCAACTACCGCGAAGTCCTGACCGAGGCCGACCGGCTGAAAGACGAGCTTTCAGTACTCCGCAAACGCCAGCTCGACCGCATGCAATCGTCGAAGGATAATACCGATTTCCAAGTATCTGTAGTCTATCTGAACCTCCTACAGGAAAGTCAGCAGTTCCTCAGTGCCATGCGTCATCAGCTGCGTGCTGCCAAGAAGTTCACGGAGTAGACATAGGAAAAACATTCCGTGAATAAGGCAGAATCAACAATTTGTTTCGGAGTAAGGATTATGCGAGAACTGATTTTAGAAGCTCCCCCACTCCACGACAATAAGTCAACTCCGACAAATTGCTTATTTCTTGCAGAAAGAACAAAACATACAAACACTGGGGATATCTCCCTATGACGTTAACACAAGGCATGTCCTGTTTTTGCACTATGTCAACAGAGACATACCAAATAGAACAAACAGGGCAGCTTCTTTATTAAAAAGAAGCTGCCCTCGCCAATACGACCCGTCTTTATCAGAACCGGAAGCCGATAGAACCGTAAACCATATTCATATTAGGAACTCCTGACGTGTGAGAAACAGCATGCGAAAAGCCAAGGCCTAATACAGGCGAGATGCCTTCACGGAGTTTCCAAGACAGTTCTACGCTGTAGAGTGTTTTCTTCCAGTCCTTACTACCTATAGTCTGAGCTACCAACAACCGTGCATCAACCTTTCCACCGTGCTCATCCCCAATACTGTATAACCTAATCCTCCACCAAGAGCATTAGACGAGAAATGCGTTTTCACTCCATTGCCATCGTACAGCCCTTTCGACTCTTCATAGTGGGCAAGTACATAGAGACGTGGTACAAATTCATAGCTGACATTGGTCTTAAAGCCCACTTCCCTGATATTGTGTTGGGCTGAAGAGCCAAAGGGACTCATTTCTACCGAGAATTTTCCCAACGCATTATTGCTTTTTGCTTCATCCTGTCCGTAAATACTTAGCGAGACAAAGAAACTCATCAAAACTACTAAATACTTTTTCATATTCATAACTCTTTATTTAAGTGTATATTGTACTTGCCTGTTCCAAAGGTCATCACTTGCTTTACCTATATAGAAACCATTTAATAAAGACTTCTTGGCACTTTCGCTAAGTGTTGATTTATTGATAAATTTGACCATGTCATCCAAATAATAATTCAAAGATTCCTCTGAAGCTGTTTGTCTTAATCCATTCATATACGCAATCAGCACTTCGAGCATCTCCTCATCTAACGGGATATTATACCTCAAATTGTCAGCAAACTCCTCAAAAGATTCCGAATTGACAAAAGCATCCTTTAACTTTTGAGACAACAAAACATACCCAGCCACCTGCTCGTCGGTAACCGACATTATCTCGAATGAATGATTTGAACGCTTCATTGCTGACGCAATCTCAATTCCTTTCTCTAAGTCGCTCATTGCACCAAATTTAGCAAAGGACAGAGAGTCTGTAAAATAAGGAGCTAAAACAAGATTGTGTAAACTTCCAACATCTTCAGGACACAATGAAGTACTTACACCATTAACTGATGGCATCTTCTTTCTTGAAATACTTAATTCAAAAGTAATTTTCGGATTTTGGGTAAAAACATAGACACCTACTAACCCAGAAGTTACACCGCCACATAGTGGACCTCCCACAAGACCACCTACAGCATCAGAGAATGTTACCGCAACTGCTTGCCAGAGTCGCTTCCACCATCTTTTTTTTGCCCTTCTCTGCTCATTATATATAGAAAATTCTGTAGAATTGGGCTCAAAACGAGTGTTGTAATTGTTTATCTGTGCTCGCATATGCTATATAATAAATATTTTCTCGTAATACGCGTCAAATTCTATCTTGACAATTAACCATTAGAAATAGCCATAATATTTGGCATCCTCTGTATAGATTTCTATACAAAATTTCTCGTCAAAATTACCTTGCAGCGTTATGGTATATCCAGAAAGTTTCAAAGGGACATAGTGCTGTTCAAAAACTTGTCCGTACATATCTTTTATAATAACAAGAGCCATCTCGTAATCATCTATTCCATACAAAAACACTTGTTCATCTTCATATGTTACTTTTGTGACAGGCCTTTCATATCTATCTCCACGAGTTTTACTAGCCGCGTCATCTCGTACAAGTTGAACTTCTACGGGAGAAGCATCAGCACACAAACTAAACATCATCAGGACGCTAAACACAATTTTCTTCATATATTAAACGTTTTTAGGTTTGATACAAAGATACTAAATAAATTCACAAAACTCTATGTCAAACACTCAACAATAAAAAATTGTCAAGCTATTGACAATTTTTAGACAACACAATTTATCTAATATAACACGATGAAATCGTTATTTTTTGCACAAACTGCAAACTTTTCCAAAAATATTTAGCACAAGTTTATACTAATAGCGGAGTCATTCATTAATACCCGACAAAGTTCCTATCTATAGGAGTAATAGTACAAGTTAGCTGTTAATTTTAATTCACAATTATACACAAAAAACCTAAAAACTAAAAGACTGAATAATCTTATCCCACTCAGCAGGATTTCCCTCCTTGTGGAACGCTCTTTTATAAAGCCTTCTTCTATTCACACTAATAGAAGATAAAGAATGGTTTGTTAGATTTGCAATGTCTTTTAGAGAAATATCTAGCATTAGCAACATACAAAGATGGTATTCCTGTTCATTGATGCGACAAAGTCTTTCTAAACGACATTTGTGATTAGGCAAAATTCTTTCGATAGCTTCACTCAACTCTGCCCACTCCTCTTCTCTCATCTTAAAGTCTGAAGTACCTATACCCTTAGAAATACATTTGTATATTTTTTCTTGCCGTAATTTTTCCATACATTGAATTCTTTTGGGCATATATGCCTCCATCCTGTCTAAATAGTAGTAAAGTTTATCTTTATATAACTTGGCTCTCTGCATATTTATAAAAGTAAAACACAAAGAGACTGAAATTAAAACAAAACCTACAAAACAGATAAGAAGGATATAAAAGTCGTCCCTCTCCATTTTCATTGTCAGTTTTTGATTTTCTTTTTCACGTAAATTATAATCATAGAGAGCCTGCGCTCTTGCTACAGAAGAAGTATCAAGGTGAATTTCTATTGTATCATTTAATAAAAAGTACTTTCTTGAATATTCCAACGCTCTATCAATATTTCCATTCCTTAGATGCCAATTCAACAGGCTTCTATAGCCGAACAACCGGGTATTATCTATCTCATTCTTCTCTAATTCTTGCAGACAGCGGAATTCCTGTTCTGAGTTCCCCAAACTTTCATATAGTTCAGAAGCTACCACTAACACTGCTGAATAATCAGAAGGCATAGCATATTTTAATGCATATTGAATATAAGGCAATGCTTTCTTTGCCCTTCCTGTCTTTGTATAATTACTTGCAATCCCTGTATACACTTTCGATATAATTTGAGAACATTTCAACTCTTGTGCATAAGGCAAAGCCTTAAAGTAAAACGACAAGGCGGAATCTCGTTGATTATCCACCCCATAAGTAAAAGCTATATTCAAATAGGCATAAGTAACTCTTAAAGCATCATTACAACGCGTTGCCCATAATAATCCATCACGATAGTACTTTTTTGCCAATTCATTTAACTTCTGACAGGTTGCCAACTCACCCATTTGGCTTGCGATGATTGCTTTCTGCCTTGCAGATTCCGTTGCATCGTATGCTTGCCGGAAGAAATCCAAAGCTCTCGGTGCATCTCCATTCTCAGCATAGTATCGTCCCATGTAGTACTGCTGATTCAAGATGCTGTTCGTCGCCCTTATCCTTATAGTAAGAATAAACAGAAAAGATGGAGGAATCGTTTTTAATTGGCTGGTAAGCCTTGTCCTTCGCCTTATAGAGTGTCAGCTGATAGAATTTCCTAACAGTCTCATCCTCCTGCTGCATCTTATGGCTCATCGCCTGCAAGATTGCAAGCGAACTGTCCGGGGAGACATTTGCAAGGCTGTCAGCAACCAATAATTGCTGAGGATATTCCGTTTTCCCACAAGAACAGACAAGGATAAGAATCCCAAGGCTAAGCAATCGTACAAGATTTTTCATGTCGCAAAGGTAACAAAAAGAAAATAAATTTGAGCAACTACACTCTTAATCCTCATAAAAGACAACTGAAAGAAACTAAAAAGAAAAGCAAGACATTACACCATCTCTGCAGATTGCCTGCATCAGAGTTCCCTGTCATCTTTATTCTCGAAGAAGATGCAGGCTATCTCTGCGAGAAGGCAGAACCATACCAGTTCGGTACCGTCCCGCCCACCCGGCTACAGAATCGCAGAGGACATGTTTTCCGGCTGCTCCGCCTCGTATCTTACTTTGTAACTATGCTCTCCGAAACAGCATATAGTGCGTTATCTCCCACGCAGGGAACACCCATACGGCAACGACCTACACCCTGCCCGACTAAAGCGGGCAGAATGTAGGCCGATACACTATCTGTCAATCTATCAATGCAAAATATACCACAAGGCTTCTCCAAAGTCCTTCTCTGCCAAAAAAATCATGGCTGCAGAAAGGAGAAGCAGGATGGACTTTGCCATACGAGGATTGCGGTAAGACCATCCGAGCAGACGGTTAGCCAACTCCGCCACAACTACTTTGCTGCTTCGGTTTCAGGAGCCTCGCCTATCAAATCCATGAACTGGTCGAGCTTCGGAGTAATGATAATCTGGGTGCGGCGGTTACGCTGCTTGCCGAGTTCGGTATCGTTGGTAGCAATCGGGTTGTACTCGCCCCGGCCACCTGCTGTCAGACGCTTCGGATTGACACCGAAACGGGTCTGCAAGAACTGGGCAACGGACGATGCACGCAGACAGGAGAGGTCCCAGTTGTTGCGGATGTTCTTCATCTTTTCGCTGGCAGAGTTCACCGGCACGTCGTCGGTATTGCCCTCGATGAG
The DNA here is from genome assembly GCF_000614065.1 of Prevotella dentasini JCM 15908. Taxonomy (GTDB): domain Bacteria; phylum Bacteroidota; class Bacteroidia; order Bacteroidales; family Bacteroidaceae; genus Prevotella; species Prevotella dentasini. Next base: position 13,924 of record NZ_BAKG01000025.1, on the reverse strand, counting down.
CACGTCGTAGTCCTTGTAGTCCATGATAATCTTTGCAATCTTGCTGAGGGTCTCCTCCGCACGGTCGTTGATTTCGTATGAACCACTCTGGTAGAGCATGTTGTCGGCCAGAGAGATGTAGACAACGCCCTTCAGCACCTGCACATCCACTTCCTTCAGCTCTTCCTTGCTCAGCGAGCGCGTCAGGTTGTTGGTCAGCACCATATTGAGCGAGTCGCTCTTGCTCTTCACTTCAACGAGGTGGCGTATGTATTGGTTGCTCTCGTTTATCTGGTCTACGAGCTTGGAGATGTTGATATTGTTGGAGTTGGCGTTGTTCAGACTCCTGTCAAGGCTTCCCTGCAGTGCCGCAGCACTCTCCTTCGCCTGTGCCAGTTGGTCTTCAAGGCTCTTTATGCGCGCGTTATTGGCAGCAATGGTTTCCTTAGCTCCCTGATATTCCGCTTGTAGACGGCTGTTCTCGGTCTGGCAATTCTGCAAGTCCTTCTTACTTGCACAGCTGGTGAAAGCCAGCGTGCCTGCCAGTAAAGTCAATAATAAGAGGTTCTTTTTCATATTTACTCAGTTTTTTGATGTTTCTTGAATAGTTTGCTATATTGTTGATTGGGTTTGCTGCAAAGATATTCATTTGATGGCAGATTATGCCAAAAGTATAATTAGTTTAGGTAATTTTAACCGAAAACAGAGCGGAAAAGAGAAAGCGAAAGAACCTGAAGAGGCAGAAAGCACAAAAAAAAACGGAAAGGCAGAAAGGGCATAAGGAGACAAACGACGGGGAAAGGATAGGCAAAGACAGAAGAGCTATTCGGTGCAGCGAAGGAGTATTTCGCTACGAATTGTCCTTACTCCGGGAAGTCCCACATAATCATCTGACTATCAACACCATAAAAGGACACATAACAAAAGTGGCGTTTTAACCACACGAAATGGGCACTTTGACCAAACGAACAAGCCCGTTTCATGGTATCAAAGTGGCATTTTCATTTACGGAATGGAAGTGGGTATAAGTTTTGTTTTTGTGATTTATATTGAGATTGTAGGATATTCAGGCAGCGGTCTCTGTCCTTATCTTTCTATTATTCGCCCCGTTGTAGGGACAGACCGCGTGTCTGTCCGCATGCGTGTATTGTCCTTCCCGTATTTGTTCTTTGTTTTCGGACAGACACGGGGTCTGTCCCTACACTTCCGCTTGTGGATAAGAATATCCGCGTCAGTCCCTGTTCCTCCCGTACATTCGTTTCACATTACAGGCGAAGCGCAGGCAATCTGTAGGAACAGGCCCCGTGCCTGTCCGCTTCGATTGTTTTTCGGACAGACACGCGGTCTGTCCCTACACTTCCGCTTGCGGATAAATAATATCCGCGTCAGCCCCTGTTCCTCCCGTACATTCGTTTCACATTACAGGCGAAGCGCAGACAATCTGTAGGGACAGGCCCCGTGCCTGTCCGCTTCGATTGTTTCCGGACAGACACGCGGTCTGTCCCTACGGCAAGGCTTGCGGTTTCACGGGGCGATGAAATGGTAACGGTGAGTCTTTTAATAGAGCAACACCAGTCCGGCCACGGCAGCATAGCAAATCATGCGGATGGGGTTGATTTTCAACCACATCGTCCCGATGAAGGTGGCAAGGAAGAGGAAGAGGCTGATGAAGAACTGCCAAGGATTGATGTCGGGCGTAGAGAAGTTTTCGGAATTGCACAGCAGCAATGTGGCAGCAGCCAGCAGCCCGACTACCGTGGGGCGAAGTCCGCCGAAGATGGCCTGAACGGCAGGCGTGTTCATGTACTTCAGGAACATCTTGCTGATGAGAATCATCAGTATCAGTGATGGAAGGACAAGGGCAAAGGTTGCGGTGGCACTGCCGAGCACGGCCATCGTTTCGCCCATTCCGGCATTATGGACGGCTGTATAGCCGCAATAGGTAGCGGAATTGATGCCTATCGGTCCGGGGGTCATCTGCGAAATGGCGACGATATTGGTAAACTCTGCCGTCGAAAGCCAATGATGGTTTACGACGGTCTCGGTCTGTATGAGCGACAACATGCCGTAGCCGCCACCGAACCCGAATAGTCCGATGATGAAGAAGGTGTAGAAGAGTTGTAGGAATATCATTTTTCTTTTCTTGTGTTGGCCTTGTCGGTTTTCAGCCTGTTCTGACTGGTAGGATTTGGAGGCCTGCCTGCTCTGCCCGACGTTTGTCTGGTTGTCTATAGTCCACTGTCTGTTGTCAGTTGCCTCCCTCCGTTGGCTGGATTACCTTTCCCCATACGTATCCGCCCAAACCGGCGGCAATGATGATGTAGACGGGATTGACGCCCAAGGCATAGATGAGCAGTGCCGTAAGAATGGGAATCCAGCAGGTAGAGAGGTTTATTTTCGCGCTTTTGGCGAGGGTGAACGTAGGTACGGCAATCAGTGCCACCACGGCAGGACGGATGCCGCGGAACATTGCCGCTATCCACGGCACGTCCATGAAGCGGTGGAAGAACAGGGCGATGAGGAGGATGATCAGGAACGACGGCAGCACGGCTCCGAGACAGGTGCAGAGTGCCCCCCTCGTCTTTCGGAGCTTATAGCCGATGAAGATGCTGATGTTGGCGGCAAAGACACCGGGACAGCTCTGGGCCACGGCAACGAGGTCAACGAACTGCTCCCTGTCTATCCACTTTTTTTTCTCCACCACTTCGGCCTCAATGATGGGTATCATGGCGTATCCGCCACCAAGAGTGAAGGCCCCAATCTTGAAGAAAGTCCTGAAGGACTCCCAGTAGAAGCTGCCAGTGATGGGCTTTGGGGGAGGAGAGGCTGTCTGCTTTTCCTTATTGGAGTAGTCTGTTCCTAAGTGCATAAATGAGCGTGTTGTGTGATTATATCTTTGTCTGCCACGGCTGGTTGGGTGTTATCTTGTCATACCCTCTACTTTTTCTGAACACTTCCATGTCCGAACTATGTGAGGCAGGGAACTCGATTTGTATCTCGTGTGAGAGTATTGATAAGATTTTATCGCCCGTTATATGGGCATAATTTCCCCGTAAGGCTTTTTCATACCACCCTATCAGGTTGCTTTCTGTAATGATGCTTTGTATCCGTGCTCTCCATCCAATCTGATTGAGGAGTGAAAGTATCACCTTCTCTTCGGAATCCTTGCAGACAATGACTATCCTGTCGGACGAGACGGAAGAGGTGATGTTTTCAGCCAGCTCTTCGGTTAGGGAGAGGTGTTTTATCTGAATGGCCATTCCAAAGTTGGCCCACATGTCCAAGCCCCTGTCGGCTGCGTTGGTTACTCCTGCCCGGTTGATTCGGGCGTTGATGGTTGTTTTCGGCTTTTCTGCGTGAGTCCCATCACTTGCCGTGCAAAGTCGGAAAACTCATTGAGCAGGTCTGATTTTTGCGCATTGGCTTCAATGGTAATCTTGACATCCATGCTTTCAACCAAAGCTGAAAAGAGCGCGTAGACGATTATCTCGTATATTTTGTCTATACTCCGCCTCAAGCCGGGTTGATTCCAAAACAAGTCAATGAACTCCTTGACCTGAAAGCTGTTTCTGTCGTGTGTATTGCAATATTCCAAGCCACTTGACATCTGTGCAAAACGATGTGCAAAACATTGGTAGATGTAGGCTTCCACTATACCATCGCCCTGTCTGTTAACCATCCCCAAAACCGTCATGACTGATGGAGGTATGGCATTTGCATTGAAAACGTCGTCCTGATAGCGGGCTGATGACGTGGAGGTGCGCCCTAAAAATCGTAGGCAAACCTTATCTCTCCATTTTCTTGAAGGAGTGCGGTAGGTTTCCACGTCCGACAAGTCTATATCTCCGGCCGTCCTGTCTCTATATAGTATTTCTGCAATCTGTATAGGTTTGTATAGGTGTATGCGTGCTTTGGCTATGAGCTTATCTAACGCTTGTCTGGCTTCTTGTATATTCATGATTGTCGAATAGGTTGAGTTCTTGTATCTGAATAGCCTTCTGCTTGTTACGAAGAGAAAAAATCATTTGCTGGGCTATGGCTTTTATGACAGGTACCGATACCGAATTGCCTGCCACTTTCCTTGCTTGTGAGTAGGGAATGTTGATGACGAACGAGTCGGGAAAGCCTTGCAGGCGCAACATTTCTCGGGAAGTAAGTCGCCGTTCTCCATTGACAACCAAATAATTATAGCTTCCTCCAGCTCGTAATGCACAGGAGTAAGGGAGCGGAGAGATGTTTCCGCCAATATTTTCATGCCAAATGGAGGGTTTGGGCGGAATGGTCTTCAAGGCAGAAAAACGCTTTTGGCGAATAGCATCCGAAACGTAATAGGAGGCATCTATGTTTTCCTCCTTTTCCAATATTTCTGCCAAGGGCTTGTAATAGCCTAATGGCCGGGGAAAAGTAAACTTTATGGCTTCTTTGAATCCGACGATATAGATGCGCTCGCGCTTTTGTGGCAATCCGAAATCAAGTGAGTTGAATACTTTGTAATAAACGGTATAGCCGAGGCGTTTCAGTCTGTCGAGGATGACGGTGAACGTATTTCCACCGTCATGGGTTGTCAGTCGTTTTACGTTTTCCAATAGAAAGGCTTGTGGGCGTTTGGCGGCCAGTATGGCTTCTATGTTGAAAAATAACGTTCCTCTTGTGTCTGCAAATCCCAGTCCCTTCCCTGCTATGCTGAAAGGCTGGCAGGGAAAACCTGCCAAAAGTATGTCGTGGTCGGGAATGTCATTGGGTGAAATGTCGTTAATGTCGCCAAACGGTATCTCGTGGAAATTGGCTTCGTACATTTTACGGGCATATTTGTCCCATTCAGAAGAGAATACGTTTTTGCAGCCACAGGCTTCAAAACCCAGTCGTATTCCCCCGATGCCTGAGAATAAGTCTATGGTTCTATAATCAATTTCCATACTATATTCCGTTTAACCTTACAAAGGTAATGATTAAAAACAGAACGGCGGAATTTATCCTGCAAAAACTTCGTCGGGAGAGGAAGATACGAAGCGATGGGCGTTTGATGCCCGGGTGTCTGCAAATTCTGCAGGCAGGCTGTAAAGGCTGTATGGAACGAGACAGAATGGGCGGCTGTATATAAAGAAGGTATACAGCCGCCCAATGAGGTGTGTCGGTCTGGACTATTAGTCCGTCATTACTTTATTACGTACTTTCTGCCATTGACGATGTAGACACCGGGAGCGAGGGACTTCAGGCTTGTAGCCTCTTTGAGAATCTGCTTGCCGTCAAGCGTGAATACATCGTAGCGTACATTGCCGTCGGTGCTCTGCATCTGCAGGCCGTCCACAACGATGCTTGCATCGTTGGAGTAGCCCGATTCGCCAATGTTGTAGACGGTGGTGATGTTGTAAACATACGTTCCGTCTATAGCCGTCTTGTCAGTAAAGGAAGACTGCTTCCCGTCAACGGAGCCTATCTTTTCTCCGTTTCGGTAGATGTTATAGCCTGCGATTTCAGGGACCCCTCCCTTTGTAAAGGATATATCATCCAGCATGACCATAAACATGTCTTGTGTTGCATGGCGTATGGCGAAGTAACGGGTACCTTCGGGCAAGTTTACCTTATATTCGCCCCATTCTTCTCCTATGCCGACAGGAGTCTTGTCAACCTCTACGGTAGTCAGCAGCTCAAAGTCGTTAATGTCCGTTCCTTTCTTGGAATAATGGATTTCGAGCGGTTCGGCACCGTAATTCTTCAGGAGCTGGGCAGCATGGAAGGTGATTTCCTGTGCTGTTCCGGGGAGCGAGGGCGATATAAGCCAGTGGTCGGTCTTTCCCTCACCGTCGCTTTCCTTGGTTGCAGAGGCACTCAGCAGATACTGACTTCCGGAGAAAGGACAGAAAGCCGGGTTGAGGTCCATGTCGATTCCCAATGCTTCCGGGTTCATGACAATGTAGGCGTAGGCTTCCGTTGAGTGAGGCCACTCAGCTCCCTTGAATCCGTAGGTGTTCAGTCCGCACTTGTCAACGGTTTGCCATTCTCCAATCTTGTCAATGCTCCATGCTCCGTAATCCTCGAAGGTCTCGGTCGTATGCTTGGGAGCCGGTGTCTTCGGGGCACTCCATGTCAGCTTTGTACCCTCGCTTGCGGCATGGGCTTCGAGGTCGTCTACGGTCGGGACATCCAGTTTTTCAACCTTTACCATCGCCTCCATCTCGTTGTCGGCCTGGTTTTGTTCCTGTGCATAGATAATCTTTACTTTTATCGGCATGTTGTCCGGGTCGTCTGCCTTTACGGTATAAGTCTGCTTGAATGTGAAGTTGTGCATCGTGTTCAAGTCTTCTCCGTTCCTTTCTGCAATCATTTTCTCTCCTATATAGAATTGCACCTTGTAGTCGGAAGCCTTGACAGGCTGCTCTCCCATGTTCCTTACCGTAGCCATCATGTCGAGATTGTCTCCCACTCTGGTTCGGTCTGCAACATCCAGCATGCCCCTCAGGTCGTACTCGTGTGCGTCATAGACGTTTATGTTGTCTATGCCCGTGGATATTCCTTCGGCATCCGAATTTTCCAAAAGGAAGCGAATCAGGACATACTTCTCGCCTTTCAGCTTCTCAAGGCTTACCTTCGCTTGCCTCCATTCCTCTTCACCAGACAGTTGGGAATAATCGGTCTTGTAGAGTTCTACAAGTTCTCCGTTAGGACGCAGGGCCATCGCAGTCAGCCTGAAGTCCTTTCCCGGGATGGCATAGTAGGAGAATACCAGTTTCGGATTGGCGGCATTTTGGATTCCAATCTTACCCGTGTTGAGATAGTAGTATTCCCCCGGCTTGGCAGATGTCCATGACATGCTTCCTGCATCGTCGTCTTCCGAGGCACTGGAAGCTATGTACGGGGCTTGTATGCCCTGTCCTTCCTGCCAGAAGAACTTGTTCTCGATGACGGTGTTGGCAAAGCTCTCCTTGTAAGGGATGCCCCAGCTCTTTCCTTTAATCATGGTATTGGTGAAGCTGTATTCGCCTTCCCCGGCTTCGCCGCGCGCGTTGATGGCGTAGTAGAGGAAGTCCTGATCGCCCTCTTCCAAGTCGACGTCAATCTGGCACGACGTCCCCTTTACGTCTTGGGCAACAGCGTCGCCACGGGTAGAATAGGATGTGCCCGGGAAAACAATCACCTTATAGAGATTGTAGACGAGTTTGTCAGGATCAACATAGCCTCCGCTGGCACCCTCTTCGGAGAGAGCATCCCACTGGGCCGTTACGTTGGTTCCATTGTCAAATATCCGGCTGTTCTTCACTTTGGTAGGAATATCTATTCCGACGAACACGTTGCAGCTGGCACCGATACCGTCTCCGGCATCGTTCTGTGCTGTTACGGTATAGCTGTGTTGTCCAGCCGAAGGGTTGTTGTCTTCGGCTGTCAGAGCCTGTCCCGGTAGAGGATTGTCGAAAGTCTTTACGATAGTCTCTCCATCTCTGATGATTCGTATCTGCTTGAGAGAGGATAGTTGTCCGCCCTTGAGGTTCTCAGTCGGGGCCTTGAACGAGATGGTAGCGGAAATAGCACCCTTTGCTCCGGGAACGGCTTTCAGTTCGCTTGCCGCACTGGGCACATCCATGGTGGCTCCCTGCGACAGGGCTATATCGTCTATGCGCAGAATGAACTTCCGGGCATCTGATATATGATGGAAGGCAAACCTTACGTCGCGGTCTTTCTTATTGATAATGGTCTTCGTGAAGAGCTGATAGGCAGGCTTTATCAGCACCGTGGGAGCAAGAATCTCTTCATAGCTGTCGGGATTGTCGCCTTCTCCCATCTTTACTTCTATCTTTTCGGGGAATTTCTCGCCATAGCCTTTGGCCTTGAAGGAGAATGTATACACCCTGTCTGCCGACAGATGGATGGGCGGCGTAAGCAACCAGTCGTCGGCGGCATTGAGAGACTGGCTATTGTATACGCTGTGGTCACTTGGATCCCATCTCCATTTGATTCCGTCGTTGTTGGCATCCAGAATTTCAAAAAGTTCCATTGAGGCGGCATTGTCAAAACCCTGTGTGTACGGAGGTTCTAAAGCTGTTCCGTAAGCGACGTTGTTGGACGTGGTTCCCTTGCCTTTCTTGGTTCCGTTCTTCGGGTAGATGACATATTTATACGAAACCATCTGTCCGTCGGGGAGCGACTGGTTCAGTTCGCAGTCGGGATAGTCAGTAGTCCACAGCGAGTCAGGGAGTCGGACTATATCGTAGGTTATTTTGCTCATATAGCCATTGTGTACGCCTGCATCAGGTGCAGACCACTTGAGAGTTGCCTTTCCATTTTCCTGTATAAGGCTTACCTCCTCTACGGGTTTGGGCTCGTCATACCCTATATAAGTCTCCAGCTTGGCCTTGGGAGAGAAGCCTACGCTATTCTTGGACAGGACAACGAACTTCGTCAGTCCCTCTCTTGTAAAGTCTGCGGAGATAACGGCCTTTCCGGCTTCTCCTTTACCAGTAGTCAGCGTGTCCTTTCCCACGACAACATAGTAGGATAGCTCTCCGTTGAGCGGTGCACCCTTGTAAGTTTTGGAAGGCAGTCGGAATGAGAGATTTCCTGTTGTACTGCCATTGCTGAAGTTGGCTTTCAGGTCTGTTGCCACGGCAGGGGCGTCGTCGGCAGCATCGGGTGGCAGCACCGTCAGGGCAGCAATCTCTTCAAGGTCGGAGAAATCGCATATCTTGTCGGCCTTTCCTGTGGAAAGATTTACTTCATAGAAGGCGGAATGAACCATATTGTCAATTGCTGCCCAGTAGAATTTGCCGGTCCGGTGGTCAATGTCTCCACTCTGTATCATACATCCCTGACCTGTGTTCAGGGCCACTCCCGTGGAGCCAATCTTGCTGAGAGTTCCGTCCTGTTTGTCTATCGTGTACAGGTTGCCGTCGTACATGATGGCGTAAATCGTTCCGTCGGCACTGGCAGCCATTGCTACCGCCATGCCGGGAAGGGTGGAGATTTTGGTTCGAATCAGCTTTTTGAAATCTATTTCCCCAAATTCAAACTGACTTCCGTCTGCCGAAAAGAAGCAGCCGTACACCTTCCCCGTGGTCGGGTCGAGTGCCATTTCTGTACCGACACAGCTGAAGTCGCTTATCCATTGGTCTTGCAGCTTGACTCCGTCTTCTATATTGTAGGCGCAATAATATCCACCTACTGCTCCCCAGTCGGAATTGTAGCTCATGAAATGGAAAACCCCGTCTATGATGACGCCGCCACCATTGCATTGGCGTTCTTTATGACTCAATATTTCCTCAAAGACCGGAGAGGCGGAAGAGGTGAATTTGTAAAGTCCGAAAGGAAAGGACTGGCCCCAAGAGCGTCGGTAGAGAAGGCTTCCTACGAGCGTTGTTCCGTCAGGCGTCGCATTGGCCAACAGCGGACTGGACTGGACGGGATAGCCCGGCTGAACCATATATTGTGACGGCGTGGGTATTTCGTTCAGTTTCTCTCCGATGGTCTTTGCCCTGACCAAAGGCATCCTTTTACTCTTTTCGAGACGGTCTTTCATTACTTTGGTGGAAGTCGTCCGTACATCGTCAGACGATTGAGGGACATGCTGACCCCTTACTTGTGCAAAGACTGGCGGTGCCAGTAGCATTGCAAACATAGCTAATGTGCAAAATGTCTTTCTCATACACATGGTTTTTAGTTATTAATAATTAAGTTATTGAAGGTTTTTGAGATTGCCATTTGAAAGTCTTAGATTCAGAAAGAATAAAACTTTTGTCAAAAGTAGGGAAAATTAGTTATAAAGTCTTCTTTTTTGATTTTTATTAACCTTTTGATGTGTTTTGTAAGTTTTCACTAACATAATGTGAGTTTGATGAATTGTGGATGTCTGTTAGTTGAACCTGTATATTGCGAAAGAGGCAACAGACACGCAGTGTGCCCGTTGCCTCTTTATATAATCGCTTTCGGTGATATTTCCGAAACCGTTTGTAATCAGGTTTTTGCTTCTATCTGATTCTTTCCTCCACCCATTTCCGTGCATTGACGAAAGCTTCAATCCATGGCGTAACCTCGTCGTTGCGGCGGTCGCGCGGATAGTATGCCTGCTGCCACGGGAATATGGCACGCTCCAAGTGGGGCATCATGGCAAGATGGCGGCCGTCCGTCGAGCAGATGGCGGCAACGTTGTAGTCGGAGCCGTTCGGGTTGCCGGGATATTCGGCATAGTTGTATTTTGCCACGATATTGTAGTGGTCTTCGGGTTCGGGCAGATAGAACTTTCCTTCGCCATGGGCTACCCAGATACCGAGCTTGCTGTTGCTGAGCGAACCGAACATCACGCTGTTGTTCCGGGGAATGGTTACGCCGAGGAAAGAACTCTCGAATTTCCGGCTCATGTTGTGAGTCAGATGCGAGCGGTGCTTGTGGTCGGGGTTGATAAGGTTCAGCTCTGCCATCAGCTGACAGCCGTTGCAGATACCCAGCGACAGCGTATCCTCACGGGCATAGAAGCGTTCGAGTGCCTCCTTTGCCTTTGGATTGTAGAGAAATGCGCCTGCCCAGCCCTTTGCCGAACCGAGAACGTCGGAGTTGGAGAATCCACCGCAGAAGACTATCATGTTGACCTCCTCGAGTGTCTCGCGTCCGCTGATTAGGTCGGTCATCATTACATCCTTCACCTCGAAGCCTGCCAAGTAGAGGCTGTACGCCATTTCCCGTTCACCGTTCGTTCCCTTTTCACGGATGATGGCGGCTTTGGGCTTTGGGCTTTGGGTGTCGTCCGTTGATGATTTCCAACGGTCGGCATCGAGGCCGTATTGCTGTAATGTGCCCGTGAAGTCGTCGTTGAACTTCATTTCTACCGGCTGTTTCTTGTAATTCTGGTAGCGTTTGCATGCCATTCCGTTCATGCTTTGCTTGCGGTCGAGCAGATAGGAAGTCCTGTACCACGTGTCGCGCAGTCCGTCTATGTCGAAATCCTGCTTCCATCCACCGTCAGCGACAGACAGTGTACGCTTGCCGGGAACAGGATTTCCTATGCGTGCGAACCCGATGCAGTTTTCCTCAAGGAACGCCTTGACCTCCTCGTTGTGCTCATCGGCCACCTGAATGATCACGCCCGGGTTCTCTGCAAAGAGCTTCTTGACGGTATCGTCGCCTGCAATGTCGTGCAGGTTGATGCGCAGACCGCCGTCCATGTTGGCAAACGTCATTTCCAACAGCGTCGTAATGAGTCCTCCGGCCGAAATATCGTGTCCGGCAAGAATCCATCCACGGCGAATCATCTCCTGAACGGCATCGAAGCAGTCGCAGAAATACTGCGGTTCCTTTACCGTCGGCACGTCGCTGCCCACCTTGCCCAAGGTCTGTGCGAAGGCCGAACCGCCCAGCCGCTGTTCGTCGAAGCTGAAATCAATATGATAGAGGCGTGTATTCTTGTCGTTGACAAGCACGGGCGAAACCACCTGACGCACGTCGCTGACCTCACCGCCGCTTGTTACGATGACCGTACCCGGAGAGATAATCTTCTCACCGTTCGGATATTGCTGGCTCAGCGAGAGCGAGTCCTTGCCCGTCGGGACGTTCACACCGATGGCGCAGCAGAAGTCTGACAAAGCCTTCACGGCACTATACAGACGCGCGTCCTCGCCCTTCTGCGAGCGGCAGGGCCACATCCAGTTGGCTGACAGGCTGATGCTGTCCATTCCGTCGGCCAGCGGTGCCCAGACGATGTTGGTCAGCGATTCTGCCACGGAGAGTACCGAACCGGCTTCGGGCGATGCCAAGCCGGCCTGCGGAGCGTGTCCCAATGCGGTGGCAATGCCCTTGTGTCCGCGGTAGTCGAGTGCGACGACACCGCAATCTGACAGCGGCAGCTGAATCTGTCCCTGACATTGCTGACGGGCCACCTTGCCCGTAACCGAGCGGTCAACCTTGTTGGTCAGCCAGTCCTTGCAGGCCACGGCTTCCAGTTGGAGCATGCGGTCAAGGTATTCGCCCACCTTATTTATATTATAGGAAACATCTTCATACCTGCGGATGACGGTCTCGTCCTTCATGACCGTCTTCGGTGAGTGTCCGAACATCTGGGCCACGTCGAGGTCGAAGGGTTTCGCGCCATCGCCCTGTGCGAACGAGAAGTGGGCATCGCCCGTCGTCTCGCCCACGACATACATGGGGGCGCGCTCGCGCTCGGCTATCCGTTTCACGTGGTCGAGGTGCTTCTCGTCGATGAGCAGTCCCATGCGCTCCTGCGACTCGTTGGCAATGATTTCCTTCGCGCTCAGTGTCTTGTCGCCAATCGGCAGCTTTGTCATGTCTATTTCGCCTCCGCACTCCTCTACCAGCTCGCTCAGGCAGTTCAGGTGTCCTGCCGAACCGTGGTCGTGGATGGAAACCACCGGGTTGTTGTCTTCCTCTACCAACGCACGCACGAGGTTGTAGGCACGCTTCTGCATCTCCGGGTTGGCGCGCTGTACGGCGTTCAGCTCAATACCGTTGGAGTACCGGCCCGTGTCTACCGACGAAACCGAACCGCCGCCCAGTCCGATGCGGTAGTTGTCGCCGCCCACTACGACCACCTTGTTGCCTTTTTCGGGTTCTCGCTTCAGGCAGTCGCGCTTGGTGCCGTAGCCCACTCCGCCTGCGAGCATGATGACCTTGTCGTAGGCATACTTCTCGCCGTTCTCCTGATGTTCGTAGGTCAGGAGCGAGCCGGTAATCAATGGCTGGCCGAACTTGTTGCCGAAGTCGCTCGCACCGTTCGATGCTTGATGAGAATCTGCTCCGGCGTCTGGTAGAGCCACTGGCGGACGGGTAGGATATCTTCCCAGTCGCGCAGCGCGGGTGTCTTGTCGGCATCGTCCTTCAGCCGTGGGTAGGCCGTCATGTAGACTGCCGTGCCGGCGATGGGCCACGAGCCGACGCCACCGCCCATGCGGTCGCGTATTTCGCCTCCCGTGCCCGTAGCCGCCCCGTTGAACGGTTCGACGGTCGTGGGGAAGTTATGTGTCTCCGCCTTCAGGGAGATGACGCTCTCGATAGGCTTCACGCGGAAGTAGTCGGCCGTGCTCTGGTTCTGTGGCGCGAACTGTTCTATCTCCGGCCCCTGTGCGAAGGCGACGTTGTCTTTATAGGCAGAGAGAATCTTGCCCGGGTTTTCCTTGGTCGTCTTCTTGATGAGGCTGAAGAGGCTGCTCTCCATCACCTTGCCGTCGATGACAAACTCTCCGCCGAAAATTTTGTGGCGGCAGTGCTCCGAGTTTATCTGTGCAAAGCCGAAAACCTCCGAGTCGGTGAGCGGACGGCCGTTCTGCTGCTCTATCTTGTGGAGATAGTCTATCTCTTCGGGCGACAGGGCCAGTCCCTCTTCTTCGTTGAACAGCTCCAGATTCTCCACGTGCCTGATAGGTTCAGGCTCGTGGCTGACGGTGAAGATAGTCTGGTTCAGACCGTCGTACATGCGTTGCAGCATCGGGTCGTGCTCTGCATCTGCCGTCTGAACGGGGAAGTATTCCTCTATACGCAAAATGCCGTCAAGACTCATGTTCTGGGTAATCTCGACGGCATTCGTGCTCCAAGGGGTAATCATTTCGCGGCGTGGCCCTACATAGTAGCCCGACAAACTTTCGTCGTCGAGTTTCTTTGCGTCGCCGTAAAGCCAGCAAAGCCTGTTGATTTCATCCTGATTGGGCTGATGGTCTATATCAGTCGCAATCACCGTCTCATTGAGCGTTTTGAAGAAAAGAATCATATTGTTCTTAATATAATTAGGTGATTGATTATCTTAATCTTTTGCAAGGATATTGCAAACGGGCACAATGGAAGTCTGTTTCCTTATTGCCGGGTGCAGCATATCTTCTGCAAAGATATTGCCAGCAAGTGCAATGGAAGTTTACTTCCTTATTGCCGAGCGCAGCATATCTTCTGCAAAGATATTGCCAGCAAGTGCAAATGGAAGTTTACTTCCTTATTGCCGAGCGCAGCATATCTTCTG
>NZ_BAKG01000026.1 GCF_000614065.1 Prevotella dentasini JCM 15908 | reverse complement strand
GGAACTGAACCGTGTCCTTACATCGCTTATATAAAAAGGAATGTAGAACCAAAGTAGCAAATAGCATACTTTTCAGAGCCTGCACAAATCATGGTAGAAATCATGCTGAAGAAAACTTAAGAGCTTTTGGGAAAATCCTTGAATATTTCGGAAAACACTTAAGGAGTGTAAGGACTATGTCTAACAGATTTCCAGGCAATATTCCTTGGAAACAGCTACCCACCGATAATCTTTCCTCCGATTCCGGCACAGGAATACAGCCAAAAAGAAAGGAGACAAACCTCTTCGGCTTGTCCCCTTTTTGTCGTACCTGCCTGAAGACAGGCTGTATGCTGCGTCCTACCGTGGACAGCACTGTTAGATACCGAGCTTCTTGCGAATCTTGGTAGGAATGGCATTCTTGTTGACCATATAATCCATCGTGTTGGCGGCGATGAAATTCTTGGTCATGTACCAGATACCCTTGTAGGCACCTGTCTCGCCCCAAGAGTTCTTTACCATATAGTACTCCTTGCCGTTCTGGTCCTTGGCGATACCGAAAATCAGCATGCCGTGGTCGTCGGTAAGCTCCCAGTTATCGAAACGCTCCTGACGCTGCTCCTGTGTGGGAACAATCTCAGGCACGTTCACGCCCAAAGAGTCAATCAGGTTGCGTCTCTTGCTTGCAGAAAGGCCCAGCCAGCGCGCCATGTCGCTGCCCTTAAGGCTCTGCATCTTCTTGCCATCTACCATGTAGGCAAGTCCGTCGCGTGTGAAGCCCGGTTCGCTGACATCACCGCCCCATGCTACGGTATAGCCATTCATGATGGCATTGTCAATAACCTCCATCATCTCGTCCATCGGAAGGTTATATGACAATGGGAAACGCCAGTTGTCCTGTACCTCAACGGCAAATGCCGTATAGAACGGATGGTGGGTGTACGACGTAACGCTCACATAGTCGTTCCAGTCCAGACCAAGGCTGGCGGCAAACGACTGCGGAGTGTACTGCTTGCCTTCATAGGTGAAAGTTTCAGGACACTTGCCGAGGTAGGAGTCGAGAATAGACTGAAGACCCGGCTTCCACTGGTTGGAGATCTTGTCGGCCTTGTTCTTGGCAACGGCAGCCACATACGGCTCCAAGAGGGAGAAGAACTCGTTGAAGTTGTTCAGCGAGTCGCCGTACAGAGAACCCGGGAACGGCATCGCATCTTCAGGACAGATGCCATAGTTCTTCATGCAGTAGTAAGGGTCGTATGCCGAACCGCCCTGTGCAAACTGGCAGTCGCCATGGAAGCGGACAACCTGAATGGCACGGTCCATATAGGTCTTGTTGGCAACGAAGCTCTCGCAGAGGTCATACTCCTTGCCCGTCTTCTTCAGGATTTCCGACTCAAAGTAGCTCAGAGTAGAATAGTCCCAGCAGGTGCCCGAGCGGCTCTGGTTCTTGATACTGGTAATCTTGTTCTCCTTCACTACCGTGAAAACCGGCTTGTTGGAAGGCTTTGCTTTCGACTTCTTGTCGGCTGCGCTTGCACCGCATGCTACCATGGCTGCGAGTGCCACTACTAAAATTTTCTTCATAAAGATTTCTGTTGTCTTTTCCGTGGGTCTCTTCTGCATCGGATTCCACGGAGCAGATAATTATAAATTGATGATTGATAACTAGATTTATTCCCTGCTTGCTGCCATGAAGCTTCAACATCCTTCGGGTGATACGGTATGCGCTCTTCGCCGATAAAGCGGCAGCCGTCCTTTGTAATGAGAAGGTCATCCTCAATGCGGATACCGCCAAAATCCTTGTAGGCTTCCAGCTTGTCGAAGTTAAGGAAGTCGGCACAATGCTTCTTCGCATGCCACTCGTCAATAAGTGCAGGAATGAAATAGATACCCGGCTCGTCGGTAACGACGAAGCCCTCCTGAAGCCTGCGTCCCATGCGGAGGCTGTTCGTGCCGAACTGCTCAAGATTCGGGCGTGTCTCCTCATCGAAGCCAACGTATATCTGGTCGAGGGCCTCCATGTCGTGTACGTCCATTCCCATCATGTGGCCAAGTCCGTGAGGGAGGAATATGGCGTGTGCTCCGGCTGCAAGAGCTGCATCAGTGTCGCCCTTTGCGAGTCCCAGTTCCTTCATGCGGTCGAATATGATGCGGCAGGCTGCAAAATGTACATCAACATACTTTACGCCCGGCTTGGCTATGCCGAGGGCTGCATCGTGTGCCTCCTCAACTACCTTATATATATCAAGCTGTCTCTGCGTGAACTTTCCGTTGATGGGGAACGTGCGCGTATTGTCCGAACAATAGTGGTTCATGTTCTCACCACCGCAGTCGCAGAGCACCAGCCGTCCGTCTTCGAGTTCCGCCATTGAGGGGATGCCGTGCATGATTTCACCATGCTGGGTAAAGATAGTCGGGAAAGAAACCATTGAGCCGAACGAATGGGCAACACCGTCCACCTGTCCGCTGACATACTTCTCGGTCAGCCCCGGACGGGTAATGCGCATGGCTGTGGTGTGCATGCGGTAGCCGATGGTAGCCGCATGCTCCAGTTCGACAATTTCCTCCTCCGTCTTCGTAGAGCGCATCTTGACCACTGCATGAATCAGGTCAAGACTGGCAGCGGCTTTCTGCTGGTTGGGGTGGATGCCCAGAAGGTCGAATATCTGAATCTTTATATCCGAACGGTAAGGCGGCAGGAAGTGTATCTTGCGGTGGCTGCGGAGAGCATTGTCGCAGATGGCCTTCAGCTGCTTCATCGGAGCCGTGTTGGCAACGCCCACTTGCATTGCCATATCGTGTACGGAGTCAACGCTTCCGAACCATACAATATCGTCGATGTCGATGTCGTCGCCTATGAGCGTCTCCCTGTTCTCGTCTATATCAATTACACCGACGAGACCATCGCGCTGCTGACCGAAATAGTAGAGGAACGAGGAGTCCTGACGGAAAGGATAATAGCCGTTGGCAGGACAATTGGCAGGAGACTCATTATTGCCAAAGAGAATGATGATGCCGTTCTTTACAAGCTGTCTTAACTCGGCGCGACGGCTAACGTAGGTTTCCTTGCTAAACATAGTGAGATTGTTTTCTTGTTTTGATGCAAAGATAATAATTATTCCATAAATTACATTAACTTTGTAGGCAATTTAACGAGTTTTTATGGAAATAGGCAAGGAAACGGGGCTGATACTGGAGGGAGGAGGCATGCGCGGCGTGTTTACTTCGGGAGTTTTGGACGCTTTCATGAAGCATGAACGCTATTTCCACTATGTAGTGGCCGTGTCGGCAGGTGCCTGCAACGGGCTGTCATACATGAGCCGGCAACCCCGCAGGCACGCATCTCCAACATAGACATGCTGGCCAAGTACGACTACATCGGGCTCCGCCATCTCGTTACGCAGGGCTGCATATTCGACCCCGAGCTGCTCTACGACCGTTTCCCCTTCGAGATAATCCCGTTCGACTACGATGCCTACTTTGAGAACGTCGGGCGGGGAGACGTCTTCGAGATGGTTACAACCAATTGCCAGACAGGAAAAACCGAGTATCTGACCGAGTCGTCAGGCGACCGTAAACGGCTGAACGAGCTTGCAAGGGCTTCCAGCAGCCTGCCCTACGTCAGCAAAATAGTAGACATCGACGGAAAGCCGATGCTCGACGGGGGCATTGCCGACTCCATTCCCATCCAACGGGCATTTGATACGGGCCACCAGTCCAATGTGGTCGTATGCACGCGCAACAAGGGATGGAGAGACAGGGGAAAAGACCATAAACTCCCGAAGTTCGTCTACCGCAACTATCCGCGGCTGCGCGTTCTCCTCAGCCGCCGTCTGGAGGCATACAACCGCCAGCTCGACATGGTAGAGGAACTGGAAGACAGCGGAAAGATTCTCGTCATACGCCCTGAAAATCCTATCGTAGTGGGACGGATGGAGAAAGATGTCGAAAAACTGGAGGCATTGTACGAAGAGGGATTCCTGCTCGGAGAGAAATTTCTGAAAGAAAACGGGCTGTACTGAAACTACCGCACAGACCGTCCACAGGCACCGAAAAACGGACATTACCACCCGAAACCGCCCAATGAACCTTAAATATATACAAAAACATACAACAGACATGGGTTTGTCGTTGTTTTTCACATTATTATTTATTACCTTTGCACGCCGTATCAAAAATTAGGATAACGGGAACTGCTATTTTCACAAGGAGGAAATCATCATTTATTCATGAGACAACTTAAGATTTCAAAAAGTATCACCAACCGATCAAGCGAGGCACTTGACAAGTATCTTGTAGAGATTGGGCGTGAGCCAATGATTACCGTTGATGAGGAAATTGAACTCGCTCAGGAAATCCACAAAGGTGGACGGAAAGGCGAGCGTGCCAAGGAGAAACTGATAAAGGCCAACCTGCGCTTTGTCGTTTCCGTAGCCAAGCAGTATCAGCATCAGGGATTATCGCTGACCGACCTTATCGACGAAGGCAACATCGGGCTGGTTAAGGCTGCCGAGAAGTTTGATGAGACCAGAGGTTTCAAGTTTATCTCCTATGCGGTATGGTGGATTCGCCAGAGTATTCTTCAGGCTATAGCCGAGCAGAGCCGCATTGTCCGCCTTCCGCTCAACCAAGTGGGTGCCATTTCCAAAATCAATCAGGTTACCAACGAGTTCGTGCAGAAACACAACCGCCGCCCCTCCATCCACGAACTGGCGGAGCTGACCGGCATAGACGAGGCACGCATACGCCAGAGCCAGAGTGCCGACAACCACCACATGAGTATCGACGCGCCTTTCAGCGACGACGACGACAACTCCATGAGCGACATGCTGTCCTCCGGCGACGACTCGCGCACGGACAAGGGTGTCGACTTTGAATCGATGTCAGACGACCTCAAGGCCGTCCTTCAGAACACTCTGAAAGAGCGCGAACGCAAGATTGTCATTGAGTGCTTCGGCATCGGATGTCAGGAAAAGGGACTGGAAGAAATCGGAACCGAAATGGCCCTTACAAGAGAACGCGTCCGCCAGATACGCGAAAAGGCCATCGAGAAGATTCGCGAAAGCGGAAATGCACGCGTACTGATGAAATATCTCGGTTAGAGCACGGCCGCCTGAAGAGCAGCACTTCACACTCAAACATACAGAAGACCATATTTCTACTCGGCAGAGAAGGAAATATGGTCTTTTTATATCCCTGCCTTTCTACAGGAACAACAACGACCCCTGCCTGCCACAACTTCCAC
The DNA here is from genome assembly GCF_000614065.1 of Prevotella dentasini JCM 15908. Taxonomy (GTDB): domain Bacteria; phylum Bacteroidota; class Bacteroidia; order Bacteroidales; family Bacteroidaceae; genus Prevotella; species Prevotella dentasini. The sequence continues at coordinate 12,939 of NZ_BAKG01000026.1, read as the reverse complement.
ACCATGAGAAGAGACGCCTGTCAGCAACATGGCAGGCCTGCCTTCTGCCTCCACCAGTCAGCATCCCAAAACAGGGAAACAGCCCTCAACGGACCTCGCCAATACCTTCCCTCACTTATGCGAAAATACCGGAAGTGCTCTGTTAACATACATCAATTCGGTTGATTTAGGTCAAAATAGAAGTTAATTATAACATTTTTCTCACGTAAATCTTGCATGTGTGCGCAAACAATAGTACCTTTGCAGTGTCAAAAGATAAATAGATTGTTTAGGTTAGTAGTAATAGATTTAGGTTTTTAGTTAATGATTAAGGTAGAACAAAAGAGATTGTTCAGATAACAGAATAGGTTTTAGTTTTAGGTAAAAGATTTGTTTCGGATTAGGATAACAATGATGCAAGATGAGGGGGAACGCCGTGAGGCGCGAACCTGAAATCAAGCACAGCGCAAGCCAAGGCTTGCCAAGAACAACAAAGCGCAGGACGATAGTCTTGCGCTTTTGCTGTATCTATAGCCCGATATTATTCCTTTCATCCCACGACACCATTATGATCCGAATATCGGCACTGCTTACCCGTAAAACGAAAACGGCACTTTCGCATGGTCAGAGTGCCGTTTTCGCAGTGCCGGAACGGCACTTTCGTCTTACCGCTGCGTCTTACCGAATTTTACAACTCCCAACGGCCGAACCGCGATAGCGGCTTATACGCAGAGACGCTCTTGCCCGCCTGCAATCGCCATACCGCTCACCGACACCGACGGCTCGCTACAAAAGACAACAAAGCCCCACGGGACAACTCCCACGGGGCTTTACTATGAAAAAAGCGGAATGTCGTCAGGTGTTCCTGTATCTTTCTGCCTGACTACGAATCAGCTCCGCATCGTCGAAGTAGTTAATCTGCATCGCGGCACGAACCTCGTCCATTGTCCGGGCAGCGGCCTCGCGTGCAGCGGCAGAACCCTTGCGGAGGATGTTGTAAATCTCGGGGATGTCCTGCTCGAACTCCCGACGGCGCATACGGACAGGCTCCAGCATCTTGTTAAGGACGTTGTTCAGCATCTTCTTGCACTTCATGTCGCCAATGCCACCGGCAGTATAGGCCGCCTTCAGTTCACCGAGATTCTGAAACTCCGGCCAAAACTCGGCAAAGTCGGCATCGGTAGAGAAGGCGTCAAGGTAGGTGAACACCGCATTTCCCTCTACGTGCCCCGGATCGGAAACGTTCAGATGGGTCGGGTCGGTATACATTGTCTTCACCTTCTTCCATACCGTGTCGGCATCGTCAGACAGGTAGATGCAGTTCCCCAGACTCTTGCTCATCTTCTCCTTACCGTCGGTTCCGGGGAGCCGGCGGGCCATGGCGTTCTCCGGCAGCATGATGTCCGGCTCCACGAGCACGGGAGCATAAATTTGGTTGAAGCGGCGCACGAGTTCCCGGGTCAGCTCAATCATCGGCTCCTGATCCTCTCCTGCCGGCACGGTCGTGGCCTTGAAGGCAGCAATGTCGGCAGCCTGAGAGACGGGATAGGCGAAGAAGCCCATCGGAATGTTTGCCTCGAAGTTGCGCATCCTGATTTCTGTCTTCACGGTCGGGTTCCGCTGCACACGGCTGACGCTGACCAAGTTCATCAGGTAGGTCGTCAGCTCTGCCAGCTCGGGTATCTGACTCTGTATATAAAGTGTACATTTCTCCGGGTCAAGCCCTGCCGAGAGGTAGTCGAGGGCCACCTCAATGATGTTCTGGCGTATTTTCTCTGGGTTGTCGGCGTTGTCAGTCAGTGCCTGTACGTCTGCCATGAAGACAAACATACGGTCGAAATCACCGAGATTCTGCAACTCTACACGCCGGCGGAGCGAGCCTACATAGTGTCCTAAGTGCAATTTGCCTGTCGGACGGTCGCCCGTCAGTATTATTTTTCCCATTTGCAATTGATAGTTTTGTTTGTTCCGAATCGTGGAAGGCCTGTCGTCCTGACTCCTATCGGATGAGGGTATAGTCTATGGACATTTTCTTGTTGGGATGGCGACGCAGCTTCAGCATCGTGGAGCCTTCCGACTTGAGATATGCCAGTGTGTCTATGACACCGCCATGAGTGAAGAAAAACCAGTAGGAACGCGGAGAGCTGCTGAACTGATAGGTGCCCTTCTCCATTTCAACATCTTCCTCCAGAAAACGGTAATTGCCGTTTTCCATCACGAGAGCTGCCGATTTGGACTTGACGGAACTTATGACAACTTTCAGGCCTCTTTCGTCCTGTCCCATCGTGTCGATGGCAGTAATCCTCCAAGTACCCTTCACGAGAGCTTCGTCAAAGGATGGCAACTCTTTGGTCTTGTGGCGGTCGTCGGAACAAGCCGACAGGACGAGCATGCCCACCGCCATTATCAACAATGCTAAAAAACCTCTTCTCATTTTTTATCTGTATTTCTTTTGTAATTCTAATGTTCATGTCCTGCATCCGCCGGTTCCGCTGCGGTCGTGTCGATGGACTCCTGTTCCGGCTCGTCCGCTTCTTCCTGAACCTGCTCGGGTTCTACAGGGGCGGTGGCAACCGTATCTACCGGCACCACGGGAGCCTCCTCTACAGGTATCTCGTAGGGGATAGTGTCTACGGCAGCAGGCGGCTGTTGGTCTTCGACAGGAGCTGTCGGACGCAATGCCATGTATGCCCCCACGCCGGCGGCAAGCAGCAGCAAGCCGATGATGACACCCCAAAGAATACTATTCCTGCCTTTTTCGGCCTGTTCCGACTGTCCCGCAACCTCTTGAGACGACTGGGGCGCATAGCCCTGCCGGCCATCATACTGGGGTGCACCGTTGAGTACGGGCAGCGTTACTTCCATTACCCCCTTGCAATGCGGACACCTGCACTCTATGGTCTGACCTTCTCCAGCCTCAACAACGAACTGGGTTCCGCAATTATCGCACGTTATCTGATATTTCATAATTCTATATTTGCCAATACTTTCCTTGTCGCGCCCGACAGACTTTCAACAAACGACGATGCGGCCTGCCTGCTTTCGTCTAACTGACGACCGTCAGCCAACGTCCTGTCCATGAGGAGGGCAAAGTCTTCAACGCTGTTTATCTCGAAGCCTCCACCCGACTTCATCAGCCCCTGCGCCTCTGCAAAGTGCTTGTTGTTAGGCCCGAATACGACCGGCATGCCCCACACGGCGGCCTCCAGTACGTTGTGGATGCCCACACCGAACCCTCCGCCCACATAGGCAACGCTCCCGTAGCGATAGACCGAGGACAGCAGGCCGAAACAGTCCATGACAAGCACACCGGCATTAGCCGCATCTGCCTCGTTGGTCTGCGTATAGCGGACTACCTTGCGGTTCTTTATCAATGCGAGAATCTGGTTCAGATGGTCTTCCCCGATGACGTGCGGAGCTATTATCAGCTTCCAGTCGGAATGGCGTTCAAAATACTTCAGGAAGATTTCTTCGTCCGGCAGCCACGACGAGCCTGCCACAAAAACCTTCTCCACGCGTCCTTCCGAGTCCCTGTGCGAAGCCGTGAAGCTGTCTACAACAGGCAGGACCTTGCTCGCTTCCTTTATCTGCAAGACGCGGTCGAAGCGGGTATCGCCCACCACGAGTGCATCCTTGATGCCGATACTTTCCAAAAGCTGCCTGCTGACCTCGTTCTGAACGAAGAACCGCGAGAAGCAACGGAGCACATGCTTGTACTCCCATCCATACCACTTGAAGAAGACCTGATCGGGCCGGAATATGCTCGAAACACTATAAGCAGGCACACCCCGATGGCGCAGGATGTGAAGATAATTATACCAAAATTCGTATTTGATGAAGAAAGCCATTACCGGTCGCACAGCCCGAAGGAAACGACGGGCATTGCTGGCGGTGTCTATAGGCAGGTAGGTGATGATGTCCGCCCCCTGATAATCCCTGCGCACCTCGTAGCCCGAGGGCGAGAAGAAAGTCAATAATATCTTATACTCCGGATACTCGCTGCGTATCTGCTCTATCAGAGGCCTGCCCTGCTCGAATTCTCCGAGTGAGGCGGCATGAAACCAGACATACTTTGCCGTTGGGTCTACCTTGTCGCGGAGTATGCGAAAGGCTTCGCGCTCCCCCTGCCACATCTTCCTCACCTTCCCATTGAAAAGGCTGTAGACGGCAATACCCAACTGTATAGCGTACATTATTATATTATACATCTTTCTTCTAAGCTGACACGTTAGCAGGATGAGGAGTTGACGAATAAGCAAGTCGGCAGACTGGCACGGCGACGAGCTGAAGCCGGCCAATTGCCGGTTGCCGAAAGAGAATGGGACTTACCCATTATCCCAATGCCGCAATGGCAGCGTGAAGTCTTCTGAGCGTCTCCTCCTTGCCGAGGAAAGCAGAGATGTCGAACATTCCCGGGCCTTTCCCGATGCCGACGAGGGCGAGACGGAAGGCGTTCATTATGTCGCCGAGCTTGTATTCCTTTTCCTCCACCCACTTCATCACGATGGGTTCCTGTCCCTCAATGGAGAAATCGTCGATTTCTTCAAGCACTTCGGCGAGTTCGGTCATTTGTTTTGCAGAATAGTCCTTCCAACGTTTCTTCACCGTCTTGGCGTCGTACTCTGTCGGGGCAATGAAAAAGAAAGAACACAAGTCCCACAATTCCTTGACAAAGGAAACGCGGTCTTTCATCAAGTGTACCACCGCCGTTATCTGCTCCATCGTTGCATCAACACCGTTGTTGGCTACAATAGGTGCGAAAAGACGTGCTATCTCATCATCGTTCTTGCTGAGTATGTACTCGTGATTGAACCATATACCTTTCTGATAGTCGAACTTGGCACCGCTCTTGGAACACTTGGTAATGTCGAAGGCTCTACCAGCTCGTCGAGCGAGAAGAGTTCCTGTTCCGTACCGGGATTCCAGCCGAGCAGGGCAAGGAAGTTCACTACCGCTTCGGGGAAATATCCGCTCTCCCGATAGCCCGAGCTGACCTCTTCCGTCTTCGGGTCGTGCCACTCCAAGGGGAATACGGGGAAGCCGAGACGGTCGCCGTCGCGCTTGGAGAGCTTGCCCTTGCCTTCCGGCTTCAGCAACAGAGGCAGGTGGGCAAACTGCGGCATCGTGTCCTCCCAGCCAAAGGCACGGTAGAGAAGTACGTGAAGCGGTGCGCTCGGCAGCCACTCCTCGCCACGGATAACGTGGGTAATCTCCATCAGATGGTCGTCGACAATGTTGGCAAGATGGTAGGTCGGCAGCTCGTCGGCACTCTTGTAGAGCACCTTGTCGTCCAGAATATCGCTCTTGACACGCACGTCTCCGCGAATCATGTCGTTGACATGGATTTCCTGTCCCGCGTCTATCTTGAAGCGGACAACATATTGTTGCCCGTCCTCTATCAGCCCCTCGACCTCTTCTTTCGGCAGCGTCAGCGAGTTGCGCATCCGCCCACGGGTGTGGGAATCGTACTGAAAGTTTTCTATTTCCTTACGCTTGGCTTCGAGTTCCTCCGGTGTGTCAAAGGCAATATAGGCCTTTCCCGTATCGAGCAGCTTACCAACATACTCCTTGTAGATGTCGCGGCGTTCGCTCTGACGGTAAGGGCCATGCTTGCCACCGAAGCTCACGCCTTCGTCAAACCTGATACCGAGCCACTTGAACGACTCCAGAATATATTCCTCTGCGCCCGGCACAAAACGCTGCGAGTCGGTATCCTCTATACGGAACACCAGTTCGCCTCCATGCTGACGGGCAAAAAGATAGTTATACAAAGCAGTGCGCACACCGCCAATATGCAAAGGCCCCGTAGGACTTGGTGCAAACCGCACTCTGACTTTTCCTTCTGACATTATCAAATATGATTATTTTTGTGCAAAATTAGTACTTTTTTTCGAGGATACGCCATTTTTTTAGTATTTTCGCACGGTGGAAGCAATTAAGCGACCTACTCACACATAATGATACAATTCAGCAACACACACGACCACTACTGGCGCAACATGGTAACGAGGACGCTGCTCGTCGTACTCACCGTGGTGCTCATCGTACTTTTCCTGCCCCGCTCCAAGGGAAAGATGTTCCATTACGACGAAGGCAAGCCATGGATGTACGGACAGCTCATTGCCAATTTCGACTTCCCTGTATTCAAGACCGACGAGGCCCTGAAGCGCGAACGCGACTCCATCATGCAGCATTTCCAACCCTACTTCAACGTCAGCCCGAGCGTAGAGGAAAAGGAAATAGCACTCTTCAGGCAAGCCTACAAGGGCGGAATACCGGGACTGCCGCCCAACTATGTGGACGCCGTTGCCAAAAGGCTCCATGAGCTTTACCAGACAGGCATCATGAGCGCGCAGCAATACTCCAAGGTAGTGCGCGACAGCGACAATGTCATCCACGTCGTAACGGGGAAACAGGCCGTCAGCCAACCCATCAGCAAGGTTTATTCCACCATCGGTGCCTACGAGCATCTGTTCATGGACCCGGTACTCAGCCCGAAGCGCGACGTCCTGCAGCAGTGCAACCTCAACGAGTACATTGAGCCGAACCTCATCTACGACAAGGACCGCAGCGAAACCGAAATGAACGACCTTCTCAGCCTGATTCCGCAGGCATCGGGAATGGTGCTGGAGGGACAGCGCATCATAGACCGCGGAGACATCGTCGACGCTCACACCTTCCGCGTGCTCTCCTCGTTCGAGCAGGCAATAGAGAAGCGCAACGCCACGGAGGACGAACTTATGTCGACCATCGTGGGGCAGAGCATCTACGTGTTCATCCTCATCGCCCTGTTCACGCTCTACCTTGCCCTCTTCCGCAAGGACTATTTCGAGAAACCGCGCGCCATCTCGCTCCTCTATACGATGCTCCTCATCTTCCCGCTGCTGACGTCGCTGATGATGGAACACACCATCCTGAGCGTCTATATACTGCCGTTTGCAATGGCTCCTATCTTCATCCGCGTCTTCATGGACTCGCGCACGGCCTTCATTGCCCACGTAACGATGACCCTCGTCTGCGCCGTGGCCGTGAAATACCAGTACGAGTTCATCATCGTTCAGCTCGTGGCAGGCCTTGTGGCCATATTCTCGCTCCGTGAGCTGTCCAAGCGCAGCCAGATATTCCTTACCGCCATTCTCGTTACAATGGCTTCGGCACTGGTCTATCTCGCCATGCAGCTCATTCAGGCAGACGACCTCTCCAAGCTCGACCGTACGATATACTTCCACTTCGGGGTCAACGGCTTCTTCCTCCTCTTTACCTATCCGCTCATGCTCGTGATAGAGAAGACCTTCGGGTTCGTCTCGACGGTAACGATGTTCGAGCTTTCCAATACCAACAACGAGCTGCTCAGGCAACTCAGCGAGATTGCACCGGGAACATTCCAACACTCCATCACCGTTGGCAACCTCGCAGCCGAGATTGCCAACAAGATAGGTGCGAAGAGCCAGCTCGTCAGAACGGGCGCGCTATACCACGACATCGGGAAGATGACCAATCCCGTATTCTTCACCGAGAACCAAGCCGGCGTGAACCCACACTCCAAGCTGACCGACTTGGAAAGTGCGAAAATCATCATCGGACACGTGGGCGAAGGACTCCGGCTCGCAGAACGCTACAACCTGCCACGCGTCATCAAGGAGTTCATCACCACCCACCACGGTGCAGGAATGGCCAAGTATTTCTACATCAACTACAAGAACGCGCACCCCGACGAGGAGGTAGACGAAGCCCCCTTCCGCTATCCGGGGCCCAATCCCTCCACGCGCGAGCAGGCTATCCTGATGATGAGCGACACGGTAGAGGCGGCATCGCGCTCGTTGCAGGAATACACGGAGGAGAGCATCAGCGAGCTTGTCAACCGGCTCATCGACGGACAGATGGCGCAAGGGTTCTTCACAGACTGTCCCATTACCTTTCAGGACATAACGATAGCCAAGAAGGTAATCATCGAACGCCTCAAGGCGATGTACCATACACGCATACAGTATCCGGAGCTGAGGGCATAACGGGCAAGAAACATACTGCGCTCACTGCCAGAGGGTTACATACCCATACAGCGAAAGTGGCACTTTGACATCGTCAAAGTGCCACTTTCGCTGTGCCAAACGGGCGGTTTCATGTTGTGAAAGCGGCACTTTCATTTCCGCTTCCACCCCCATATCCGAACGGAGGGAAGAGTTTCCGTTAAAGACGCGGCACTCATCAAGCCGTCACTGCCAAGGAGCGACACAATGCAACCCCTGTTGACGTATCGGGATTCAGAAGCAGCAAGAGACCTTCTGCGAACCGGACCCCAACCCGCGGCTCCACCAAGAAGGATTCAAACCTACAAACGGCACGTCCGGCCCTGTAATTCCGGGACGAGCGATAATTTCCTTTCCTTTTTCTTTTCCATCTGATTATTTTTGCGTACTTTTGCAACATATTTGTCAGACAACATGTAATAATCTTGTCAATCGGGCATTGGGATAACAACTTTGCTTACAAACCTCCTATCGGAAACGACATGCCGCATGTTGCCAACAGACGTTCACTAAATTAATATTTATAGTTATGAACAAAAGAATCTTACACATTGCAGCCTTCTGCCTGATAGCCACGACAGGCATGGCAGCACCTGTCCAAGCCGAGACCGGCATACAGGCAGCAGCACCGGACGAGAGTCCGTCAGTCAACATCACCGTACCTGCCTTCCAGCGCGCGGAAGGCAAACTCGGAGAAACCATCGTCATGGGAACTATCCACATATCCGTGGCCAACACGACTACCCCCGTCATGCTCGAAATGCGCGGTGCCGACCGGACGCAGTTCGAGCTGTCGCAGACCGAGATTGCACCCGGAACAAGCGAAACCGACATTACCGTCAGCTACAAGCCGACGGGAGTCAAGGCGCACAAGGGTAACATCATCATCGAGAGCACCGACGTACCAGAGGCATCGCAGAGCATATCGCTCATGGGCATAGCCTACGACCCTGCCAATCCGCCCACGGTAACGCTGACACCCAACGCGCTGGAGCCTTTCAGCTGCGAAGAGAAGAAAGAGAGCAAGCAGACTTTCAAGGTCAGCTCGGCACAGATGGCAGAGAGTGTCTCGATAACAATGGCGCAGAAGCAGGTTTTCCAACTCTCCACCTCGTCGGTCTACAAAAACCTCTCACAGGACATCACCCTCACCTTCGCCCCCAAGAGCGTCGGAGAGTACAAGGACACCATCATCGTATCCTCATACGGTATGGAGACACAGCGTATTCCCGTCTCAGGTACGGCCACTTCGGCTACGGTGGCCGAGGAGAAGGAGGGTGACAAGTTTGAGCTTTCGACAGAAAATCCGTTGGCACTGCTCAACGAACACTTTGACAGCGTAGTCAAGAACAAGCCGCTTTCGCTGACAGGATGGACCAACTCTGCCATAGAGGGCAAGCGCGCATGGTGGGGATACACCTTCCCCGACTACGACGAGAACCCGGACGAAAGCGTTGCAAAAGTTACACCGTTCGACTCAAAGGTAGAATACGGTGAGGAGACACCTTGCGAAATGCTGCTCGTTACCCCCGCGCTCGACTACGCCAATGCCCAGTCGAAGATGCTTACCATGCGTGTGCGCGGCGACTATCTACAGGACAACCAGACCGACAAGTTCACCATTTATTACATAGAAAAGCAGGGCGAGAACATCGTGAAGAGCGAGATGAAGGGGTTCAACCTTCCCGACACGAAGGACGAGTCGGGCGAGTGGAACGAGTATCACGTCAACCTTGCCAACCTTGACCTTGCCGATGTCTTCTTCATCGGGTTCGGATTCAACAGCATGCGTGGGGCAGCCAACTCGGCAACCTACTACATTGACGATGTTTCGTTCGGGCGCACCGACCTCGCCGTCATAACCCCTGCTGCACAGCAGATAGCCTTTGAGGCCATAGTAGGCAAGGAGAATGTTACCGAGGAGATAGCCGTAACGACTCAGAACACGCAGAACGAGGTGAAGCTCACGGTAGGCGGACCCAACGCCAGCAAGTTCAAACTCTCTACCAAGACCCTGCCCAAGGAGGGCGGAACATTCCAGATTTCGTTCAAGTCAGACACAGAGGGCGTTCACGAAGCCTACATCAAGCTGGCTTCGCGCGGTGCTGCCGACCAGTATATCGCCCTGTCGGTCAACAACAAGCCGGCAACAGGCATCAGCGACCTTCAGAAGGGAGAAGCTGAAACACCTGCCACCGTATTCGACCTGAACGGAAAGAAGGTACTGACCGCGGACAGCGGCAATATAGAAAGCCTGAAAACGCAGCTCCGTCCCGGCATCTACATTGTCCGCACGGGCAGGAATGTACAGAAGCTGACCGTCAGATAACCGCGTCAAAACCCATTATCATCCGAACGGGGATATGCCGATGGCATATCCCCGTTTGCTATTCCAACAATCAGACTATGGGCAACTATTTGCTTCGTCTTACCTTTCAGAGGCGCCGAACGGACATAAACTATTTATAATTTTTCACTTTTTCCAACAATTCTCTTGGAAATACAGAACAATCTATATAACTTTGCAGCCAAATTACAAAAAGGTACAGAACTTTTCATATTGTATTCAATGAAAAAAAGAAACGCTCGCCATCGCAGCATCATTGCTGACAATGGCAACAACCACACAGGCTGGTGGCCTGCTCACCAACACCAATCAGCACATCGCCTTCAATCGCAGCTTTGCCCGTATAGGTGCCATCGGCATTGACGGAGTCTATTTCAATCCCGCCGGAGTAGCCTTTATGGACAAGGGATTCCATGTATCGCTCAACATCCAAAACGTCTATCAGACACGCGAGATGAACTCTTCCGTTACCGTTCCCTCCTTGCAGGGGACACCGTTCTATCAGCCTTTCAAGCTGAACGGGGGCAACGAGGAAGGCTACAAATACTACAAGGGCAAGGCCTCGGTGCCCATCCTCCCCTCTTTTCAGGCAGCACTGAACTACGACAAGTGGGGATTCCAACTGGGATTCGGACTCACCGGCGGCGGTGGTAAGGCCACCTTCAACGACGGCCTGCCGAGCTTTGAACGTCAGATAGCCATGATTCCGGCCCTGCTCTACGCGCAGGGGCTTGGCAGTACGACCCCGTCGTACAGCCTGAGCAGTTACATGAACGGCCAGCAGTACGATTTCGGACTGCAAATAGGTGCAACCTATAAATTCAGTGACCATCTGGCAGCCTACGCAGGAGCACGCTTCAACTATATCTACAACAAGTACGAGGGAAACATCGTCAACGTGTCTGCCAATATCGGAGGTACCAACCAAAACCTATACAACTACTTCGACGCACAGGCAACGGCACTGACACAGAAGGCTGCGGCTTTCCTCGCACAGGCCAACGCTGCCACCGACCCTGCCATCAAGGCACAGCTGACGGGCGCGGCACAGCAGTATCAGGCCGGTGCAGACAAGATGAACCAGACCAAGGCACAGTTTGCCGACCGCTATTTGGACTGCACGCAGCGCGGATGGGGCATCACGCCCATCATCGGCATTGACTACAAGACGGGAAAATGGAACTTCGGTGCCCGCTACGAGTTCACCACAAAGTTCAATATCGAGAACGACACCCGACGGGACGACACCGGCCAGTTCAAGGACGGGGTGAACACGCCGAACGACCTGCCGGGCATCTTGCAGTAGGCGCGCAATACGAGCCTGCCAAGAACGTCCGCATACTGGCGAGCTACCATTACTACTTCGACAAGGACGCACGCATGGACAAGAATAAGCAACGCCACCTATCAGGCAACACACGGGAATATCTTGCCGGAGCGGAGTGGGACGTAACGCCAACCATCACCGTCAGTGCCGGCGGACAATGCACGAAGTATGGTCTCGGCAACGGTCAGTACCTGTCCGACCTTAGTTTTGCCACGAGCAGCTACAGTCTTGGATTCGGTGCGAAGATAAGAGTGGCAAAGAATGCACACGTCAACATCGCCTACTTCTTTACCGATTATGAACATTTCAACAAGGAATACGACGGCACGATAGCGGCAGGCGCACAGCCGGTAGAGGTGCACAACGTTGACAATTTCACCCGTACCAATAAGGTTCTGGGCGTCGGCCTCGACCTCGACTTCTAATTATTGCCATCTGGCATAGGGCGACGGAACAGGCTTTCCGGCTCTGTCAATAGCCCCAATATTTAAGAAACCGACAGCGGAAGACACCCGGCACAATCTGGCAGGTGTCTTTCGCTGTCTGCATACAACCTAACACGCCAAGTCAGAATAGTCATTTCCAAAAAAAGATACATTGGTAGGTTCAGGTTAAGAAAGTGTTTGTAACAGTCGGCAACCCCGTTAATCCTTCGTGCATTTATGGATAAAAGTCAACAAGTTACAAAGACAGGGCTATGATTGCCAAAAACCAAGTTACAGAAAGATTCTGTATTATCAATGAGTTTAACAAGAATTTGAGAGTCAGGCTGAGCGAAAGCAGCATCCGCCTTCCTACGATGATAGCGGCAAACGCTATGGGAATCTTGCTGTCAAGACTGGGTTTTCTGTCAGGACGTAATAACTTGTAAATGAGGAGGTTGTTACAGCACTGACAGCATGACGGTAAAAAAGGAAAATAAATACAATACCCACGTCCGAATACGTTTGTGATTTGCTTGAAAATTCGTACCTTTGCGGTAGCAACAACAACGATAACGAAAGTAATTAAAGACAGAAACAGGTTGTGATTTGCTTGAAAATTCGTACCTTTACGGTAGCAACAACAACTTGGATTTAGTCCTGTTATGGAAGATACTAGTTGTGATTTGCTTGAAAATTCGTACCTTTGCGGTAGCAACAACAACATCGACGTCAGCAACAGGCACGACGACGGGTTGTGATTTGCTTGAAAATTCGTACCTTTGCGGTAGCAACAACAACCTATCTACGTTATCAAACACACAGCTCATTGTTGTG
>NZ_BAKG01000027.1 GCF_000614065.1 Prevotella dentasini JCM 15908 | reverse complement strand
CGGCTTTCCGGCTGCCCGAAACCGCCGTTTTTCCGGCCTGCGGGCAGTATTCCACAGGCGCGTATCCGTACCTCCGCAATGCAGATGTCCTTTCGCCGAATCTCCTTTCTCTATATAGAAGTGCTTCAGGCAGCGATAGCCCGAATCATGGAAGAGAATCATGACAAGCATGATTTCCGCCTTTGACATCGTGGAGTCACGGTGATATTTTCTCTTGTTAAAGGGTTTCAGCGTATATTTTGCCATCATTGTATCAAAAAACTTGCAGAAATCATCTGCCATACAAAATATTTCAGTAACTTTGTCATCTGTGAACATTGCGATTTTTGCTTGTAGTCCTTTGTATTTTCAGCACTATAAAGATACGACAGATTTCGTTAATCACCAAATTTAAGAGTACTTATAATTGTCCAAAGTGCCTATGAAAAAGTATTTATACATTCTATCTTTTTGTTTTTTGCAATGTGTACTAACGGGCTTTGCACAGAACAAGCATACCTCAATGTCAGACACAATAAATCTTTCCGAAGTAACCGTATTAGCAGAAAGACCATTTGTTCAACATAAGGCTGACAGAATGATAGTTAGCGTAGAACATAGTAAATTGTTAAAGGCACGTTCTCTTTCTGATATTTTGAGTTTGATTCCTTGTGTAAATTATGATGGAGAAGGTGGTATTACCATTATGGGCAATGGTATCAAAATATATGAAAATGGAAAATTGGTAAGGCTAAGCGGGGCGCAGCTCAAAAGATATTTATCATCCTTGCGCGGTAATGACATAAAGAATTTGGAGTTGCTGCCTCAGGCAACAGCCGGGTATGACGCAGAAGGCGGCACGGGTGTTCTTGTCATCAACCGCCAGAAGAAACATGAGTACGGACTGACAGGGTATGCGGGCAGTGAATACGAACGGAAAAGCAAGAATCTGTTTTCGGAATTTGCAGGGTTAACCTATTCGTGGGGGAACGTTGCTCTTTATGCTAATATGGCGTTAGGGCAGTCGGCAAGTCATAGTAAGATATCCGAAAGCGACTATGGACAAAACATTACCGTCAACAGTATATCTGAAAGTACAGATAAAAGTCTTTACTATATGCCTAAGTTAGGCTTCGACTTTTATATCTCTCCGAAGCATTATTTAGGCGTAGAATGGTCGGGCAACTATGCAAAGGATTATGCCAGTGCCTGTTGGGTTCATTCTACCGTTACCGATAATAGTCCCAATCAAACAGATATTCTAAGTTATGCTCCATACACTTTAAGGCCTAATACCAATAATGTTACATTAAATTATGAATGGAAAACAGATACGCTGGGCAGTAAACTGAACCTTATTGCAGATTATGTAGGAGAAAGAGAACATGATTTGTACGAGTATGAGAATAAATACACCCAAGGCATAGGTGGGGATAGTATTATATCTAAATCGCAACCCTCATTCGAACGCGTCAACATATATAGTGCACAGGTAGATTTTACAAAGTTCTTCAACCGCCATCAGGTTACCCTTGGTGCCAAGTATGTCAATGCCGGCATCGATTATGATAATAAGCTATATCTCGGAAACACGACATTAGGAGGAGTGCTATCGGAAGATGTTGACCAACGGGATGATTTCAGCTATGATGAGCGACGATATGCAATATACGGAATGTACAGGTACTCCTCACGGCCTTGGGATTTTCAAGTGGGACTACGTGACGAATATACAGAATGGAATACCCAACAAAGGGTTAGAACCCAATTACATAACAACAAAAAAGACAACAACTTCTTCCCGTCTTTCTTTGTGAGGAAAGACATGGAACAAGGCAATGCCCTGTCGCTTAGTTATACGCAATCGATAAACCGTCCGTCGTATCAAATGGTAAATCCATTTGTTTTTCATCTGTCCGAGACATCCTATAAGGAAGGTAATCCTAACCTGAAAGGCGAATTGCTGTACAATGCTGCACTACAATGCGTATTGAAGTCAAGATATGTTTTCTCGTTATCCGCACTTTTTATTGATAGGAAAATCAATGAGGTATACGAACAGATGAACGAACAACAAACACGCTACACATTAAGAAATGACGGTAATTTAAAGAAATTAGCTTTATACATGGAGTTTCCTTTCACGTGTGGTATATGGAATAGCAGAAGTAATGTCGAACTAAGTGAGAACTTTTATCGGAACAGTACCAAGCGTGTTAATGACTTTGGGCTTGTCCTGTCAAGTTTTAACCGTTTCAGGTTGTCCAAGCAACTTACTGCAATGGCTAATTTACACTATATCAGGCATTATAAACAACTTTATCTTATTCAGAAATCAGATTACTTTGGAGTAGATATAGAGGGAAATTTCAGTTGTTTGAAAGACAAGCTGAATATCAATTTTGGTGTAAAAGACTTGCTGAATAGCAGAGGAAGGAATCAACAAATATTCAAAAATGGTGATTTTGAACACCATTCAGACTTTAATTTCATTTCCCGAAAGTTCTTCATCAGTGTAACTTTTAGTTTCTCAGCCGGATCAAAACGTGCAAGCCAGCATGATAAAACACACTCTAATGAAGAAGAAAAAGAAAGAATGTAAAGAGTAACTTCCTTTTTATTAAGCAACATGATGCGATGGAGTGTGGAGTTGCATGCCTTGCGATGGTATATAATTTTTTTAGAATGGAATATTCAATAGAATATCTTTATAGAATTTGCTTTGCAACCACAGAAGGAGTCTCATTACTTGGTATTAATGAAACGGACACCGCCGCTATACACTTCACCCTGCCACTCCTGTAGCAAGGGTAGCGGACAAGACTGGAAGACTACGCCAGTTCGGGATAAGAAAAGTCTTGTAAAATATACTAAGTCTAAAGGAAGTAATTTGAAAGGATTTTTATCTTATCATTACGCTTAAAAAAGCAGTTTGAATCAACTATTTAGTACTTCGGAATGAGAAAAAACGAGAAAATGAAACTTTTTAAAGAAAAATTCTCCGAATAAATTTGGTAGTTTGATGCATTTTGTGTATTATTGCGTTGAAAATAGTAGAACAAACCAAACTTCCGCCAGTAACATCAGTTCGGCTGCCATTTATGTCGGATTGAAAAAGCTCATAAGGACAAAGGGTATAAAGCATGGAGACAAAATACTTCTCCTTGTATCAAAGAGTGGTAGATTCCCATTATGGAATGATATTGCTTATTGCAGAATAGACATTTTTCAATGCCAAATTCATAAACAGAAAAAGGACTTGAGTGCAGGATAAAAAGGGGAAACCTCAACTCAAGGACAAAAAACAAATTTTCCCCTTAAACACAACTACCATGAACCGTTTTTTTACTCTCATCATCGCAATCGCGGTAGATGCAAGTGCCATGGCAAACGGCACTTTGCCCAACAGCAGTAGCCCTAATCCCACCAAGTTAGTGCTCAATGCTCAAAAACACGACACCCACAAGTATGGCAACTTTACCTTCATCACTCCACTCACAAGAGCAAAGCAGGCTGCGAATGACTGTGTGAAAGTAACCCTCAACTACGAGTGCAGCTCGTCGTTTGTCCCCATTGGTCTCTCTATCTATAATCCGAGGCCGGCATGTTCCACAGCAACTACGAAAGCCCAAACAAGAGCATTACTCAATCGGTGCCCAAGGGCACCTACGACATGTTTGCCTCCTACATGTCGCATTGGAGCGAACTTTACTATGTGTTCAGAGAGCAAGTGGAAATCAAGGGCGACACCACCATTACTTTGTCGCAGGCCGAAGCCACCATTCCGTTTTCAATTAAAACAGTAGACCACACCGGCAAAGCTCTTCACATGCCCGTGTACAACACAAGTTATCAAATTGTGGAACCCGGTACGGCCGATGACTTTTCGTCACTGTCATTCTTTATTTTGGAAGGTTTTGGCAACGTTGCCTCCATCATTGGCGGCGGTTACAAATATCAAGGACACGAAACCGATTTCTACATCAATAAGTTGAGTAACCGTTACAAGATATGTGAGAGCCGTGTGGTTTCAGTAGGCGATGTTTTTTGGTTCAACAAATATGTAATCAATGACCTGAGTACCGGTAAAACCATTACCAACGATCCTTCACGATTCATCAAATATGACCAAAAATTCGCTGTCAGCCCCAAGTGGAAGGATAACAGCGATTTTCATGTTCCCGGTTATTACATGGCCGGCGTTATCGACGGTGAGGCTGTCATTGGACAGCGCTCTTATATCCCTTCATGCCTTCGACCGACTACACTACCAAGTTTTATCTCGACACTCCCAAAGACGGTGATGGCACAAGCAATCCATTCAACGTGCTGGTGAAACCGCTCATGAGCGAATACATGGTCAAGGAATCGTATTCTCCCGGCGACACTATCAAGAACTTTTACTTCACTTGTGGCCAACAAGTCATGGGCGATAAAAACGGTCTTTACTATGTTACGGCCGGATATGAGGAAGATGGAGGCTTTAATTCTCCACAAGGTATGGTACGCTCACAAGTGTATCCGGGGCACCCAGCCTTGTCGTTCACCGACAAGACTGCTGCGAACATCGTCTACGGCGAGAGTTGTCCAGTGAACTCGGTGCGCTTCACTTCAGAAAATGTGGATGGACAAGAACAAATCAGCATTATTCCAAACTATGTGGGACGATATGGCGAACTGCGTGATGCCGACTATCATGTGGTAGAACAACAAGAACAGCAAGTGACCGATAACATCTACTCCATCATACTCACCAATAAAAATGTGAATGTCGATGGACTTGACGGCATGAATAAAACCCAGCTTGTGATGATAGAAAACAAGCCCGATCACGTGCCTCCAACGTTGCAGATGCTGCAATTCAAGGACAAGCAAGGCAACGTGACCGATCGTTTTAAAGAAGCAAGAGACGGTGTTGTTGAAATTGCCGGTGGTGACTTTACCTACAATCCTGTTCCGGAATCATATACAGGCTATTTTACTTGCACGCCTGCCGAAATTCAAGTGAGCTGCTATCAGCACGGAGCAACCGGCCCCGGTATGCTACTCACTGTTGAAGAAGTTCCCGCCCTTTATTTCATGCCGGGCTTCGGCCATTTCTTCAGGGCTTCGCTTGAACCGGTGCCCGATACCTCACAAAAACAATGGTATGACATGGAAATTACGTTGACCGACCCATCGGGCAACAAGCAGACACAAACAATTAGCCCTGCATTCTGCATCATAGGCACGGAAAGCGGCATTACCTCAACCACGGTTTCGACCGCCGGTGTGACTATTGAGAACGGCAAAATCACAAGTCAAGACCGCCATGCAATGTTGCAACTCTACAGCATCGACGGTCGCCTTGCTGCACAAAGCCGGAACGGTGAAATCTTGACTGATGGCATGACACATGGCGTGTATGTGGTGAAAATCATCGATACCGCCGGCAATTGCCAATCTCAAAAAGTAATGCTCTAATAACGGCAATGCCTAGCAACAAAACAATGAACATTTAAATGAGGTTCTGGTGAAAGAAACTTCACTGCATCGGGCAATGTGTTTTGCTCACCGAACCTCATCATATCAAAATTACGATTTAACTTTAATCACAAAATGAATACAAAAACAATATTATTGGCTTTGGCAAGTGTTGCTGTGCCCCTTTGCACCAACGCCCAAATCATCACCGACATGACAACAGGTCATGCCGTCAGCCGGAATGATGATCAAGTGGAATTGCAATTACCACAAACAACCAACTATCTGCGGTCGACAACCGCTGACGGACATACGGTATATGTTCCTCAACGTCATGTCAACATGCAAGCCGGACAAACGGTAAACGTAACGTTCGTCTACGACTACAATGCCAACGAAGCCACTCCCATGAGCTTGACCATCTACAACAGCCAACAAGGTATTTTTGCCGTGGACAAGAATGGCAAAAACGCCACCTTTACCGCACAAGTACCCGTTGGCACCTACGACATGCACGCTATGTTCAAAGGGAAACCAACCGGCACCTATGCCGTGTTCAAAGAGAATGTGACAATAGACCAAGACACTACACTCACATTCAGCAAAGCCGAAGCCATTGTCCCATTTATGTTTAAAGTGTATGACGAAAACGGCACTCAACTCACTCTAGACAAATATTCGGGCGGTACTGTGGCTGAAAACGGAAACACCAACAGCTACCGCAGCTACAGCTTCTTTGCCCTCAAAGGCATGGGCGTGGTACACACCATCATTGGCGGCTCTTACCGAGTGAAAGACTACGATGTAGATTACTATATAAACAAGGTGAGTGATCGGTTCAACCTGCTGCACATTTGCAACATGCGTTCAACTTTGAACAATTGCACCTATTTTTTCAAGTTTGAAACACCACTCAACGCTGCTGCAACGCTGGAAAGCAAGCCGGCCAACCTGACGCTCTACAAACAAAAATTCACTCCTACTCCTGCCGGCGAAAAAGAGCCAGCTTCGCACATCTACGGCAACCGGGTGTGGTGCACCTATAACGGTCAAGTTCTGCTAAGTGGCAAAGCCGAGAACAAAAACATGGTTCTTGAAAACAATGAAAACATGTTCTATCTCGACCTGCCTGAACCTGCCGACAAGGGATTTGCAGTGATGGTGAACCCCATGATGGGCGACACCTATATTGAAAAGAACAAGCAGTACAAGCACATTGTGGACTGCCCGTAACCGGCAACAAATCCGCCGGAATGCGAGTGGTAGACTATGGCTACGACATTCTCGACGGCTTCGTTATTCCTGTGGGCGGTGGTGCAGCAACTGTTTATCCCGGACACCCTGCATTGTCGTGGAAAGACAATGGCGAAAACTATACGTATGGCAACAACTGCCCCATTGTATCAGTTAAATCGAAAGACTATGACGGCAAATCCACTAAATTGCTCACCTATTTGGGTCGCTATGGCGAAATCTATGAAACCGACGGGACAACCGTTGTCAAGTCGCAAGAAACCAATGGCGACTTCATCGACTACACATTCATCCAAGAGAACATCAAAGTTGATGACATGAACGGAAAGAACATCACCACGCTGCATCACAAGTCGAGTGGTGGCGACATGACCGCTCCGTCAATTCAAATGCTGCGCTTCGTGCAACTTCCCGAATCGGGCGGCAATGACAACCGTTTAATCAGCGACCGCATTACCGGCAACGGAGAATTGGAGTTTGTAGCCGGCGACATGCAATATCATCACGACAAGACTAATGCCTCCATGCGCTACTACGAGTGCAAGCCGGTGAGCAAAGTAGAAGTGGCATACGCCAAGCACGGCACCGACACATGGAACGAGCTTCAAGCCATCGAAGTTCCCGAATACTACTTCATGCCGGGCTTTGGACACTTCTACAAAGCATCGCTCTCGACTGTGGCAAGCGATGGCGAGTGGTTTGACCTGAAAATCAAGTTGACCGATGCAAGTGGCAACACTCAAACTCAAACTCTCATGCCGGCAGTGTTCATCAAAAGCTGCAATACAGGCATTGGATTTACACGGGTGAACAGAGAAGGAACAATCTGCTACAAAAACGGCATCATCAGAACCGAACACCCTGCACAGATTATCATCTGCACCATTGATGGGAAGATAGCAAAACACACATACGGAACAAGCCTCGAAACGAACGCTCTTGCCAAGGGCGTATATGTGATAAAAGCTATTACCGCCAACGGTGAAAGCGCAACCCTAAAAATTGTACTCTAACCCTTTTTACTCCAACACACAAAACGGAGTGCACTGCAAATTACACAGTGTACTCCGTTTTTATTTTATGGAATCCTTTAACTTCAATCGGTCATTAGAACACCATGCCGGCACTCACCACACCCACCAATGCACCACCGGCCTATATACCAAAGACGAAGTAGTAGCCATCGAAAAGAATCTTTTCCGCTGGCCTGACGAATGGTAATTGGATTAGTATAATACTTGAGCAGGCTCCGTGTCAGAAGCAGGCTTCTTGTACCTATATCCCAACGCGATTTGTCGCAAACATCACGGTTCTATTAACGGATAAAAGAAAAAATCCCGTAACTTCAATGAAGAGGTTACGGGATTTTCATATCAGACCGTGCAGAGTTTCAAAAAAAAGTCGTACCTTTGCAGCCGATTTTCAAACAGGGGTACTTGCTCAACCCCCTTTAACAAAACAAGACAATGACAAAGACAAAACAACAAGTGAGTGTGCTGTTTATGCTTTTCAGCATCCTCTTCTGTGTTTGCCTCATTGCGGCAAACATCCTCGAAACAAAGCAAATCTCGGTATTGGGCATCAGCCTCACGGGCGGACTGATAGTATTCCCCGTCTCCTACATCATCAACGACTGCGTCTGCGAGGTATGGGGCTTCCGCAAGGCGCGCCTGCTTATCTGGACAGGGTTCGCCATGAACTTCTTCTTCGTGGCTATGGGGGCGTTGTGCGACTGGATTCCGGGTGCGCCCTACTGGACCAACGAAGCCGGCTTCCACGCCATCTTCGGACTGGCCCCCCGCGTAGCGGCCGCCTCGTTCGTGGCCTTCGTCGCCGGCTCTTTCGCCAATGCCTACGTGATGAGCCGGATGAAAATCCGCAATCAGGGACGCCACTTCTCTTGGCGTGCCATCCTCAGCACCATTGCCGGAGAGACCTGCGACTCCGTCATTTTCTTCCCCCTCGCCCTCGGAGGAGTCGTCCCACCCGAAGAACTACCGAAACTGATGCTCTGGCAGGTAGTGCTCAAGACGGTCTACGAGGTGATTGCCCTGCCCGTAACCCTCCGTGTGGTCAAGGCAATGAAAGCCCATGAGGGAGAGGACGCCTACGACGAGGGAATCAATTATAGTATCTGGAAAATATTCAGCTTAGGATAAAAAGGAATGGAAAGAAACGAAGAGGGTCTGCAGTCGCTCGGCGCGAAGACCCAATACAGAACGGATTATGCCCCGGAAGTGCTGGAGACGTTTGTCAACAAGCATCCGGGAAACGACTACTGGGTGCAGTTCAACTGCCCCGAGTTCACGAGCCTCTGCCCCATCACGGGGCAGCCCGACTTTGCAGAGATACGCATCTCGTATGTGCCCGACGAACGGATGGTAGAGAGCAAGAGCCTGAAGCTCTACCTTTTCAGCTTCCGCAATCACGGCGACTTCCACGAAGACTGCGTGAACATCATCATGAAAGACCTCGTCCGGCTGATGGAACCGAAGTACATTGAGGTAACGGGCATCTTCACACCCCGCGGAGGCATCAGCATCTATCCCTACGCCAACTACGGCAAGAAGGGCACGAAGTACGAGCAGCTGGCCGAGCACCGGTTCATGAATCACAATCTCAATCCATAAGGCAAAAGGAGCAAGCGACATCTTGCTCCTTTTTTATATTCTATAATATCGGAGTGAGAGTTCATAGAATCCGCCCCACCCTACTACTCGCACCATAGGGCATCCTCCTCAGAGGCTAAGCCGGAGGTCAGGGCCGGCATGTCCTTACCTATGCGCCCTATAATAGGCAACGGCCGCTGCCACATTGGCCTTGACCGCCTTCGACGACAAGGTCGCTCCCGTTACACCGTCCACGCCTGCTGCCCCGGCCGCCTTAGACACCTTCATACCCGAGAACTTAGGCAGCAAGGCGGTCTTCACCTTGGCAAAGAACTTCGGCGTCTCGTGATTGGCAAGAGCCTCCACCTTTACCACTTTGCCATTCTTGATATACACCTCCAGCGGTGTAGCTCCACGGAATCCCCTTACGTTCGGAGCGAGACTGGCAGTATTGACTACATACGTGCCGTCGGCCTGTCTGCGCATGACGTTATCTTTCTGCACAGCTGCAAAAGCCAGCCCTGTTGCCAATGCCATTGCAATGGCAAGAGTGGCCAATTGTTTCTTTATCATCTCCTTTACCTTTTTATATTGTTACATTCTGTGAGACCATAAACTTACCCAAAAGTAAAGTCCCTCCCCGTTGTTTTTGTATTTTATAACTTTTCAGAAAGAGAGAGGCCACTATCCAAACAGAAAGGCTTCCCGTCAGGGCAGTCTGCAGACAGCGAAAAAACAAAATTGTCAAAGTGCCGTTTTCGCACAGCGAACAAGCCCGTTTCGCGATGCGAAAACGGCACTTTCGTCTGACGAAACCAATGAAATGAAATTAGTGAAAATACTTTTAAACAAAAGAAAAGATAGATATTTTTCCTTAATTCTTTAAAAAGGACTATCTTTGCAATTGGTTTGGAGCAATCCATTCCGAGACATTTTGGAAAAAGAAGAGGCGTTATGCTAATATCTGTTCGGCCTGAAACCTGAGAAATTTCAAAAACGAACGAAGATTTGCATAGTGGTTCTCACGCTATAGCGTGGGCTGCTATTTGTACATCCGTTCGTTTAGGTTTTCTCAGGACCGCAGGCTGAAGATGTAGACATAGTCAGTTCCACGCTTCTACGTATAATTACCAAATCCTCGGCAGGAACTGGTTGAGGAAACTGAATTATATGAAAAATAAAACTTTTCTGTTATTCCTCTCATTGATTGCAATGTCAGGACTGACCGCATGTCAAATCGACGAGTCCATTAACACGAGTGTGCTTGACGGCAATTGGTTTGTAAATCGGATTGAAGCTATTAGTGCTACATCGCTTGATGATGAACTGTACCAAACCAACAACTCACGGTATTACTATGTAACCGACCTCAAGGCCGGCTGTCTGATGTTCACCTTGGCTGAAACTGACAACTTTAATGAGTATTTCGTTACCATATACAAATATGACGGCACAAGTTGGAAAAACCAAGGCTTTCAAAGCGTAAACCTGTCCAACAATAACAAGTTCGCGTTTCTCAACTATCAATGCAAGTTAAAGAAGAGTATGGATAAAGTGTTGGAGGTGAAAGTCCAAGATGGAAACGACTTCTTCCGATATAGACTTGAAAGGACTGACATAGACCCAAGAAAATAATTAGAAGATGAACATTATGAAGACTATCACCAATCTAATGGCATTTCTTGCGACACTTATACTTTTCAATTCTTGCATCACACCTGACAGATATCTTGCCGATAGCAGAATGAGAGAGCGCAACAACATCTATCAGCTTGAGCAACATAAAAGGGAAGAGGCTGCAAGATTGGAAATATTCCGCGTCAATGCAAACAACGCCCTCTATGCAACCGTTAATCAGTTGGCTATTGAGTTAAATGACAAACTTGGTAATAGTGCAACGCCGGAATATGATTTCAGCACGGAACATATATCTTACTACTATAGTGAGGGGAAAGCCGTTTGTCCTGTAACCTTCTACTTATATAGGCGAAACAAGGAAGTTACTATAAAGGGGATTCTTACTTATTATAACAATGCGAACAGGCAGGTGAAATTTGTATGTACGGATGCCGCCAACACACGAAAAATAGACGGAGAATATATCCGGGCTTTAAGTGAGGGTATCGTTTACAATACAATATAACAGCGAACATGAAGACTACGGACAGACACGGGGGTTGTACCCTACAGACTAACAGAATCCACCAACATGTAGGGACAGACCACGTGTCTGTCCGAAAACGAAAAACGAATAAGGGCAGGCGGACAGACACGGGGTCTGTCCCTACGGACTAACAGAATCCACCCAACATGCAGGAACAGACCACGTGTCTGTCCGAAAACGAAAAAACGAATAAGGGCAGGCGGACAGACATGGGGTCTGTCCCTACGGACTAACAGAATCCACCCAACATGCAGGGACAGACCCACGTGTCTGTCCGAAAACGAAAAACGAATAAGGGCAGGCGGACAGACACGCGGTCTGTCCTTACAGACTAACAGAATCCACCCAACATGCAGGAACAGACCACGTGTCTGTCCGAAAACAAAGCTTAGGAGTATTCCTCTGAAAGCTCAAAACCTTTATCCCGGAAATTTTCACAACCAACTCTCAAAAAGCTCGCGAGCTTTTGTGAGACAGCCAAATAGATATCCAAGAACCGATAAACAGCTATCCAAAGACCGACGATTTGCCTTAAGGAACGATGCCTTTACGGTTGTTCTATTTACTCGCCCGCTCCTCTGCCCGGCCATCTCCTAAAAGCCATAGGAGAATCCGAGCATCAGCTCACGCGGACGCACTCTTATCGTGTCGTAAGAACGTATCAGCGACGTAAGATAACGTTTCTCGTAAGTATTCTTGCCCAACAGATTGCGAAGCGACAGGTAGACATCGAGTTTTTTCCGCCTGTACCGCAATTCAGCATCAAGGAAGAAAGCATCCGAGGCCGACTTGTCGTTACTATGGAAGTAGTCGCCGTTACAGAGCAGCTGCCACTTGCCCAATGTCCAACTGGCGTTCAGCGTATGATTGTAGTACATAATCGAACTGCCGGGCAGCCCCACTTCCCCAGAGCTGCTTCTCCTGCTGTAGCTGATGGAAGACATCGCCTTGAGCGAAAGCCTCCGCACCGGTTGAACGAAAGGTCTGCCACCAAGGCTCTTCCCGTCATGGTCGTCGGCATGAGGTATTCTCCCACAAGGAGGTCTGTCTTCGTCGTACTGCTCCGTGCCGTCAGCTTGACGGTTGTTTGCAGCCAGTCAAGGTTCATCCCCATCGAAGCCTCCATCACGAAACTCTTGTTGGAGGTATATCTGTCAGTAGGCTCACTCTCGTAGAAGCTGTACACCGGGTCTATCCTGCTTTTGTACAGGGGGACGCTTCCCATATAGTTATATGTTGTCCGCATCGTGCAAAGAAGCCGTGAATGATGTCCTTGAACTCAATACGGCCCGACAGATAGTCTAAAGGCGTATACCTGAGCCTGCCATTGTTGCGCCGGAGCGTCAGATAGTCCACAAATGTGGGCGCATCGCTCGTCCCCGTCAGGTCGGAGGGACTCCAGCTGTGGAAATAGTATGCGTTAAAATTCCACTTCGCCGTTGGTTCAAATCCGACACTGACGTTAGGCTCGAAGGCCAGCTGCACCTTATCCAGTCCGTTGAACGAACGGTGTAGCAAACTCACCGGGAATCCCGACGAGACATTGAATGTCCGGCTCTTATATCCTAACTGGGGTTCAACATATAATTTATACTCCGAGTAGGTGTCTGTCTGGTTTGTCAGGAAATTCTCCGTAGTCATCTTCTGGCTGATGCCTTCCAAGCGGGTTCTGTAGGCAACATCCAGACGCCATAGGCTGTGGCGGAAATCGGTAGAGGCTCCCCACCTTAGGGCGTCGATGTTAAGGTCCTGCATGGTTCCGTTAGCAAGGAGCAGCTGCCCCGGCAGATACGAGTAAGAGAAATATCCTTCTGCCGAAATCGCCTTTCCGTTGCCCATGTTCCTGACAAATTTCAGCTTGTCGGTCAGCTGCCGGCGGCGTGGCTTCACGTTTTCCCGGGTTTCCCGTCCGTTGAGCAGAGTCGTTCCCGTACTTCGGTTGAAGTCTATATATCCGTTGAGGGTATTGGCAAGATAGAGTTTGTCGCTGTTGATTCTCAGCAACACTTCGCCCGTCAGTTCCGAACGGTAGCTGTCGGCATCTCTTTTCTCCGTGATGGCAGAGTCGCCCCTTACGTTCGTATAGATGGTTTGCGTCTCTTCATTCAGTGACGTGTGGTCGTACAATCCCGTCAGCTGAGTCCGCAGTTCGCTGTCCTTTCCTATTTTAAACAAAGTGCTGTTGCAGACGAGATGGGTGCGGTTGAATTGCGTGCGCTCCCCGTCAAGGTCGCTGACGCTTGTAGACAGGTTCGACAGCACGCTGCCTTCCGTGGGCACATATTCCTCAAAGACGGAGTGCGAGGTTATTTCGCTCTTGATGTTCTTGCCCGTATTGTTGAACTTATACATCGAAACGCTTTGCACCTTCCTTGAGAAGAGCATTTCGCTAAGTCGCCCGTCGTAAAGCGCAGAAGCCTTTTCCTGCAAGGCTGTTCCGCCCCCCATACTGCAAGTTCCCTGCCACACATCCTTCACATCGTCCTTGAGAACGATGTTCAGTGCTGCCTGCTCGCTGAAATCTATGTCTTTCAGGCTCTTGACGGGCTGATGCTTTTCATAGACCTGCACTTTCTTCACCTTGTCGGCAGAGAGATTCTCGCTGATAACGGAATACTTTCCGCCCATGAGGTCCATTCCCTCCACATAGAACTTGTTGATAGCCCGCCCCTGATAGGTTATCTTTCCGTCTTTCGATACGTTCAGCCCTGCCATCCGCGCTATCACGTCGGCTATGGAGCGGTCTTGGTCTTTCTTGAATTTGCTGACGAGATAGTCGAGCGTATCGCCCCGCTGCACTATTCCCTTGGGCTTCACCTTCACTTCCTTCAGCTCTACCGCGTGCTGCTGAAGCCTGACGGCCTGTCCGTTCTTGAAATCGGAAAGCTGCATCTGCTCCGGGCTATAGCCCAGACAGCTGAACTTGATGGCCTTGGCAGCCTTTCCCGTCGGTACTGAAACAGAGAAACTCCCGTCGTTGCCCGTCAGTGCATAGGATACAGCCAAGTTCCTTCCGTCAAGCAGAACGACGGAAACTTTCTTCAGCCCGCTGCCCGACTCGTCTTCCACCCTACCCGTAAGATTCTGTGCGACAGCACTGACAGGTAAAAGGAAAAGGACAAAGGCCAACACGCAAAAAACAAAAGCTCTGTACCTATTTCTCATCCTCTGCATCGTAGTTTTCAAGATATACTATCTTTGCCAGTTTCTCGGGATTGTTCCTGATATCGGTTTCCCTCTCATGCTCTTCGGGAATCATCACACTACCTGTAGTCGTCTTACGAAGAAGTCCTATAGGATTGGTGAGATATTCCTTGTAAAGTTTGAAATGTTCCCGTGGGGTGCAGGCATAATAGTTTTCCTTTGCCACCTCTATTCCCTTGATATTGACATTCGATATCCCGACACCATCAAACAAGAAATATCCTTCGCTGTCCTCCGCCTTCAGTATCAGCCCCGGCAGGCCGCACAGCTTCCACGGTCCGTCGGGAATTGGAATGTCCAAGGCAAACCAAACATTCCATGTCCGTCCACGGAACGTCGTCGTAGCAGCCTGACAGCGATGCTCAAGGATGGTAGTGTCCCTATCCTGTATCTCCCAATGGAGATTGGGAATCTCCTCCTCATATTTGAAGTCTGCCATTTGCAGGGCAGTATAGGTAAGTTTCCCTTTTTCAGGGATTCCCTTGTATATATGGTATTCCTGCCCCGACGAATAAGGGCGGTTCAGCCTTTGGCGCAACTTCAAGTCAAAGTTTCCACGGCGATTCAGACTGTCTTCTATCTCTTTCGTCCGTTGCCAATAATGGCTATAGAAATGCGATATACTATCTTGTATGTCAAGATACTCAACATCCTGATTGCTCTTATAGTCCTTATCTCTCGTATATAACGTATTGTACACAATCCTTAATGTGCTTTTGCCAGACTGACCAAAAACATTTGTTCCTCCTGCCACAAGAAAGAGTAAAAACAAGAACACATTCTTCATATTAAAAGCAATTTATAATTTTCTTCCTATAAAATTTGCCAAAACAAAAGATTACTGCATTATAACACAAAAGCAGACAAGCCTACACTCAACAGCTATTCCTCCTTCTCTGCATCGTAGTCTTCAAGATATACTATCTTTGCCAGTTTCTCGGGATTGTTCCTGATATCGGCATCACCTATCACCTTTCTCAAATCATCCGACATCACCATTTTGCCCGGGCGTGTTCTATTCAAAAAACCTATGGGATTAGTCCGAATCTCCTTGAAAATATTGAAATACTCGCGTGGCGTACAGACATGATAGTTCTCTTTTCTAACCTCTATATCCTTGCCCTCAACATTCATTATTCCAACGCAGTCGAATGAGAAGTGTCCCTTGCTGTCCTCCGCCTTCAGTATCAGCCCCGGCAGACCGCACAGCTTCCACGGCCCGTCGGGAATGGGGATGTCCAAGGCAAACCAAACGCGCCATGTCCGTCCACGGAACGTCGTCGTAGCAGCCTGACAGCGATGCTCAAGAATGGTGGTGTCCCTGTCTTGTATCGCCCAATGCAGATTGGGAATTTCCTCCTCATACCTGAAGTCTCCCAACTCCGAGCTGGTGTAGGTGAGCCTCTCCTTTTGGGGTATTCCCTTATAGACCTCATAGCTCTGATGATCGAAATAGGGCCTTCCTGCCCGTTGACGTAAACTCAAGTCCATGTTGCCACGCCGATTCAGGCTGTCGTTGATTTCCCTGATTCGTTGCGCGTTGTAACTATAGAAGTGCGATTTCTCCGATGCAATATCCAGATACTGAATATCCTGCAATGCCTTCGAGTCTGTATCTCTCATAAACATACTGCTGTACACAATACGGAGCACCGGTACACTCCACCCGTTGGTAAGACCAACAAGGAAACAACACAAAAGTAGATTTCTGATTCGCATAGTGAAGTTATTTTGACTGTCTCTCACCTTAAAAGGAAAAGGCCACATTCAATGGCTATTTCTCCTCCTCGGCATCGTAGTTCTCAATATATAATACCTTTGCCATCTTCTCCGGGTCGTTCCGGATGTCGGAACCCTTTTCTATTTCCTCCGAAATGATTACCGGGCCTGTAGATGTCTTGCGCAAATACCCTATGGGGTTAGTGCGGATTTCTTTGTATAGCTTAAAATGCTCTTTGGGAGTACAGAAGTGGTACTTGTCCTTTGGCATTCCTATGGCCTTGGTCTCGACATTCATGATGCCAATGCAGTCGAACGAGAAATACCCGTCGCTGTCCTCCGCCTTCAATATAAGCCCCGGCAATCCGCACAGCTTCCACGGCCCATCAGACATGGGAATGTCCAAGGCAAACCAAGCTCTCCACGTCCGCCCCCGGAAAGTCGCCGTGGCAGCCTGACAGCGATGGTCGAAGATGGTAGTGTCCCTGTCCTGTATCTCCCAATGGAAATCGGGTATGTCTTCCTCGTATTTGAAACGCTCTATCTGCATGGCGGTGTAGGTAAGCTTTCCGTTTTCAGGAACCCCCTTGTAGATATGATATTCTTGTGATAAGGAATAAGGCCGTTTTAGTTTTTGGCGCAGCTTCATATCAAAGTCACCACGCCGGTTCAGGCTATCATCTATTTGCACACTACGCTCATAATAATAGCTGTAAAAGTGGGATACCCCATCTTGCATATCAAGATATTGAACATCATTATAGCTTTTTTCACCTTTATTCGTCGTGTATATGCAGTTGTATACTATGCGGAGTGTTTTATCATTGTGCTGCTGTCGCGCAAATGTACCCAAAGTGGCAATAAGACAGAAGCAGACTAGCAAGCGTATTGTTTTCATATCAAATCATTAGAAGATTACTATATTTTTCATCCTCACCAATATTATAACAAGGCGTTACTATGATTATCGTAACACCTTGTTACAACCTTTTTTACTTTATGTTTGGCAACACATTGCCATTTGAGTCAACACCATAACGAATAGTTGTTCCTTCACGCGTAACCGCCTCAAAAACGGTAACTATTATTCCATTGAAATTAAACTTATAAAGCTCTTTCACTGTCCTAAAGTGTCCTTCCTCCCAATCAATAACTTTCCCCGGATTTGTAGGGTCAACAAGAGCAAATGCAGACTGAGGAACTACGGCAGACAAACAACATGCTGCCACAAATGTAAGAATATTTTTTTTCATGTTTGTAAATTTTTAATTAATAATTAAGTCGCTTGCAAAATTATATATTTAGCATTAAAAGACAAAAGCAAAACCATTAAATAAAACAAAAAACATAGAAAACACATCGTGAAAGTGCAGAAGCCGCCCAGTCTGTAGCATTTCCGTATATGTGCCGGCGTATAGGAATTGCAGCAGAGGGTGATTGGCAAGACGTAAGGGCGACTGACGCCCTCACGCAGCGCACACGCTATTGTGAGAAAATTCGCGGTCGGGTTTCGGGTATGCAGGTCAGAATCTGTCAGGAAGCCTGTTTCGCCAGACGAAAGTGGCGGTTTCGCATGGTGAAAGTGCCGTTTTCGCATGGTCAAAGTGGCGTTTTCGGGCAGTCGGAAAGCCGTTTGCGGCAAGCGGAGAATTTATATACGGTTAGCGGAAAATTTATATACGGTTAGAAATTTACG
>NZ_BAKG01000028.1 GCF_000614065.1 Prevotella dentasini JCM 15908 | reverse complement strand
ACGTTTGCGGTGCGAGTCTGCATGGAGTAGCCATTTGTCTTGTAGGGACAGACCGCGTGTCTGTCCGAAATGCGAGGATTGTTTGCGGTTGGGAGCAGGCGGATGAGCGGACAGGCACGGGGCCTGTCCCTACATCTGCGGCGTGAATTTGCGTGGAATCCCCATTTGGCCTGTCCGCACATTTTGCAATGCACGCACGGCAGGCATGCCCGGGCCGCCTCCCTGTTCCATGCCTGCCGCTCCCTGACTTTGCGCGCGGACGGCGACGTCTCGTTTAGTTTTATTTAACGAAAAAATTTCAGCGAGTGAACTTATTGTGCACGCCTGCTTCCTATCTTTGCCGCATGATGTAGAAGAAAAGACAGCATCCGGCAAAGACGATGCCCGGAGCCGGAAGCAGACGAGAACCTGCGGCGAGAATGGAGCGGCAGGAAAAGACCTTAATTATTCACATACGGGAAAACTCCCGACAATCTCAAAAAAATGGAAACAATACTCTTGGCAAAAAAAGACGACGTGGCATGGAACAAGGAAGAACTGGCGGCACTCAAGGAGAAGATAGTAGACGACTTTGCCGAACTCATGCGGTGCAGCCCCGAGCACCGGCTCTACTGGATGGGGACGAAGCGCGACCTCGTGGAACTGTCGCACATAGTGTGGGAGTCGGGGCGGCTGCTCGACGAAAGGGGCATGCCGCTGGGATTCAACGACATCGTTCGGCGGGTCTTCCGCATCCTCCACGCCACGCCGCCGTCCCGTCCGTCGGGCGTGCTCGACAAAATCAGGCGGAGGAAAAACATCCGCGTCCGTCCGCTCATCGACCGCTACATGCACCTGAAGTTCCGCGAGGCGATACCCGACCCTATGAAGCTCGATATCAGGCGAGGAAAGCCCCGGCAGCCGGAAGACTGACGGTGCGGCCGTGACGGGGCAGACTTCCTTTTTTCGTCCATTTTCCTTGTCAGTCCGCTTTTTTTCCGTACTTTTGTAAACAAAATCAATCACCGCCTCCGCCGGAGAAGCCGGAGGGGCGGACCGAAAGAAAATCACGATGCGACGACACCTTATATATATAGCGGCCCTCCTCGCCGTCGGGCTGACAGCCTGCAAGGAAGAGAAGAAGACCAGCGACATCATCACGCGAATCGTCCACAAGCCCGAGACAAGGAAAGGGCCGCAGCAGCTCAGCGACTTCAAGTACGAGCGCGCCATAGAATGGCTCGGCAGCACCTACACCGTGCGCATACGGAGGTATGCCGACCGCAGCCTGCCCATGGCTGCCGACGAGGACGGGCGCAAGTACTATGACAACCGCGTCGCCCTGCTCATCCTGCGCAAGGACGGGACGACCTTCTTCGACCGGACCTTCACCAAGGACGACTTCCGCGACTTCACCGACAACCAGTACGGACGCCACGGCGCGCTCGTGGGATTCATGATAGACCGCGTAGAGGGCAACACCATCTACTTCGGTGCCAGCGTAGGCTCGCCCGACCCCAACAGCGACGAGTATGTGCCATCGACGTGGCCGTCAGCAACAACGGCCGCCTCTCCGTCAGCTCCGCCACCCAGCTCGACACGGGGAACGGACAGCAGCCCCTCCGCCGCAAGACCGAGCTGGAGGCCGCCGAGGAAGAAGGCATGTAGCCGTCCCGCCCTTCAGGCACGGTAGCCGCAGGGGGCGGCCGGTTTCGGTCCCGGACGTTCCGCCTGCCCTCTCAGGGTGGAGGGAGAGCCGGGGCGTCGGATTTTTTTCCGCCTTATCCTCTTTTTTATCTTTCAAAAATTTGCATTATCTAATAATTATCCATATCTTTGTCGCTGATTCTTACGAAACCGCAAACTGCTGCCCCAAGGCGGACAGGATTCATAAACAAAATCATAAACAATAAACCAATACAACAATGAAGAAACTTTTCTTTGCATTACTCGTCATGCTGCTGGGAGCTGCCGGAACGGTCAGCGCACAGCTGCCAGCCGTTACCCTGAAGGACATCAACGGCAACACCGTACGTACCGACACGCTCTCCAACGGGGGCAAGCCCATCATCATCGACTTCTTCGCCACATGGTGCAAGCCCTGCAACCGCGAGCTGAAGGCCATCAACGAGGTCTATCAGGACTGGGTGGAGGAAACCGGCGTCAAGCTCATTGCCGTCTCCATCGATCAGGCGCAGAACATCAACAAGGTGAAGCCCATGGTAGACGAATACGGATGGGAGTACGACGTGCTGCTCGACCCGAACAGCGAGTTCAAGCGTGCCCTCGGCATACAGATGATTCCCTACGTCATCATCGTTGACGGAAAGGGCAACATCGCCTACAAGCACAACGGATATACCGACGGAGCCGAGAACGAGCTGATAGAGAAGGTACGCGAGCTGATAAAGAACTAAAAGCAAACGAGGAGAAGCACGGAACAGGAAAGCCGGGATTGTTCTTCATGGTGTGTTTCCGGACTATCCCCCGTGTCCTCTCCGTTTCCACAAGACGCCACCCCGCGTCTCCCCGTCTGCAAAGAGCAGGGGAGCCTAAATTACAGATAAACCTTTATTTAACAATAAAACTATGAACAGAAGACAACTCTGCCTCCTTGCGGCCCTCGCCATTGCCACCGCCCCTGCCCTCGCGCAGGAAGACGGAACGGACAAGGTAACCGTCAGCGGAAGCATACAGAGCGACGTCCTCGTTCCGCAGGAAGACGAGAAGATTGGCTCACCCAAATACGACGAGTGGGCACTCACCAACACCTACGCCGACATCAACCTCAGGTCGAAGAACGTAGATGCAGGACTGCGGTTCGAGTTCCTCAAGCATCCCCTCCCCGGATTTGAAAAAGACTTCAAGGGATGGGGAGTCCCCAACTTCTACGTGAAGGGAAAGTTTGAAAAATTCGAGATTACCGCCGGAAGTTTCTACGACCAGTTCGGTTCCGGCTTCATATTCAGGACATACGAAGAGCGCAGCCTCGGAATAGACAATTCCCTGCTCGGCGTTCGGATGGTTTTCAAGCCATACAAGGGCATCCAACTCAAAGCACTCACAGGCGAACAACGCCGCTACTGGTCGCACAACCCGTCGTGGATTTCGGGTGGCGACCTCGAACTCAACATCGACGAATGGTCCAAGCGGCTCTCGCAAAGCGGCACGCACATCATGGTCGGCGGCTCATACGTCAACAAATACGAGGAGGACGAGAACGACAGAATCTTCGCCGACGCTACCCACATGCTCCGCTTCCCCCAGAACGTGCACGCATGGGACGCGCGCCTGCAGGTACAGAAGGGTGGGGTGAACGTGCTCGCAGAGTACGCACAGAAGACGCAGGACCCCTCGTTCGACAACGGCTACATCTACCGCAAGGGCAACGTGGCCATGCTCTCCGCATCCTATTCGCGCAGCGGAATGAGCGTGCTCATGCAGCAAAGCGGTCTGACAACATGTCGTTCCGCAGCCGCCGCACAATGACGGGAACATCCTCCTTCATCAATCACCTTCCGGCCTTCACCGAAGACCAGACCTACGCCCTTGCCGCGCTCTATCCATACGCCACCCATCCCGAGGGAGAGTGGGCATATCAGGCACAGCTCGGGTATAACTTCAAGCGCAAGACTGCCATTGGCGGACGCTACGGCATGAACGTGAAGGTGAACTACTCTCACGTCCGTTCCATCGACCGTTCGCCCAATTTCTCCGGCTCTGTCGACGGTGCGTCGGTTCTCGGCTCGAAGGGCTACGGCTCGGCGTTCTGGAAGTGGGGCGACGAGGGCATGTATTATCAGGACCTCGACATCCACGTTGAGCGCAGGCTGACGCGCGACTTCAAGCTCTCGCTCATGTATATGAACCAGTTCTACAACAAGACCGTCGTAGAAGGCGAGGGAGGAATGATTCATTCAGACATCTTCGTGGCAGACGGCAAGTACACCTTCTCCCCGAAGGTTACGCTCCGTGGCGAGGTGCAGTATCTTTCCACCAAGGACGACGAGGGCGACTGGGTCTTCGGCCTGCTCGAACTCTCGCTCGTGCCCCACTGGATGATAACCGTGTCGGACATGTATAACTGCGGCGAGACCAAGCTCCACTACTATCAGGGCTATCTCACGTTCAACTCGGGTGCCCACCGCCTTCAGCTCGGCTACGGCCGCACGCGTGCGGGTTTCAACTGCTCGGGCGGTGTGTGCCGCTATGTTCCGGCATCGAAGGGATTCACCCTCTCGTATAACTACAACTTCTAAGCAGCCTCTCCCCCGGCCGCTCCGGAAGGAGCAGCCGGGGGACGGCCTCTCATTATTCTATTAACAACAAAAACAGCAATCCCTCTTCCCCCTTCCGCCCTGTGGGCATGCCGTTCCTCCGTGAAAGGAAAGGGGGTAGGTATATTATCATTATGAAACGAATAGCAACAGCCATCCTCTCGCTTGCCGCCCTGTTCCTCGCTTCCTGCGACCGTGTCGGCGAGAACGAGCGGTTCGAATATCAGAAGCCGCAGGCAGCGGCTCGCGCTGTCCTCGTAGAGGACTTCACGGGACAGAAGTGCATCAACTGCCCCAAGGCACACGAAGAGATAGAGAAGATGCAGGAGCAGTACGGCAAGGACAATGTCATTGCCGTAGCCATACACTCCGGCCCTCTTGC
Organism: Prevotella dentasini JCM 15908; assembly: GCF_000614065.1. Taxonomy (GTDB): domain Bacteria; phylum Bacteroidota; class Bacteroidia; order Bacteroidales; family Bacteroidaceae; genus Prevotella; species Prevotella dentasini. Next base: position 7,602 of record NZ_BAKG01000028.1, on the reverse strand, counting down.
CCTCAAGCCTTCTGCAAGGCTCGTCGGCCTTTGGACGGCCCTCGGTGAGGAATACTACAAGTCGTGGGGCGTAGAGGCAGAGCCGACAGGACTTGTCAACCGCGTCTCGGGCGTCATCAACTATCCCGAGTGGGCAGGTGCCGTGCGCGCTGAACTGCAGCGTCCTGCACCCGTAGCCATCAGCGTGAACGCCGATGTCAATGCCGAAGGCAGCATGGGTATCAAAGTCAGCGCACTTGCCAGCGAAAACATCAGCGGAAAGCTCCAGCTTTGGGTGGTGGAAGACGGCATCGTGGCGATGCAGTCCCTCCCCGACGGAAGCGTTGACCGCGAGTATGTACAGAACAACGTCCTCCGTGCGGCTGTCAACGGTGCGTGGGGAACAGATATCTCCATTAAGGAGGGCGAGACCAAGGTTCAGGACTTCACTTTCCGCGCAGAGGAGGGATGGAAGCTCGAGAACCTCGCCATCGTAGCCTTTATCTATGGCGATGGCGGCGTCAAGCAGGTTGTGCGCCAGCCTCTTTCAATGAAATAAACATGATTTAATCAATAAATAGTTTTATGAAAAGAATCTTTACACTTGGCCTCTCCCTCCTTGCAGGGATGATGGCTTTTGCACAGGTAGATAATAGTGTTGTCTTTATCGACAAAGACGGAAACGAGGTTGCCGACGGCAGCACAGTTGTTGTGAACGAAGTTGAAGAAAGTGAGTTTGGAGAGCTTCAGATGGTTGTCCCTTTCCGCGCTAAGAAGAACGTTTCTGGCCCAGTGTTTGTACGTCTCAGCAGCGACTTGGCACAGATGCCTGTGGGCACAAGCTACTCTTGCTGTTTCCCCGAAAACTGCACACTGAGCGAGAAGCAGGAAGTCTTCAATAGTGTGGCTGGGTTCTTGAGTGACGATGTCAAGGGTATTCAGACTGAATGGCTTCCAACAAAGACGAATGACGACACAGGCGAGCAGGATATGGTTTACGCTACTTGGTCTGCAACGGTCCAGATTCAAATCATGGACGAAGAGGACAAGTCGGAAATAAAAGCCTATGGCCCGAAGGTTACCGTGAAGTTTGTCAATGCCGACCCTGCAGGTATCTCTGCCGTGGGCAGCGCAGCCGGCAATAAGGTGGTAGCCGTATACGATGCCTCTGGTGCGCGCCTCTCTGCTCCGCAGAAGGGTCTGAACATCGTCCGCCTTGCCAATGGCAAGACCGTTAAGCGTGTGGTTAAGTAAAAAGAGACCTACTCTTTCCCCCTCCCTGTAGGTGGGGAGATACCGGGGCTTTCCCTTTGTTTTGGAATAAAAGCCACGCCCTCCCTTGCTCGTGAAAGAGCAGGGGAGGGCGTCTGTTTTTATTTGTGCCGCGACATAGCCGCAATGTTTCTTCTTTTCCTCTTTCAAAATTCCAAGGTTGTGTTTCGGGGATATGGATATCTGCTATCCGCAAACAAAAATGTAGGGACAGACCTCGTGTCTGTCCGCTCCGCCTGTTTCGGACAGGCACGGAGCCTGTCCCTACAGGTCGCCTGCGCTTTGCCTGTGTTGCAGAGATAATGTGCATAATGACAACTTCCAAGCCTAAATACCCTTGTTTACAGCAAACAAAGATGTAGGGACAGACCTCGTGTCTGTCCGCTCTGCCTGTTTCGGACAGGCACGGGGCCTGTCCCTACAGGTCGCCTGCGCTTCGCCTGTGTTGCAGAGATAATGTGCATAATGACCGCTTCCAAGCCCGAATACCATTGTTTACAGCAAACAAAGATGTAGGGACAGACCTCGTGTCTGTCCGCCCCGTATGTTTCGGACAGGCACGGGGCCTGTCCCTACAAGTCGCCGCCCTTCGTCTGTAGGGCAGGAGAGGATTTCCCCTTTATTTAGTACTCCCCCCCTTCGGAGGAGGGGAGAGGAAATGATTTTTACGGCTTGATATGTATGTGGCAGTATCCGCCCGGATTCTTGTCGAGATAGTCCTGATGGTATTCCTCCGCCTTGTAGTAGTTCTTCAGCGGTTCCAGCTCTACAGCGATTTTCTCCTTTATCTTCAGTTGCTCGTTGGCAAAGGCGCGGCGCAGGGTAGGGAGGTCGGCAGGGTCGGTATAATATACGCCCGTGCGATACTGTGTGCCGTGGTCGTTGCCTTGCTGATTGACGCTGGTTGGGTCGATGGCCTTGAAGTAGAAGGCGAGCAGGGCTTCGAGACTGACGACGGAGGGGTCGTAGGCGATGCGGACGGTCTCGGCAAACTGGGTGCGGTCGGTGCACACCTCCTCGTAGGTAGGGTTCTTTGTCTTTCCGTTGGCATAGCCCACGTCGGTTTCCACTACTCCCTTTATCTGCTTGGCATAGTGTTCCATGCCCCAGAAGCATCCGCCTGCAAGATAAATTTCCTTTGTTTGTCGCAGCAGGGAGAGGTATTGTCCGTAGCCTTTCTCTTCCATTTCCTCTTCGGGTATGAACCGCAGCGAGGCAGAGTTGATGCAGTAGCGCAGTCCGCCCTTGTCCTTGGGTCCGTCGGCAAATACGTGTCCGAGGTGGGCGTTGCCCGTCCGGCTGCGCACCTCGGTGCGTACCATGTCGTGCGAGCGGTCTTCGTGTTCGGTAATGAGGTCTTCCGATATGGGCTTCGAGAAGGCAGGCCATCCGCAGCCCGAGTCGTATTTGTCGGTAGAGACAAAGAGCGGTTCGCCCGTGGTAACGTCGACATAGATGCCGGGCCGGAACTCCTGATCGTACTCGTTGGCGAAGGGTCGTTCGGTGGCAGCTTCCTGTGTAACGGCATACTGCTCGGCGGTGAGTGTCCGTCGGAGCGTTGTCTTGTCGGGTTTCTTATATTCCATAGTGTCTTTTGCGTTATGTGTCTGATACGGTTGGGCAGCATGCTTTCCGGCATGTGCATTGCAGGCGCAGGCGAGTACCGCCATGAGTACCTGTGGCAGTATGGTCTGTAGTCTTGTCATAGGCAGATGCTTTTATAGAAAGCCTCTCCCTGCCTCCTGCCTGTCGGGAGGGTCGGGGAGAGGCTTCAGGGATGGTGTGTAGTTTTCTTATTGTGCTCTCTCTACCTCGATGGCAGCCATTGCGCCCGATGCGGCGGCGACAACGCCCTGTCGGTAGGTGGGGTCGGCAACGTCGCCGGCAGCATATACGCCCTCGATGTTGGTCTTGGTAGACTTCGGCTGAGTGATGATGAATCCGTGGTCGTCGAGGTCTATCTGTCCCTTGAACAGCTCGGTGTTCGGCGTATGTCCGATGGCGAGGAAGAAGCCGTCGATGGCTATGTCGTACTTCTCTTCGTTGGGTTCGCCCTTGAAGCGGACGAGGTGCGCGCCCTCTACGCCGTTCTCTCCGAAGAGGCCGAGGGTGTTGGTATTGTAGAGTATCTCGATGTTCTCCTGCTCTGTTACGCGCTTGCGCATGATTTCGGCTGCACGGAGCTGCGGTTTGCGCACAATCATGTAGACCTTCTTGGCAAGTGAGGAAAGGTACATGGCCTCCTCGCATGCCGTGTCGCCGCCGCCTACTACGGCCACGACGCGCTTGCGGTAGAAGAATCCGTCGCAGGTGGCGCAGGCACTGACGCCCTGTCCGCGGTATTTCTCCTCGTCGGCCAGTCCGAGATACTTTGCGCTCGCACCTGTGGCAATGATGACGTTCTCGGCCTCAATCTCGTTGCCGCGCTCGTCCTTCAGATGGAAGGGGCGGCTGCTGAGGTCGGCCTCTACGATGGAGCCGTCGCGCACCTCCGCACCGAAGTTCTCGGCCTGCTGGCGCATCTCGCCCATGAGCTGATTGGCATCGATGCCCTCGCGGAAGCCGGGGAAGTTCTCGATGATGGTGGTTGTCGTGAGCTGTCCTCCGGGCTGGAGACCTGCGTAGACTACTGGTTTCATACTGGCACGCCCACAATAGATGGCGGCAGTATAACCGGCAGGGCCGCTGCCGATTATGAGTGTCTTGATTTTTTCCATAATTGATAGTTGTTATGTTATTGTTTTTCTTCAAATAGTGTGCCAAAGGAGGCCCGGCTGCCGCTTCCCGTGGGGTTTGGCTGCCTGCCGGTGGCCGTCGGAGCCGGTGGAGCTGTGGCTGTCATACTGCCGCAGCGTACAGAACGGCAAGGCAGCGAGGCTGCAGCGACGGCAGTCATAATCATGAATTGTGAATTAAAAGAGTCCGAACAGCTCGCGGTCTATCTTGTCGGTAACGCGGCCGAAGTCCTGCGGATTGTCCTGAAAGTCGGTCGTGTCGCCGTCTATGACGAGGAGCTTGCCCGTGTACGACTTTATCCACTCCTCGTACCGGTCGTTGAGACCGCGCAGGTAGTCTATGCGGATGGTCTGCTCGTAGTCGCGTCCGCGCTGCTGTATGTGGTCGATGAGCCGTGGTATGGAGCAGCGGATGTAGATGAGCAGGTCGGGAAGCTCCACCAGACTGAGCATCAGGTCGAAGAGGTCGGTGTAGTTCTTGAAGTCGCGCTCCGTCATCAGCCCCATGTCGTAGAGGTTGGGCGCGAAGATGCGCGCATCCTCGAAGATGGTGCGGTCCTGAATGATGGTGTCGCTGGAGCGCGCTATCTCCACCACGTCGCGGAACCGCTTGTTGAGGAAGTATATCTGGAGGTTGAACGACCATCGGTTCATGTCCGCATAGTAGTCTTCCAGATACGGGTTGTTGTCTACCGGCTCGAAGTGCGCCTTCCAGCCATATCGTTTGGCAAGCATCTTCGTGAGCGTTGTCTTGCCTGCGCCAATGTTTCCTGCTATTGCTATGTGCATATTTTGAAAAAGCCTCTCCCCGGTCCCTCGCCGGAGCGGAGCGGGGAATGTTTTTAGATACTTTCCTTGTCCTCTCCGTGGGAGAGGGAACGCCTCGCGGAATCCCGGCCTTGGAAGGCTGCGACGCTGCCGCAGGTTGCCCGGCGTGAGGCGGTGGTGATTCTGAATTTCTGGATTAAAAGAGTCCGAACAGCTCGCGGTCTATCTTGTCGGTAACGAATCCGAAGTCTTTCGGATTGTGCTGATAGTCAAGGTGGTCTACGTCGAGCGTCAGCACGCGTCCCTTATACTGGTTGGCTATGAAGTCGTCGTACCGCATGTTGATGTTTTCGAGATATTCGAGGGGCATCCGCTGCTCGTAGTCGCGTCCGCGCTTCTCTATGTTCGCCACGAGATGGCTGACCGAGGAGCGTAGGTAAATCATCAGGTCGGGATACCTGACGCTGTCGGTCATGTCCTCGAACAGCTCCATGTACGTCTCGTAGTCGCGTTCGTCGAGGTTGCCCATGGCGTAGTTGTTCGCCGTGAAGACATAGACGCCCTCGTAGATGGAGCGGTCCTGTATGACCGTCTGCTCGGTCTTGCTTATTTCGAGCAGGTCGCGGAACCGCTCCTTGAGGAAGAATACCTCCATGGGGAACGACCACCGCTTGATGTCCTTGTAGTAATCGTCGAGATACGGATTGTAGTCGACCGACTCAAACCTCGGCAGCCAGCCGTATCGCTTGGCGAGCATCGTGGTCAGGGTAGTCTTTCCGCTCCCGATGTTTCCTGCTATTGCTATGTGCATATAAGTGTGTCTCTTCAACCCGCTTGCCTCCTCGCCGGCATCGTCTGCCGGAGGGGTGGGGGGCGGTGTGCCTCCCACTGCCGCGGGTCTGTTCTTCGTGATGGATGTTGCTTGCCGGGGACTGCCGGTGCTGCGCAGCCGCGTCCGTCTTTCCTATCTTGCCGCAGCCGGGAGGCAGACCTTTCCCACAGCTCCGCTCGGCATCTGCACCTTCAGCATGGCGCAGACGGTGGGGGCGATGTCGGTGATGCGGGTCTCGGCGTTGGACGTGCCGTGGCCGACGTGCCACCCCATCATTACCCACGGAATGTGCGTGTCGTAGGGATAGGGCTGCCCGTGCGACGTGCCGCGGTAGTCGGGCGAGTCCTTTGCCCCGAAGAACTGCGGGCGCGTTATGACGCCTATCTCTCCCGAGCGTCCGCGGAAATACCCGTTCACCATGCGCGTCTTGAGCCACTCGGGCATTGTCGTGGTCGCAATCTTCTCCTCGTCGAACACGTAGAGGAACTGCGGGTCCTGCTTGAGGAACTCCACGGAGGTGTCGACGACGTCCTGCTTCTTCAGCCCTGCCGCCGCGATGACGGAGTCGTTCAGGTAGAACTGGTAGTTGTCTTCTCCCATCACCGGGCTTATTCCGAACCGCCCTTTCAGGTGGGCGTTCAGTCCGGCCACCGTCTTCTTGTAGTTCCATGCTCCGGCAGGTATGTGGTTGGCCTTCATGTAGTTATAGTTGTGGGCGGCTCCGTGGTCGGCCGTCATAAAGAGCAGGTAGTTGCCCTTGCCCACCTTCTCGTCGAGCGTCTGCAGGAAGTGCGTCAGGTCTTTGTCCAGCTGCATGTACACGTCGTGGTTCTCCTTTCCGCGCGTCGAAAATTCGTGCCCTATGGCATCCGTCGACGAGATGCTCACCGTCAGCATGTCCGTTTCGCCTCCCTGTCCGAGCCGCTCGTTCTCCAGAGCCGCCTCTGCCATTCTGAAGGTCATCGTAACGCCGAGGTTCGAGGTCTTGATGTTGAATTTCGGTTCGGTGTGGTTCGTCCGGTTGAAGTTCTGCACCCACTGCGGCAGCTCCTTCATGTAGTAGGTTGAGCTGACGAAGTGCCCTGCCGACGTGTCCCACCAGTAGGCGGCGTCGGCAGCGTGTCCGGCAGGGAGTATCGAGGCGCGGTCCTTCAGTGCCACCCCGATGACCTTCGAGCGGAAGTCGGTCGCCGTCTGAAGCTCGTCGCCGATGGTCGTGGCGAGCATCCTGTGCGGACTCATCTGTCCCTCGCGGCTGTCCGAGCCTACGCTCCTGACCTTCGGGTCGGTGCAGCAGTAGACGTCCCTGTCGTCCTGATAGAAGTAGTTGCCGGCTATCCCGTGCAGGGCAGGCACCGAACCCGTATAGACCGACGCGTGCCCGATGGCGGTGTAGGTCGGTGCATAGTCTATGTGCGTGTTCTCGAACGAGAATCCCTCGTCCAGAAGCCTGCGCAGTCCGCCCGTCCCGTACTCGTTGTAATAATAGTAGAGGTAGTCCCACCTCATCTGGTCTACCACCAGTCCCACCACCAGCTTTGGCCGTTCGGGCTGTGCCCATGCCATGACGGCCGTCAGCAGCCCCACGGCGAGCAGAGTCATTTTCTTCATATACCTTATTTATATAGTATAGTGTTGTTCCTCCATTGGACGCCTGCCAGAAGTCAGGTTCGCCTTTGTCGTTTTCTCCGCAAAGATACAATAGAATTTTGAGAAAAACAAGTGCTGTGCAGCTTTTCTTGCGCTGCAGGCCCCACGGAGTTTCCGCCGTGCCCCGTCTGCCCGCAGTCAGCCCACTGCACCGGCAAGCCCCTTTCGCAGTCTCAAAGCGGCACTTTCGCCCCACGAAAGTGCCGCTCCCGTCCGCCACGTCCCTGCCTCCCTTCCGCGTTTGCGGTGGAAAAAATCCCCATTTCTGTTTGATTTATGTCAATTATGGGAATTTTTCTGAAAATAATCCTCAAAACATTTGGAAGTTATCACATTTTGCCTTACCTTTGCACTCGCTTTTCCGGC
>NZ_BAKG01000029.1 GCF_000614065.1 Prevotella dentasini JCM 15908 | reverse complement strand
TCCTGAATCTGCATTGCAGATTCAGGACTACATGCGTATATCATTTTTACGAACTCCCTTGGCGAAGGGGAAGATGATTCCGGGCCAACATCTTCAAAGCATTATAGCCGTGCGCGCGCTCCCTTAGAGGGCACGCATACCGCAAATACTGCACAGGCAGACAAGCGGCCGGAGGCTCCCGGCCTGCCATTGCATCCAACTCGGTATCCTTCCGAAAATGGTTGCAAAAAAGTCATGGAAACTCTTGGTTAATCACTTGAAAAATAGTAACTTTGCAGCCGTTTAGCAAAATTAGACAATTAAAATAGTTGAATGAAGAATGACAAAATGAAAATGAAGTACCGCGTGAATGAGCAGATTCGCGTTCGGGAAGTTCGTGTGGTAGGCGAAGACGGTGCAGAAGTAATGCCCACTCGCAAAGCCTTGGACATGGCCCACAAGCAGGGCGTCGACCTCGTGGAGATATCTCCCAATGCACAGCCACCAGTTTGCCGTCTCATTGACTATTCCAAATTCCTCTACCAGCAGAAGAAGCATCAGAAGGAGATGAAGCAGAAGCAGGTGAAGCAGGAAGTGAAAGAAATACGCTTCGGGCCGCAGACCGACGAGCACGACTATCAGTTCAAGCTCAAGCACGCGCAGGAGTTCCTCAACGAGGGCAACAAGGTACGTGCATACGTATTCTTCCGCGGCCGTTCCATCCTCTTCAAGGAGCAGGGCGAGGTTCTCCTCCTCCGCTTTGCCAACGACTTGGAAGAGCTTGCAAAGGTAGAGCAGCTGCCCAAGCTCGAAGGCAAGAAGATGTTCCTCTATCTCGCGCCGAAAAAGGCAGGCATAACCAAAAAAAGCCAGCAGCGCCGCGACCGCGAAGAGGCAGAAAGCGAAGGCCGCGACAACGCCAAGGCCGGGCAGCCCGAAGCCTCCGAAGACAATAACGGCAACGGACTCTTTGCCAACGCCAAGAACGGTGCCGACGCGCTGAACAAGCTGAAAGGCGACAATGACTAAAAAGCCCCGAAACGCTTCCGCAAGGAAGCCCTCCACCGGGGTGCCTGTGCGTAACGTCCGGTATATACGTTGCCACAGATGAATATAAATAACAAATTAAAAATTTACAAAAATGCCAAAGCAAAAGACAAATTCCGGTGCAAAGAAGAGATTCACATTCACCGGGACTGGTAAGATTAAGCGTCATCACGCTTACCACAGTCACATTCTGACCAAGAAGACCAAGAAGCAGAAGAGAAACCTCGTTCATCAGACTCTTGTTGACCACAGCAACATGAAGCAGGTACGCGACCTGCTGATTCTGCGTTAATCCATCTTTTGTCTAACAATTAAAAGGAAAAGAAAACTATGCCAAGATCAGTCAATCATGTTGCTTCCAAAGCAAAGAGAACAAGAATCCTGAAGAAGACCAAGGGCTACTATGGTGCACGCAAGAACGTCTGGACCGTAGCCAAGAACACATACGAGAAAGGTCTTACCTACGCATACCGCGACCGTCGCAACAAGAAGCGCACCTTCCGCGCCCTGTGGATTCAGCGCATCAACGCTGCTGCACGCCTCTACGAAATGAGCTACAGCCAGCTGATGGGCGCACTGCACAAGGCAGGAATCGAAATCAACCGCAAGGTGCTTGCAGACCTCGCCGTCAACAACCCCGACGCCTTCAAGGCCATCGTCGACAAGGTAAAGTAAACGCAATCCTCCGCCAAGAGAGAAATAATACAAGAGGGCTGTCTTTCTCCAGAGAAAGACAGCCCTCTTCCTATACAAGGCCCGGCAGCCCCGACCGGGGCAATGCCGCTCACCTTTCCGGGGTGGTGCCGATACCTACGGAAGCACCATCTCGCCGCCCTGCTGCGACTCCCCCCCTTCTTCTTCCTGCGCTCAGGATTATCCACACTCAGCTCCACGCTCTTGGCAGCATCGCGCATCTGCGACTTGGGCGTGAAGACTATCTTGGGGGTCTTGAGCGTCTCTGCCGTTACGTCTATCTCCTTGTCCATCATCGTGGGCGGAGCGATGACGCGGAACGAGCCAAGCTCTGCCAAATCAAGCTCGCACCCATCAGAAGGGCGTCGCGCACTATTGCACCGAGCGAAATCATGGCGTTCGACACGTCGCCGGCCGAGAGCGAAGTCTCGCGTACGATGCGGTCAATGACCATCTTGTTAGTTACTCGCTGTTTTGCCTTGGGCGAAGCGTAGAATACAGTTTGTCCCTTACGCTTGCCGAGATTCATTTTCCTTGATTTTACCTCGAATTCAATCATAGCTTTAGGTGTTAAAAATTATTATTAAATAGTGCCTTTTGTACCCCACTCGTGGGGTATCTTTGCAGGGCACTCGTGGGGTATCTTTGTACCCCACTCGTGGTATACAATCGCACCCCACTCGTGGGGTACAAAAGGCGTTGTTTCTGATGTTTTCCCGTCGCATGAAAAGGCGCGCTTCAAACCTTCATAAGCACCTCATTTCAAGGGAATTAGAGAGGTGTTCAGCATCGCCTCGCATGGCTGCGCCTGCCCCTTGGCCCTGCGGCATCGGACAGACACGCGGTCTGTCCCTACACGCTGATTGTTCGCAAGACATATCCTATTTGTAGGGACAGGCCCCGTGCCTGTCCGCATCACCATGCGCCTGCAATAAACCGCCTCGCGCGACTGCCCGAAACCGATACAGGCACATGCGGCGGACGGTGGGCTATTTCTTCACCACCTTCTTGCCGCCAACGACATAGACGCCTGCGGGCAACCTGCCCATGCCGTCTGCCATGCGCACGCCCTGCAGGTTGTACGTGCCCTGCTTCTTGGCAGGCACGTCAGCCGTCGCGCGCGCTATGCCGCTTGCGGTAGATGTTATCACCACCTGCTCGGTACATACGCTGCCGTTCAGCATCACGCTGCCGCCCTTTATGGTCGCGCCAGACGGTGCGGTCAGCTCGCAGTTATTCAGCGTAATTTCATATAATCCCGCGATAGAACCTTCCGTGCCTTTTGCCTTCACGGTTGCACCGTCGATGATAAGATTGTCATACGCGGTATCATCATCTCCTAGCCGCTTGCCACCGCTGACGGCCCGGACAGCTATGCCGGAACGACCTTGAATCTTATGCGGAACGAATGTTTCTCTTCGTCCCAATTGGTTCCGAGCATCTCGAAACGGCCTATCTGCGCGGTAGAACGGACATGCCTGCCGATGCACGGGCAGACGTCGTAGTCGCCTATGCGTACAAGGCGGATGGTCTCGGAGGCATCCTCGGGCAGCTTGTCGAGGCTGATGCCTTCGGGCAGATGGCCGCGGTCGACAAACTCGTAGGTTACGGGCATATCCTCGGCAATGAGACGGTTCATCTCGTCTTCTATCGCCTTCTCCTCCTTGCGGCCGGGCTTGTGGTCGAGCACGTAGGAGATTTTGCTCTTCTTGCGCTCTATGTGCGCGTTTTTGCTCCGCTCCGTTCCGAACATCCTAATCATCAGCTGATTGAGCAGATGCTCTGCCGTATGGGCCGGCGGAAACTCTTCCTTGTTGTGCTCGTTGAGCACATAGTCTTCTGTTGCCATCTTCGTGTTGAATTTATATATTCTGCCACCATTGGCAGGAATGGTCATCCGTATGCTGCCGTCCTTCCGAAGCCGCGCCCGGAGTCGTGCGGACGTGAGCAGGTCGGTCATTTCCACTTCGCTCTCGGCTATCTGAAGGAAGTCGAACGCATGGGCCGGCAGGACGATGTCCGCAGCCAAATCATCGTCGGAGAAGTTGGCGGCTATGAGCAGCACCGTGTCGTCCGCCTTGCGCAGGAAAGCAAAGATGCGGTGCTGGTTGAAGTTCTCGCTCTGCGGATTGACGTACATCAGGTCGAACGACTGGCCCTCGCGCACGGCCTTCTCGCCGTTGCAGAGCCGCAGGATGGTCTTATAGGCGGTTTCCAGCCTTCGCTGTCCGGCAGTCAGCTTCTGGCGGTCGAAGTAGCCTTTGTAGACAGCGTCGGTCGTCCAATAGTCGAAGATGGTAGAACGGCCGTCGCAGCCCGAGAAGCCCTCCTTGTCCATTCCCCGTTCCCCGAACTCCTGACCAGCATATACCATCACGGGGTTGCGATGAAACAGGGCCGAGACTATCATTCCCGGCACACCGCGTTCGGCCTTGCCTGCAAAGAAGTCTGACGCCACGCGTTGTTCGTCGTGATTCTCAAGGAAATAAAGCGTATGCTCCAGTATGTCGTCCACCTGCTGCCACTCGCGCGTAATGGCGGCTGCCGAACGCTGTCCGCACATCACGCCGCGCACACAGTCGTACATCCGCACCTTATCGTACAGATAGTCGAACCCCGAACGGATGAAAAGACGATAGAGCGTAGGATTGTACACCTCGCCGATAAAGATGACTGAGGGGTACATCTCCCTTACGATGCCCGTGGCATACGCCCAAAACTCGTGCGGCACCATCTCGGCCATGTCGCATCGGAAGCCGTCGATGCCCTTGGATGCCCAGAAGAGAAGAATGTCGGTCATCTTCTTCCATGTCGGCGGTATGGGGCTGAAGTGGTGGCTCTGCCCTCCGGCATCGCAGTAGTCAACCCCATAGTTCAGCTTGATAGTCTCGTACCAGTCGTTCTGCTGCGGATGGGCGTCGAAGCGGTCGTTGCCCGTACACCGGGCAGGATATTCCATGTATTCCTCTGCCCGTGCCGCATCACCGTCAACGGGAATCGAGGAGAGGTCGAGCTGCTCGCCGGGACAATAGTAGAAATTGTTCGCCGCATCGAAATGCCTGCCCGTGTCGTCGCCCTCGCCAAGGTCTTCTACTCCTTCTGGCCTGACAATGCTGTGATACTGGCGCGCCACATGGTTGGGGACGAAGTCGATGATAACCTTCATGCCAGCCTTATGGGTACGCCCCACCAAGGCTTCAAACTCCGCCATCCGCCCGTCTACATTGACGGCAATGTCCGGGTCTATGTCGTAGTAGTCGGTAATGGCGTAGGGCGAACCGGCCTTCCCCTTCACCACGCGCGGATTCTGGCGTGGAATACCGAAGGCGGAGTAATCGGTCTGTGTGGCATGGCGGATGACGCCCGTGTACCACAGATGTGTCGTGCCGAGGTCGTGGATACGCTTCAGCACCGCTGCACTGAAGTCTTCCATCTTCCCTACTCCGTTCTCGTCTTTCGTCCCGTTCTCTTTTCTCGTCAGATTCCGGTTGCCGAAGGTGCGGGTGAAAACCTGATAGATAACTAATTTATTCTTCATATAAAAGTCCCCTCCAGCTCCCCGGAAAAGGAGAGCTGGAGGGATGTGTTTCCGTAATTGCCTAAAAGAGCAGCAAACGTCTCCCCCGTCGGGAGGACGAGAGGGCCTTTTACTCTACACCGTGTGCATTGACCGTCTTGTCGATACGGCCGAGCATACCTTGCAAGGCCTTGCCCGGACCACACTCTATGAACTCGTCGGCACCGTCGGCAATCATATTCTGCGCGCTTTCCGTCCAGCGGACGCTCGAAGTGAGCTGTGCTATGAGGTTATTCTTTATTTCGGCAGCATCGGTGTGAGCCTTTGCGTCTACATTCTGATAGACCGGGCACTTGGAACATTGAAAGCAGTAGCCTCTATGGCGGCCTGAAGCTCGTCCTTGGCAGGCTGCATCAGCGGAGAGTGGAAAGCACCGCCCACCTTCAGTGGCAATGCACGCTTTGCACCGGCGGCCTTCAGCAGTTCGCAGGCCTCGTCGATGCCCTCCTTGGAGCCGGAGATAACCAGCTGTCCCGGGCAGTTGAAGTTGGCAGCCACCACAACCTTTCCGCCCTTGGAAACGCTGTCGCAAATCTCTACGACCTTCTCGTCTGGCAGGCCGATAATGGCAGCCATTGTCCCCGGGTTCTGCTCGCAGGCCTTCTGCATGGCGTTCGCACGTGCAGCTACAAGCTTCAGGCCGTCCTCAAAGCTCAATGCACCGGCGGCTACGAGTGCGGAAAACTCACCCAAAGAGTGTCCGGCAACCATGGCCGGCTGAAATTCGTCGCCCAAGCAGAGTGCCGAGATGACACTGTGGAGGAAGACGGCAGGCTGAGTAACCTTGGTTTCCTTCAGTTGCTCATCGGTGCCTGCAAACATAATATCTGTAATCTTGAAGCCGAGAATCTCATCGGCCTTATCGAAAAGTTCTTTTGCCAGTGCGTTGCTTTCGTAGAGGTCCTTGCCCATGCCTACGAATTGTGAACCCTGTCCGGGGAAAACAAATGCTTTCATATTTACCTTAAATAATTAATTGATAATACTTTAGGCTGCAAAGGTAAGTAAAAAAAGAGAGACGGGGAAGAAACAAAGAGGGAAAATAGCTGCGTTTCGTTATATTTGGGGACGATTCGGGAAGAGACGGGAGAGCCACACCAACCCGTAGGGACAGGCCCCGTGCCTGTCCGCTTACGTCGCTGCGTACGTATGTTGTATTCTGCGTATAGGACAGACACGCGGTCTGTCCCTACATTCCGCTTGCCATACACGGGAGGTCCGGGGCATGAAATCTGTTTTCTGTCCGTTCTGTCAGAATTGTAGGCGAAGAGCAAGCAGCATGTAGGGACAGGCCCTGTGCCTGTCCGCTTCCGCTGCCTTGCTTCATGCAAACACGAAAAAAGCCCGAAGATATTGAATATACCTTCGGACTTTATTATTGTTCCATTCCCACAAGGCTATGTGGGAGTATGGGAAGGATTATCTTACCACCATCTTCTTTCCGTTAACGATGTAGATGCCCTTCGGCAGCGACTTCAGGTCGGAAGTGTTCACGCGGACACCGTTTACGGTATAGATAACAAGCGGCATATCGGCGGAGACAATCTCCTCTATGCCCGTCGTAACCGATGCGGTATTGGAGAAGAGCGACTCCAGCGAGCCGTACAGGGCGGTAACGTTGTAGTCGTGCTCCAGTCCATTCTCGGGAGTATCCTTGTAGGTGGTAACGTTACCTTCCGTGCGGCCTACGAACTTGCCGTCGCGGTAGACATTGTAGCCCGTAATCTTCTCGCCAAATCCTTTCGTAAAGGAAATGTCGTCTACCATGCAGAGATAAGTATCCTTCGAGATGTTGCGAATGGCAAAGTACTTGCTGTTCTCTGGCAACGAGACCTCAACCTTCTGCCATCCCTCGCCCTTGCCTGTAGCACGGCCGAAATCTGTATGGTATCAACAGGGATGAACGACTCTATATTTCTGCCCGTAGCCGAGTAGAGAACCACCAGCTGATCAATGCCATACTCACTGGTAAGCTGTGCAGCATAGAAGGACACTTTCTGTGCAATGCGGGGAAGGATGGGCGAGATAAGCCAGTCGTCGTTGTGCCCTATGGCGGTATAGTCGGAGCCTGCCGAGAAGTTTCCTGCAAACTGGTTTCCTGAATGAGGTGTAATCTGCGGCGAATTTTCCACGTCGATGTTCATGTCGTAAGGATTAATGACGAGCCATGCGTATGGCTTATTGGCACCGTCCCAAGGAATATTGTCGAACCAATAGGTTACTCCCTTGTCGCCGTCGAATATGTCCCACTCTCCGAAATTGGCAGTGAGCATGTCGTAGGTCTCGAAATCTTCGGTTGTCTCTTCTGGTTCCGGGAGTACCGGGCTATTCCACGTGAGGACATTGGCCCCGTCAACAGCAGTTGCCGCAAGACCAGCAGGAGTAGGACAATCGGGCTTCAGCACATTGATGACGCACTCGCCGGTCTTGTCGTTGTCCCTGTTCTCGTCGCCTTCTGTCTCCACGACAGCGTATGCCGTTACCGTTTCGCCTGCATTGATAGGCATCTTGTAAGCAAACGTCTCAACGGCACTCTCCATTGACTTGAGAGGGTGGCTGCTGGCACGCGACTCCTGCAATTCGCCATTGACGTAGAGCTTCGTGGTGTATTTCTCCACGCTCTTGCTTCCCGTATTCATGATGGTAACACCGATGTTTCCCTGCTCGCCTGCCATAATGCTCTTAGGCGCGGAGATTTCTGCTCCGAGGTTAATGTCAAGCTCGTCCATGACAACGACATTGTCGATGCCTACAATACAGAAATCGCCGGGGAGGACATGGAACTTCACGACAATGTATCGCGAATCTCCTATTCCCGACAGGTCTATTTCCGCCCTTTGCCAGTCCATCTCCACATTCTCACTGAAGTCAATGGTTTTCATGACAACGGTTTCGTTCATGGCCTTGTCTATCTCAACAAGCAGCTTTGCGTCCTGTCCCGGAATACCATAGTAATGGAAGTAGAGCTTGGGCTTCTTGGCGTTGCGAATGTCGATTTTTCCCGACATCAGGTAGGACTCGCCATTCTTATCGGGAATCTGTGCGACAAATGCTCCGCGGTCATCATTGTAGGAAGGATTATCGGTGAATTCGAAGCCGGAATTGCCTTTTCCGCGATGAAGCGACCACCAAGAATCGTATTTCAGGCCACCGGCCATCGGGTCGTTGAACGGCAGCTTGTAGGACTCGCCAGTGGGAATGTAGTTGGAGAATCCCATACTATTGCAGGTACCGTACTCGTTGGTCGTGCTAACGCCCCAACATTCCCAGCCCTGATGGCCCTTGTCGGAATCTATCGGAATGTCAATGCTCGTTCCCTCATATTTTGACTTGTAGCTTTGCACGTCGTCCCTTAGTCTGAAAATCTCATTGACACACTTCGTTGCATCGACGTAGCCGCCATGTTCTCCCATTTCAGGTATATCCCACGTGAGAGAAAGATGGTCGCCGGCATCCACAATCTTGACGTTTGCAGGATTGGCAGGGACATCAAACCCTACCCATACCTGCTTGGTGGCAGCGCATCCCATACCTTCGGCATTGTAGGCAATGACCCTATAGGTATTGAACCCGTTCACGATGCCGTCCGCGCTTGTGTCTTCAACGGTAAGTTCCTTTCCGGGCACAGGATTGTCGATGATGGCAACTTCCCGTTCACCACAATATACAGCAATCTTGCTTAGCGAGGTCAGGGTGCTCCCCCCGATGGTCTGCTGTGGACAATTAAACTTGATGGTGGTATTCAGTTTTCCTTTCGGGTAAGGGGTTATCCTGAGGTTGTATACCGAATCGGGCGCAGCTGCAAGGCTTCCTTGGTCGACGGAGATGTCATCAAGATAGATAGCGGAGCCATGCTTGGAAGTGCAGTGAAATCCTATCCGGGCAGTCATGTCCTTGTCGGGCTTAATTTGCATTTGCTGGAGCTTGGATTCCACGTCAGGCGATGGCATATTCTTGAGCAGCTTGTAGGCAGTAGGGTCGTCACCCTCTCCCAAATGCACCGAATACTCCTCCACATAGCTCGCATAGTAGCGTTTTGCACGGAACGAAAGCGTATAGATGTAGTTGGCCTTCAGATGTAAGGCCGGAGTGAGCAGCCAGTCGTCGTTGCCTTTTTCTCCGGCATATACGGCGACGTTCTTCTCGTTCTCTATCCAGTTCCATGTAACATCGTCCTTGTTGTTGTCCAAGACGATGAAGTTTTTCAGGCCGTCCGCAGTGTCGAACGATTCCGAGAGGAGCATCTCCTGCGCCTGTGCCGCCACGACGCCTGCGGTCAGGAATGCAAGTACCGTACCGGCCCGTCGCAATTCTCTTGTAATTTTCTTTCTCATAAATCTCAAGTTGCTTTTCAAATAATTAGAAATTGTTTGTTACTTAATTAACTGTTTGTTATCAATCACCTAATAGTGAAGTATATTAGTACGATGACCCGGGAAGAAATCACGACTCCCGACGCATATCTGCCACACAAAGGAGAGGGTTTCATCCGTTCTTCGCCAACTCAGGTAGGATGAAATCAGGCTCGTCTACGGCTGACGGACACCGCCGGGGGAATGTTTCTCCAACAAATCAAAGAGTCCCGTGTGCCGCGGCTTTTGGGAAGCATATCATAGGTTGTCCCAGTTTCCGGCTCTGCCGCCACACATTCATTTTGCTTATAATATCGTTTCTTATAGCCTGCAAATATAATACAAAGCATTTAAATATGCAAATTTTCTATCTGTTCATTCCAAATTCCTGCCCCGCAGGGATAATCCTTGCCGCCGGAAGCCTCCCTGCACGCCATATTCCGACACGCAAATTCATTTAGCGAAAGCAGCATTTTCATTCACCGAAAGTGCCGCTTTCGCCTTGTCAAAACGGTACTTTCGCTTTACGAAAACATTATTATAGGGACATAGGACCTCGGTTGTCAGCCTCATTTGCTCGGACAGGCAGAAAACAGCACACGCGGCAGAGGAAGCGGACAGGGCAGGGCGGACAGGCACGGGGCCTGTCCCTACAGATTGGCATGTATCTTCCCGAATCCCAAAAGACAACGACACGCAGCCACGGTGTAGGGACAGGCCCCGTGTCTGTCCGACAAACAAAAAACAGCACACACGCAGCAGCACGGAAACGGACTGGAACAGAGCAGGGCGGACAGGCAAGGGGCCTGTCCCTACAGATTGGTGTGTCTCTTCCCGAATCCCAAAAGACAACGAGACGCAGCCACGGTGTAGGGACAGACCCCGTGTCTGTCCGATAAACAGAAACAAACGAAGGGCATCTGTCCAACATAGATGAGATTGTAACCATAAAACATCAGAAAATAATAGAGAAAAGCAGTCTCTGCAAGCGGAAAGAAAGCCTGAAACTGACAGGCGGAAACCGCTTGCGGTTAGCGGGAAATTTATATACGCTTAGAAAATTACAGGGAAGCGGTTAGCGGAAAATTTATACACGCTTAGAAATTTACAGGGAAGCGGTTAACGGAAAATTTATACACGCTTAGAAATTTACAGGGAAGCGGTTAGCGGAAAATTTATA
>NZ_BAKG01000030.1 GCF_000614065.1 Prevotella dentasini JCM 15908 | reverse complement strand
TTAATCTGTAGGGACAGGCCCTGTGCCTGTCCGCATGTGCATGGTGGTTTCTGATTATCGGACAGACACGCGGTCTGTCCCTACACCGTGGCTGCAGCTCGGCACGACACACCACGTGGCTGAGGCTCGCTGTCCTTGGAGACGGAAACATGGCAGAAACAAAATAACAATTGGGGAACAGACAATCTGGCACGGGGCAGATAGATTTTCCCCATTTCCCGGACATAATACGGCTAAAAAACGAAAATGCCGCTTTCGCATTGCGAAAACGGCACTATGACCACACGAAAACAGCACTATGACTACACGAGAACGGCACTTTCTCTTTGCGGCCGTACCATAGAGAAAACCGCACAGAAAGGAGAAAAAAGAAAGCCCGTAATGGGACGGTGCTCCGACACGTCGCTTCAGCAACGGCAACCGGGAGACACCATGCCATCACAGGCTTGGAAAAATGCCTCTGACTATCCCCAAAGGCAGGGGATACGCGTTAGAGATTCTCTATGAACCACTCCGAAATCTGACGCAGGAGATGATTACGCGTGTTTCCGCCATGAATACTATGATTACGGTTGACATAGAGGTTCTCCTTGAAATCCTTATCGGCCTGAACCAAGGCTTCGGAATACTCAAACACATTCTGCGGATGCACATTGTCGTCGGCAATGCCGTGGCAAAGCAGCAGCCTTCCGCTCTGCTTGCCTGCACGCTCTATCGGATTTATGGCATAGCCGTCGGGATTCTCCTGCGGAGTGCGCATGTAGCGTTCGGTATAGACCGTATCGTAATAACGCCAGTTGGTGGGCGGAGCCACTGCAACGCCTGCCTTGAACACGGCACGTCCTTCGCTAAGGCTCATCAGCGTGTTGAATCCGCCAAAGCTCCATCCCCACATGCCGATGCGCTTTGCATCAACGTAGGGCAGACTGCCCAGCCAGATTGCGGTCTCTACCTGATCCTTCGACTCCAAGTCGCCCAGACGCAGATAGGTGCACTTCTCGAAGTCGGCTCCACGGGCACCCGTGCCGCGACCGTCTACACAGACAACTATAAAACCCTTCTGTGCCAGATAGTAATCGAACATTCCGCCATTGCCCATTGAGCCGACATTCCAACTGTCAACCACCTGCTGACTGCCCGGTCCGCTGTACTGGAACATGATGACGGGATATTTCCTGCTGGCATCAAAGTCGGCAGGCTTGACCATCCATCCGTTCAGCTCCACACCCTCTGAGGTCCTGAACCTGAAGAAGTCTTTCCCGGTCAGCCCGTACTTACCCAGCTTCTGCACCAACTCGTCGTTGTTGAGCACTTCGCGCACGGCCTTGCCCTGATTGTCGTAGAGCGTGTACACATACGGATGGTTGCGGTCGCTCCACGAATTGAGAAAATACCTGAAGTCGCCCGAGAAGTTGGCATTGTTCCATCCCGAGGCAGGACTCAGCCTTCTCACCCGTCCGTTCTTGTCGGCAACATAGACCTCGCGCTGCATAGGACTTTCCTTTGCTGCCTGAAAATAGACATTCCCTGTCTTTTCGTCGTAGCCATAGAAGGCAGTTACGTCGTAGTCGCCCTTTTCCAGCTGCCGCAGGAGCTTTCCGTCCCTGCCATAGAGATACAGGTGCATGTGCCCGTCGCGGTCGGACGGGAGCAGGATATAGTCTTTCAGGATGCTGATGCCCTCAACAACCTCTTCCTTCACATACTTGGGCACGCTTTCCCTGATGACGAGACTGCAAGCTCCCGTCGCCGGATTGGCCTTGTAGAGGTTCAGCTCGTCCTGATGCCGGTTCATGGTATAGATGATGATGCCGTCCGAACCCTCGGCAGTCTTCACACGGGGAATGTAGCCGTCGGCATCCAACGGCACCTGATACTGCACCGTCCGGCCATCGGCGAGGCGGTAAGACCACACCGACACCTTCGAGTTGTCCTCGCCGGCCTTCGGATACTTATAGCTGTATTCGCCCGGATAGACCTCGTACTGCGACCGTACAGGCGAAGCCCCCTTGTAGGACTGAAGGGAGAAGGTCTTGACTGCAGACTCGTCGAAGCGAATCCAGCTCAGGCTCTTTCCGTCGGCACTCCACGCCAAGGCGTTGTTGAACCCAAACTCCTCTTCGTACACCCAGTCGGGTATTCCGTTGATGACCTTGTTGAATTCGCCATCGTGGGTAACCTGCCGTTCGGTTGTACCGTCGGTGATGAAGATGTTGTTATTCCTCACAAAGGCAATATGGCGGCTGTCCGGCGAGAAGGTAGGAATCTGCTGTGGGCCGCCTGCCGAAAGCCGCTTGAGCATCTTGTCCCTGACGCTGTAAACATAGAAGTCTGCCGTGAAGGAACGGCGATAGACTGGACGAACGTCGGTCTGGATGAGCAGATACTGCCCGTCGGAGGAAATCTGATAGCCGGTAAACGACTCCGGCTTCTCGCCCCTGACATTGTCCAAATCGAATATCACCCCAGTCTCCTTTCCTGTCTTGAAAGAATACTTTACGATTTTTTTCCCATCGCTGGAAATCTGCGCATACTCGGCAGTTCCACTCAACGGGTTGATGCCAGAGATGCGCTTGGCCGCAAACTCCCCCTTCGTAATATCCTTCAACGAAATGGGTTCACCGGCCAGCAACTGCGTTGCTGCCGACAAGAGTACTGCACACATTAAGATAATTCGCTTCATAATTTAAGTTTTAACGCTGACAAAATTACATAAATTTGAGTACATTTGCAAAGAAATGGAACAATACTATTATGATTTCGGGACTTGGATAAAAAAACAACTCCCTTATAAGGTTCAGAAAATATCGGTAGATGCCGGTTTCTCCTGCCCTAACCGAGACGGAAGGATAGGAAAAGGGGGATGTATCTTCTGCGATAACCGCACCTTCAACCCCTCCTACTGCGGACAAGGCAAGACCGTCTCGCAACAGCTGGAGGACGGAAAAAAATTCTTTGCCCACAAGTATCCGGGCATGAAATACCTCGCCTACTTTCAGGCATATACCAACACTTATGGTTCGCTGGAGCACCTGAAAAGTATCTACGAGGAGGCTTTGGGCGTGGAAGACGTCGTGGGAATTGTGATAGGGACACGGCCCGACTGCGTCAGCGAGGAGCTGCTCGACTATCTTGAAGCACTCAGCAGGCGCACCTTTCTCATAGTAGAATACGGAATAGAGAGCTGCAACGACGCCACCCTCAAATACATCAACCGCGGACACGACTTTGCCTGCACCCGGAGAGCCATAGAGGAAACTGCGCGACGGGGCATCCTCGTGGGGGGACACATCATTCTGGGACTTCCCGGAGAAGACGCGGCAGAAAGCCTGCGACAGGCCCCCGTCATCTCCTCACTGCCCCTGAACATCCTGAAGATACACCAGCTGCAAATCATACGCGGTACCCGGCTCGCGCAACTATACAGCCAGCATCCCTTCCACCTCTACTCGGTGGAGGAATACATTGAGCTGATAGCCCGATACATACAGCTGCTACGCAAAGACCTCGTACTGGAAAGATTCGTCAGCCAGAGTCCGCCCGACCTGCTCATCGCACCCAAATGGGGGCTGAAGAACTACGAGTTCGCCCACCGGCTCAACAACTACCTGAAAGCAAACCGCCCATAAACAACAAGAGGGGAATACTATTCCCCCCTTACCTTGAACTCCGTGAAGTCGGTGAGCCGCAGAAGTTCTTCGTATGTGATTCCCGAACCATGCCTCATATAGGATGCCACAGCGTCGACATAACCATTATCGAACACCTTGCGACCCATCGTCTGGTTGACAACCCACTGTATCTTTCCCATATACAGGTCGCGCTCCTTCTGCGGGCGTGCCTCGAACTTATCCATCGGGTAAAGGCTCATCAGATAGAAGGTCAGACAGTCTGAAACAATATACTCCCTCGACATCTGACTGCGCTGCTGGGGGGAATAGAACTTCTTGTACAGCGGATAGTTCTCGCCCAAATACTTGTCCAAAGATATGCCGATAATACCCGTACCGACGACGATGCTTTGGTCGAGGGCGGATATTTGGGCATAGACCCTTGGCGTCTCCACGTCGGGGAGCGTATGCTTCAACTTGGCAAACACGACATTCAACTGACGGTTCAGGTCGTCCATATTGGCATATTCGGCCTCCACGGCAGTTATCAGCGACTGCAAGATGGTGTCCTGATAGAACTTCAGAAACTTCGTATTGATGTCAGGCTCTGTCGCGCTGCCTATCTTCACTACATCCTCCATCAGGGTTCTTGTCTCGACAGGGTATTCGGTGTTCATCTGCTGAAGGGCAGAAAAATCGCCCGTAGTCAGGTAGCGGTACTCCAAACGGTCGTACCGCTCAATCTTCACCAATGAAGAAGCGTTCACTTCGTCGTCAGAAGAGAACTTGAACTGACAGCCGGTCAAGACCATCAGCAATAAAGGCAATATGTAACTTAGCTTCTTCACTTGGTTACCTTGAAATTTTCAACACACCATGCAAAATTACTAAAAAATATGTCTTTACGAAAGGATTTATCTAAAAAAGTTAAAATAACAATTAAAAATATCGTCTTAAAGTCAATGAAAGCAAAAAGAACTATGGTAATTGCCCATATTTTTTATATCCTTTCACATAATAAGCCCACAAAATGGAAAAGTCTGTCCTGCCGTCACTGACCGCCTGCGGCTTCATACGGAGTTCCCGGGCTATGTCCTCAGGACTTCTGAATTCATACCTCCACCGCCTGAAGGCACGACGAGCCTTGATAATGGCCATAAACTCGCCCCAGTTCCTGTTGAGCACAAGGGTCTGGACGGCTGCAAGATAGTCGAGAAAACAGCGGACCCGCATCACACGATTCAGTTCACCGGCAGGAAGATTCTTCCAGAGCATTGTCAGGTTGTTGCGGAAATTAAGGAAGGTCTTCATCGGATTAGACTTGGGAAGCGTCCCCCCGCCTACATGGTAGACCCTGCTGTCAGGAAAACAATATATCTTCCGCCCCATCCTGTGAAGCCGCCAGCAGAGGTCAATCTCCTCGTTATGGGCGAAGAAACGACCATCCAGACCGCCTGCAGCCCAATAGTCGGACGAGCGGATAAGCAGGCAGGCCCCTGTGGCCCAAAGAATCTCCTTGCGCGCATCGTACTGCCCTTCGTCCGGCTCTACCGTATCAAAAATCCGCCCCCTGCAAAAAGGGTAGCCCCACCTGTCGAGAAATCCGCCCGAAGCCCCTGCATACTCAAAAGAAGACCTGTCGTGCACAGCAAGCAACTTCGGCTGACACGCAGCAATTTCGGGATGCGCGTCCATCTCGTCAACAAGCGGCACAAGCCAACGGGGAGTAACCTCTACGTCGCTGTTCAGCAAAACATAATATTCGCTTTCCACCTGTTTCAGCGCACGGTTGTACCCTTCTGCAAAGCCATAATTCTTTTCAAGCGCGATGACCCTCAGACCGGGATAGTTGGCATGCAACCACCCGACGGAGTCGTCGGTAGAGGCGTTGTCGGCTATAATGACATCGGCCTCGTCGCGAGAATGGTCCAAGACAGCCGGCAAATACTCTGACAGCATTTTCCGGCCATTCCAATTGAGGATAACGATTGCAACTTTCATCTTAAATAATCTCCGCCTTCAGGGCCGATTTATCGAAATTGAATCCGCCCAAGCGGACTTTCACAATCTGATTGTCCAGCTCCTCCCTCACCTGCAATGGGGAAAGCTCTACACGAATATAGTTTTTGGTAAAGCCGTGCATGGCCTTGCCGCGCACAGCCTTCTCGAACAACACCTCGGCTTCCTGACCGATATAGCGGGAATAGAACTGATGCGTCTTCTCGTCGGACAGTTTCAGGAGCTGATGGGCACGCCGCTTCTTCTCCCGGTCGTCCACCACGTAGGGAATAGACAGAGCCGCCGTACCCGGACGCTCCGAATAAGGAAAGACATGCAGCTGGGTAACGGGGAGGGATTCCAGAAAACGGTAGCACGCATCGAAATACTCCGGCTTCTCGCCCCGGCATCCCACCATGACATCGACCCCGATAAAGGCATCGGGCATCTTTTCCTTAATAAGCCGTATTTTATGGGCAAAGAGCGCAGTATCGTATCTGCGGTGCATCAGGCGCAGAACTTCGTCTGACCCACTCTGCAAAGGAATGTGGAAATGAGGCATAAAGGCCCTTGAACGGGCACAATATTCTATCAGGTCGTCGTCCAGCAAATCCGGCTCCAGCGAACTGATGCGGAAACGCTGTATGCCCTCCACCTTATCCAGCTCCCTGACCAAGTCGATAAAACGTTCGTGAGTGGTGGCACCGAAATCGCCAATATTCACCCCCGTAAGCACTATTTCCCTGCCACCCTCGCGTGCAGCCTCCCCGGCCTGACGAACCAGCGAAGCAATATCGGGATTCCGGGAAAATCCCCGTGCATAGGGAATGGTGCAATAGGTACAGAAGTAGTTGCACCCATCCTGAACTTTCAGAAAGTAGCGCGTACGATTACCACGCGAACAACTCGGCTGAAAGGTCTTGATGTCCTTCGTTTTCACGGAGTGGAATGTATGGAGGTGAGACTGGCGACCCTCGCCTTCCCCATGAGCCATATCCGGCTGGTTCCACGCATCACTCAGATATTTTATAAGGTCTGCCTTCTCATTGCTTCCAAGCACCAAGTCTACACCATCTATCTTTGCGACGCGCTCACTCTCCAACTGCGCATAACAGCCAGTAACGATAATGAACGATCCGGGATTCTGCCTTGCCATCCTGTGAATCGCCTGACGGCATTTGTGATCGGCAACTTCCGTAACCGAACATGTATTGATTAGGCAAATATCTGCCTGCTCATCTTTTTTCGCTTCGCGCACGCCCATATTATATAAGGTACGCGCGAAGGTACTTGTCTCTGAGAAGTTAAGTTTGCAACCTAATGTATAAAACTTTGCAGTCTTGCCCTGAAATGCTGATGTATCTATCATATATGTATGCAAAGGTAATGCAAATAGGGGACACTGCCAAATTTCGCTACCCTTTGTTCCCCGCGCCAAAACAGCAAAACCGGACAAGAAAACCGGAATTTCTATATCATCATCGCTCCATGACGGCCCTCCGAAAGCACTTTTCAGGAAAAACAAACAAAAACAAGCAAGGCAGCAGGATTGTCCGACACAAGAAACAAACTCATAACACGCACAATATCAACACATTACAAAAAGGTTACAAAAAAGAAATAAAAAACTTACAAAAAAATATTGCCGTATAAAAAAAACACTTACCTTTGCAACGTTTTAATAAACAAATGATTGTTTTACAGAATTAAAAAGCAAAGAAAATGAAGAAGTTAGTTTTAATGTTCGTAGCTGTTGCAGCTATCTCTTTCGCATCTTGTGGTAACAACGCCAAGCCAGCTGAAGGCGCAGATTCTGCTGCTACCGACAGCGCAATGGTTGACTCTACAAGCGACAGCGCAATGGTTGACTCTGCTATCGTAGACAGCGCAGCTACCGATTCTGTTAAGTAATTCAGAGCACGAACAGAAAAAGAAAGAAATTTGCCGCTAAACCGTAAAGGTTTAGCGGCTTTTCTTTTTTAGTCCTACACATCGGAGAAATCCCACGCTGACAATGAACTGCTGTCAGTCTGTCAACGACATTAACAAATATGCCATTGAAAATCAACACCTTGCAAAAGTTGACAGAATGACAGGAAAAACGGAAAACAGAAACAGGCTCCGTTTTACTTATCAACTACAAATTGTTCCTTAGCTCAATATAATTCTTGAAAAGCCAAGAATGTCCTTCGGCCAGCAGCTTCACCACCTCCGCACAAACAAACAAGCCGACAAAGACCAACAGAATAAACAGAAGACTGCCTCCGAAGAATATCCAAAGATTGCCGTCGGCATATTTCTCCTGAAAACGGGCCAAACGGGAAGAACCTCGCGCAATGTATTCGGATGTATTTGCCGTAACTTCCTTAACCGTTTCACCTGCCTGAAAAGAGGTATGGGCAATCTTCTGCCTCAGCTCCTGCAACTTCTCGGCAGAGGGCATCCGCAGAATCTTAGGCTTCACCGTCGGCAATTCTGCCACCTTGTTGCCGACAACAGGAGTTACATCTACAAGTGGAATAACGGAACGCGCCTTCGTGCGAAACTCTTCAGGCTCGTCGAACTGGCAATTCAGCACTACACCACAATAAGGGCAGCGATACTTCTGTTTCCCATAGGCCTCCGTCTCTGCTATGAAAGTCCGGCCACAGCTGTTACATCTTACATTAAACCTCATTACAGAAGCAAAAGTATAAAAAAACTTTGATTATAGAGCATGAAAAACAAAAAGCTAAATGTTAAAAGAAAAAAAACATACAAACATGGCATTATGTGTAAGTTATTCTGTAACTTTGCAGACAAATATAATACTTATGGATTGGTTAATAAATTTATTTACAAATCAAGAAGGCGTCGCACATATAGCACTGCTATATTCGATTGTCATCGCTTTTGGTGTTTACTTAGGGAAAATAAAAATCGGAGGAGTTTCCCTTGGCGTAACCTTTGTACTATTTGTCGGGATTCTTGCCGGACACATAGGCTTTACGGGGCCATTGCCCATACTCACATTCCTACAGGACTTTGGACTTATCCTATTCGTATTTATGATAGGTCTACAGGTAGGTCCGGGCTTTTTCGAGAGCTTCGGAAAGGGAGGATTACAATTGAACATGCTATCCTGCCTTGCTATCCTTCTCAATGTATTGGTAATGTTCGGGTGCTACTACCTGTTCTTTGACACAAGCGACAAGTCCAACCTGCCCATGATGGTCGGTACCCTTTACGGAGCCGTAACCAACACTCCCGGTCTTGGTGCAGCCAAGGAAGCCCTCAACAGCGTATTCCCGCAAGGCACTGACTTCGATATTGCCTCGGGCTATGCCTGTGCCTATCCATTGGGTGTGATTGGCATCATCAGTGCCACACTTGCCATCAAATACATCTGCAAGGTTCAGCTTGACGATGAGAACGCACAGCTGACGGCATCCGAGTCGGAAAATCCTCACGCCAAGCCCCATATCATGTACCTCAAGGTATCCAACTCATACATTGGTGGCAGAACACTGAAAGAGGTTTCAGAATTTCTTAACCGCGACATTGTATGCACGCGCATCATGCACGACGGAGTAGTTTCCCTTCCCAAGCGTGATACCGTATTTGAGCTTGGGGATGAGATTCTGGTAGTCTGCACCGAAGCTGACGTCAAGGCCGTCAAGGCTTTCATCGGCCCAGAAATAGAGGCCGACTGGCACGAAGAAGATCAGCCGCAGCCAATGGTAAGCCGCAAGATTCTCATTACCAACAGCTCGATGAACGGCAAGACACTGGGCAAGATGCACTTCAACTCAGTCTATGGTGTCAACATTACTCGCATCACCCGTCAGGGCATGAATCTCTTTGCAAGCCGTAACCACATTTTCAACGTCGGAGACCGTATCATTGTAGTTGGTCCTGAAGAGAATGTAAAACGAGTAGCTGCCATGATGGGTAACTCCGAGAAACGCCTTAATGCACCCAATATCGCCACTATCTTCGTGGGAATCATAGTTGGTCTTATATTCGGTAGCTTCCCATTGGCAATCCCCGGCATGCCCGTTCCTTTGAAACTGGGTCTTGCAGGCGGACCGCTGATTATTGCTATCCTTATCGGACGCTATGGCTATAAGATGCACTTGGTAACATATACGACGACATCGGCCAACATGATGCTTCGAGAATTTGGCTTGGCACTATTCCTTGCATCCGTCGGCATCAAGGCCGGTGCGGGATTCTGGGAGACTGTCGTTCAGGGTGATGGACTGAAATATGTGTACACAGGCTTTATTATAACCGTCATCCCTATCCTCATCGTTGGAACAATAGCCCGGCTAAAGTATAAGTTCAACTATTTTACCATCATGGGTATGCTTGCCGGAACGTACACAGACCCACCTGCATTGGCATACGCAAACTCTATCTGTGCAGGAGAAGCACCGGCACTGGGCTACTCTACGGTTTATCCGCTGAGCATGTTCCTGCGAATTTTCACCGCACAGCTAATTATCCTATTCTTCTGCGGATAACAGATTAGAATAAAGATATAGTAAAAGTCTTCCAAGAAG
>NZ_BAKG01000031.1 GCF_000614065.1 Prevotella dentasini JCM 15908 | reverse complement strand
GATGTTCTCCTTCATGCCAGACACGATAAACATGTAAACAAGCAAATTAGGTACTATAATTCCATAGAGCCAAAATGAAAATACATTTTTATTATTAACAGTGTTAATCCCCTTTTCCACCTCACATATTGCAGTTGGCAAGGATGTGTGCATGCCTACACCTTTCGGTCATATTGCCTGGTTTTCCTATCATAATCCAAACTGGCTATGTGATTTTAACGCAAATATCCAATCTATGGAGGCAGAATTATGTATAATTACAAATGGGATATCTATGCGAGATAAATATGTCTACATATATAATCATACTGGGATTTTATCTAAGTCGCGTCTGGATGTCTATCAAAATTTCGGACAGATAGCAAGAGTGGGACTGGGTAGAGTTATTGTTACAAATCAATAATACATCTTTAAAATAAAAAAATATTTAATTAAAGTTCTGTTCCTTACCGTATCATTCATATTGTATGGGCAGAATTCGAAAGGTCAGAATATACCTTTAAACAATGCTTTGGAAACTACATATCGCAATTTCCTGCAAAATGCTACTCCGAAGTGGAGGGGGCAGATACAAAAAAAGAGATTTTTATCTTATTGACTATTACAACCTTTACGGATTCAATATTCAAATGATAAAAGGTTGGAAAAAACTATATGTTGAAAACGAAAAGTTCAAAGGAGGAAAAATGCATATAGGCTTTCCGAATATCTTGGTGATAAACGGTGATACCTTATTCATTATGATATCACAGCTCCAGTGTAATAAAGACCATACGTGCGCTTTTTGTGACGACTTTGTATCATCCTTTCATATCAATAATAGCTTCAAAGAACTAAAACTATCTCAAAAGGAAATAACTTATAAATATCAAATAGCAAAAGACAAAGGGGGCCTTCTTCTGCTTGATAGTGTTTACAATAAGGCAATAAGAGCAGGGATAGATAGTCTGATAGGTAATGGAATTCTCCGGCAGAACATTTATACTAACAGTAACTATTTTCCTTTTTGGATGATAGGTTCTATACTTTATCCCCAAGAGAATATCATAGAAGAAAGTAAATGTGAGAAACATCTGAATTCTGGACATTATATTATAGGTTGGCCGTTTCTTACAATAGAAAAAGGACATGTAGCCGTTTCCATGTATTGTGTCAACAAGCAGTGGGGCGAAAAAAGGCTTATAGCCCGAGTTGAATATGTCTTTGACGACAAGGCTTATCGCTAGAAAGCTGTCGAAGAGCAGGAAGTCTTGCATTAGAATTTGAGATATTAGTAATAACAGATGTGATGGTGACTTCTTCTATTATATAATGACAAGTATTTGTCTAAGTACACAACAGAACGTTATAAACGCTATATAGACGAGGCTATTAAATACTCAGAAAAATAATTGAACTATGAAATATATATATTGTATTATATTCTTGTGTGTGTGCCCATCGTGTATTTGGGGACAAGGCTTTACAGATAAATATAAAGTATTAAACGAGGAAAATTTAGAATCTTTCTTCGCTGACTGGTGTAACTGGTCAAAAGAGTATAATCGCAAGAAAGAAAAAGATTCACTCTTTGTTCTAAATGAAAAAATCTTAAAGTATATCATACGTAAATATGAATGTGAAAAAGAAACAGAGAAAAAGCGTTTGACATCAGAGCTCAATCGTTTGGAGCATAGTCTGTCAAAGGTTTCTAATGCTAAGATAGATTCAATCAAAAAGGAGTTGGACTATTTAGAGAAAGAGAATGCCGCAACAGAATATCTCTGTTGTCCAGACTCTATTCCTATTTTTGTTTACTCCCAACCATTTGAACTAAAAGAAAAATCTCGCCAAGAAGTAAAACAAAAGCATTATTGTAAAGTTTATATACTTAAAAAATATAAAAAAACACTTATTCTTACAGACAGGATTCAGCGTCTACTTGAAGACTTTTGTGGAGGAGTTAGCAGATTTGATACAAAAAACATGTCTTACCTTCCTGTTAAACCAAGAAATGAGAAAGCTGTAAAAGCTATAAAAAAATTTATTCCTGTGTATTTTAAGCCAAACGGATGGTCTTTTATCTCCTGTCCTTATATATATGCGATATTGATATATCCTAACATAAAACGTTTTTATGTAAGTAAGACAGTTGATACAACTTATGAGCTTTCAGTCCCACATGGCAAGTTTCATGAACATAGGATAGTAATATCTTTAGACGAAATATGGGATTAGGTTATTTATCATTTAAATATACAATGAGGTTTATCAATGGCTATCAGCCATATAAGTCCGACGGCAAGGAGTTTGACCCGATGCACGGTCTCAACACCTACGACTATGGCGCGCGGCAGTACAATCCCATCCTGCCACGCTGGGACAGGATAGACCCGTTGGCGGAGAAGTATTATAATGTAAGTCCGTATACGTATTGCGCAAATAACCCTGTACGGTTCGTAGACCTTGATGGGAAAGAGCTATATATGACATTAAAGGTAATCTATTAGGAATAACAACAGAAGGGTTTCGAGGCAAGCTCATGATATATACAGGAAATCAGAAGATAGACTGGGGCAAACATTCCTTGAATGATGATTTTAATAATGCAAATAGTGAATATTTTATTCCAGACTTACAATTATATGACAACTTTGTATACACAAATAAATGCAGTGGCAGTTTTTTCTCTAATATAATGACAAGTATAGCTGTAGAGTCGGATGGATTTATATTAGCAGAGAATGGAAAACCTCTAACTAGAGGAACATTTTCTATTGATAAGTTATACAATAGAAGAATAACCTATAAAGAGAATATAGAAGACTGCGACGGGAATGAAGGAAACTTTGGAACATTAAGGAAAGTTGATGATCGAGGGAACTTTGTCTGTGCACAGATTAATACAACGAGTAGTTCGTTAGAAAGCTATGATGGTACTGTTGAGAATTTTCAATGTAGTATATTAGTACATGAATGGTACAATCATGGCGTATTGGGAATAACAGGAAAAAATCATAATCAAATTTATAATAATATTAAAAAAAATGATTTGTTTAAATATACAACACCACGTTATAAATTTTATATAGATTATATGATTCAGAAAACAGCCCAAGATAATTGAACATATTGTAACTTATGAAAAAAACATGTATTTTTGTACTTGCATTTCTGCTATCATTGTCTATCTGCGGGCAGAATTTCACCAAGAAGTACACGGAACTGAATAATAACAATCTGAACATGTTCTTTCACGACTGGCACGTTTGGTCGCAAGAGCATACACATGAGATAATGTCCGATTCGTTGTCTGTGTGGTATAATGCCATATCGGAGTATGTTGCAAGGGAATACAAGGAAGAAAAAAACACAGAAACAAAACGGCTGATGACAAAACTCGCTTCTGTGCGGAACGGAAAGTATAAACACTCCATGGCTGTGGAAGATTCTATTAACAATGCCCTAATGTGTTGGAAAAAGGAAAATGCCCCGACAGAATACCTTTGCTGTCCAGACTCCGTCGCCATTTTCGTCTACAAAACAGCCATCTGCCAGACCGATGATACCCCTTCTACGTATGAATCAAAGAATTATAGAGTTTTTGCTCCCAAGACATTCCGAAAAGTCCTTTTTCTCACAAAAGAAGTTCGACGTCTTTTGGAAACATTTTGTGGAGGGCTCAGTCAGTTTGACCCAAAGACAGGCAGCTACCTTCCGTACACGCCCATAAATATAAAAGGAATAGAAATGCTGAGAAAGAAGATTCCCGTAGACCATAAGGGAACGGGCTGGTCGTTCCTGTCGCGTCCTTACGTTTACAGAATAGACCTATATCCCAACATGAGACGTGTCTATGTAAGCAAGACCGCGGATACGACCTATGAATTATCGATGCCATACGGTAAAATCCACAGAAACGATATGTTAAAATCTGCAGAAACTATATGGGATTAGATACAGACAAGCAAACGGAAGACAATTGCAGGATAAGGACATATCCATATACAAGACAGGGAGAGATGATAAAAGGATTGTTACTCCTTGGAACAATATCTTTCCTTATATATAGTTAGTAAAGGAGAAGCATGAAAGTAAAAGCCCATGACAGATCTATTTATGGAAAGAAATAGTAATCTCACCACAGGTCAGCCGTACAGCGGCAAGGAGCTTGACCCGATGCACGGTCTCAACACCTACGACTATGGCGCGCGGCAGTACAATCCCATCCTGCCACGCTGGGACAGGATAGACCCTCTGGCGGAAAAGTATTATAATGTCAGCCCGTATACGTATTGTGCAAATAATCCTGTAAAATTTATTGATCCTAATGGAAAAGATAATATTGAATTTTTCCCAATGAACAACGATGGGATACATGATAATGTCAGTCTTATAGACTATGCTATCCAGTTTCCTTGGAAATCTGGTCGGATTGATGTCTTTGCTCATGGCAATCCCATGAGTATATCTTTCGTCATTGCTACCAAGGCAAGTAATATTCTCCTAACAAATATAGAGGAACTTGCTCAATATAATGAACTTACAACTACACAATGGGACTTAACGTTAAATACAGAAAAAAATAATCAGCTAGACCCTAAAGATGTTGAAATATTCAAAGCGTTATTAAGTCAATCGTCAGAATGGGACAAAAAACCTTCACAAATTGTACTTCATTCTTGTGGAACTGGTGCTGAAATGTTAACTAAAGAAGAAGCTACGCAATTTATGGGAGTGCCTCAGGATAAAGGTATAACGTTAGGAACAAATATTGCCAAGGAATTATCAAGAAATTTAAAAGATATTGAAATTA
Source organism: Prevotella dentasini JCM 15908 (assembly GCF_000614065.1). GTDB lineage: Bacteria > Bacteroidota > Bacteroidia > Bacteroidales > Bacteroidaceae > Prevotella > Prevotella dentasini. The sequence continues at coordinate 4,298 of NZ_BAKG01000031.1, read as the reverse complement.
TAGCACCATCCAGCTTTGTTGGACCTGAAAGAAATTGGATTTTTACGAATGATGTTACAGGCGAAAGAATTAACAATAATGGCCATTGGAATGTATATTTTAATGGAGAAAAAGTGAGAGAAATGAAAGCGAATCAGATTTGGGATGATGCAATAATAAACCAATAATGATAAATATTTAAAGAGTGCAAAATGTGGACACAATATATAATAACTGCTGTTCTTCTTATCAAGTTACTATTTGGAAACGTCTTGTTTTGTTATTCACAAAACAGCCTGAGTCCTGTGAGTATTGGTAATATGAGATACGTTGAAAGGTTAACACACTTTTTCGGGAAAGGAAATATTACAGTCTACGCCACCTATACAGAGAATAACGTCAGAGGATTCTATTATGTTGATAGTCTCAAGTGCCTTACGAATTTTGAAGGACAATGGCATGATGATGACAAGCAACTAACTGTTACGCATCAAAGAAGCATGTTTATTGCAGACTCACTTGGTAATCAGATTGGCTCTCTTTACCACATGGCAGTCCGGGCATCTTCTTCCGCAAGCAACAATAAGATGAAAGCACCGTTTTGTCTATTTATAGATAAAGGGAAAGCTGCCTTTTGCTATGAGAACAAAAGCAATCAAACCGCCCTCTGCCAACAGCTGATAAATATATCAGATAAACTATACACCTCCATAGACCACCACTCTATCGAGAGAATCTCCAAATCTTCCCATAAAATGAATAAGTTACGAAGTCTTTTTATTAAAGAATTGTCTAAAGATGCTTTGACTGGGGAGATGCTTGAATTTGCAAAACAATTATATAGCGAGCCCTATCAACATGAGTATAATACATATAGCCGTATCGTGTACATAATTCTGATTAGTTGCAGTGTGATAATTGTCGGTGGTTGCATATTGATTTTAAGAAGAAATGGAAGATAGAAACAAATATATGGGTATCACCAACATCGCTTATGATAACAACAATCCTGTACGGATTCAGTTTGACAACGGCAAAGGGAAAAATCTCCTCCTTCCCCAAGTTGTTGAATCTGCATTGTCTCTTAAAAACTATTATAGAAATGCAAATCTATATTCAGCCAGAAATAAACAAATTGGGTATGGTAATGTAAATTATTATACTCTAACTAATAGTGAACCATATTCTCTGCAAAAAATAGTTCAACGGACTTATGAAAAGTGAATTGATTTTCCTTCTATTTTTCCTTATAAGGCTCAACATATATTCACAAAATGTTGCAACCTTTGAGATAGACAGCTTTTACCAAAATTATGGAAGAGTTTATCTTGCCATGCAGAACGTCTTAGGCGAGGAACGCACATGCAATCTGACATTACTGAAAGGTGTTAGGCTTATCATAGAACGTTACGTAGATATTATGAGAAACATACACAGGATAAAAGTTAGACCAAAAGGATATATTTCAAGATTTGAACAAAGACAGATTCGGTCGTATCTTCAAACCCACCAAATGAGACTTTATTTGTCTTTGTTTAAGGATTCTGGAGTTTTAGAAGACTTTCTAAATAGTTATGTTATGGAGATTTTAAAAAGAAAAATATCAAGTGATTCCTATTGTCATTACACAAAATGAATTATTTTGGAAAAGAGTTGAGAAATGGTTAGATGTCAAATGATATTGATATGTTACGAAGAATAAACTCTACTAATAGTTTAAGGAGAAAACGCTCCTTTGTCGGGAAGTATGACAAGTGGATGGACAACAGCATGGAGAAAACTTCCTGACGGTTGACTCCATGGACTATAATTCCTGTATGACAGGGAAAGTCCCGTGTTTAATAAACACACAATATATAGCCCAACAGAAATAAGACAATACGTACAATGAAAAAGATATTCATACTAATAATCATTACTCTGACTTTTATTTTATGCCGAAATAGGACGGAGAACCGAGCTTTCTGTCCTGCGGTGGATAATCTAGTGTCGGAGTTTATCAAAAAATCACCTCAAGCACCTATTATATTCCTGACCTTCTCAAATCTGAACGGAAAGGACATATTGTTCATGTCTGACGGATATGTATACGACAAGAGAAAAGTAGACTATTTTCTTAAACGAGATGGAAGATTAATAATTGTCTATTCTACTGATTACAGAAGTCGGGAAGATTTCTTTTGTAAAGATAGTATGACAGTCTTCCGAGACACGATAGTCGGTTATATGGGACAATGCGGAGAGGGAAAATATCTATATGAGTCCAATCATATGTCAAAGACTGAAACTTATCAACTAATCAGACGAGACTCTATTATGAAGGGAGTACCTAAACCATCCTCAAAATATCGTGCAAAGGACAATAACGTCATATTGTCAGTGGAGGCTAACCACATCATCAATGCTTATATCAATAGTCATTCTGCCGTATTATATTTGTTGAAATTCAAGGAAATAAATGGATATACATATATGGGGCTAGTTAATGCCCAATTTTATGACATGGAAGGCTTTGATGGCTATTTCTTCAGAAATAATCATATAGTGGCGGTCTTTAATTCTTCTGATTCAAACAGCTTGATAGGAAATGGACTTGTCAGGGACAGAATAAAAGGGATTAAGCAGGCTCCCTTATACTTAGACTGGCTAATAAATAAGCCAATATGTTATTGTATGGAAAAGAACGGGAGGATGAGGAAGGTTAGGAAACCAAGTATCCTTTACGAAGTGTTCATCAGATGAAGGAACTATTGTATAATAGTGTGAATAAAAATGGATGAGAATAACCTTTAAGGGAGTTGGTTCTCAACTTCCGAGTGATGAAAACGATCCTGAACATAATAATTTTACTACAAAAGTAATTCAAAGGTCATATCAAGCACTTCCTTGGTATAAAAAGATTTTAATGATTTTAATAATTATTTAGAAAGACAAAGTTACAAAAAATGATGAAACGTATATATAAGCCCATACTAATATTATTCAGTATTATAATCATAATATTGTCTTACACAACCCTGTATTTCGTTGTTCAATATAAAACTTTTGCAAGGCTATATGCCTCGTTAAAGATGAAGACCCAGCTTCCCTTTGGTGGAATCTCAAGTGATAGTCCATCCACGACATTTAATTTGGTAAAGAAAGAGGAGATCATGATGACAGATTCATTTCCTGTAGATATAGAAAAGAAACATCCCAATGGTATGATTTCCGAGATTGATGCCATTACTGCAACAAGGATTGCGGAAGCATATCTATATCCTCAATATGGAAATAGTATCTTATCATTCCGTCCTTACCGTGTCTATTCTAAAAATAACGTTTGGGTGGTTTATAGTTTTTGGGGGACGGCAGATTTCTATCAAATATATTTAGAAATTAATAAAAAGAATGGGGCTATAGAGCAATGTTTAAGAACTGCGGCATCTATGCATTGATAAACAAGGAGTTAAGTGCTGTTGAGAAGTATTAATGATAGCAGCAGCCAGCTGTGGCAGAATCAGGATTATGCACAGCAGTGGGGCTACAAGTTCAGCTATGACGGGCTGAACTGCCTGACCAGTGCAGCATACGGGGAGACCGAGTCGCTGACCAGTGCCATGGGCAACTATAACGAGCAGCTGACTTACGATGGTGACGGGAATATCCTGACGTTGCAGCGCAGCGAACTGAAGTAGAACGGCCAGTACGGTCTGATAGATGACCTCTCCATAAGTTATCAAGGCCCTCAACTCTCACATGTGCAGGACAAGGCGGCAGTACAATCCCATCCTGCCACGCTGGGACAGGATAGACCCGTTGGCGGAGAAGTATTATAATGTCAGCCCGTATACTTACTGTGAAGATAATCCCATACGTTATATAGATCCCAACGGCAAAGAAAAACATGATGGAGTCGGCGAAAAAAATAACAACAACAAGAAATTACATATAATGGCAAAAGAAATACAAGATGACCTTAATGCTATCGTGATTGTAGCCACGGAGTCGCTGACAACAAAGGTTCAATTAATAGTTTCAATTTTAAAACATATAATAAGAAAAAGAATGTGTGGGAAAACCATTATATTTCAAATGGAAAGGATTTTGATAAATTATTAACTTCAATCTCCCCTTTATGGCGTAATTATAAAGCAGTCAAGTCACCATCTCCGAAGATTGTCCTGTTTGCTTGTGGAACAAATAAAGTCGCAGAAAGAATATCTCAAACAGAGTCTTTTAACGGTATTGATATTATAGCACCAAATGATAATGTTTTAGCATGGCCACAAAATGGTTATTTACCAATTGTTGGCCACCAAGTGAAAATATCAACAGAT
>NZ_BAKG01000032.1 GCF_000614065.1 Prevotella dentasini JCM 15908 | reverse complement strand
CCTCCCTGAAGCCCGGAAAACAACGGCCAATCCTGCCGGAAATCTGTCTGCATCCCCACCCCGTTGACGGCAGGTAGACGGGCCGCACCGTTACGCGCCGGCAGATGTTCCGCCGGCCCTGCACCGCCATCGCTGCCCGTCCCCCGTAAGCCTGCCGGGGCGCGGGCCTGCAACGCACACACAATAAAGAACGCTTACTTTTGGGGATAGTCCACGCGCCAGAGGAAGAGCGCGTTGCCGGGCATGCTCTCGCCGGCATCGCTTCTCGTGCCGCCGTCCACAATGCGCCTGAAGTCCTCAACCGTCAGTTTCCCCCTCCCGACGTCCACCAGCGTCCCTACCACGGCACGCACCATGTTGCGCAGGAAACGGTTGGCGGAAATGACAAAACACCACTCCCCCTCGCCGGCTTCCACATTCTGCGGCCGCTCCGAAGACGGCATCCCGGTCACGGGAATCCATCTTGCCTCGGTGAGATTGCAAATGGTAGTATTCACGTCGGCACCTGCCTTGCAGAAACACTTGAAGTCCTTCTCGCCTATCAGATACTCTGCCGCCTCGTTCATCCTGTGGAAGTCGAGCGGATAGTGCACCTCGCAGGAATAATGCCGGAGAAACGGCGACTTGCGAGTGTGCACATAGTAATGATAAGTGCGCGAGACGGCAGAGAAACGGGCATGGAGACCTGAGTCTACAGGCTCAATCCCGAATACCGAAACGTCTCTCGGCAGCAGGCGGTTGAGCTTGTAGGCCAACTGGATGCCGTCGGCCTCGCCTTCGTAGTCGAAGTGGGCAACCATCGTCCGGGCATGCACGCCGGCATCGGTGCGCCCCGCCCCCGTTACGGCAACGGGTATCCGCAGCAGCGTAGACAGGGCTTTCTCCAGCGTCTCCTGCACGGAGATGCCGTTAGGCTGCCTTTGCCATCCGTGATAATGGGTGCCGTCATAGGCCAAAGTGATGAAATATCGTTGCATAAGTGGCTGCAAAGTTACAAAAAATCAGCGTAAATCCATCCGCTCCATGAAAAAACGCCCCGACAGCCATACGCCGAAAAGAACCACATAGCAGACAGCAGCCTGAACCGACGAGACATGCAGGTGTTCCATGCTTGCCCCCGGCAGGCTTGCCGTCCACGACAACGACTGGTTCATCAAGCCTGAAACGGCAGATATTCCCTTCCCTATCCAAGCCGCAAGGAAAGGAACCGGACTGACGGCGAAAAAGAGCAGGACGCCGTAGACAACAACAGTGGCACACGGTATGGCTATGAAGGAAGCGAGAAGTCCGTAACAGGGAAACCGGCCGAAATGGCATGCCACCAAAGGCGCAGTCCCGAGTTGTGCCGAAAACGAGACCACCGCCATTCCCCACAGCCACTTCAACAGCCAGTGGCGTTGCAGCCAAGCCGCGGGAACGGCAGGATAAATCAGCGGCATGAATAGAAGAATAGACAGAACGGCCGCAAACGACAGCTGAAAGCCCACGTCGAAGAGTGCAAGCGGATTGACCGAGAGGATGAGCAGGGCGGCAAAGGCCAGCGTATTGACCGAATAGCGGTCGCGGTGCAGCAGGCTGACAACCGAACAGACCGTCAGCATAATGGCGGAGCGGACTATCGAAGGCGAAAAACCGACTAAGAACACATACGACCAGACTGACGTCATAATAAGAAATTCAGAAATCGCTTTTCGGAAACCGCCGGACAAGGGGACAAATCCTTTGCAAACCGAAAAGAAGAAGCCCAATATGCCGTAGATAATACCCAAATGCAGTCCCGAGAGGGCGAGGACATGGCTCGCGCCGGATACCGAATAGTCGTCTTTCACTTCCTTGGACACCAAGCGGCGGTCGCCTAAGGTCATAGCCGACACGACGGCCAAGTCTTGCCCACTCATACCGTTCTGCTTCAGTCGGGCTTCCAAAACGGAGCGAAAACGGCGAAGGCGCAAAGTCGCCCTTTCAACGAGGCTGAAAGAAGAGAGCCTGACCGGCTTCCGCTTCCAGTTCTTGTAATAGATAAACGTGGCGGCATCGAAACCATGCCGGTGCAGCCAGAGCGCGTAGTCAAACTCCGCTCCTTCTGCCGTCGTCGGTTTCTCCAACAGGGAAGACGCCTCTATCCCATCGCCTACATGCAACTCCCGGTATCTTTCTTCCACCGTGTCGCGCAGCAGCGAGGCCTTGACCATCAGCGGACGGGATGCGGTCAGCACCCCGATGTCCATCCGGACCACTTTCCCGTGCTCCACAGGCTCGGTCATCAGGACAGCCTCGTAGGTGGTAACGCCGGGAAGGCGAACCTGCAGCGCATCCTCCGAGCGGACTATAAGGCATCCGCCTGTCGCGAAAACGAGTAGGCCTATCAACGCGGAGTTAACTGTCGGCAATCGGGAGGTCAGCAACGCGAGTACCGCCAACGCAGCAGCAACCGCCAACCATACATATACCGACAGGACACCTATCCACCATTCCCCGGCAATAATGCCCAGCACGAGCATCACTGCCACCTTCAGGAGGGGATACATATCCAGATTCGGTCTTTTTTTCACGGCGGTATGGCTTTCACCTGCAAAAGTAATGAAAAGATGCAACTTCCCGCTTGTGTTATCCAATATTTTTGAGAAACAATCCCTATTCCCCTTACACCTTATTATATATAATCCACGCGGCTACTCTGAAAACTCAAAATTTATTCGTAACTTTGCCCCCATGATATTCTATTTCTCAAGTACCGGGAACAGCAAGTGGGCTGCACGGCAGATTGCCGACAGCACAGGCGACGAGCTGATTTCCATTCCCGAAGCATTAAAAGGCCACTGCCAATACGAACTGCAAGCCGGCGAGCCGCTTGGCTTTGTCTTTCCAGTACACGGATGGAGAGTTCCTCGCATTGTCGGGGAGTTTCTGAAAAAGGTTCGGCTCCATACAGCCGCCCCGTCAAGTCCCTATTGCTATTGCCTGCTGACAGCCGGCGATTCTGTCGGAAAGACAATGGAAAGATTCAGGAAAAGCCTTTCCGAAATCCAAGCCGACTTCAATATGCAGCTCAGTTTGGTAGAGACGGTAGTCATGCCCGAGTCTTACGTCGGTCTGCCGGGTATGGTAACCGATACTCCCGAAAAGGAAAGGAAAAAGATAGAGGCGGCAGAGAAGAAGATTGCAGCCTTCACCGAACGGCTGAACAGACGCGTCCGGTCAGTCGGCGGACAGCCCGAGGGTTGGGACGGCCTTGTACGTGGCCCGATACCGGGCTTCTTCTCTTCTGTCGTAGGAGGATTCTTCGTCCATCAGCTCATTACCGACAAGCCCTTTCATGTAGACCCCGACCGATGCGTCAAGTGTGGAATATGTGCCAATGTCTGTCCCGTGGACGATATAAAAGGCGGACTCGGTTCCGAGCCGGTATGGCTTCACAACGGCAAGTGCCTCACCTGCTTCGCCTGCTACCACCACTGCCCGCACCATGCCATTGAGTTCGGAAGACGTACACAAAAGAAAGGACAATACTTCTTTGGAAGACGAAAGTTGCATAAGGATTAGATAAATGAAGAAAATATTACTTGCACTATGCCTCGCGCTCACCGCCCTGTCTGCTTGGGCCGTGAAGGCAGACCCGACTCCAGTCGTCGTTATACAACCCGACGGGACAAAACTAACTATTTGCCAGCACGGCGACGAGCACTTCAGCTGGCTGACCACTACCGACGGTGTCCTGCTGTCGCAGGTAGGCAACGCCTTCTACGTCGCACATATATCCGAAAGCGGTGAACTGACGGCTACCCGGCAAATTGCCCACAATCCCAATCTGCGCTCTGCTTCTGAGACGATGATTGTCAGGGCACAGGACAAGGGGGCTTTCTTCAGCGCAGCCACGCAAGCCATCAGAATGATTCGGAAGGCACAGAGCATCGGCTCAACATCTCCTGCCTACTTCCCCCATATTGGCAGCCCGAAGGTTTTGGTTATCCTCACGCAGTTTTCCGATTCGACCTTTGCAGCTGCCGACCCTGTAAAGAGCTTCAACGACTATTTCAACCACAAGGGAAAACTCCCCGACTATACGCTCAACGAAAAGCGTAACTACGGCAGCGTAAAACAATATTTCCACGATATGAGCAACGGCATGTTTACGCCGCAGTTTGACATTGTTGGTCCGATAACCCTGCCAAAGCCCGGCAGCTACTACGGTCAGGACGAAGGATACAGAAAAGACACTAAGATAACAGAGCTGATACACGATGCCTGCAACGCTGTAAGCGGAACCGTCAACTTCGATGAGTACGACAGCAACAACGACGGAAACATTGACTTGGTTTACATTCTCTATGCCGGCTATTCGCAAAGTTCCGCCCCCCATCTCAAGGACCTTATATGGCCCAAGGCAGGAACGCTGTATCCTTTCAAGGTTGGGAACAAGAACGTCAGCCGCTACGGCGTCAGCAACGAACTGAACTACTATCCCGGCTACGAGCTGTCAGCGGCTCCCTACAAGCGCATCAACGGTATCGGACTCTTCTGCCACGAGTTCTCCCACACAATGGGACTCCCCGACTTCTACCCCTACGCAGCCTCGGCACAGAAAGACGACCAAGCGATGGAGATATGGGACTTGATGGACGGTGGAGAATATACCGACAACGGCTATACACCGACTCCCTACACGCCGTGGGAAAAGGAAGTGATGGGCTGGTCGTCCCTCCAGACCATCGGCAGCGAGCCTGCAAAGATAACCTTGCAGGCGGACCAAGCCTGAAAGTGCCCACCGACAACGAGAAGGAATATCTAATTCTCCACAACATACAGAAAGAAGGATGGGCCTCAAAACTTGCAACGCTCGGCCACGGCATGCTGATTTACCGTGTCAACTATACTCCCGCATCGGTCAACATGTGGGACCACGTCAACGATGTGCTCGGAAAACCGGGCATGACCATTGTCCCTGCCGACGGCAAGCTCATATCCAGCTACACCATAGACAGCAGCGACCCGGCGCAGAAAGCGGCCTATTACGCCAGCTACGGCGGCGACCCATTCCCCGGCACTTCCCATATAGACCATTTGGGAAGCATACAGCTCAATCTCGCACGCTCAACAAGCCTCTCTACCATATCGCGGAGAATCCTGCCGACGGCACCATCACCTTTGAATACCTACAGGACATCACTGCCGGAATACGGGACGCGGTTATCAGACACGCTCCTGCCGGCAAGCGCATCTACAGCCTTGACGGACGATACGTGGGTACAGACCATTCGCTGCTGCCCAAGGGAATCTACGTTCGGGACGGACACAAGTTTGTAAAGTAGTGCGGTTCTCCCGTCTTCGGAGTCTGCTTGGGGATTTAAGGCTGTAGGCAGACTCCGCGACGAAAAAGGAAAGGGAAAGCCGACGCACCTTGTCCGCCAGACGAGAACGCCTGTTCCGCCTCGTCAACAAGCCTGTTTGACAAAGCGAAAGTGGCACTTTGGAACGTCCAAAGTGCCACTTTCGTTTATCAATATGTAAAATACAACATATCAGCTCATTATCTTTACCCTTCTTTAGCTGCTGTTGAAGGGAGGGGCAAGGTGTTTTCGTCTTTCTGCAAGATGGTTCTATCGGCCAGAGACGGAAGCTGCCCCAGCCTGTCATCAATACACGCGCGGCCCGAAGATGGCCGTGCCGACCCGCACCATCGTAGAGCGGCACTGAATGGCAAGCGGATAGTCGTGGCTCATTCCCCACGAACGCTCCTTAAACTCCGGGTCGCTGGCGAAATAGCGTGCCTTTACCTCGTCGAAGAAATCGGCTGCCGTCATCATCTCCTTCCTTATCTGCGCCTCGTCATCCGTATTGGACGCCATCATCATCAGACCCGAGATGTGGACATTCTTCAGCCCGCGCCATTCGCCGTCTTCCAGCAGTTCGCGGCAGGCATCGGGCGTCAGGCCGTACTTTGTTTCCTCTTCGGCAATGTGCAGCTCCAAGAGCACGTCAATGACGCGGTCGTGCTTGGCGGCCTGCTTGTTGATTTCCTTCAGCAGCTTCAGCGAGTCCACCGCCTCTATCATGGAGATATACGGGGCGATATACTTCACCTTGTTGGTTTGCAGGTGTCCTATGAAATGCCACTGAATATCCCCCGGAAGCGTCTTCACCTTCTGAGAAAGCTCCTGCTCGTGGCTTTCTCCGAAGACACGCTGCCCCTCGGCGTATGCCGCTTCGAGATACTCGTTCGGATGATACTTGCTGATGGCTACCAGACGCACTCCGTCGGGAATGTTGTCCAACACTTCATGCAGATTCTTTGCTACGTCATACATATATTCAAGGAATTAAAAAGGTTTGCTAAGTCTGGGGGATTGCAGGGACACGGGAGACCGCGGAGCTGCGGAAGAACAGCGGAATCTTCCGGCAGCCTTCCCCCTCCCGTCCTATTCGTATTCGGGTTTGTCGGCAGCCTCCCTGCTCTTGGCGGCATGCTCGAAGACGTCCATGATTTTTGTTTCCGTAATGGCGGCAATCTCATAGTCAATCATCGTGTTGCCCATTACTTCCTCTATGTGCTTCACGGCTGTGCTCACTGAGCCTGCCTGAACGAGATAGGACGAGGAGGTGCGCTTTTCTTTTTCCGTCTTCTCGTCTATCGTGATGAACGCCAGCCTTGCCTTGAACCATTTGTCGTCGGTATCAATGTCGCTGAAAAATATCTCGCCGTACACGGCAGGCGTTATGGCCTTCACGTCGAACTCGCCGCTCACGTAGTGGGAAATCTCTTCGGTAATCCTGCTCTCGGCTTCCGAAAAGCTCAATGCGTCCACGACGTAAGGCTCGGTAACCTTCTTTGTCTCGCCGTCTTCCATTACCTTATCGTAACGCACCTTTGTCTCAAACCAAGTACTTGTTCTGCTTCTCATTGTCTTTCTGTTGTTTTCCGGCCGTCTGCCCATCTTGTTGCCTATGGAGGATGTCCGGACGGTCATGATTATATTGTCATGCAAAAGTAGTAAAAAAACTGCGTTTATCTTGAAAAAGTGCCATTAAAATAAAAAAAATATCTATCTTTGCAATTCAAAAAAAGAGGCACCGACTCCGCAAACTCCATCTGACAGGATGAACTATTCACTATTCATTGCCCGTAAAATATACAATGGCGGCGACAAGACGCGCAAGGTATCCAAGCCGGCCATCCGCATTGCTACTATCGGAGTGGCAATCGGACTGGCGGTGATGATTGCAACGGTCAGCGTGGTACTGGGATTCAAACATTCCGTCCGCAACAAGGTCATAGGCTTCGGCAGCCATATCACGGTGGCAGACTTCAACACCTTGGAATCGTCGGAGCAATATCCCATACAAGTCAGCGACTCGGTGCTGAGCGCGCTGCGCCGTATTCCCGGCGTGAAGCATGCCGAACGCTTTGCCTATACGCAGGGAATCCTGAAGACAGACAACGACTTTCTCGGCATCACGCTCAAGGGGGTAGGCCCGGAGTTCGACTCCACCTTCATCCATCAGAACATGGTCTCGGGCTACATCCCCACCTTTTCCGACAGCAAGACGCAGCAGAAACTCCTCATATCGAAAACCATCGCCGACAAGCTCGGGCTGAAGACGGGCGAAAGGGTATTTGCCTACTTCGTCAACGGGCAGGGCGTGCGCACCCGCAGGTTCACCATCTGCGGCATATACGAGACCAACCTCAGGCAGTACGACTCGCAGATTTGCTTCACCGACCTCTATTCGGCCAACAGGCTCAACGGATGGGAGCGCGACCAGTACGGAGGTGCCGAACTTCTTGTAAGGGATTTCAGCCAGCTCGACGCAACGGCTCTCAACGTGCTGCAAGCCGTAAAGAACAAGGTAGACAAGTACGGCGCGACCTACTCGGCAGAGACCGTCATCGAGCAGAATCCGCAGATATTCTCATGGCTCGACCTGATGGACCTCAACGTATGGATTATCCTCGCCCTGATGGTATCGGTTGCAGGCGTTACCATGATTTCGGGCCTGCTCATCATCATTCTGGAACGCACGCAAATGATAGGAATACTCAAGGCGTTAGGCTCGCGGAACCGGCAGATACGCCACGTCTTCCTGTGGTTTGCCACCTTCATCATAGGCAGGGGGCTGCTGTGGGGAAACCTCATCGGCATAGGGCTGTGCCTCCTCCAGCAGCAGACGGGGCTTGTATCGCTCGACCCGCAGACCTACTACGTCAGCACCGTCCCCGTCGAACTCAACATTCCGCTGATTATCGCCCTCAATCTCTCCACCTTATTTATATGTATCTTCGTGCTGATAGCCCCGAGCTATCTCATCAGCACATCCATCCGGCCAAGTCGATGCACTACGAATAACGCCGCGCCGGCCGGGACATGGCCCGCAGCACCGCTGAAAACCCATGCGGAAGGCAGATGTTCCCGTCGTCCGTCATGCCCGTGCAGCATATACGGAACCCCGGAAAAGGCATGCAAAAACAGGGGTTTCCGAAGGCCTGAAATTTACATACGGTTAGCGGAAAATTTCTATACGTATAGAAATATTTTTCTAACCGCTTCCCCGTAAA
>NZ_BAKG01000033.1 GCF_000614065.1 Prevotella dentasini JCM 15908 | reverse complement strand
TATAAATTTTCCGCTAACCGTATATAAATTTTCCGCTAACCGTATGTAAATTTTCCGCTTGTCGCAAATAAATTTTCTGCTAACCGCAAACGGTTTCCCGGCTGCCTGAATCTGCCCTTTTTCCGCTCACGTGCAGCACTCCCGCAGACGGATACATCTTCCCTGCAGCATGGAAGCCTCGCCCCGAACTCCCCTTCCGCCGCGCCCCGCTCCCCGTCCGCATGCAGGAGAAAATGCCTGCACTGCCATGACGGAACAAAACCATAATCCTGTCTTTATACAATATTTATAGTTGCAAAGCGGATTTGTTGCACATAAATTTTTGAAATGTGCAAGATTTTGAGTAACTTTGCACAAGTATAATTATTCTATAATGGAACAGTTTCCCAGCTTTAACGAATTGATTGAGAAGAGCATCATAGACCATTGGGACTTGGATGCCCTCACCGACTATAAAGGGAAGACCCTTCAGTATCACGACGTAGCGCGCAAGATAGAAAAGCTCCACATCATGTTCGAGGCAAGCGGCGTACAGAGAGGCGACAAGATTGCACTCTGCGGACGCAACTCTGCGGCATGGGCGGCAGCCTTCCTTGCCGTGCTCACCTACGGCGCCATTGCCGTCCCCATCCTACACGAGTTTACCCCGGAGCAGATTCACAACATCGTCAACCACTCCGATGCCAAGCTGCTCTTTGCCGGCGACGTGGTGGCGACGCAGATTGATGCCACCAAGATGCCCGGGCTCGAAGGCATCATCTACATCCCGGACTATTCGCTCGTGCTGAGCCGCAAGGAGCAGCTCACCTACGCACGCGAGCACCTCAACGAGATGTACGGAAAGAAATTCCCGAAGTACTTCCGGCAGGAGCACGTGCACTACTACCGCGAGCAAAGCGGCGACGAGCTGGCACTCATCAACTATACCAGCGGAACGACAGGGCGGTCGAAGGGCGTAATGATACCCTACCGCGCGATGTGGAGCAATGCCGACTTTGCCGAACACGTACTGGGCGACAAGCTCAAGGCCGGAGACAATGTCATCAGTATTCTGCCCATGGCGCACATGTACGGCATGGCGTTCGAGTTCATCTTCGAGTTCATCAAGGGCGTCCACATCTATTATCTGACGCGCGTCCCCTCGCCGGTCATCATTGCACAGGCACTGGCCGACGTCAAGCCCGTCATCATGATAGCCGTTCCGCTCGTCATCGAAAAGATTATCCGCAAGAAGGTCTTCCCGAAGATTCAGAACAACCGCATGCGCCTGCTGCTCAACATGCCCGTTATCAGCAAGAAGGTCAGGGAACGGATAAAGGAGGAAGTCTATCAGGCCTTCGGAGGCAATCTGTACGAAATCATCATCGGAGGAGCCGCCCTCAACGGCGAGATAGAGAGCTTCCTCCGCCGCATAGAGTTCCCCTACACGGTCGGATACGGAGCCACCGAGTGCGCGCCCATCATCTGCTACCGCGACTGGCAGACCTTCGTACAAGGCTCGTGCGGACAGGCGGCTTTCCATCAGGAAGTGCGCATCGACAGCGAAGACCCGGAGAACGTTCCGGGAGAAATCCTCACCAAGGGGCCAAACGTGCTTCTCGGGTATTACAAGAACGAGGAGGCGACGGCAGAGACCATCGACCCGGACAAGTGGTTCCATACGGGCGACCTCGGCACAATGGATGCCGACGGAAACGTATTCATCAAGGGACGCTCCAAGAACATGCTCCTCGGCTCCAACGGGCAGAACATCTATCCCGAGGAAATAGAGGACAAGCTGAACTCGCTCCCGCTTGTCAGCGAGAGCCTCGTCATTCAGCAGGGAGAGAAGCTCGTCGGACTCGTGCATCCCGACTACGACGAGGCCAAGAACCTCAACCTCAATGCGGAAGAGATTGCCGCCATCATGGAGCAGAACCGTACCGAACTGAACAATATCATCCCGGCCTACTGCAAGGTTTCCGAAATACGCGTACTCGAAGAAGAATTCGAGAAGACGCCGAAGAAGTCTATCAAGCGATACCTGTATAGTTAGGCTTGCCAAGCCGCAGACAGCAGGCAAAAAGCCGGGCACAAGGCCGAGAAATAACGAAACGGCTGAATCTCAAGCGAGATTCAGCCGTTATTCATTATCGCAGCAGCGGACGGATTAGAAAGTCCACTTCGCCGCAACGGTCGGAATGGCAAAGAACTTGTTATTGCGTCCCTCGTCGTTCCATACAAAGTTATTGCTGATTTCAACCTCCGTACCCAGCGACAGGTTTACGTTCTTCATGCCTTTCAGCGTGTTCAGGTTGAACCAGAACTGCGGCTCTGTCAGCAGGATGAGCTTGCCGTTCACGTTCGGGTCGTACCAAAGGTCGCAGAAACCGCTGAACGTGCACAGCCCCTTGGCAAAGGTCGCTCCCCAGACCTCCGTCAGCTGGAATCCGCTGTAAGGATGTGTGCCCGTATGTCCGTTCTTGAAATAATACTTATACATCAGCTGTACGCTGAAGGTCTTTGAAAAGTCCTTTGACGCCCAGTTCCACGCACCGCCGGCAAGCGCAGCGTGCTGATAGCGGTTGCCGTAATATCCGGCAGGCATCTCGCCCGTACCGGCTCCGCCGTTATACTCTACGTGTGCGGCCCACTGGCGGTTCTTGGTCAGGGCAAATTCACGCGCTATTTCCCAATAGGCTCCGATTGTACCGTCGTTCTTATAGTCTATGTCCGTGAAAAGAAAGGTTGAGCCCCACGAATCGGGCTTGAACATCTCGACAGTTGTCGTTACCGACTGCCGGGAACTTAAATCGTTGTAAAGACTGTGCCCAAGGTCGTAATGAACCTGCACGTTCTGCGCCTGAGCACCGCCCAAGGCTGCCACCGAAAGGAGGATAAGGGAAAAGATTCTTTTCATAGGTCTATAATTTAATGTTTATGTTTTCCTGCGGATACAGGGAGCAGGGCTGCCCTATGGGTCGGCTGGGTTTCCGATATTCATAGCCCCAAGACTTTACTTTGCATCATCGCCCTGCCCCTTTCTTGTCTTCCCAGCTTGCAGTAAGCCGGAAACGTCGGCAAAGTTACAAAAAAATACTAATGTATCATACTAATAAGGAAAGATTTGTTAACTTTGTAGCTGTATGAGAATAGACATTATCACCGTATTGCCCGAGATGCTTGAGGGTTTTGTCCACGAAAGTATCCTTGCAAGGGCAGAGAAGAAAGGACTGGCAGAGGTGCGGCTTCATAACCTCCGCGACTATACGCTTGACAAATGGCGTCGCGTAGACGATTATCCGTTTGGCGGACAGGCAGGCATGGTCATGCAAATTGAACCGATAGACCGTTGTATTACGGCCCTGAAGGAAGAACGCGACTACGACGAGGTAATCTTCACTTCGCCGGACGGCGAGCAGTTCAATCAGAGAATTGCCAACGAGCTGTCCATGCAGGGGAACTTCATCATATTGGCCGGACACTATAAAGGTATTGACCAGCGCGTCCGCGACCACCTCATCACCCGTGAGATTTCGGTCGGCGACTATGTCCTGACTGGAGGAGAACTCCCGGCGGCCATCATAGCCGATGCCGTTGTACGCCTTGTCCCCGGTGTCATCAGCGACGACCAGAGTGCCCTTTCCGATTGTTTCATGGACGATATGCTTTCCGCTCCCATTTATACACGCCCTCGCAGCTACAGGGGATGGGATGTGCCCGAGATTCTGCTAAGCGGCAACGAGGCAAAAATCAAGCAATGGGAATTTGATCAGGCGATGGAACGCACCAGACGATTGAGGCCCGACCTGCTGAAAGACTAAGCCGCAGGTTCGGTGATATAAATAAAATTGATTGCGCAAGGCCAATGGCTTTGCATGGCTATCAGAATGGTTTCACGACACGATTATATATAAGGTGGCATTTTCTTCACTTGAAAATGCCACCTTATATATTATATAGCCTTATCGGTATGCGATAGGACTATTAATTACTTCCAGTTACGGGAAAGAATCTTCGTGTTGGAGTTGACGTTCAGGTTCATGCCCATCATCTTGGTCTTACTCTCCGAAGCAGTGTCGTTTGCCCAGCCCGACTTGAGGAAATGATAGGTTGTAGTAGAGCTGAAGTCGATGTTTGTCATT
The DNA here is from genome assembly GCF_000614065.1 of Prevotella dentasini JCM 15908. Taxonomy (GTDB): domain Bacteria; phylum Bacteroidota; class Bacteroidia; order Bacteroidales; family Bacteroidaceae; genus Prevotella; species Prevotella dentasini. The sequence goes on along the minus strand of NZ_BAKG01000033.1, from coordinate 3,642 downwards.
CCCATCGCTTTCATCTGTCCCCAGTTGTTCTCTATCTGCGAGGTGGCTTCCTCGCCCAACCCCATCTTCTTCATATTTTCGATTATCATCTGCTTCACATCCTGCTCGGTCATATTGGCCTTGCTCTTTCCCACAACGGCTATCGTGCTCAAAACAGGCGTAACATCATAGGTTGTAATGGCTTGATGCCCTGTGCCAGCGTCATGTTCTCCGTATCACCAGTCTTTAGCGTTTTGCCGTACATGCCGAATACAGACTGCTGCTCAACTGCACTAATGACGTTCTTCTCGTCAAACAATTCACTGACACCCATAATCATCTTCTCTTTCGGGATGGCGTTGGCTATCTCGGGATTCGCCTTATAGATAGAGTCTATATTGCTAATGGCCTGTTTGCTTGCCTTGGCAACTACATCCTGATAGTTTACTATCTTTTGTATCTTGCCGTTCACGTCTGTCTGATAAACCACTGGGACATTAACTATATAACCGTCCAACTGATTGCCCATCTGACTTGCAACTTCATCATCGCCTTCTACATTCTGCTTGATTGTCGTAACCTCAATTTTGTATCCTTGGGGATTGGCGTCCAATACGACGAAACGTGTATCGGCAGTAGACGTGAACTGCTTGTTTCCACCACCCATCGGCAGTGCCATCTCGCCCTTTGTAACCGTCTGATAAACCGTAGTGTCGCCTTTATGGAAGTTGGCTTTAATTAATGTCTGTGCGCTCAATCCTACTGCGGAGAGAAGGAGAGCTAAGGAAAGCATTGTTTTCTTCATAATAGTTATGTATCTATGATATTTCAATCAATCAGAAAGACAAAGGAGAAAAGAAACCGAAGCCGACTTCTCATTGTCCGAGCAGCTTGGCTATATTTCGTTTTCTTCTCTCCTTGGTCATAAAATCTTAATAAGAACGTGCAATAAGCACACGGCATTTGGCAGGTTTACCACTTACCATATCAACGCCTTCGGTCTGCTCGAACATAAAGGGGACACAACGGATGGTAGCCTGCGTGTCTGCTTTTATCTTCTCCTCGGTTTCGGCTGTGCCGTCCCAATGGCAAAGGAAGAAGCCTCCGTCCTTTACTTTCTCCTTGAACTCCTCGTAGTCATCGCACTCGTAGATATGTGCATCGCGGAAATCCTTGGCCTTTCTGTAAATATTCTCCTGAATATCGTCAAGAAGATGTTTGATGCGCTCGACGATACCGTCAAAGCTGACGTTTTCTTTCTCCAAGGTATCACGACGCATAATTTCGATGGTGTTATTCTCAAGGTCGCGCCCGCCCATTGCCAAGCGCACCGGCACGCCCTTCAGTTCGTAGTCTGCAAACTTGAATCCGGGACGCTTATTGTCGGAATCGTCATATTTGACAGTAATACCAAGTTCACGTAACTGCTTAATGACTGGTTGTAACTTGGCAGAAATTTCCTGCAACTGCTCATCTCCACGGAAGATAGGCACAATAACAACCTGAATAGGGGCTATCTTCGGAGGCAGCACGAGGCCGTTATCGTCGGAATGAGTCATAATGAGCGCACCTATCAGGCGGGTGCTGACTCCCCATGAGGTTGCCCATACATACTCCGGCTTATTTTCTTTATTCAGATAAGTAACGTCGAATGACTTGGCAAAGTTCTGCCCGAGGAAATGGGAGGTTCCGCTCTGAAGAGCTTTTCCGTCCTGCATCATGGCTTCAATCGTATAGGTGTCCAGTGCACCGGCAAAGCGTTCTGTCTCGCTCTTCACTCCCTGAACGACGGGGACAGCCATCCATTTCTCGGCAAAGTCGGCATAGACACGGAGCATCGTCCGTGCTTCTTCCTCGGCCTCCTCGCGGGTAGCGTGCGCAGTATGCCCCTCCTGCCAAAGAAATTCCGAAGTGCGGAGGAAAGGACGGGTGCGCATCTCCCACCGCATGACATTGCACCATTGGTTGCACATCAATGGTAGGTCTCGCCATGAATGAATCCAATTCTTATAGGTGTTCCATATAATTGTCTCGCTCGTCGGACGGACAATGAGTTCCTCCTCCAGACGCGCACTTGGGTCTACCTCTACAGAGTTGCCATCCTCACTGGCTTTCAGGCGATAGTGGGTAACGACGGCACACTCCTTGGCGAATCCCTTTACGTGTTCGGCCTCACGCGAGAGAAAACTCTTCGGAATCAGCAATGGGAAATAAGCATTTTGCACGCCTGTTTCCTTAAACATTTTGTCAAGCTGTGCCTGCATCTTTTCCCAAATAGCATAGCCATAAGGTTTTATGACCATACATCCGCGGACGGCAGACTGCTCTGCAAGTTCCGCCTTCACGATGAGATCATTGAACCACTGAGAATAGTTTTCGGCTCTCTTGGTCAGTTCTTTCAGTTCTTTTGCCATAATATTCTTTTTTGTTTTATTTTTCTAATGACAGGTATCGACGAATAGCAATAAGATAGGGAGTTTCCCCACTCTAATAGGAGTTTTCCCTGTGCCGCATCGGTGAATACCACTAACTTTGTGGCAAAATTACAAAAAAATGTTGGCAAATGATACAATCTGCCCGTATTTGTTTAACTTTGCACCACGCTGAAACGGAAGCTCCGGCATCGGCGGCAAGAACAAGATAGAATAATAACAATAATATCAATTTAAGGAGATTATGAAGAATATGAAGATGATGGCGGCCGGCCTTTGCATGCTGACCGTCGTAAGTTGTCAGACAAAGCAAGGAACAGGCAGCCTTCTCGGTGGAGGTGCAGGTGCAGTCATCGGCGGAATCGTCGGTAACATCATTGGTAAGAACACTAAGGGCACGGCTATCGGTGCTGCCATTGGCGGAGCTATCGGTGCAGGTGCAGGTACATTGATAGGACGCCACATGGACAAGGTTGCTCAGGAAACGGCAGCTCAGGTTCAAAATGCTCAGATAGAACAGATAACCGATGCCAACGGCCTGAACTGCGTGAAGGTTACGTTCGATTCGGGTATTCTCTTCCCAATCAACAAGTACACCCTCAATGCCTCTTCCAAAAAAGAGTTGGCCGACTTCGCCAACGTAATGAAGAACAATTCCGACTGCGACGTTGCTATCAAGGGCTACACAGACGCTTCCGGCAACGACGAAATCAATCTGCCATTGTCGCAAAACCGTGCCAATGCTGTTTCTTCCTATCTGCGTAGCAACGGTGTACCTGCCGCACAGATTCGCACCGTTGAAGGGCTGGGAAGTGCCAATCCCATTGAGGACAAGACCGTCAGCCAAAAGAACCGCCGCGTAGAGGTTTATCTCTATGCTTCCGAAGACATGATTCAGAAGGCAAAGAACGGAACACTGAAGTAAATGATTGCAGGCTCTTTCTAAAATAACAAAGCCTTTTTGAAAGTGAACCCCGAAAGTTAGACAAAAACTTTCGGGGTTTATTATGCCAGAAATTATAAAGAAATGCAATCGTCATACCTACAATGCCCCTGCTTAGATATATACATCTTCAAATACAAGGATAATAATAATTAATTGGAGGCGTACATAACTTTTATAGGAAAGTACCGATTTCCGACAAGATTGGCCGTTGTTTTCCGGGTTTCAGGGAGGCCTCAAAATTACATACGGTTAGCGGAAAATTTCTATACGTATAGAAATATTTTT
>NZ_BAKG01000034.1 GCF_000614065.1 Prevotella dentasini JCM 15908 | reverse complement strand
GCATGTATCCTGAATCTGCATTGCAGATTCAGGACTACATGCGTATATCTGTTGTTACTGAAAGGTGAGCGAGTCTTCGTCAGGAGTCTTCCCTATGTTGATGGTATCTCCCGGCTTAACTTCTCCAGAGAGTATTCTTTCGCTTAGTCCGTCTTCAATGTAGGTCTGTATGGCACGCTTCAGCGGACGTGCGCCAAACTGTACGTCATATCCCTTGGTTGCGACAAACTCTTTGGCTTCGTCTGTGATGTTCAGCGTGTAGCCGAGGTCTGCAACGCGGCGGAGCAGTCCTGCCAGTTCTATGTCTATAATCTGCTTGATGGCCGGCAGGTCGAGTTGGTCGAAGGTGATGATTTCGTCGAGGCGGTTGAGGAACTCGGGGGCGAACTGCTTGCTGAGACTCTTTTGGATAATGGAGCGGGCACGCTCTTTGTCCTGCTCATTGCGCGAAAGTCCTGTCAGGCTGCTTGCATTGAATCCGACTCCTTGCCCGAACTCTTTCAGTTGGCGCGTTCCGGCATTGGAGGTCATGATGATGACGGTGTTCCTGAAGTCGACAAGTCGGCCGTTTCCGTCAGTCAGGCGTCCTTCGTCCAATACCTGCAAGAGCATGTTGAAGACATTGCCATGTGCCTTCTCTATCTCGTCGAGCAATACGATGGAGTAGGGGTGCCGGCGCACTTGTTCGGTGAGTTGTCCGCCCTCTTCGTAGCCTACGTATCCCGGGGGCGCACCAATCAGGCGCGAGGTGTTGAAGCTCTCGGTATATTCGCTCATGTCTATGCGGATGAGCGCATCGGTAGAGCCGAACATCAGCTCTGCGAGTTTCTTGGCAAGGTAGGTCTTTCCGACTCCGGTAGGCCCGAGGAACATGAAGGCGCCGATGGGGTGGTTGGGGTCTTTCAGTCCGACGCGGTTGCGTTGGATGGCCTTTACCATCTTGTCAATGGCGGTGTCTTGTGCGATGACGAGCTTCTTCAAGTCAACGTTCATGTTCTTCAGGCGGATTCCCTCGGCTTGCTGCATCCGTTGTACGGGTACGCCTGTCATCATTGACACTACGTCTGCCACATTGTCTGCTGAAATCTCTACAAATTCCCTTGTGTCTCCATTCTGCCAACGTGTCTGCGCCTCCTTTAGGCTTTGCTCCAGTTCCGTCTGTTTGTCGCGGTAGCTTGCTGCCAGTTCAAAGTTCTGGTTCCTTACGGCAGCCTGCTTCTTCTCCTGTGTTGTGTCTATTTCCTTCTGTAGGTCTACAATCTCTGTAGCACTTTGGCATTCTGTAGGTGGAGACGCGAGCCGGCTTCGTCCATGGCATCAATGGCCTTGTCGGGGAAGGCTCGGTCGGTAATGTATCGGTCTGTCAGTTTGACACATGCCTCTATTGCCTCGTCGGTATATCTGACATGGTGGTGTTCTTCGTATCTGCTCTTGATGTTTGTGAGGATTTGCAGCGTTTCGCTGGCAGTAGTCGGTTCTACAAGTATTTTTTGAAAACGCCGTTCCAAGGCTCCGTCCTTCTCGATGGAGTTTCTGTATTCGTCTAAAGTAGTTGCACCGATGCACTGTATGGTACCTCGTGCCAAGGCCGGCTTGAGGATATTTGCTGCATCCATTGAGCCGGGAGTAGAGCCGGCACCTATGAGCGTATGAATCTCGTCAATGAAAATAATCAAGTCGGGATTCTGTTCAATCTCCTTGATGATGGCGCGGATTCTCTCTTCAAACTGTCCGCGGTATTTTGTTCCGGCCACGACGGCTGTCATGTCAAGCGTAATGACGCGTTTGTTGAAAAGTATGGGAGAGGTCTGGTGCTTGACAATCAATTGTGCCAGTCCCTCTACTATTGCACTTTTTCCGACACCGGGTTCACCGATGAGGATGGGATTGTTCTTCTTGCGTCTGCCCAAAATTTCACAGACCCGGAGTATTTCCTTCTCTCTTCCTACCACAGGGTCAAGTTTGCCGTCGGCAGCTGCTTGGGTGAGGTCTGTACCGAAATTGTCCAAGGCAGGAGTTGTTGACTTTGTTTGCTTGGTCTTGGCAGTATGTGTGTTTCCGCTATTGTTGCTGGAAGGTGAAAGCATTGGGTCTTCATCTTCTTCACCTGCCATGTCTATGCCATCCCTGACCTTTCCCGTTTTTTGTTGTAAATGGGTAAGGGCTGTCTGATAGTTGAGGTCGTTTTCCTGTAGCACTTCCTTGGCACCATTGTCCACATTGTCGTGGAGGATTGCCAGAAGAAGATGCGGCAGGTCTACTGTCTGTGTATGTTGAAGACGTGCCTCCAACACGGCCAGTCGGAGGATGTTGTTGGCTTTTTCGTTGAGTAAAATATCCGTGGGAGACAATATCTGTTGACTGTTTCCTACCTTTACCTTCTCTTCCAATGAGGCTTTTATATTATCTTTATTGAGATGCAACCTGTCGAGCAAATCGGATATGGGGCCAGACTTTTCCCGAAGTATAGCCAACAGGATGTGCTCCGGCCCAACAGATGTGCTTGCCAATCGTTCCGCTTCCTCCTTACTGAATGAAAGGACTTCCGAAACCTTTTGGGAAAATTGATTCGTCATTGCGTATATCTGTCTATATTTATGTTCTTTTGTTCTTTTTACCTTTATCTTTTTACTGCAAATGCCGTGCCAATATCAGGCACGGCATTCTCATAGTTTTAGTTCTGTCTGTGTGTTAGAGGGCTTCGTCATCGGGTTTTACGATAGTTCGTTGCCGGACTATCTTTCCCAAATGCTTCTTCTTCCTTAGCCATTCGGCTTTTCTCGCCTCGTAGTCTTCACGGTGGCGTTCTAAAAAGTTATCGGCCATTGAACTTGCTATAGATGACCGAAATCCGTATTTTGTCGGGATTAGCTTCTCCTCCCTGTAGCTTCGTGCTTGACAATCCGAGATAGTGCGAGGTCTTTGTTATTACCGAAATGGTCTGTGTGCCTGACTGACGGGTCGAAACACTCAGCTCTACAGGTATAAGAACTACTTTCCCCCAGTTTTTGTTGGTTGCTGCTTCTGATTGGTTTCGGGCAAACATATTAATGATGCCTGAAATGTTGTTGAAGGCATAGCTGTTGGTGGCAGCACTATATGTAGCTAAAAACGAAGTCTTGCTGTCTGGCAGTCTGTTCTTGATAAAGAAGCTGTGGAGACTGTCTGCCGGAATCATGAGTATGTTCTTTGGAACTTCAAGCTCATATTTGTCTGCGTTGCTGTTATTGACCCTGTAAAGCTCTATTTTGGCAGAGTTGATAGAGTCTGTCTCATGTCCTCGGATAATGGATGTAACAGGAAGTGTCAGTTCGGTGAATATTCCGGCAGGAGTTTTCAGATAGGTATGATTTTGTTCTGCGACCAAGTTCTCTAACTGCTTTTTGTCAGTTGAAAAGTTAGTCATTTGCAGTACTTCCTCCGTGTTGACAAGGTTCGTTGTAGCAGGAACAACCTTGCCTCCATTCTTATACTTGAAATAAACGTTCAGCTGCGAGGCGTTAACCTGTGCCATTGACCCCAGTCCGTTTGTGATTTTGAAATAAAAGCCGGGGCACACCTCATGCAGAAAACGATAGTTGCTGCGGAAAGCTGTAGGGTCTTCCAGATACTTGCGTAGAAGATATGTTCCGTAGTTCTTATAGGTCTTGCCATCTTTGGCCGTATATGGAGCATTGAGCCGTACATTTATATTTGCCGAATAGGAAGAGTTGTCCCTGATGCAGTCTTCTTCAGTCAAATCAGCCAACGTATAGGTACGGTTTACCGCAACCCCTTCAGGACGCAGATAGCCTTTTGCTTCAGGATCGAAGTTGGAGTAGTAAAGTTGTTCTTCTTCTACAGGCTTGTCCAGTTCATAGGCTGTCAGTTTTATTTGGGCTAATGAATCGCCATAAAACTTGGGGAAGTAGAGACGGATGTCGCAGGAGTCTGCCTCTATCTGTCCGTTCTCGTCCCGGCTCATAATACTGTCTATTGCCGGAAGTTCGTACGAACTGAGCACGTGCAATTGGGTCATAAGGTTTCCTGTAAGCAGTACGCCTGTCTCGGGGTCTTTGATACGTCCAAGATAAGCAGAGGTAGAGCGTGCAAGTACCGAGTCTGCCAAAATGCTTTTTGAAGATACACTGAATGTATCAGCTGTAATATGAAGTCTGTCCACGTTGTCTGTCAGTGAACTTCCTACCATGTCTGTCGTTTCGTCGCAGGAGATAAGGGTCAGCCCCAATGCTGCGATGCTCAATAGCAAGAGTTTTGTTTTCATCCAATTAAATTGTTGTAGAACTCTTTGAATTTTGTTTTGATTTCGTTTTCGCTTTTTGGCTGCGACATGATGCTCTTGCTGCTGTCTACGGCATATTTCATTAATTCAGCATTGACATTGTCGCTTGTCTGTATTACGCCGTCTGAATAGTCGAGGGCTAATTTGCCCAGTTCGATGAAGTCGAATTTATCACCATATTTCTTCAGCATGCCGGCTTTTGCTTCCCGGAACTCCAGACAACGCTTGAAGTTGGTTCCGAAATCATCCTTGGGCTGTTCGGAAAAAAGAGAAGTAACAACCTTTGTGTTGGTGAATTGTGGTTCATCGTGGTAGGCAGTCTTCACATAAAATGGGATAACTGCTGACATCCATCCTTGGCAGTGAATGATATCGGGTGCCCATCGTAGTTTCTTGACGGTCTCAAGAACGCCACGTGCAAAGAATATAGCTCGTTCCCCATTGTCGGGATAGTCGTTGCCCAATTCGTCTTTGGTCATGGCTGACCGTTTCTGAAAATAATCCTCGTTGTCAATAAAGTACACCTGAATACGTGTCTGCGGTATACTCGCAACTTTGATAATAAGAGGGTGGTCGGTGTCGTCAATAATCAGGTTCATTCCCGAAAGGCGAATGACTTCATGCAGTTGTCCGCGACGTTCGTTGATGGCTCCCCACTTAGGCATGAAGGTCCTAATCTCGAATCCGGATTCTTGCATGAAATGCGGCATGTTGCTTCCTGCCAAGGACATCTCGGTTTCTGGAACGTAAGGTGCAATCTCCTGATTGATAAACAATACTTTCTTTCCCATTCTCATTTATATTAAGTATGTGCAAAGGTATGAAAAAAACTTGATATAGTATGGCGTTTCATTTGAAAACATATTTAAAACCAATATTATTCGCATATTTTTAGAGTATTGTTTGACTTTTTAATAAAATTGTTGTTACTTTGCAGGCTGTTTTAATTTGTGCATCAATGAAAGTATTCGAAAAGATTGCAGATTTGCAAAACGAGCTTTTTATTCTTCGGAAAGGAGGCAAGACAGTCGGACTTGTACCGACGATGGGTGCCTTGCACGAAGGGCACGCCTCACTCGTAGAACGAAGCGTTAAGGAAAACGATGTAACGGTAGTCTCGGTTTTTTTGAATCCGACACAATTCAATGATAAGGGAGATTTGGAACGCTATCCAAGGACATTGGATGCTGATTGCCGATTGTTGGAGAGTTGTGGAGCTGATTATGTGTTGGCTCCCTCTGTCAGTGAAATGTATCCCGAAGAAGACCGTCGGGTGTTTGATTTTCCCCCACAATCTACTGTCATGGAAGGTGCAAAGCGTCCCGGACACTTCAATGGTGTATGTCAGGTTGTCAGCAGATTGTTTTATATAGTAAGACCCAACAAAGCGTACTTTGGAGAAAAGGATTGGCAGCAGATAGCCGTTGTCAAGCGTCTGGTTGAATATATCAATATGGATATTGACATTGTTGAATGTCCGATTATCCGTGATGCCGACGGGCTTGCAAAAAGTTCTCGTAATACGTTGCTGACAAAAGACGAACGTGCTGTAGCTCCTTATATTTTCAAGGCTCTCAGGGATAGTGTTGATTATGCGGAGAGGCATAGTCTGGCTGAAACGCACGATAAGGTTGTTTCCGACATCAATCTTGTAGAAGGCTTGGAAGTGGAATATTTTGAAATCGTTGACGGTAATACTCTGTTGCCCGTCAGTTCGTGGGATTCAAGTTCGTATATAGTCGGCTGTATTACCGTTTATTGTGGAATGACACCTATTCGTCTGATTGACCATATCAAATATAAAGGATAAATGCAGATAGAAATATTGAAGAGTAAGCTCCATTGTGTTAAGGTAACGGAGGCGAACCTTAACTATATGGGGTCTATTACTATAGATGAGGACTTGATGGATGCAGCTAACCTGATAGCAGGTGAAAAGGTTCAGGTTGTAAATAATAACAATGGCGAGCGGCTTGAGACTTACGTTATCAAGGGCGAGCGGGGTAGCGGCTGTATTTGCCTGAATGGTGCTGCTGCCCGTAAAGCGCAGGTAGGCGATGTGCTTATTATCATCAGTTATGCTGTCATGGATTTTGAGGAAGCTAAGAAGTTCTCCCCTGCCGTTGTGTTTCCAAAGGATGGAAACGTTTTGTAGCCAATAGATTTTTTGAGATGGAGGCGGGCAAGTAAACGAAAAGCGTTTGGCCTTTGTTTGATATAGTAAAAGTCTTC
>NZ_BAKG01000035.1 GCF_000614065.1 Prevotella dentasini JCM 15908 | reverse complement strand
CCGTCTTCCCATACTATAGAAACATAATCTGGGAAGATTTCTTTTTTACCTGAATGAGAGCAGAACCACAATCTGAATGTCGTGAGGTTGACTCCCAATAGCGGCACAAATATTGTTTTCAAAATATGTTTTTATGGGGCTATGTTTGATTATCGTTGTTATCGTGCGAAGTAGGATGCTGCAAGATACGGCTGTTGTAAGCAGGTAATTGCGTGGTGAAAATAGGGGGAGAGAAAAAAGAAGGCGGCCGGGACATGGTGTCCCGGCCGCCTTTGTCGCTGTATTCCGTGTTGTTCAGAACTCTGCGTTCTTCGGCGTGCGTGCGAAAGGAATCACGTCGCGGATGTTCTGCATGCCTGTCACGAAGAGTATCAGACGCTCGAAGCCAAGCCCGAAGCCGCCGTGAGGGCACGTTCCGTACTTGCGGGTGTCAAGATACCAGTCGTAGATTTCCTCCTTCATGCCGCGGCTCCTGATTTCCCCGAGGAGCTTCTCGTAGCTCTCCTCACGGACCGAGCCGCCGATAATCTCTCCGATGCGCGGGAAGAGGACATCGGTGCCCTGCATGGTCCTGCCGTCGGGATTCTTCTTCATGTAGAACGACTTGATTTCCTTCGGATAGTCGGTCATGATAACCGGCCGCCTGAAATGGTCTTCCACGAGATAGCGTTCGTGCTCGCTGCTCAGGTCCATGCCCCATCCCGTGATAGGGAACTCGAACTTCACGCCGTCGGCAATGGCCTTCTGAAGGATTTCGATGCCCTCCGTGTAGGTCAGGCGGACGAAGTCTTCCTTCAGCACGCCTTCGAGCCGGGCGATGAGTTCCTTGTCTATCATCTGGTTGAGGAACTCAAGGTCGTCCCTGCAATTGTCGAGTGCCCAGCGCACGCAGTACTTGATGAAGTCCTCCTCGAGGTCCATCAGCTCTGCCTGATCTATGAACGCGACCTCCGGCTCCACCATCCAGAACTCTGCCAAGTGGCGCGGAGTGTTTGAGTTTTCGGCACGGAAGGTCGGCCCGAAAGTGTAGATGGCGCCGAGCGACGTTGCGCCCAGCTCGCCCTCGAGCTGTCCCGACACGGTCAGGTTGGTGCGCTTGCCGAAGAAGTCTGCGCTGTAGTCAGCCTTTCCGGCCTTGGCAACGCGGTCAAGGTCGAGCGTCGTAACCTGAAACATGTTGCCTGCACCCTCTGCGTCGCTGCCGGTGATGAGGGGAGTGTGGAAGTAGTAGAAGCCGTGTTCGTGGAAATACCTGTGTATGGCGATTGCCATGTTGTGGCGGATACGGAACACCGCGCCAAACGTATTGGTACGCAGGCGCAGGTGGCCGTACTTGCGCATGTACTCAAAGCTCTGTCCTTTCTTCTGCATGGGATAGTCGCCCGGGCAGAGACCGTATATTTCGATGTTCTTGCACTGGACTTCCGACGTCTGTCCCTTGCCCTGACTCTCCACGAGAATACCTTCCACGCTGATGCAGGCACCCGTGGTGATGCTTTTCAGCGTCTCTGCATCCACCGTCGACGGGTCTGCTACGACCTGAATATTCTTGATGGTCGAGCCGTCGTTCAGTGCAATGAAGTCAACGGCCTTGCTACTGCGGTGGGAGCGAACCCATCCCTTTACGTTAATATCTTTTCCAAAATCGGTGCTGCTAAGGGCATCGACGACCTTTGTTCTTTTCATATTCGGTTGATTGAAATCCTCCCCAAGCTGCTCCGGCGGAGGGAAGCAAACTGCGTTGTCAGGGTAAATGAATGTCCCCGACGGCAATTCCTGCCCCCGACAAGGAAAGGATGTGCCGCCACATTATTATAAAGGCTGCTTGCATCCGCTCCTTTTGAGGAACTTGGAGAGGCTTTTAGTTCATTTATTCAAACGCACCCATGCGCAACATGTCTACTTCCTGCTCGGTGAGGAAACGCCAGTCGCCGCGGCGGACATTCTTCTTGGTGAGTCCGGCAAACTGTACGCGGTCGAGCTTTACCACGCGGTAGCCGAGGTTCTCGAAGATTCGGCGCACGATACGGTTCTTTCCGCTGTGTATCTCGATGCCTACCTGACTCTGATCCTTCTCGTCTGCGTATTCGATAGCGTCTGCCTTGATTTCTCCGTCTTCCAGCTCGATGCCGTCGGCAATCTTCTGAAGGTCGCTGGCCGTAACGGGCTTGTCGAGGAACACATGGTAAACCTTCTTCTTAAGGAACTTCGGATGTGTCAGCTTGCTTGCCAAATCGCCGTCGTTGGTCAGCAGAAGCACGCCCGTGGTGTTGCGGTCCAGACGGCCGACGGGGTAGATGCGCTCCGGGCAGATGCCGTCGACGAGGTCCATAACCGTCTTGCGCTGCTGCGGATCGTCGCTTGTCGTAACGTAGTCCTTGGGCTTGTTGAGCAGCACATACACCTTCTTCTCCAAACTTACGGGGTTGTCGCGGAACACGACGGCATCGGAGCGGAGCACCTTTGTTCCCAGTTCGGTAACGACTTCTCCGTTAACCTTTACCGCGCCTGCCTGAATAAAGTCGTCCGCCTCGCGCCGGGAGCATACGCCGGCATTGGCAAGGAACTTGTTCAGACGAATCGGCTCGTTGGGGTCAATGTTCTCTTCCTTATATTCAATACGCTTCTTCAGCGAATACTTTGCGTTGGGATCGTAGTCGGGAGTGTGCTGACGGCGATAGCCGCCCTGCTGCCCGTATCCGCCCTGCTGCCCATAGCCGCGATTCTGATAGCCTCCGCGAGGCTGATAGCCGCCCTGACGGGGTTGGTAGCCTCCGCGAGGCTGATAGCCGCCACGGTTCTGATAGCCGCCCTGACGGGGCTGGTAGCCTCCGCGGGGCTGGTAGCCCGTGCCTTCCTCGCCCTCCTTGTTGGCATTGTAGCGCGGGCGATAGCCGCCCTGCTGCGGACGCTGCTGATAGCCGCCCTCTTCTCCTTCGTTGTTGTTGTAGCGCGGACGGTAGCCCTGCTGCGGGCGCGGCTGATAGCCGTTGTGGCCTTGGTAGCCGCCCTGATGCGGCTGATAGCCTCCCTCCTCGCCGTTATTGTTGTTGTAGCGGGGGCGATAACCACCCTGCTGCGGACGCTGCTGATAGCCGCCACGGTTCTGATAGCCGTTGTTGTAGCCGTTGTTGGTACGTGGACGGTAGCCGCCCTGACGGTACGCACCGGCATGGCCGCTCTGCAATCCCGCCCCGAAGCCTTCGGGACGGAAGCCGCCCTCGCTGCCGTTGCCGGGTCTTTCGCTGCCGTAGGCACGCTGAGAGTGGATGCGCGGCCTTTGTGGTCTTCCTGCCGCACGGTAGTCTCTCTGGTAATCACTCTGTCCTGCCGTTGAGTAGCCTTCCCGGCCAATCTCATTCTGTGCAGACATTCCTTCGTTCTTTTCTAATTCTTCTGCCATAGTTCTGTACTTATAAAAATTAATAATATTGGCCTCACGGCCTTGTTCTGTTGTGTTATTTGTTTTGGTTTGTTAAATAATTCGTTGGATGGGGAGGGCGGCCGGATGGCCCGGTGCCTTGCGCCCCGTAAGGTTGGGCCGGAAGCCGGACTGGCAGGGCCGCCCCTGCTGTCGCCGCTCCCATGCAGGGCTATACGCCCGTATAGTTCAATGGCGTTATTGCCATCAGTTCTTTCTTCACGTCGTCTCCGACATTCAGCGTCCGGATAAACTCGTGGATGGTCTCTTCGCTCATGGGTTTGTTGGTGCGGGTGAGAGCCTTCAGTGCCTCGTAGGGATGGGGATAGCCTCGCGGCGGAGGATGGTCTGAATGGCTTCTGCCACTACTGCCCACGTGTTGTTGAGGTCTTCGGCCAGTTTCTCCTCGTTGAGGATGAGCTTGCGGAGTCCCTTGAGCGTGCTCTGTATGGCGATGATGCTGTGCCCGAACGGAACTCCGATGTTGCGGAGCACGGTAGAGTCAGTGAGGTCGCGCTGCAGGCGGCTGACGGGCAGCTTCTGTGCGAGGAACTGAAGGAGGGCATTGGCTATGCCGAGGTTGCCCTCACTGTTCTCGTAGTCGATGGGATTGACCTTGTGGGGCATGGCACTGGAGCCTACTTCGCCTGCCTTTATCTTCTGCTTGAAGTATTCCATGGAGATATACATCCAGACATCGCGGTTCAGGTCTATGATAACCGTGTTGATGCGGCGGACGGCATCCAAGACGCTTCCGAGGTGGTCGTAGTTGCTTATCTGCGTCGTCCACTGCTCGCGCTGCAGTCCCAGCTTCTCGCTGACGAACTTGTTGCCGAACGATTTCCAGTCGTAGCCGGGATAGGCTACGTGGTGCGCATTGAAGTTTCCGGTTGCTCCGCCGAACTTGGCGGTCAGCTTGCACTGCCTGAGCAGCTCCAACTGCTCGCTGAGACGGTAGACGAACACTTCAATCTCCTTGCCCAAGCGTGTTGGCGAGGCCGGTTGCCCGTGGGTTTTTGCCAGCATCGGCACGTCCTTCCATGCTTCGGCATGTTCGCGAAGCTGTGCGATGAGTTCCTCTACCTGCGGATAGAAGACCTCGTCGAGGGCCTCCTTGACGGAGAGGGGGACGCTCGTGTTGTTTATATCCTGCGAGGTGAGCCCGAAATGTATGAACTCCTTGAAGTCGTCCAGCCCCCCTATCTTGTCAAACTCTTCCTTGATGAAATACTCTACCGCCTTTACGTCGTGGTTGGTTACCTTTTCTATATCTTTCACACGGACAGCATCGGCTTCCGAAAAACTGCGGTAGATGTCGCGAAGGCGTTCAAACAGCGAGTGATTGAAGCCTTTCAGTTGCGGAAGGGGCAGTTCGCAGAGAGTGATGAAATACTCTATCTCGACGCGGACGCGATAGCGAATAAGTGCAAACTCGGAAAAATAAGCAGCCAGACATTCGGTTTTACCTCTGTAGCGGCCATCAACTGGCGACACGGCTGTCAAAGCATCAAGGGTCATAAATGGTGATATATATGTGTTACGATGGTGCAAATTTAGCGATTTATATTGATAATGGCGCAAAGAAATCATTTAATATTTTGAAAAAAGACAAGGTGCTGGCAGATTGATGGTTGCGCTGTCGCCTTGTCCGCTCCCGGGAGCTGCCAATACGCAAGGGCCGCCTCGCGTCTGTCTGCCGTAGTCTCGTTGTAGCGTTTCGGACAGACACGCGGTCTGTCCCACATTTTTGCTTGCCGTGCGCGGGGAGTTCAGGGCATGAAGTCTGCTTTCCTGTTCATTCAGCCGGCATTACAGGCGAAGAGCAAGAAGCATGTAGGGACAGGCCC
>NZ_BAKG01000036.1 GCF_000614065.1 Prevotella dentasini JCM 15908 | reverse complement strand
CCTCTCCTGCCCGCCCCGCGCATGGCCCGCCGTCCGCCCCAAAAAAACAAAGACAAAAAGGGTCCCCCTCCGCCGTAAGGCGGAGGGGGACCCGTGAAAGGAGGCGGCCACCTACTCTCCCGCATTGCATTGCAGTACCATCGGCGCAGGCGGGCTTAACTTCTCTGTTCGGAATGGGAAGAGGTGGGGCCCGCAGCAATAACCACCTGAATGTCTGGCCGGCGGACCGTCAGCCCTCATCAGGCTGACCGGACCGGCGCACCGCGCCGCGTCCGCCGTATGGGATGACGTATCGCACAAGCAAGGACGGCAACGAACAGGGGGGACCGCTGGCGCCGCGGCCAGAAGTACGAACGCATGCGGGAAAGTTTCGGGCAATTAGTAGTGCTCGGCTTTGACGTCGCCGTCTTTACACCTGCACCCTATCGACGTCATCGTCTCTGACGGCCCTCATGAGGAGCTCT
Organism: Prevotella dentasini JCM 15908; assembly: GCF_000614065.1. Lineage (GTDB taxonomy): Bacteria > Bacteroidota > Bacteroidia > Bacteroidales > Bacteroidaceae > Prevotella > Prevotella dentasini. The sequence continues at coordinate 2,946 of NZ_BAKG01000036.1, read as the reverse complement.
CATCTTGCGGATGGCTTCGCACTTAGATGCCTTCAGCGCTTATCCATTCCAGACTCAGATACCCGGCGGTGCACCTGGCGGCACAGCCGGCAGACCGGAGGTCTGTCCGTCACGGTCCTCTCGTACTAGTGACGGCACCGCGCAAAACTCCCGCGCCCACGATAGATAGAGACCGAACTGTCTCACGACGTTCTGAACCCAGCTCGCGTGCCACTTTAATGGGCGAACAGCCCAACCCTTGGGACCTTCTCCAGCCCCAGGATGTGACGAGCCGACATCGAGGTGCCAAACCACCCGTCGATATGAGCTCTTGGGGGGGATCAGCCTGTTATCCCCGGAGTACCTTTTATCCTTTGAGCGATGCAGTTTCCATGCACTTGCACCGGATCACTATGCCCCAGTTTCCTGCCTGCTCGGCATGTCTGCCTCCCAGTCAAGCGCCTTATGCCATTGCACTCTGTAAGGCCGGTTACCAATCGGCCCGAGGGCACCTTTGGAAGCCTCCGTTACGCTTTTGGAGGCGACCACCCCAGTCAAACTGCCCGCCAAGCAGTGTCCGCGCCAAAGGCGCGTTAGACCTCAGACAGCCAAAGGGCCGTATTTCAAGGGCGGCTCCACGAACGCTGGCGCGCACGCTTCGAAGCCTCCGGCCTATCCTACACATCGGATGACCGAGGTCAGTGCTAAGCTGCAGTAAAGGTTCACGGGGTCTTTTCGTCCCATCGCGGGTAATCGGCATCTTCACCGATACTACAATTTCACTGAGATCATGGTTGAGACAGCGTCCGGATCATTACACCATTCGTGCAGGTCGGAACTTACCCGACAAGGAATTTCGCTACCTTAGGACCGTTATAGTTACGGCCGCCGTTTACCGGGGCTTCAATTCGCCGCTTCACCCCAAAGGGGCTGACGGCTCCTCTTAACCTTCCGGCACCGGGCAGGTGTCAGGCTGTATACGTCATCTTTCGAGTTTGCACAGCCCTGTGTTTTTGTTAAACAGTTGCCTGGACCTATTCTCTGCGCCTCATGTCGCCATGAGGACCCCTTATCCCGAAGTTACGGGGTCAGTTTGCCTAGTTCCTTAACCATGAGTCTCTCAACGCCTCAGTATGTTCTACCCGACTACGTGTGTCCGTTTGCGGTACGGGTTGCGGCAGCATGTGCTTAGCGGATTTTCTAGGGAGTATGATTACCCGCGCTCGCCCCCTCCCGGGGGAGGGGGCGTACTTTCGCGCCTCGGCTCGGGGGGCGGATTTGCCTGCCCCCCTCGACACCTACACGCTTAAGCGCCCTATTCCGTCAGGGCGCGGCGGTGTCACTCCTCCGTCACCACGTCGCTGCTGCCGCAAGTTGCGGAATGTTGACCGCATCTGCCATCGCCATCGCCGTTCGGCTGAGGCTTAGGGCCCGACTGACCCCGGGCTGATTGGCATAGCCCGGGAAACCTTGGTCTTGCGGCGGGGGGGAATCTCACCCCCCTTGTCGTTACTTATACCTACATTTGCTTTTCCATGCGCTCCAGGAGCGGTCGCCCGAACCATTCGGCGCGGCATGGAATGCTCCCCTACCGATACTTTCAATATACATTGCTATCCCGCGTCTTCGGTATCTGACTTATACCCGATTATTATCCATGCCCGGACCCTCGACCAGTGAGCTGTTACGCACTCTTTGAATGAATGGCTGCTTCCAAGCCAACATCCTGGCTGTCACCGGGACCAGACCTCGTTAGACTAACTCAGACAGAATTTCGGGACCTTAGACGGCGGTCTGGATTCTTCTCCTCTCGGGGACGGACCTTAGCACCCGCCCCCTTACTGCACGGCTCCGGCCCGCAGGCATTCGGAGTTCGTCAGGTCTCGATAGGCGGCGAAGCCCTCTCGACCTATCGGTCGCTCTACCTCCTGCGGGGAACGCCGCACGCGGCACCTAAATGCCTTTCGGGGAGTACGAGCTATCTCCAAGTTTGATTGGCCTTTCACTCCTACACACAGCTCATCGGGAAGCTTTTCAACGCTTATCCGTGCGGTCCTCCATCCCGTGTTACCGGGACTTCAACCTGGCCATGTGTAGATCACTTGGTTTCGCGTCTACCCCATCTGACTATCCGCCCTCTTCAGGCTCGCTTTCACTGCGGCTCGGGGACTGAGGCCCTCAACCTTGCCAGACACGGTAACTCGTAGGTTCATTATGCAAAAGGCACGCCGTCACCACAAAAAGTGGCTCCGACCGCTTGTAGGCGCATGGTTTCAGGAACTATTTCACTCCCCTGCCCGGGGTACTTTTCACCTTTCCCTCACGGTACTGGTACACTATCAGTCTCACGGGAGTATTTAGCCTTGCCGGATGGTCCCGGCGGATTCGCGCAGAATTCCTCGTGCTCCGCGCTACTCAGGATGCCGCTACGCCCTCTCGTGCTTCGGGTACGGGACTGTCACCCGCTGCGGTGCGACTTTCCAGACGCTTCCCCTCACAACCAAGGTGCGACAATGCGGTCCTACAACCCCGGCCGCGCGTCGCCACGCGGACGGTTTGGGCTGCTCCCCGGTCGCTCGCCACTACTGGGGGAATCATTGTTATTTTCTTTTCCTGCAGGTACTAAGATGTTTCAGTTCCCTGCGTTGGCCTTGCCGCCTCTGGGCGGCAATGCCGGGCATGAGGCCCGGCGGGTTGTCCCATTCGGAAATCCGCGGATCACAGGTCATTTGCACCTACCCGCGGCTTATCGCAGCTTATCGCGTCCTTCGTCGCCTCCGTGAGCATAGGCATCCGCCATGCGCCCTTCCATACTTTCTCCGCAACGGCGGACCGGGAAAACCCGGGCCGCCGTGCTGCTCATACTTTCAGCCGGGACTCGGGAGGACGGCGCGGCGCGCCGGACTCCCGGAAGTCCCCGACTCTGTTACATTACAGTCTTGCTTGTGTCAATATGTCAAAGATCAT
>NZ_BAKG01000037.1 GCF_000614065.1 Prevotella dentasini JCM 15908 | reverse complement strand
AGTTCGTCCTATTTGTGTAATATATAAAGGTGATAGGAAAAGGGACTATAAATATCTGTTTTTGTCAAATTTTAGGCAGATTTACTTTGTAATTTCTATTTTTTGTCTGATATTTTTGGAGTTTTTGCTATTTATCTGTATCTTTGTCGGGTAATCTATTTATTACCATGAGTTTTTGGATTTTATTCCAGTTTGTGGGGATTGTGTCTTCCCATTTGACTTTTTTAATTTTCAAAGGCCATGAGACTTTACTTAAAACCTAAATTTATGAAAAGAACAAAAAACTTTTGGGCATTGTTGTTGCTAATGACAATGTATTGTTTTGCCACCAAAGCGCAAGACACTTTTGTTCCTGCACCCACCGATGGAGCAAAAATTACTTTCGTTACCGAATTTGAAGTCGGAGAGCCTATCAGCTTGGCCTTTGGTGCAGACGAGGACAAGAGAAACTGTTGGATTGACCTCAATGGCAATGAGACCTGCGATGCAGGAGAAAGAATTACGGAGTATGGCGATATGGAGCTGTACAACAAGTCTGTACGCAATAAAAATTCGCGCATGCTGAAGAAGGCTGCACGGGTAAAAAAACAGGTTTTTAATACAGAACAGGCAGAGATAACGGTATATGGAGACCTTTCTTTCTTTTGGGCAGAAGGGGCTGGACTTACGGACATAGACATCTCGGGCAATCCGTCGCTGAAGAAGTTGAGCGTTACGGACAACGCGCTGGTGGAACTTAACGTGAGCGGCAATGCCGGACTTACGCATCTTAATGCGGATGCCAACCAAATCAACTCAATAGACCTGTCGAACAACAAGAAACTGGAATTTGTTGAGCTGTCGTATAATCCGTTGGGCGTCTTCCCTGACATGAAGAACTCTTCGGAGACCATCAAGATTATTTCCCTGAGCTTTGCAGGGCTTACCGAGGCTGACGTAACGCCTTATAAGAATCTGGAGGAGCTTTATCTGACAGGAAACGAGATAGGCAAGATAGACGTCAGCCAGATGCCGAAGCTGAGAGACCTTGCGGTTTCTTTCAATAAGCTCTCGGAGATAGACGTGAAGAACAACAAGCAGCTGTCGAAGTTGACATGCGACAACAATCTCCTTACTGCGCTTGAGCTTGCAGAGCAGCCTAACCTGCGCCTGCTGTACTGCGGAGACAACAGCCTGAAGGCTCTTGACCTGACGCATTGCCCGAAGCTGTACGAGTTTTCCTGCGATGGAAACGAACTGACAGCCTTGGACTTTACAAATGCGAAGGAGGTTTCTGAAATCTATTGCTTCAAAAACAATATCAGCGGCAAGGGTATGGACGACATGGTAGCCAGTCTGCCCGACCTGCATGAGCGTGAAATTACCGAGGACGAGGAAATCAATTACGGTTATCTGAATGTGGTATGCAGCGAGGAAGGAGTGGTCGACAACATCATGACCCGCAAGCAAGTGAGAGATGCACGTGCAAAGGGATGGAGCGTGATGCGCTACAACGACGGAGACTTTGCCGAATATGAGGGCGAAGGCGAGGAAGCTGCCTCAATGATTCGCATGAAAACCGGATTGGAGGTCGGCACGCCGATAAATCTCAGAATAACGGCAGAGGGCGACGTTGAGATGGAAGGCGTTAAGTATGTGGAAGAATCACAGAGCTATGTGGTTACTGCTGAAGAGATTGTTCTGAAAGGAAATATCACGGAGCTGAGCAGTACCGACAACACCTATCAGGGAAATGTGGGCATCAAGGAATTGGACTTGAGTCAGTGCCCGGGACTGAAATCTCTTGTGGTATGGGGTAACAGCCTTAAGGAGCTTGACCTGACCAACAGCGACAACCTACAGATTGTCGATGTAAGTCTGAACAAACTTAAGAAGCTGAAAATCAATAGGAACAACATGCTGCAGGAGTTGAATTGTGCTTACAATTCACTTACGCAGATAGATCTTTCCGGTAGTGCCAACTTGTATGAGCTCTCGTGCTATCAGAATAAATTGACGGAAGTCAGCGTGTCCGGCTGTTCTTCACTGGAAGAGCTGCGATGCGAGATAAACAGCATTACAGAATTGGATGTATCCGACTGCTCCAAGCTGTACTCTCTGAATTGTCGTGAAAACAAGCTGACCAAACTGGATGTAAGCGGATGTCCTTCTTTGGAGAAGTTGCTTTGCAGCAAGAACAAACTTGAGAAACTTGACGTTTCCTTCTGTCAGATGCTCGACTATCTGGATTGTACCGAGAACCAACTCGAGGAGTTGGATGTCAGCCATAATGACAACCTGAGCAAGCTGTTCTGCTACATGAACGGACTCAGGAAACTTGAGCTGGGTGATGGTGCGATGTTAAAGTCGGTATTCTGCAACAAGAACATGTTGGAGGAGCTTCATGTTGCCAATATGGCAGTCTTGGAAGAAGTTGGATGCTCGGATAATATGATAAAGAGCCTTGACCTCACAGGCTGTCCGTCGTTGAAGAACCTTTCCATATACTCGAATCAGATTAATGAAAAGAATATGGATGCATTGGTAAGCTCGATGCCTTCGCGCGTCGGCTCTGAACCTGCCGGAACGATTACCGTGGTGAACGATCCTCCTGAAGACGACGGAAATGTCTTTACGAAGAAGCATGTAGGGATTGCAAACAATCTGAACTGGGAAGTATATATTATGACCTTTGAAGGCAGGGAACTTTATGAAGCAGTGTCGAAACAGGTATCGGTGCTGTATCGGAAGACGGCTTCAAGTTCTATCCGAACCCTGCAACCGACTACATCAACATCGCCAATGCCGCTCCCGATACCGATGTGGCCCTGCTGACCGTCGGAGGCATCAGGGTAGCAAGGACGCGTACCGACATGAACGGTGCAGCCACGATGGATGTATCGGCTCAGCCTTCCGGCAATTATCTGCTGCAGGTGGGCAATAAGGCATACCATGTAGTAGTAAAATAATGTTTTAGCTCCGCCTCTGTTTCTCTGAACAAGCAGAAGAGCCTCATTTGTGAGGCATATCAGGAGCAATATAACAAGATTAGGATTTTTCAGTGCTGTCCCGGCACTGGGAAATCCTTTTT
>NZ_BAKG01000038.1 GCF_000614065.1 Prevotella dentasini JCM 15908 | reverse complement strand
ACAAACGTAGGGACAGGCCCCGTGCCTGTCCGCTCATCCCCCTGCTCCCAACCACAAACAACCTTCCGCGCATTGGACAGACACGCGCCCAGTCCGCACTCAAACGGAAATATGCACATCCCCTACCCCTCTCTATAGAGAGGGGGCAGACGGGATGATTTTCCTCCCTTTTTGTCGTTTCGCCTGCGGGAACGTTCCGGGAAAGCTCCCGTATTGTCGGTGAATATTCATAACATACAGACCTACAGGAGATTACAGCCAACAGATAAAACAGCGCAAACGCTCCCGGACGCTCCCTGCCCCGCCGAAAAAACGGAAAATAAGGAGAAAAAAACACCCGAAAAGTAAAATAAACATACAAAAACGGCAAAGATATTCCCTCTTTGTCGCACCCAAACTCCCCAAACGTCGCACCATCTGGTGCTACCACTACCTATTTGTCGCAGAAATATTACCATCCTGTCTCCGAAATTTTCCCCATCTGTCGGCGCAAACTTCCCACATTGTCGTACTAACATCGCGTATTGCACAGATTATCAACGCATTACGCATACGCTACTAATATCTATATAAAGATAAGAAAATGATATTCTAAACCGAAAAGAAAGTTGTGTTCTGAACAGGAGGTGATTTTGTTGCTTGCGAATGATGATTTTAACAAAGATTCTTTCGGGCGACCCTCCCTATTTGTCGCACATTGATGGTAAAACTGTTTCGGTGCGCCCGGGAAGGTAGATTCCGAAGCTGATTATTACACCTTCAACTTACTGATATTCAGACTATTATTATCATTACGGGAATGAACCTTCCTTTTTTGTCGCCAAGCCCCTTTCGCATAGTCATTAAGCCCTTTTCGTGCGACGAATAAGCCCCTTTCGTCAGACTGGTGGGATGGTTGGCGGATGGCTTCCTCCGCTGTTGCCGGTGGAGTGCCGTTCTCTTGTGGCGACGAAAAGGGAAGATGTCTTTACATCCGTGCCGGCCTCCTTCCGATGCTCTTTCCGTAGTAGAAGAAAAGATGGCCGGGGCTGTTGAAAGAGGGTGTCGGGGAGAACTGGAAAGTTAATGTAAACTCTTATAAACTAATGACTTACAGAATTTATTAGAAGTCGTTTTGCACGCTCGTTTCTCCGTCTCAGGAGTCTGGTTTTTCTATTTTCCTCCTCTCCCCTACCCTCCTCTTTTCTGTTTTCCTGCCTGCCCGATGGTGCTAAAATGCAGTTTTAGGTACGAAAGATGTTCCTTTTTTGTCGCCAAACAGCCTTTTTTACACCTTTTTTACCCTGTTTTGGGTGCGACAAATTAGGAACAAATAAACTCCTCTCTGCCTCCTGTATTAAGTTGTTTAGTTTCTGATAATCAACGGATTATATACCTTTATCTCTATTATAGCTTGAAATTATTCACAAAACTTGTCCCTTTTTTGTCGCAGTTACGGTTTTTGGTATCTTATAAAGGCCTGATTATCAGCTTTATAATGCACTTTTTATGTTCTTTTTATTTTTGTTCCCTATTTGTCGCACACCTGTTTTTTCGGTCGAAAGCAGCCTTTTTGTCGCCTATCCTCCCTTTTTGTCGCACGAAAGGCGGAGGGGCGGCCGTCTGCCTGTGGGGCAAAGGTTAGGCGGATTTGATTCGGTCCGCTTCGTTTCCCGCCCGTTGTTCATCGCCTCTCCTGCTCCGCCCGGGGAACAGGGAAAGTTTGCGGGGCGAAGTGAGGGTATGCGCAAGGCAATCTGTCTCCTGTCTCTTTTTTGTCTTACAATCCATCTGTATGGACAGGCCCCTTGCCCATCCTGTCTTGCAGTCAATCTGTAGGGACAGGCCCCGTACCTGTCCGCTCCCCCGTCCTGCTCCCATTTCTTGTATCGGACAT
>NZ_BAKG01000039.1 GCF_000614065.1 Prevotella dentasini JCM 15908 | reverse complement strand
CAGCGATTAAGAAGGAGTTCTTTGAAAGGATTTACATAGACAGAGAAGTAGTACAAGAAGCGTCCGTCCGTGTCCCGCCCTGCAGTGGCGGCATGTGCGGACGGGTAAAAGAGAAACGAACCGTTCAATTATTTTGAAGAGGTGCTTTCCCGATACTTTTTGGACAGGCATCCTGGACAGATACAACGGCGGTCTTTCCGCGTCCTGCTCCCTTTCGGGAGTGTCGCGCGGGATTTCCGCAGATCATACTTTACAACGGAGAGTTTGATCCTGGCTCAGGATGAACGCTAGCTACAGGCTTAACACATGCAAGTCGAGGGGAAACGGCGGATGGTGCTTGCACCCTCCGGACGTCGACCGGCGCACGGGTGAGTAACGCGTATCCAACCTTCCCATGACCGGGGGATAACCTGCCGAAAGGCAGACTAATACCCCATGTTATCCTTTGAGGACATCCGAGGAGGATTAAAGGTTTTTTCCGGTGATGGATGGGGATGCGTCCGATTAGCTTGTTGGCGGGGTAACGGCCCACCAAGGCACCGATCGGTAGGGGTTCTGAGAGGAAGGTCCCCCACATTGGAACTGAGACACGGTCCAAACTCCTACGGGAGGCAGCAGTGAGGAATATTGGTCAATGGGCGGAAGCCTGAACCAGCCAAGTAGCGTGCAGGACGACGGCCCTATGGGTTGTAAACTGCTTTTATGCGGGGATAAAGTGCGCCACGCGTGGCGCATTGCAGGTACCGCATGAATAAGGACCGGCTAATTCCGTGCCAGCAGCCGCGGTAATACGGAAGGTCCGGGCGTTATCCGGATTTATTGGGTTTAAAGGGAGCGTAGGCCGCGGGTTAAGTGTGTTGTGAAATGTGGACGCTCAACGTCCGATGTGCAGCGCATACTGGCCCGCTTGAGTGCGCGCAACGCAGGCGGAATTCGTCGTGTAGCGGTGAAATGCTTAGATATGACGAGGAACCCCGATTGCGAAGGCAGCTTGCGGGAGCGCAACTGACGCTGAAGCTCGAAGGTGCGGGTATCGAACAGGATTAGATACCCTGGTAGTCCGCACGGTAAACTATGGATGCCCGCTGTCGGCTTTTTTAGCCGGCGGCCAAGCGAAAGCATTAAGCATCCCACCTGGGGAGTACGCCGGCAACGGTGAAACTCAAAGGAATTGACGGGGGCCCGCACAAGCGGAGGAACATGTGGTTTAATTCGATGATACGCGAGGAACCTTACCCGGGCTTGAATTGCAGCGGAACGAGGCAGAGATGCCGAGGTCCTCCGGGACCGCTGCGAAGGTGCTGCATGGTTGTCGTCAGCTCGTGCCGTGAGGTGTCGGCTTAAGTGCCATAACGAGCGCAACCCCCCTCTCCAGTTGCCATCGGGTCGTGCCGGGCACTCTGGAGACACTGCCGCCGCAAGGTGCGAGGAAGGTGGGGACGACGTCAAATCAGCACGGCCCTTACGTCCGGGGCTACACACGTGTTACAATGGCCGGTACAGAGGCAGGTGCTGCGCAAGCCGCATCGAATCTTGAAAGCCGGTCCCAGTTCGGACTGGGGTCTGCAACCCGACCCCACGAAGCTGGATTCGCTAGTAATCGCGCATCAGCCATGGCGCGGTGAATACGTTCCCGGGCCTTGTACACACCGCCCGTCAAGCCATGAAAGCCGGGGGTGCCTGAAGTCCGTGACCGCAAGGATCGGCCTAGGGCAAGACTGGTGATTGGGGCTAAGTCGTAACAAGGTAGCCGTACCGGAAGGTGCGGCTGGAACACCTCCTTTCTGGAGCGGTTGCCTGTCCGCGGCCCGTGGCCGCGGCGTCGGGGGCATCCTCGCCGGTTCGGCTCTTTTTCTTGTACCCGCTGTCTCTG
>NZ_BAKG01000040.1 GCF_000614065.1 Prevotella dentasini JCM 15908 | reverse complement strand
TTTGACTATTACTACCAATCAAAAAAATTGTTATGACCAGAATAAATATAGTAACCATTGAAATGTATCTCTACACCAGTATCTCTTAATTCTTGTTTTTTAATATTGCCCTGCCAATATATAATGGTATAGTTTCCCTTTGTACTATTGAATCTAAATGCAGAATAGTAAGGAGTATGTTCTGACAGGTTCATAACAGGCAAATCTATGATCTTTTTTGTTAAAACAACATCCTTGATTTGTAATTTTACTTCTTTGCCAAATTTTAACAAGATAGAATTGTCAGAGTTGAACTTTATTGTTATATCATTTTTCCCTATATATCTGCCTTTGTAAAAAGTTGCTGATTTTGGGAAATACATTTGTTTACCTTTGTAAAAGCGACTGGTATAAATGTAATCAGAAATCCGCATGGAAAGCATTTTTTCACTATCATATTTGTCATATTCATCATGAATCTGGTAAAAGCCGCAAAAAGGCATTATTACTAAATACAATAAAGCAATAAGAAAGCATACTGCAATTATCTTAACGAATCTTTTAAGATTCAGACTAAAAAGGCGACCACTCATAATCAAAATTTTTAGTTCCAGGAGCGGGACTAACAACTCCGTCATATCTTCCGTTTATCCAAGTCTCTGAACCATTCCTATATGTAATCCATTCCCCCATAACAAAAGAATAGTT
>NZ_BAKG01000041.1 GCF_000614065.1 Prevotella dentasini JCM 15908 | reverse complement strand
CACAACAGTAAAGCTATATCCTCATTTAATTCTGAAGTTGTTGTTGCTACCGCAAAGGTACGAATTTTCAAGCAAATCACAACGAATCCGTTGACAAAGTCTACGCGCCCGTGTTGTTGTTGCTACCGCAAAGGTACGAATTTTCAAGCAAATCACAACAGGCAGGAATATGCTTATATGAAGTGGAAGGTTGTTGTTGCTACCGCAAAGGTACGAATTTTCAAGCAAATCACAACCACAAGCGTATCTACGATGGCGCGACTCACGTTGTTGTTGCTACCGCAAAGGTACGAATTTTCAAGCAAATCACAACGAAGCCCCTGTCTGAATCTTTCGATACTTTGTTGTTGTTGCTACCGCAAAGGTACGAATTTTCAAGCAAATCACAACGCCAAATCACTTATACTGACGTTATATTTGTTGTTGTTGCTACCGCAAAGGTACGAATTTTCAAGCAAATCACAACAGGTCTGTGTAGTCCGACTTGTCGGAGAGGGTTGTTG